>DAHVMY010000020.1:0-33560 GCA_027319585.1 Candidatus Dormiibacterota bacterium | reverse complement strand
GACCCACGCGCAGGTGCGCCGGGCGCTGGAGGGATTCCGGGGGGCGGTCGCAGACCTCCACCTGCCGTCCGCACCACCCTCGCCAATCCTGTTCCATGTCGACCCGGACCGGCCCCAGCCCCGTCTGGACCGGGATCTGGGGGATGGCATGGCGGTGGCCGTGGGGCGGCTCCGCGAGTGCCCGGTGCTGGACTGGAAGTTCACGGTCCTGGTGCACAACATGGTCAGGGGAGCCGCCGGGGCAGCTCTGCTCAACGCCGAGCTGCTGGTGGCTCAGGGCCTGCTCTAGGCGGGGCCGCCTGTCAGGACAGCTCGACCATGAGGGGGGCATGGTCGCTGGGGCGGGTGCCGGCCCGCTCCTCACGGTCCACCCTCACCCCTCGCACCCGCTCGGCCACGCCAGGGCTGCCGAGGAGCAGGTCGATCCGCATCCCGAGCCCTCTCCTGAAAAACCCCTGGCGATAGTCCCAGTACGTGAATCCCGACGGCTGCGGGGCCACCTGGGAGAGGTCGACCAGGCCCTGGTCCAGGACCGCTTGGAGAGCGGCCCGCTCATCCGGGGTGACGTGGGTTGCGCCCTCGAACGCCTTGGGGTCGAAGACGTCCTGATCGGTGGGAGCCACGTTGAAGTCACCGCCGAGCAGGAGCTCCGAGTGGGTCAGGGAGTCGGCAACCCGTCGGCTGAGCTCCCTCAGCCACTCGAGTTTGTACGTGAAGAACGGGTGCCCCACCTCGCGGCCGTTGGGACAGTAGACGCTGCCGATCCGGATCCCTCCACAGGTGGCCTCCAGATACCGTGGCTCCGACCGGCCGGTGGGCGCCAACAGGGTGAGCCCGGGCGCCGGGTCCAACAGCCCGACCCTGGAGATGACGGCCACCCCGTTCCAGCGGCCGTCGCCATGGTGGGCCGCCTCGTAGCCGAGCTCCTGGAACGCGGCGCTGGGGAACGCCGCGTCGGCGAGCTTGGTCTCCTGGAGCAGCAGGACGTCCGGCCGGTTGGCCGTCAGCCACGAGATGACCCGGTCGAGCCGGGCGGTGAGCGAGTTCACGTTCCAGGTGGCTACCAGCACAATCCAGCTCCCTCCCCTGCGTCCGGCAAAGCCAGGCCGTTCAGCTCGCCACGGCCACGTGTTCCCCCGCGAACTGCTCGAAGTAGAGCCGGGCGTACGCCCCCTCCTGGGCCAGCAGCTCCCGGTGAGTGCCTCGTTCGATGATCCTGCCGTGGTCCATCATCAGGATCTGGTCGGCCGCCAGGATCGTGGACAGGCGGTGCGCGATCGCGATCGTGGTACGCCCATGCATGAGTCGCTCCAGCGCCGATTGAATCTCCCGCTCGCTGTGGGTGTCGAGCGCGCTGGTGGCCTCGTCCAGGATCAGGATGCGGGGGTCCTTCAGGATGGCGCGTGCCAGCGCCACCCGCTGCTTCTCGCCGCCGCTGAGGCGGTAGCCGCGCTCTCCCGAGAGGGTGTCATAGCCGTCGGGCAGCTCCATGATCCGATCGTGGATGGAGGCGGCCCGGGCGGCGGCGATGAGCTCCGCGTCGGTCGCGTCGTGCTTGCCCACCAGGAGGTTCTCCCGGATGGTGCCGTGGAACAGGAAGGTCTCCTGGGTCACCACCGCGATCGCGTCCCGGATGGTCTCCTGGGTGAGGTCCCTGAGGTCATGTCCGTCCAGGCGCACACTGCCCTGGTCGACGTCGTAGAGCCTGGCCGCCAGGTAGGTGAGGGTGCTCTTGCCGGCCCCGCTGTGCCCGACCAGGGCGACCAGCTGTCCCGGGTCGGCTCTGAAGCTGACCGAGTCGACCGCTGCCACGGGATTGCTCGGCTCGTACCGGAAGGTCACATGGTCGAACTCGATGGCGCCCCGGATGCGCTCGGGGGGGATGCGGATGGCACCTGGACGGTCCTCGATCTCGACCTTCTCGTCCAGATACTGGAAGATGCGGTCGAAGAGCGCCAGCGCCCCCTGCAGTTCGACCTGAATGTTGAGCAGCTGCCCGATCGGGAAGAACAGCTGGGACTGAAAGGTGGTGAAGGCGACCAGGGTACCCACCGAGACCCCACCGCTGCGCCCGGCGTGCAGGAAGAGGCCGGCCACCAGGTAGACCAAAGCGGGCAGGATCGAGAAGAAGGTGGAGATGAACCCGAAGAACCAGCGCCCCACCATCTGCTGGCGGATCATCAGGTTGGTGAGGCGGCCGGTCTCGTCGACATAGCGCTTGTGGGTCACCTTCTCCCGCCCATAGACCTTGCTGAGCAGGATCCCGCTGACGGAAAGGGTCTCCTCCGCGATCGCGGAGAGATCGGCCAGGGTCGCCTGGGTGTCCGAGCTCACCTTGCGGCGGACCTCGCCGACTCGGGCGGTGACCAGCAGGAAGACCGGCATCATGACCACCGAGATCAGGGTCAGCTGCCAGCTCAGAACCGCCATCCCGGTCAGGGTGGCCGCGGTCCGAGTGAGGTTGGAGACGATGCTGGTGGCGGTGTTGGTGATCACCGAGTCGACCCCGCCCACGTCGTTGGTGAGCCGCGACTGGATCTCGCCGGTCCGGGTGGCGGTGAAGAACCGCAGCGGGAGGCTCTGCAGGTGGGAGTAGAGGGCCACCCTCAGGTCCTGCATCATCCGCTGCCCGACGACCGCGTTGAGGTAGGTCTGCCAGACGCCGAGCCCGGTGCTGATCACCGGGGTGATCACCATGATGCCCACGAAGATCAGCAGCATCCTGGTCTTGTGCTCCAGGATCCCCTGGTCGATGATCAGCTTGAGCATCACCGGGTTGACAATCCCGAGGCCGGCGACCACCACCAGGATCGTGAGCACCCCGATCACCTTCCAGCGATACGGGGCGAACAGTTTGAGGACCCTGAGCAGGGTGCTCCGGCTTATCGGCGGCGGCGGCGTCTGGGCTCCGTAGCCGCGCAGGATGCGGCCGGCGCCCCCGCCCCCCATGTGCATGCCCATGAAGCGGATGTTTCCCCTCGGCGGTTGGACGAAACGCGGATCACCAAGCCCGGCCCCGCCATCGGGAGCCGTGCGTCTCGATCTTAAGTGAAGGCTGCCGCCATCCCCACGGGCTCACGTACACTCGAAGTAGCGATCCAGGGAAGGAGGCATCAGCCGATGGCAAAGACCGCGGTCAAGACGAGTTCCCCGTCCACCAATCGGGCCGGCATCAAATACGTCTACGACTTCGAGGAGGGGTCTGCCCAGATGCGCGACCTCCTGGGTGGCAAGGGCGCGGGGGTGGCGGAGATGACCCGCGCCGGGATGCCGGTGCCACCGGGCTTCACGATCACCACCAAGGCCTGTCTCGCCTACCTGGGTACCGGGGGGTTCCCCGATGGGATGCTCGACGAGGTCCGCGTCCACCTGAACGAGTTGGAACGTCGCACCGGCAAGCGCCTGGGCGATCCGGAGAATCCGCTGCTGGTCTCGGTCAGGTCGGGGGCGGCCTTCTCAATGCCGGGCATGATGGACACCGTCCTCAACCTGGGGTTGAACGAGACCACCCTGCAGGGGCTGGCGCGCCGCACCAACGACGAGCGCTTCGCGCTCGACGCCTACCGGCGCTTCATCCAGATGTATGGACGAATCGTATTGGGGTTGGACGCCGAGCTCTTCGACCGCGAGCTCGAAGCGGCCAAGCGTGCTGCCAAGGCCACGAGTGACGCGGAGCTGCAACCGGCAGCGCTCAAGAAGCTGGCGCTGAAATTCCGCCGGACCGTCGAAGAGCACACCGGAGAACCGTTCCCCCAGGATCCGTGGGACCAGCTGACCAAGGCGATTGCCGCGGTGTTCGACTCCTGGAACGGCAAGCGCGCGATCGCCTACCGCGAGTTCAATAACATTCCCCACACCCTGGGGACCGCGGTCAACGTGCAGGCGATGGTGTTCGGCAACATGGGTGACGATTCTGGCACCGGCGTAGCCTTCACCCGTGACCCCGCGACCGGGGAACACCGCCTCTTTGGGGAGTACCTGCTCAATGCCCAGGGGGAGGACGTGGTCGCGGGAATCCGCACACCTCAACCCATAGCCACCCTGGAGAGGGCGCTGCCGGAGGTGTATGCGGACTTCGCCAAGATCGCGGAGCGGCTGGAGCACCATTACCGCGACGTTCAGGACATGGAGTTCACCATTGAGCGGGGCCGGCTCTACATGCTCCAGACCAGGACCGCCAAGCGGACGGCGGCCGCGGCGGTCAAGATCGCCGTCGACATGGTTGGGGAGGGGCTGATCACCAAGGAGGAGGCGCTCCGCCGGGTGGAGCCGGAGCAGGTGGACCACCTGCTCCACCGTGCCATCGACCCCAATGCGAAGGTGAAGGTGCTCGCGACCGGGCTCGCGGCTTCCCCTGGCGCCGCGACCGGCGCGGCGGTCTTCGACGCCGACCGTGCGGAGCAGATGGCCGCGCAGGGAAAGCAGGTGATCCTGGTGCGGATCGAGACCAACCCGGATGACGTGCACGGCATGATCGCCGCCGAGGGGGTGCTCACCTCCCGGGGCGGGCGCACGTCGCACGCGGCGGTGGTGGCGAGGGGAATGGGAAAGCCCTGTGTCGCGGGGACCGAGGACCTGAAGGTGGATCTCGTCAAGCGGCGCTTCGAGGCGGGCGGCGTGGTGGTGAAGGAGGGGGATGTCTTCACCATCGACGGCACCACCGGCCGGGTGATCGAGGGGGCGGTCCCCACGGTGGAGGCTGGGGTCTCGGGGGACCTGGAGCGGCTGCTCACCATGGCCGATCAGGTGCGGCGGCTGCGGGTTTATGCCAACGCCGATACCCCGGAGGACGCCCGCCGGGCCCGTGAGTTCGGCGCCCAGGGGATCGGCCTCTGCCGCACCGAGCACATGTTCATGCAGCAGGATCGGCTGCCCCACGTCCAGCGCATGATCCTGGCCCAGGAGGTGGGGGAGCGCAGGGCGGCGCTGGCGGAGCTGCTGCCCTTCCAGCGCAGCGACTTCCTGGGCATCCTGGAGGCGATGCATGGCCTGCCCGTGATCATTCGTCTGATCGACCCGCCGCTGCATGAGTTCCTCCCGGATCACGACCAGCTGCTGGTCGAGGTTACCCGGCTGCGGGATCAGAAGAAGTCAGGCAAGAAGCTGGAGCGGGCCGAGCGGATGCTGCGGGCGGTGGAGGAGTTGCGCGAACAGAATCCCATGCTGGGATTGCGCGGCTGCCGGCTCGGACTGTTGTTCCCGGAGATCATCGAGATGCAGGTGCGCGCCATCGCCGAGGCGACCGCGGAGTTGCGCAAGCGTCGCAAGAAGGCGGTCCCGGAGATCATGGTTCCCCTGGTGGGGCACGCGGAGGAGCTGCGCCGCTCGCGCCTGACCATCGAGGGGACCCTGAAGCTGGTGGCCCGCGAGCAGGGCGTGCGCTTCGACATCAAGGTCGGCACCATGATCGAGGTTCCGCGCGCCGCGCTGACCGCGGGGGCCATCGCGGAGCACGCGCAGTTCTTCTCCTTCGGCACCAACGACCTGACCCAGATGACCTACGGCGTGTCGCGCGATGACGCCGAGGGCAAGTTCCTCGGCCGTTACGTGAAGGACGGCATCCTGCCTGCCAATCCCTTCGAGCATCTGGATGCCGACGGCGTTGGTCGCCTGATGGGCTATGCGGTCACCGAGGGGCGCCAGGCGCGAGCGGACTTGGAGGTGGGGATCTGCGGCGAGCATGGCGGTGACGCCCAGTCCATCGCCATCTGCGAGAGACTGGGCCTGGACTACGTGTCGTGCTCCCCCTTCCGGGTGCCGGGGGCACGCCTGGCCGCGGCCCAGGCGCGGCTGGCAACCGGGGAGGCCAGGGACGCCTGATGGGTAAGGCCGGCCTCAGACCAGGTTGGTCGCCAGCGGCATCACCACCACCGGGCAGGCGACGGTGGTGGTGAGCCGGTGCACCCGGCGCCCGGTGACGAGCCCAGCCGCCCGGTTGGGCTGAGGCGGACCCAGCACCAGCAGCTGGGCGCCGACCGCAGCCTTGATCAGGGCGCTGGTGGTGCCACCCTTTATCACCATCGTCTTGATCTCGGGATGCGTCCCCAAAACCCGATGGATCAGGCGGTCGAGGTCCTCGGTGACCTCGCGGTGGACCTCCTCCGAAGACATCGGGGTGACTCCGGGCCTCGGAGATGGCCCCGGGCTGGGCAGCGGCGGGCGCCAGGCTGTGACGGCGACCAGAGGCACCTGGCGGAGTTGGGCCTCGTGCCAGGCCCAGGTCAGCGCGGTGACCGAGCCGCTCTCCCTGCTGATCCCCACCACCACCGGACGATCATCGCGCCCGGTGGGAGACCAGGCGGTGCTCCTGCCGATTTCAGTCATGGTTCACCTCCCGCGCTCACCCGTGCGGCTGGGACGCTTGGCGGCGTCCGAGTTGATCACGCCGTGACCTCGTCGGGCCGAGTCCGGGCCGGACGGTCGACCACCGACAGTGGCCTGGCCACATTCTCGAGCGACTGTCGCTCCGCGTTGACGCCGATGAACCAGGCGATGACCCCGCCTACGAACATCACCGACGCACCCACGTAGTAACCGATCGTCAGCGGCCCGGGGTTGTGCCCCGACCCCACCAGGCTGGCGAACAGGACTGGGGCCCCGACACCACCGACCAGCTGGGAGATCGCGAAGAAGAAGGAGATCGCCTGCCCGCGCAGCTCCAGCGGAAAGATCTCGCTGACCGTGAGGTAGGCCGAGGACGCGCCCGCGGAGGCGAAGAAGAAGGTGACGCACCAGAAGATGGTCTGGGTGACGGCGTTGAGCACCCCGGCGTCGAACAGCGCGCCAGATATCGCCAGCACCACCCCGCTCACGCAGTAGGTGAGCATGATCATGCGCCGCCTGCCGACGGTGTCGAACAGCGGTCCCAGCACCAGCGGTCCGATCAGGTTCCCAATCGCGAAGGGGATGAAGAAGTAGGCGGTCTGATCCTCGGGGATCTTGTAGAAATGGGTCAGCACCAGGGCATACGAGAAGAAGATGGCGTTATAGAGGAACGACTGGGTGACCATCATCGAGAAACCCAGCGCCGAGCGGCTCGGATAGTCCCGGAACATCGTCCGGGCGATCTGGAAGTAGGAGACCTGGCCGCGGTAGGCCACGTCGATCGCCTGGTCCTCCGGGACCGGGTCCAGCTTCACCCCGTGCCGCTCCAATCCGGCCTCGATCTGATCCACGGTCGCCTCGGCCTCCGCCTGACGGCCGTGGGTCATCAGCCAGCGGGGACTCTCCGGGATGTGGCGGCGGATGTAGATGATGATCAACCCGATCACCGGACCGATGAAGAAGCCGATCCGCCAGCCCAAATTGATCGGCAACAGGTGGGGGTTGAGCAGGAACAGGGTGCCCACCGAACCGATCAGGGCACCCGCCCAGTAGGTCCCGTTGATGGCGATGTCGGTGCGCCCCCGATACCGCGAGGGGATGAGCTCGTCGATGGCCGAGTTGATGGCGGTGTACTCACCGCCGATGCCGGTACCGGCGATGAAGCGGAACAGCAGCAAAAACCACAAGGTGGGGGAGAGCCCGGAGATGCCGCTGGCGAGCAGGTAGATCCCCAACGTCCAGATGAAGAGCCGCTTGCGCCCCAGCCAATCCGTGAGCCTTCCGAACACCAGCGCTCCGACCACCTCGCCCGCCAGGTACACGCTCCCGATCAGACCCGCCTCGGCGGTGCTCAACCCCAGGGTGGAGTGATGCTGGAGGACCGGGCTGACGCTGGAGGCGATCTGGATCTCCAGGCCGTCCAGGATCCAGGAAACTCCCAGCCCCACCACGATCATCCAGTGGAACCGGGTCCAGGGGAGCCGGTCCATCCGGGCTGGCACCAGCGTCCTCACCGGATCGTGTCCGCGCCGCTCCACCGCAGAGTCCATCTTCTGCCACCTCCCAACCGGGGACACTCTCCGGTCGATCCTGCCACTGGAGTCGACGGGTGTCAGAACTGAGTTCAATAGAAGGGAGTGTGGCCGCTGAGCGCGGTCCCGGCGTGCTGCGGAGTGCCGCTGCCGACCGGTGTCGGCGATGGCGCCACTGATGTGGCCCCACGGCGCTAGACAGATGGAGGGAGGGGGCAGGACGCCGGGGCAGAGCTTGGTGTTGGTGATGATGAGGTCGGCGGACAGAAGCTGGACCCCGTCGGTCATGAACGCAACTGGCCGCATCCGCCGGGAGCAGTGATCGTCGCCAGCGGTCACTCCACGCGGGACTGGCCGGGCCGCCCGGCACGCGGCACACCTGTCCCCTCCGCTGGTCAGGCCCGACTACAGACCGAAATCCGGCGATAGGACCGAAATGCTGGCGCTACTTGACGATCTCAGCGGCCAAGTCCCGGTAGGCAGGCACGAGGATATCCCAACGCCCATTGGCATCGTGGAGTTCACCTCCTGCGAGGTACGCGGAAAGCCTTTCGAAGTGGATCTGCCACCCAGCCCCATAGTAGGGAAGCGGGTCGAGCGGCAAGTTCCCGATCTCAACGACCATCGCGGTCCGGTCGCCCTCGGCAGTCAAAGTGGCCTCGACGCTCTCATCGAACGGCGGCACGCCTTGACCCTTGTGCCAGGACTCCTCCGATTCTCGCGTCTTCACCACCAGCCGCTTCGGGGGCGCGCACAATTCCACGCGTCCATTGCCCTCCCAGTCATCTGCTTCCACGAGCAAGCGGAACGTTCCGCCGGGCCGGAGGTCCCCTTCCACCTTTGCATGCCACTGGCCGAGGCGGCCAGGATCGGTGATCGCCGACCACAGGTTGTCGATGTCCGTGTCGAAGCGGTCTTCCAGGCGCACGGCGCCTCTTCCATCAACCGATCGCAGGCTGCCCAGGATGCGGGTGCCGTCGGGCGCGGTCTTGGTCACTTGTCCTCATCCTCCTCAGGTGAGTAGGCGCCACCGAAGGCTTCATTTTGGCATCCCGCACTGGGCAGCGGGGCACGTCGGGACAAAGCGGGGCCTCGGCCTGGCCTCGTTTCCAACAGGCGGCTCTGCATCTCTCGTCCACGCCTTCAGCTCACCCACACACATGGCAGCAGCCGCAGTTGGTGCGCATCCAGAAGCTAGTGCGGGCGCCGCTGCCCGGGTCCGGCGCTGTCGCGGCTCGGTACAGGCCCTCAGCGCAGCAGGGACGCGGTTCGGTCGATCTCCCCGGTGGAGCCCAGCACCACCAGCAGGTCCCCGGCCTGAACATCCTGAGTGGGCCCAGGGCCTATGAAGAGCGACCCGGGAGGCCGTCTGAGGGCCAGCAGGCGCGCCGTCCCCGGCTCTAGGAGACCCGATTGCGCGAGTGTGGAGCCTGCCTTCGCCCAGCCCTCCGGGACCACCATCTCCTCGACCCCGATCTCACTCCCAGCCTGGCTCAGGGTGTCCATCACCTCCAGGACCGCCGGACGCAGCGCCATCTCGGCCATGCGGTGGCCGGCCATCCGGTAGGGAGAGATGACCCGGTTGGCCCCCGCGAGCTCCAGGCGCCGCAGGGACTCCGGCTGTCCCGCGCGGGCGATGATGTAGAGCGTCGGATTGAGGGAGCGAGCGGTCAGGGTGATGTAGACCGCTCGCTCGTCTGAGTCCACCGCGCAGATGAGACCGCGGGCCCGCTCCACTCCGGCCTGCCGCAGGACCTCCTCAGAGGCGGCGTCGCCCTCCAGGAAGAGACGCCCCTCGCGGCGCAGCCGGCCGACGGCCTCGGGCGTCTGGTCGATGGCTATGTGGCGCACCCCGCTGCGTTCCAGCTCGACCAGCACCCGGGTCCCGATCCGCCCGTATCCACAGATGATGTAATGGTCGCTGAGCGCGGCTACCTCGGCTTCCAATCTGCGCGCCTGCCTCCATTTGGCCAGCTGGCCGTCGCTCAGCAGCTCCGCGAACAGCCCGAGCGCGTACAGCATAGTTCCGACCCCGACCAGGATCAGCAGAATGCTGAACAGCTTGCCCCCGGCGGACAGGGGGTGGACGGTCTGGTACCCCACGGTGCTGACCGTGATCACGGTCATGAAGAAGCTGTCCAGCGGATCCCAGCCCTGGATGAGCATGTAGCCCAAAGTCCCTCCCACCAGCACCAGTAGGACCACTGCCAGCGGGTAGCGGAAGCGCCAGATGGGGTGGTGGCGGCTGGGGTCTCCGGTCATGAATCTATGTAACCGGCCTTTGGCCCCAGCACAACCCGTGCCGGGGAGGAGGTGGCGAGCTCACAGCCACACCTCCCGACGACGTCAGCTCAGACCGCTTGGTTCGGGAGCGGCGGTTGCCCGGCCACCAGGGCCCCCGGCGCCAGCACGTGCAACCGCACCACCGATCTCGAGACCGGCCGGTCGTCGCCGCTCCCGGACTCCGGCTCGCGGTGGATCGAGACCTCCCACACCTGGCTGGTCCTGCCGGGGTGGACCGGGTGGGCGGTGGCAACAACCGAGCCACCCCGGATGGCCCGGAGGAAGCTGGTGTGGTTCTCTAGGCCGACCACCGGTCGACCGCTGTTGAGGGCGGCTCCGATCGAGGCAGCGGTCTCGGCCAGCGACGCCCAGACGCCGCCATGAACGACGCCGTACGGCTGCCGGTGCCTGGCCCCGATTTGGAGTCGCAGCCGCACCTCCTCAGGGGAGGCCAGGACTATCTCCGTCCCCAGGTGGCCGTCGAACCCGATGGCAAGGGAGTCCAACCCGGAAGGGCCTCCACCGGGGTCGCTCACAGCTGCAGCGACTTGGGGACCAGGAACTCCTCCATGCCATGGCGGCCGAACTCCCTGCCATGCCCGGACTGCTTGACCCCGCCGAATGGCGCTGCCGTGCTGAAGGCGCCACCGTTGACCTCGACGGTCCCCGCCCGGAGCCGGCGGGCGAAGGCGATGGCCCGGTCCCGGTCGCCGGACCACACCGCCGCCGCGAGGCCGTAAGGGGTGCCGTTGGCGATCGTCACCGCCTCCTCCTCACTGTCATAGGAGATCACCGACAGCACAGGGCCGAATATCTCCTCCTGGGCGATCACCATCTCAGGCCGAACCTCGGCGAAGACGGTCGGTTGGACGAAAAACCCCCCGGCCAGCCCCTTCGGCGGCTCCGCTCCTCCCGAGACCAGACGGGCGCCCTCGGCTATCCCCTTGGCGATGTACCCCCGCACCCGCTCCAACTGCGCCTGCGATGCCAGAGGTCCCAGGCGTGTCGCTTCGTCCAGGGGGTCACCCGGTGCCAGCTTCTCAGCCGTGGCGACCGCGACCTCCACCGCCGCGCTGGCCATCCGGGCGGGAACCAGCAGACGGGTGAGCGCGGTGCAGGTCTGGCCGGAGTTGAGGAACGCGTTGTAGACCGCGAACTTGGCGGCCTTCTCGAGCTCCGCGTCCTCCAACACCAGGCTTGCCGACTTGCCCCCGAGCTCCAGCGTCACCGGCTTGACCTGGGCCGCGGCCAGCTCCGAGATCCGCCTGCCGGCCCTGGTCGATCCGGTGAAGGAGATCTGGTCGACGTCGGGGTGGGCGACCAGCGCCTCGCCGGCGGTGGGGCCGCGTCCAACGATGACGTTGAGGACCCCGGGGGGCAGCCCCGACGAGCTTGCCAGCTCGCCGAGCATGATGGCGGTGAGGGGCGCCACCTCACTGGCCTTGAGCACCACCGTCGCCCCCGCCGCCAGCGCCCCGGCCACCTTGGCCATCACCTGTTGCAGTGGGTAGTTCCAGGGGGTGATGGCGCCCACGACCCCAACTGGCTCCTTGACCACCAGGCAGTTGCCGATCTCCTCCTCGAATTGGTAATCGTTCAACACACTGGCGATGTGGTCGGTGATCGCGACCGGATTGCCCACCTGGACCGCTCGCGACTGTCGGATCGGGGTCCCCACCTCGCGGGCGATCGTCTGCGCGAAGTCCTCGGACCTGGCCCGGATGCCCTCCGCGATCTGGAAGAGCAGGGCGGACCTAAAGCGGGGCGGCGTGGCGGCCCAATCGTCCAACGCCTGCCGAGCTGCGCTCACCGCGGACATCACATCCGCTGCGTCCGCGTCAGGGACCTCGGCCAGGGTCGAGCCTGTGGACGCCTCGCTGACCGCCAGCCGAGCCTTCGAGTGGGGAGGGCGAAACTCTCCTCCTACGAAGAGCTGGCCCTGATGCTCCGCTTGCGGCCCCCAGTCCGCGGCCATCATGCCACGGCCACGCCGTCTCGCACGGGTCGCGCTCGGCTCAGCGCCGCCAAGAGCGCCTCAACCGAGGGGTGGTCGGCGGGGCTGGAGTTGACATGGGCGAGCAGGACGGTGGATGGAGGGTCCACCACCAGAGTGCCCCCCAACTGCAGCACGTCGCCCTGCAGCCCCTCCGCCTTGATGCCCCGCCGTCGCGCCGCCAGCCAACCCTGGACCATGCCTCGACTGAACATGCTCAGAGGTGATCGGCGTGCGCCCAGGGCGCGGTAGCTGGCGCGCTCCGGGTCGGTCACCACGATGGCGGTTGGCGCCTTCAGCTGCTGAAAGCGGTGCGCCTGCTCGGGGCTCCCGTTGCCGATGAGGAGAAGCTGGGCGCCTGCCGCCTCAAAGTTCGGGTGCGCGTCGCTCAGGACGGCCACCTGCTCCAGACAGTACTGGCAGCCGAAGTGGCGCAACCAGACCGCGATGGTGGGCCGGTCAGCCCACAGCGTCCCCAGGCGCACCGGCAAGCCCGTGGGGGTTTGGACCTCCAGCGCGCCCAGCTCGCCGATCGTGCTTCTCATGGCCGCATGGTAGCAACTGGCTCTCGACTCCACAGCCTCCAGGCGACATAATGTGCCCATCGCAGGGGAGGTGATGTGATCGCAGCCAGGGCACATCGTGGCTTTGCACCGACCGGCTCGGTCGACGCCCGACCGCCCAGGCGTTGCGGGGTGCCGCCTGCCCCGCGTGTGGACCGGGACGATTCCCTCCGGTGAACAAGGAACGCCAACCGGCTCCCTGGCTGCCTCCCGGCACCATTCACACGGTGGGCAGGCTGGCCGCCCGCGAACGGGCGCGCCCGGCATCCAGCGGCTCCCGCCGGATGCCGTGGGCGGAGCGGCGAAGCCAGCTTCTGGATGCGTGTCTGGAGTCTTTCGTCGCCAGGGGGCTGGAGATGACCACGATGGACACGATCGCCAGTCAGGCGGGGGTGAGCAAACCCCTCGTCTATCGTCACTTCCACAATCGCTCCGAGGCCCTGCTTGCGGTGGTGGCACAGGAGTCCGACCGGATTCTGGGGCAGCTGGGGTTGGTGGGAGAATCCACCGCTCGTCCGGATTTCGAGGGGCTGCTGACCGGGTTCCTGGCATTCGCCGCCGACCGTCCCAAGTCCTATCGGTTGCTCTTTCAGCTGGTTGACGCCAGCTCTGGTCCGCCCCGGCGGCAGCTGGACAGCCTGCGCGCCACCATCAGCCAGGGGTTGGAGCGGTCGGTTCTCGCCCAGGCCGGAGTCGGGGAGGACCTCTCGGACGCCGTGTCCATCTCGAGGCTCGGTCACCTGATGCTCTCGATCCTTGAGGGGGTGGCGGGAGGTCTTCTCAGCGGCGACGACGCCGTCGTGGTGGCGGCGACCCTGAGCCGGCTGCTGCGGCCGGACTGGGTGCTGTCCGCGCTGCTCCCAGCCGCGGACCCGGCCGAGCAGCGGCGGCCGACCACTCTGGCCTCTGGCTGACCCCGATTGGTCTTCCATCGCCGCCGGGGCGACACCCGGGCGGCGATGAACGCTGGTGGGATCGGCAGTCGGCGCGGGCGTATCCTCTCCCTCGTGCCAGCACACATGTGCGGTATCGTTCCGGCGCCTTGCTGCGCAGAGAGCGCGAGCGGGCGCGCACCTTCGCCAGGGCATGGGGGACGCGGCTGGATGTGGACGAGGGAAGTTGAGCGACCGGCACCGTGTGCCTCTCCATCCGGGCTAGTGCCGGGCCTCGGGGCGCCCGGTGGGCCGCACTCGTGGGGCTGTCAGGGCCTCGCTGGCAGATGCCGACGACGCCGTCTCCCGCTGGACCATGAGCGCCCCCGCGCCGAAGTCTCGGATAGCTCTTATCGGAGCGCCATGGCGGCGCCCCGGCCGTACCGTCTCTGCCAGTCTCTCCACGGAGGGACCGCGAGGTGATTGACCCGAGCGCCCCGCCCCCGGTCCTCGGTCCCACCAGGATCAGCGGCGGGCCGCGGTCCGGGAAGACCGAGGTGCTGGCACGGCTGGTGGCGCACTGGCTGGCAGAGGGGGGGGATCCCAGTCGGTTGGTGGTTGTGACCCGCAGCCACCAGGCGCTGTTCGCCCTGGAGACGCGCATCGCCAGCCTGCTGCCGCCATGCCATCTTGCTCCGAGGCTGGTCACCCAGGAGGGGCTGGCCCGGTGTGTGCTCCGCGAACTGGGGGAGCCCGCGACCGCGCTGGTGGCACTGGGTCGGCTCGGCGAGTGGATGGCCATGCGGGAGGCGTTGCAGGAAGTTCGGCCCCTGCTCAGATGGCTGGATCCCCTGGCCGACGATCCCGGCTGTGTCGATGACCTCCTGGAGTTCGTCTCCCTGGTCAAGCAGTCGCTGGTGGGGCCGGGCGTTCTCGCGAGCCGGCTGCGCGACGACCGGGGGCTGCTGGTCGAGCTGGCGCTCCTCGCCGGCCGCTACCAGGACATCTTGGCGCGGATGGGTGCCCGCGATACCCGCGACCTCACCTCCCAGGCGGTCACTCTCCTGGAGCAGGACCCCAGCCGGCTGGCGAACTGGGCGGACCTGCTGCTGGTCGATGACGCTGAGGAGCTCTCCTTTGCGCAGTGGCGGCTGACCAGTCTGCTCGGGCAGCGGCTGAGCGAACCGCGTCGGTTGGTCATGGCGGGGGACCGTCGCGTGTCGATTCCGTCGTTCCGCGGTCCGAGCCCTCGATTTCTCGATGAGGCCTACCCTCTCGAGTTCCACCCGACGGAATGGGAGTTGGGCGACCGGGGTGCGGCCTGGGCCTGTGCGGCCGTGGCGTGGCTGGGGGCCATTGGCATTGGATGGAGCGCGGATGCAGCCGAGCGGGAGCTTGCCGCCCTGCGCGCTGACCCTCCCAAGGGGGTGGAGATCTGGACCGCTTCCGACGAGCTCCACGAGGCCCTGAGCATCGCTCGGGAGATCCGGCGTGCGCATTTGAGCGGCGAGCTGCGCTACGAAGAGGTGGCGGTGCTCCTCTGGGATCCGGCGCGTCAGATGGCGGCGGTGCGGGCGGCGATGTCCGAGGTCGAGGTGCCGGTGGCGGTGGATCAGCACCGCTGGTCCGAAAGCGTGGTGGGTCGGGTGGTGCTCGCCTGGCTGGTGGCGCTGACGAAGCCTGAGGACGACGCAGCGGTCGCGGAGTGCCTCGGACTTGGACCGCACGGGTTGGCTCCGGCCCGGATCTGGGAACTCCGCCAGGAGGCCGCCCGAGCTCAGGAGCCGCTGGGCCGGGCCCTGGTCCGCCATGCCCTTCGGGTGCCGGGCGCTGCGGATTCCGCCAGGGCACCGGCCCTGCTCTGGCAGCGGCTGGGTGGGGGTGGACCGGGCCGCACCACCCAGGTGATGGCTCACGCCGATTTCACGCAGCTGGTGCTGGAGTTGGAGCGCAGCCTCGGGCTGGTCGAGCTTGCCCTCCACGAGCCCGCGAGCGCCTCTGCCATCAGTCAGTTGGCCGGCATCCTCGAGGAGGCCCGGGTGGCGGTCAGCGTTGGCCGCACTTCCGCCACCAACCTCTCCCAGTGGGTGGATCTGCTCCAGACCGCGGTGCGGCGGGCCGGGCCCGAACAGACCCCGACCCATCTCCGGATGGAGTCGGCGGTGACGGTCACCTCGGTCCAACGAGCCAAGGGGTTGAGCTGGCGCTGGGTGTTCGTGCCAGGGATGACGGCCGACGCTGACCCCGGGAGGCCAGGGGAAGGCGGCATCCTGGGAACGTCCGAGGCTCAGCAGCTCATGGAGCTGGTGCCCGAGCTGGACGAGGTCATCGGCTCTCCCCAGTCGACGTCGGAACTTGAGCTCCGGCTGCTGCTGGTGGCCCTGAGTCGGGCCCGGGAGCGCACCGTCCTCTCCTGGAGTCATCGGGAGGCGAGGCAGGGAGCCGGGCGCTCGGCGTACCTCACGGGCTTGGAGCTGGAGGGGATCGCCGAGGGCCCCGCGCCGCGCCAGTTTCCGCTGACGCGGTCGGAGCTGTGCGCCCTGGCCGCCGCCGGACCCGGCCCGGGGGACGCCGAGCTGGGGGAGCGGGGAGGCCCCGAGGTGGCCGCTGATGCCGCGCAGATCATGGGCTGGATCGTCCCCTGGGACCCCACCTCCGGAGCCCCGGTATCGGCGAGCCGGGATCTGAGCGCCACCTCGCTGGCGGCGTGGTTGGGCTGCCCGCGCCTCTACCACTACGCGACGCTCCGCCTGCGCCGTCGGGACACGTATCCCGCCGTGCTGGGGACCATGGCGCACCGGCTGCTGGACCGGTTTCACCGAGAGCAGGTTGCGGGAGGGCAGCCCGCCGCCGACTTCGCCGCGTCGGCCAACCGCTTTGTCCGTGACGAGCTGATGCCCGAGGTGCGGGCGCGTCTGGTCGACCCGCTGCAAGCGCTGTACGTGGAGCTGTGGCTGCAGCGCCTGGTGCGGCGCTGGGAGGAATCCGTCATCACCGGTGCGACCATGGGGCACAGCCTCGCGAGCGAGATCCCATTCCAGCTCGACCAACCCTCCCACTCGTTGCGGGGCAAGGTGGACGCCCTCTGGCGCCGAGCCGACGGAGCCCTGGAAGTCGTCGACTACAAGACCACCGAGGCCGAGTTGCCCTCGGTTCCCGAGATGAGACGTGAGGTGTTCGGCGATCCCGCTCAGGACGCCGGGCCGTCCAACTGGCAGCTGCCGATCTACGTGCTGGCGGCCCGAGCCGGAGTTCTGGCCGAGGGGTTGGACGGCGAGCTGCCGACCGGTGCGCGCAACTGGTACCTGAGCGCCGAGGATCCCCGGCGCCCGGGGTTCCCCACCCGAGGGTTCCGACTCGGGGAGGGCGGCGAGCGGGTTGGCCGCTCCGAGACGCTGCTGACCTGGACAGAAATCGACCGCATCGAAGTGGAGATCGCTCGCCAGGCGACGATCATTAGTGAGGGACGCCGCCCGGCCGCGCCCCGCCATGACAAGTACACCTGCCGCGGCTACCAAGGATGTGCGCTTGGTTTCTGCTGCGATGGGGAGGGCAGCGTCGGGCGTGCGCACCGGCTGCCGGTGCCACAGCCGTGAGCCTCGGCCCGAGGGATGTCCTCCTGGCCCGGCTCAGTGACGAGCAGCGCCAGGTGGTAGAGCAGCTGGGGCGCGGGCCGATCAAGGTGGTCGCGGCGGCCGGGAGCGGCAAGACCACCACCATGGCGACGCTCTACAGCGTGGCGGTGCTCGACGGCATCCCGCCGCCCCGGATTCTCGCCGTGACCTTCACGGAGCGGGCCGCCAACGAACTCAAGGAGCGCATCGGGGCGACCCTCCAGGAGTTTGGGGGTCCGGTCGCCGTACCGGGGCAGCAGCTGCAGGGAGCCTGGATCGGGACGTTCCACCATGTGGCGAGGAGGCTCTTGGCGGAGATGCCGTATCTGGCCGGGGTGCCCCGTCAGCTGCGCATGCTGGACGAGGTGGACTCCGCGCAGGAGCTGGAGTCGGTGGTTACCGCGGTTCGCGACAGGCTTGCCAAGTCCGACCAGGTCTGGGACCTCCAGGAGTTCGAGCTGCCGCCCCGCGCCCTGCTCGCGGTCGCCGGTGCGGCTGGCGAGGCGGTGGCCCGCCTGCGCTCTACCGACCTTTCCCCTGAGGCATGCAGGCGGCGATCGGAGGATGCCTACCGGGGCTTTCTGAGCCGCGGGGACGACGAATCCGAGATCCTGTGGCACCGGATTGCGCTGAGCGTGACCCTGGCGGTGTGGGAGGAGTACGAGGAGCGTCTGCGGGCCCGGCGGAGTCTCGACTTTGACGGGTTGCTCCGGCAGGCGCTGGATTGTCTGGTGAAGTCGGCGCCGCTGGTAAGCTGGTGCGAACGCAACTTTCAGCTGGTGATCGTCGACGAACATCAGGACACCAGCCCGATCCAGGCCGCCCTGTTGGACAAGCTGGTGGGGCCTGACCAGCGCAAGCTGTTCGTGGTCGGGGATGCCCGCCAGTCCATCTTCGCCTTTCGCGACGCCCAGCCGGGAACCCTGGACCAGTCTCCGGGGCGCTCCTTCCGGCTCTCCAGGAACCACCGCTCCCTGGCACCGATCCTGAGCGCGGCCGATCATGTGATCCGGGCTGATCCGCAGTTCGCCGGAGACCACCCGATGGAGGTGGTGCGAGCGGCCGAGCCGGCAACGCCGGTCTGGCTCGGGGTGGCGCCGACTCCGGAGGATGAGGCGGAGGGTATCGCGCGCTTCATCGCGGCGGTGCACCGCCACGGGCTGCCCGGCAAGGACGGCCTCCGGGCGGTGGGATACGGGGACTTCGCTGTTCTCGCCTACACGTTCGGCCGCCTTGGGCAGCCACTGGAAGAGGCCCTGCGCCGGCACGGGATCCCGTTCCGGACCGCGACGGGCGGGCTGCTGGACCGGCCCGAGGTCAAGGACGTGCTGGCCCTGCTGCGGGCGGTGGCCGATGATGATGACGACGAGGCCTGGGTGCGCATGCTGCAGTCCGCCTGGGGGAGGGTCTCCGACCAGCAGATTTCGATCCTGGCCCGCGCTGGGGATTCCTTCGACCAATCGCTGGCCGCGCGCGCCCGCGCCGCTGCCGCCGGTGATCTCCTGGACGCGGCGGCTGCCCAGCGCGTCCAGGAGCTTTCCGAGCTGGTCGTGGAGCTGCGCGGGCTGGCGGCGCACCGGCCCGCGGCCGAGGTGCTGCAGGCGGCCCTGCGGCAGGGCCGCCTGCTGCCCTACCACCAAGCGTTGCAGTTGCGAGGAGAAGACCAGGGGGACCGCTCCCTGGCTGCCATCAGGCACCTCCTGCGGATGGCACTGTCCGCCGCGCCGGAGCGGTGGCTCGGTCTCTCCGAGTTCCTCGCCCGGCTCGACACGATGAGCGAGCTTGGTGGTGAGGTCGAGCCGCCCCCGCCGGATGACCGGCCCCTGGTGACAATCAGCACCATCCATCGCGCCAAGGGGTTGGAGTGGCCGGTGGTCGTCCTCGCCGACTGCCGCCCCCACCACCAGCGGTCGCGAGCGGCGGTGGTGTGGGACCGCCAGCAGCAGGCGGTCGTGGTGCCCCGATTGACGGGTCGCGACACTGCGGCCGGCGCCCGTTGGAAGGGGACACCGGATGCCCGGGTCCCCGCGGAGGAACACCGCCGCCTGGTCTATGTGGCCATGACCAGAGCCAAGGACCTGCTGCTGGTGACCACCACGCGCTCAGGGCTGAAGAACAAGACCAAGGTGATGGACGAGCTGCTGGAGGCGGCCCGTGCCGGTGACCTGGGGAAGGGCGAGTATGCCGAGCTGGTCCGGGTGGCCGCCTCCGGCGAGCCTGGCTGGGTTCGGGCCCTGCCCGGGTTCCCGGAGGCGGTGACCCTCCCCTGGGCAGCGCCGGCCGCCCCGCAGCCCCGAGCGGCCGCCGAGGGTCCGATCCCCCCTCCATTGCCAAGTGGGGCCCTGGCGGCAGCCCTGGCCGCGGAGGGCAGCACCGCGGGTCCTCCCCCTCGGCCCTCGGTGGGGAGGATCAGCTTCAGCGCCCTGCAGATGCTCGAAGCCTGTCCGCGGCAGTTCTGGTTTCGCCATGTGGCCGGGATCCCTGACCCCCTGCCCCAGGTGGACGACGAGCTCCCTTCGGAGGCTGGCGCGATTGAGTTGAGAAGCCAGGCGATGGCGGTGGGCTCGCTGGTGCACCGGGTGTTGGAGCAGGTCCACCGCGGCTGCTCCGAGGGGCCACCGACACCCGCCGAGCTCAACCGCTGGTTGGCGCAGCTGGATCCGGGGCTGTCGGCGTCGGAGCTTGAGGATGCCAGCCGCATGCTGCACTCCTACAGTCGTCTCCCGGTGGCAGCACTACCCACCCTGGGAGTCGAGGTGCCCTTCGTGTGGCGCGAGTGGGCAGCCCCTGAGCTCCCCGAGCTGGTGGGGGCGATCGACCGAGTGGCGCTGGCCGCCGACGGGAGGCCGCTGGTGGTCGACTACAAGACGAATCGCGAACTCACCACGACCCAGTTCGAGAGCTACTCCCATCAGCTGCGCCTCTACGCGATGGCGTACTCCCGGCTGCGGGGGCAGGGGTCCGCAACCCAGGCGGCCATCGTGATGCTGCGCTCGGGCGAGACCCTGTCGGTGGACTGCAGCGCGCAAGCCGCGGCCGCGACCCTGCGCTGGGCCTCAGAGCTGGCCCAGCGCACGATCACGGATGCCGAACTGACCGGTCGCGAGGTGCCCGACCGCCCGTGCGCCACCTGCGCCTACGCGGTCCTCTGCCCGGAGCGTCTCGACCGCCGCTCGTGAGCTCGGCCGTCGGTCAGGAGCCGAGGCGGAACAGTTGCGGGAGCTTCATCGCCAGCCCCATGTCCCCCTTCACCTTGAGCTTGCCGGTCATGAAGGCCATGGTGCCGTCCAGCCGCCCCGTCAGCATCTTCACGAAGTTTTCGTCACTGATCGTGAGGGTGATGTTGGGCGCCTCGGCGTCCCCCTGGTGGACCTCGCAGGTGGCGTCCTTGATCTGGACATACCAGTGCCCGCCCTGAGCCCCGGATATATCCCACTGGAAGGTGGCGGTCACCCCCTGGGCCTTCTCCGCCTGAAACGCGGTGGGGATCTTGTCCATGATGTCCTGCGGGGTCATCTCGACTTCGGCCATGGCTCTCCTCACGCCCAACCGGGGCAGAATCGATGATTGCTCATAATCTATGGGGTCTCAGGACGGCTGCTGATTGCGCAACCTGGCGGTGCCCTGGTCGAGGAGGCTGAACGGCCAGCGCTTGGGTTGGCGCAGGTAGTCGAGGTTGGGACCGAGCGGCTTGGGCTCGAAGCCGAATTGGCTCAGGACCGCATCCCTGGCCGCCACATTGGGCTTGACGAGCATGTCCAGCTGCTGCGGTGTCACCAGCGGATTGCGCATCAGCCGGTCCATCACCGCTGCGGCGGGCCGGATCATCCGCGGATCCAGGTGCAGCGGACGGCGCTTGCTGATGCCGAACCAGTCCTTGCCGATCGCCTCGGCCACCGCCAGAGTGATCTCCTCAAGCGTCATCTGGTCCGGTCCCCCGATCTCGTAGATGTGCCCCGCGCGATCGGGGTCCTCAACCGCCGCCAGCAGGCAGCGTGCGACATCGTCGGCGGCGATGGGTTGGAAGGTGGCGGTGCCATCGCCGGGAATGACCAGGAAGGGCGCCGGCATGCTGATCGCCTTGGCCAGCAGGGTGAAGAACCCATCGCCTTCGCCGAAGATGACCGACGAGCGCAGGATCACCCATTCCCGGTCGCTCCCCTGCAGCCACTGCTCTCCCTGCCACTTGCTGAACAGGTACGGAAACCGGGGGTCGGGGTCGGCACCGATGGCGGAGAGCTGCACCACCCGGCGCACCCCGGCCCGGGTCGCGGCCTCGACCACGTTCCGGGTGCCGTTGGCGTTGACGGCCTCGAAGGTCTGGACCCCCTGGTTGCGGATCACCGCCACCAGGTTGACCACCACGTCAGCCCCCGTGAAGGCCGCCTCCAGCCCCTCGCCGCTCACCACGTCCCCGAAGGTCGGTGAGAGACCCTCGGGCAGCCTGCTGGAGCGCGCCCCTCGGGCGATAACCCGCAGCTCGTGCCCGTGCTCGAGCAGCTGCGGCACCAGATGCGTGCCCACAAAGCCGGTCCCGCCGGTGACCGCTACTCGCATCAAGAGGCGCCTGACCTCAGCGCTTGCTGGCGCGGCGGCGAGGGGCGGGCTTGCCCGCCACCGCGGTCTTGAGGGCGCTGGCGGGGTAGAACCTGACCTTCTGGGTGGCCGGTACCCGCACCATCTCCTGGGTCTGGGGGTTGCGCCGCATGCCGGCGGCGGTCTCCCGGATCTTCCAGCGCCCGAAGCCGGCGATGGCGACCTCCTCACCCTTCTCGAGCTGCTTGCCGATCAGGTCGAAGATCAACTTGAGGGTGTCGTCGGCGAAACGGAAGTTGGGGAACACCGGATCATTGGGGTCGTTGTCGTAGAGAAGTGTGGATTGCAGGGTTTTGGCCAACTCGCGACGATTCATGGACAAGCCTCCCTTCTACCGCGGATGTGAACGTTATCCGCTTTATGTAAGGGATTTTAGGCAGATCCCGGGGGGTTCGGGGGGACTTTGATCTCACTGCTGCCGGGTGGGGTGGGGGTCGCCGAGCCGGCTGAGCCGGACCTGCCTCTTTGCATAGCGAACAAAGGTTTGTATAATTCGTCGAGGCTCGCCTCTTGGGAGAGGGCTCTCCGGGCTGGGCCAACGGATTCAGGGATGGAATTGGAGCTGGCTCAAGGACCCTCTGCTGAGCACGATCGCCGTCTCCGCCAGGAATCTCTGCAGGAAGCGCTGGCTGGGATCGGGCGTCGCTTCGGCCCGGGGGTGGTGCGCCGGGGCGGGGATGGCCAACGGGGTGGGCTGCGGACTGGTGCCGATTCCCTGGACGCGCTCTTTATTCCGAGCGGGATCCCCAGGCGCAGGCTCAGCTGGCTCGCGGGCGCTCCGGGAGCGGGGGGCCTCTCCCTCGGCCTGGCATTGCTGGCGGGTTGGTCGCGGGAGCTGCCGGTGGCTCTGGTGGACTTCGAGAAACGCGTGGACCCCGGGGAGTTCGCGGACTACGGGGGGCGGCTGGAGAACTGCTGGTGGGTGCGCCCTGGGCAGTCTGAGCCGGGCTGGGCCGCGGCCCGGGCGCTGGTGCTGGCGGGCGTCGACCTCTGCCTTCTGGTCGCTGACCGCTGGTCCCCGGTGGGCGGGGCGGTGCCTGCGCTGCTGCAGGCGGCCCTGGAGGAGAGGGACGCGGTGGCCCTGTTGGTGGGAGGCAAGGAGGTGCCGGCGGCGGTGGGCGGACGGCTGGGGGCACAGATCACCTGCCACCGTGAGCGCTGGACCCTGGCCCATGGGGATGTGGCGGGCATCAGGGTTCGGCTGGAGGTGGTTCGCAGCCGGATCGGTGCGCCCGGAGCGAGCTGCCTCCTCGAGATTCGCTTTCCCCGGCCCTATCCCAACCAGCCTGGGATTGTGGATCTGGGGCGGCTGGAGGCCGGTTGTGACCAGCTCGAGGATCTGATGGTGGTGAACAGTTGAGTGCCCAGAGCCGCCTGGGGTTTCTGGAGTTCCCCCATCTGGCGCTCATCCTCACCTGGCGGGCGCACCCCGAGCTTGCCGCTGAGGCGGTGCTGGTCGGTGCTGCGACCGCCGCCGGTCGCGAGGTCGTGCTGGCCGCCTCGGAGGCGGCCAGGGCCAGGGGAGCCCACCCGGGTCAGGACTTCCGCGAGGCTGAGCTGGCCTGTCCCGAGGCGGTCCGGTTGCGCTCGGATCCCGTTGCCCTGGACCGGCTGCGCGAGCAGCTGCTGCTGGTGCTCTACGACTACAGCCCACTGGTGGAGCTGGGCGATGACCAGGGGGCATATGTGGACCTTGGCGGCCGAGATCTCCGCTGGGAGACCGAGGCCGCCCGGGCGTCTCAGCTGGGCCGGGCGGTGCAGCGAATTCTGGGTTTCCCGCCCGCGGTCGGGGTGGGGCAGTCACGCTTTGTGGCTCGGTCCGCCGCGATCCGGGCGGGCTCTGGTCGGATCCGGCTGGTGCCCCACGGGACTGCGGCCTCGTTCCTGGCGGACCAGCCGGTCGCCAGCCTGCCCCTGGCGCCGCGAACCGTGGAGCAGCTGCTGGGCTTCGGGCTGCGCACCTGCGGCGACTGCATCACCATCCCACTTCCGGAGCTTCAGCGCCAGCTGGGCCCTGACGGGATAGCTCTGCACCGGCTCTGCCTGGGCCAGGATTCCGCCAGGGTCATCCCCCGGCTAAAGACGCCTCCCTGCGCGGTCCGCAAGGTGCTGGCCGGGGTGGTGGAGAACTCGGAGGCGCTGCGTTTCGGAGCGCCTGAGCTGGCGGCCATGCTCGCCGCCGCCCGGCGGACGGCCGGCGTGGCCGGCGGCGTGCCGACGGCGCTGGATGAGGATGCCGCCGGAGGCACAGAGGGATCCGGTCAGCCCGGGGTCTTCTGCTCCGAGATCGCCACCCCAGCGCCGGTCGCGACCGCTCAGGAGCTGTTGCCGCCCATCCTGAGCCTGCTGTCTCGAGCTCGCTGCCGGGTGCTGATCGTCGAGTTGCAGGCCCTGGATCTGGTTCCTCCTCCGGCAGCGCAGCTGCAACTCCTGGAGCTGTCGGAGGTCCGCCGGGAGGAGATCGGCGGAGCGGCGGCCAGGCTCAGGGAGCGGTTCGGCTCGGAGCTGGTCTGGCGAGTGGCGCTCAGGCCGAAACACCCTGGGGACATTCCCGAGGAGCGGCTGGTATGGAACCCCAGATGAGCCTTCGTGCGGTGAAGGTGGAGCGTTCCAGGCCGGTCGCCGTGGACCTGGGGGCAGGCTCGGTGCGGGTGGCGCGTCGGACCGCCCACTGGGTGGTGGAGGTCGGATGGTGGCGCACCCCTCCCGCTCGCTGGCAGCGTCGCGATTGCTGGCGGCTGCTGCTAGAGGATGGCCGCTGCCTCGATGTGTATCGGGATGAACCCCAGGAGAGCTGGCACCTGGGGCAACTCTGGGGCTGACCGAGTCGCCACCGGGGCCAGCCCCGCACTCCCTCAGGAATCTCTGAGCGCCATCTGCTAGTTTGACTTCATGGCTCAGAACCAGCCGGGGTCCGGACCACCGGGTCGCTCCGGTGTCGGCAGTCCCAATCGCCGTCCCAACCAGTGGCGATCGATCCAGTTCCTCCTGCCTCTGGGGGTCTTCCTGGCGCTGAACCTCCTGATCGCCAACGTCTTCTTCCCGCCCGCCCAGCCCAAGAGCATCACCATCCCCTACAACGTCTTCATCTCCGATGTGAAGTCCGGGGACGTTACCAGCATCACCAGCACCGGGGACACCATCCAGGGAACCTTCCGTCACCAGACCGGGGTGACCCCATCCAGCAAGAACAAGGCCAAGGACTTCAGCACTCAGCTGCCCAGCTTCGCCGGCGGCCAGCTGGAGACCCTGCTGCAGCAGCACAACGTCACCATCAACGCCAAGAATCCGAACCCTCCCGCCAATGTCCTGCTGGTGCTGCTGGAGAGCTTCGGGCCCACCCTGCTCTTCGTTCTGGTCTTCCTGTGGTTCATGCGCCGCAGCGCTGCGGCGGCCGGCGGCGGGCTGTTCAGCCTCGGCCGCTCCCAGGCCCGTCTCTATGATTCCGAGCGCCCGGCGACCACCTTCGCAGATGTCGCGGGAATCGAGGAGGCGAAGGAGGAGCTGGAGGAGATCGTTGACTTCCTGCGCCAGCCGGCCAAGTACCAGCGCCTGGGCGGCACTGTCCCCAAGGGCGTGCTGCTGGTCGGCCTCCCGGGGACCGGCAAGACGCTGCTCGCGCGCGCGGTCGCCGGTGAGGCCGGGGTCCCGTTCTTCAGCATCTCCGCTTCGGAGTTCATCGAGATGGTGGTGGGAGTGGGGGCCTCCCGCGTCCGCGACCTCTTCTCCAAGGCCCGGGAGGCGGCACCCGCGATCATATTCATCGACGAGCTGGACGCGATCGGGCGCAGCCGCAGCGCCGGGCCCAGCTTCGGGGGACACGACGAGCGCGAGCAGACCCTGAACCAGATCCTGACCGAGATGGACGGCTTCGACTCCCGAGAGGGGGTCATCGTCCTGGCGGCCACCAACCGGGCCGATGTCCTGGACGCCGCGCTGCTGCGCCCGGGGCGGTTCGACCGGCGGGTCCAGGTCCTGCCCCCCGATCGGGTGGGCAGGGCCGCCATTCTCAAGATTCACACCCGCGGGGTTCCGCTGGGCTCGGATATCGACCTCGACAACCTGGCCTCGCAGACTCCGGGGCTGGTCGGTGCGGAGCTGCGCAATTTGGTCAACGAGGCGGCTTTGCTGGCGGCCCGCAAAGAGCGCACCGCGGTCACGATGGCGGACTTCACCGAGGCGCTGGAGAAGGTGCTCCTGGGGGCGGCGCGCCACGTCGTCCTCTCTGAGGATGACCGCCAGCGCACCGCCTACCACGAGAGCGGCCACGCCCTGCTCGGGCTGCTGGTGCCGGCGGCGGACCCGGTGCGCCGGGTGTCCATCGTCCCTCGGGGGCGGGCCCTGGGGGTCACCGTCCAGTCTCCGGTCGACGATCGGCAGAACTATCCCGAAACCTACCTGCGGGCGCGCATCGTCGGCGCCCTGGGTGGGCGGGCGGCTGAGAAGCTCATCTACGATGTCGTGACCACGGGAGCCGAGAGCGACCTTCAGCAGGTGACCCAGATCGCCCGGCAGATGGTGGTGCGGTGGGGCATGAGCCCCAAGGTCGGGCCGCTCAATCTCTCCGATGAAGGCGACCAGTCCAGCATGATGATCTCCCAGCGACCCTACAGCGAGACCACCGCCGAGGTGATCGATGCCGAGGTGCGCCGGATCGTCGAGGAGTGCTTCGAGGAGGCGCTGCGGCTGCTCGGTGAGAACCGCGACAAACTGGTGGCCCTCACCACGGCTCTGCTCCGCGAAGAGTCCCTCAATGAGGAGCAGATCCTGCAGGTGACCGGGCTTCCGGCCAAGCCCAGGGCCGCACCGCCGGGGCTCGCGGGGGCACGGCGCCAGGTGGAGGAGAAGCCGGAGGTACCCGCGCCCACCTGAGGGATCGGTTCCCCCACGTGCCCTGGGCACGGGTCTGGCCGATGGCCACATCCGCAGGAGAGGGCCCTGGGAGCTGATCAGCGCCAGCCCGCTACCGTCCGGGGGGCCGGGCTTGCCGCCCTGGGGTCAGCAGGGAAAGCCGGGCCCGCCACCCGCTCGAGGCGAAGGGCGAGCCGACGGTGGCTGCGAGCCACGCACGCCCGTGCACGGCGCGCGGGCGTGCTCCCAGCACATCCTGAGGGTGCCGAGGGTAGAGGATTCCGCGCCCTTGCCGAAAGACTCGGGAGCCCAGCATGTCCCGCCGCGCGCTTGACGGTACGGCGGTCGACGGGACCGCCAGCGGTCGCGGGTCGGCGCGGGTCGCGGGCCAGGCGCTACTTCCACCCAGCCCTGCATTGGGATGACGCCAGACCAGTGGCCACCACCCTGGTCAATTGCCAAAGCGATGGTCCCGGGGCACCCTGCGGCGCCCCGGGACCGTGTCGGCCTAGGCCTGCGGCGTCGCCCGGCGCCGGGCTGCGACCGCCAGCCCGATGAGCGCCAGCCCAGAGAGAACGAGGATGATCGTCAGCCAGAGATCTAGGTTGGCCCCGGTGCCTGGCGTGGTCACCGACGCGCCCAGAACCGCACCCGCCGGTGTCGGGGTGGTGGGCGTCTTCTTCTTAGTGGTGGTGGCCCCAAGGACGCCATGAGGTGGCAGCGGCGCGGTCGTGGTGACGGTGGAGGTGCAGCTGGTAGTGCTGCAGCCTGGGCCGCTGGCCGTCACGGTGTTGATCAGCTGCTCGAATCTGCTGCCGTGGACCGAGGTGGTCCCGGGACCGAGGATGGTCGCCTGGTAGGTGACGGTGTCAACCGCTCCGGCCGCGATGGATGCGTATGTCCATGAGAAGGGGTCGGCTGAGGTTCCGGCGCCGGTCACCGTGACCGGGGGAACGCCGGAGAAGGAGCTCAGGTTGACCGAGAAGCTCGCACTCCCCGACATCACGTCGGTCATCACCACGTTGGTGGCGGCGGCCCCACCGATGTTGCTCACCGTGATCGTGTAGGTGACCGTCTGTCCCACCTTGGCCAGGGTGGCGTTCACGGTCTTGACCACCACCAGGTCGGGTGCGTTGCTGGGCGGTGGGGTGCTGCCCGGGACATCGGTTGTGACCGTGGCGCTGCAGGGGCCGCTGCCGGTGCAGTCGACGATCGAGGCCGTGTTGTTGAGCACGTAGGTCGTGGCGGGGTCGTACGGGGAGGGCTGGGAGATGGTTGCGGTGTAGGTCTCAGTCGAGGTGCCGCCGTTTGCGGAGATGGTCGGGATCGTCCACTCGACCTCGCTGCTCGAGAGCACGGTGGCGGCGTATGGGCTGAAGGACGCCGTGTTGATGGTGAAGCCGGCGGTGCCGGACATGGTGTCGTCGATCACGACGTTGGTGGCGGCAGCTGTGCCTGAGTTGGTGACCACCACGGTGTAGGTCAGGGTGTCCCCGAAGTGGGCCGTCGTCTCACTCACCTTCTTGGTGATGCTGAGGTCGGGGGTCCCTGCCGGCGGGGGCGTGGGGGTCGGACAGTTGACCCAGAAGGTCTTGTGCTTCTGCGGGTCCTGAACGAACTGGAGCTTGAAGTGCAGGCCCTCGCCGTTGACGGGCGCATCCCCGTTGGCGATGGCGTGGGCGACCAGGGTGGCGGTGGGGATGTAGCTGATCTCCTGGGTCCCACCGGCCGCGGTGGAGTAATTCCAGCTGGCGGTGGAGGGATTGGCCGCGGTCCCCGGCCAGGCCTGGTCCTGGTGGTAGCCGGCGTGGCCGTAGTCACCCGTGCCGCTGCCACTGGGATTCCAACCATCGATCGTGTAGATGCCCGTCGGGTCGGCCAGACCACTTCCCCACAGGATGATGTAGGCGGGGCAGCCGAGGTGGGGGTCCATCTCATGGCCGGGCCCGGCTGAGGAAACCGGTGCGGTCGATGAGGAATAGCCGTCCACCCAGACGTCCTCGGGGTTGCTGTCCCCGGGCGAGCTGTGCCCCGAACCGGAGCTGGAGGAAGTCGATGTGCCCCCCGGCACCGACGATCCCGAGTTGCCCCCGGAGCCGGTGCCCCCCGATTGGCTCCCGCCGCCTGATTGCGATGAGGATGAGCTGGACGATGAAGAAGATGATCCCGGCGCGTGACCCGGGCCGGAGCCGCCGTGGGAGGAGTGCCCCTGGTTGGACCCGTTCGGACCGGGTGTCCCCCCGGCGGCAGCGAGCACCGATGCCGGGGCCGCCAGAATTAGCGCCACCACCCCCAGGGTGGCCAGCAGCAATGACCAACGCGTCGCAACCCTTCGCATCAACTGTCACTCCTCACAAAGTCGCCGTCAGCTTCATCACGCAAAGTCCGTCTGGGGATCGGGAACATTCGCCCTGGGCCAGTCAGCGCCGCTTGTCCATCGGCGCGGTGATGCGCCGCCCGCCGGTGGCCCTGGACCTCGGAGGAGGAGAATTGGAGACGGTCAGCTCCCGCGTCGGCGCGCCCGCTAAGCTCGGGCCGGTCTCCGGCCACGCGACGTCCCGGCCACCTGCGAGCGTCGGCATCGCCGATGGACGCGAGGGTGTCTGGGGACCCCGCCCGGGGTTTGGCAACTCTCTCTCCTTGCCCGCACTACCGGTGGTGGCCTGCGGACCGCGGCCTCTGGGCGGCGAGGGTGCACGGTCGCAGAACCTGAACTTTCGTTCACATTACCAGGCCTGACGATCCTGTGCGGTCCCGGTTACGCCACTTCAAGACTTTGTTACAGAAGCGCCCGCACCTCGAACTCGCCCCCGCCACGGTTGCCGAGTGCGTGTGTGCGGTGGAATCGGGCCCGGAATCCCGCGGCTCCGATGCGGTCCTTGGTTCCATGGCCGGCGTCGGAGCACCCTGCGCGGCGCCGCCCCCGGTCTCAGTACCTGATCGCCATCGGTGTGTTCCACTCATCGAGCTCGACGGCTTCCACTGGCAGCTGCCGGGACGAGCCCTCGATCACCCACCGAGCCACCAGCCAGCAGGCGCAGGCGTCCAGGACGTCCTCCACCAGACCGGGATGGCGGTCCAGCCAGCTGGGAAGTTCCGGCAAGTGTGGCTGCAGCAATCCGGCTCGCGCGGCCCGGCCGGCCGGGATGTGCTTGCTCGCCAGGGGCGTGCCCTCGGCGAGCCGTTGAAAGGCCAGTTCCGGGTGGCCCTCGTGCACGGCCGGGAGTGGGTGCGCTCGCAGCTCCATGTCGACCTCCCTGATGCGGGCCAGGATGCCGAACGTCTGGGCCGGGCAGCCACGGCCCGAAAGCTGGCGCCAGATGCTGCTCGCCTCCTTCTGGGATGTGGCTTGCAGGACCGCCCGGGGAGGGGTCAGGAAGACGCTGGGGGCCGCCCGTCCCAGCAGCCGGCGGGCCTCCAGGTCGCAGCGCCGCAGCTCCCTTGGGGGAAGTCCGATGGGGATGTCGAGCACGGCGGCGCCAAGTTGAAGGTCGCGGATCAGCTGGAAGAGGGCGGCTGTGGTGGGCAGATGGAGCAACTGGGGGCGCTCGCGGTCAGGCTGCACCACCGTCATCCAGCCACCTCCACGGCACCCGTCCGCTCCCAGGACCGTCGAGTCGATCCGGTAGGTGATGGCCACGCTGCGATTCTCTCCTCATGTCAATCAGTACATTTGTTTGTATCATCGTGGAGTGGGCAGGTCGGGCTTTGGGGAGTGCTGGGCTCGTTCCTACTTCTCCTTCCTCGAGGGGGCCAGCGCTCCCGAGGAGCTGGTGGAGAGGGCGGTTGAGCTTGAGATGTCGGCCCTGGGGTTGGTGGACCGGGGCGGGCTCTATGGGGCGGTGCGGCTGGTGCGGGCAGCCGAGCGGGCTGGTCTGGCGGCGCTGGTGGGTGCGGAACTGGATCTCTCCGACGGTGGCCGGCTGGTCATTCTGGCAACCGATCGCCCCTCGTACCAGCAGCTCTGCCGCACCGTGAGCCGTGCCCAGATGGCAGGGGTCAAGGGGGCTCCTCGCCTGCGGCTGGGCGGCCTCGACCGGCTGCTGGTCGCCGCGGCCGGCGACCCCAACCACGAGGTACGGGACGCAGTTCTACCGCAGGGAATCCGGGAACGCCTTCGGCATCGCCCGGAGTCCGGTGATTCCGTGGTTGACCCCGCGGGGTTGGACCGGTGCGTGGTGCTGGCGGGGGGACCGCACAGCCCGATCAGCCGAGCTCTCCGGCGCGGCGATCGCGCCGCGGCCGATGCGGCCGCGCGCGGATTGGCGGACGCCTTCTCGAACGGGGGCTTCAGGCTCTGCCTCCAGCATCACCTCCATCCTGGCGACGACTGGCTGGCGGCTGAGACCGCCGCCTGCGCCGAGCGGACCGGGGTGCGGCTGGTGGCCTCCGGAGCGCCGCGCTACGCCCGCTCCGAGCAGGGCAGGCTGCTGGATGTGCTCACCGCGATCCGCCACAGCTGCACCTTGGAGGAGGCTGCCGGCCTGGGCCTGCTCCTACCCAACCACGAACACTGGATGCGCTCTGAGGCAGAGTTGGGAGAGCTCTTGCCCTATCCCAAGGCGATGGAGGGTGCCCGGGAGCTGGCCGGACGCGCCGAGCTGAGGCTGGATTTTCGCCACAGCCGGTTTCCGGGCTTCAAGGTGCCCGGGGATCAGAGCCCCGACGCCTACCTGGAACGGCTCTGCCAGCGGGCTGTGCCCACCCGTTACCCGGCGGCCGGAGCGGAGGTGGCACAGCGTCTGCGACACGAGCTCGAGGTCATCTCCAAGTGCCGGCTGGCGGAATTCTTCCTCATCGTCTTCGAACTTATGGACTTCGCCCGTCGGCAGGGTATCCCCGCTCAGGGCAGGGGCTCGGCGGCCGACAGTCTGGTGGCCTACCTGCTGGGCATAACCAGGGTGGATCCGCTTGCCCATCACCTGCTCTTTGAGCGCTTCCTGCATGAGGAGATGGAGGGGACTCCGGACATCGACATCGATATCTCGTCGGCCCATCGGGAACAGCTCCTCCAGCACGTCTATGACACCTATGGTCAGGACCGCACCGGGATGGTTTGCACCGTGATCACCTTCCGGTTGCGCATGGCGATCCGGCAGGTGGGGGCCGTCTTCGGGTTGCCGCTGACCTGGGTGGAGAAGCTGGGCCGGGCCATCGAGGCGAGCCGGCCGGAGGACCACCGACCCCTGATCGAACAGGTGCTGGAGGTGGCCGAAGAACTCCCCGCTGAGGTGCTGGGCGCAGCACCGTGGCGGCAGTTCGCGGAGATGGTGGAGCAGGTGCTGGGGATCCCTCGCCATCTCTCGATTCACGTGGGCGGGATGCTGGTCACCGGGGAGCCGCTCTGGGACATAGCCCCGCTCGAGCGGGCCTCGATGGATGGTCGGGTGGTGGTCCAGTTCGACAAGGACGATGTGGAGGACCTCGGCCTCATCAAGATCGACCTCCTGGGGCTGCGCACCCTGTCAGTGGTCGAGGAGACCCTGGCGGAGGTGGAGCGTGTGGAGGGCGCCCGACCGGAGCTGGAGAAGTTGGATCTGGCCGATCCCGCGGTATACGCGATGTGCGCCGAAGCGGACACCGTGGGCGTGTTTCAGGTGGAGTCGAGAGCGCAGCAGCAGACCCTGCCTCGCTCCCGACCGCGGGAGTTCAACGACCTGGTGGTCGCGGTCGCGATCATCCGGCCCGGTCCGATTCAGGGGAACGCGGTCCATCCCTACCTGCGCCGCCGCCAGGGCCGCGAGCCGGTGACCTATCTCCATCCGCTGCTGGAGCCGATTCTGCGCGACACCCTGGGGGTGATCCTGTACCAGGAGCAGATCATGGAGGTGGCGATGAGAGTCGCCGGCTTCAGCGCCGGTCAGGCGGATCGCTTCCGAAGGGCCATGAACCGCCATCGTTCCCGGGTCGAGATGGCCTCTTTGGAGCAGGACTTCCTGAGCGGCTGCGCGCTTCATGGGGTGCCGCCCGGGGTGGCTGCCCAGCTATTCGAGGCGGTTAGGGGATTCGCGGAGTTCGGCTTCTGCCGCAGTCACGCGGCGGCGTTCGCCCGCACCGCCTACGAGACCGCCTGGCTCAAGCTGCATCATCCGGCCGCCTATTTGGTTGGGCTCTTGAACCATCAGCCGATGGGTTTCTACCATCCCTCGGTGCTGCTGGAGGATGCGCGCCGCCACGGGGTGGTGGTGCTGCCGATCGATGTCAACCGCAGCCGCAGCCGCTGTCGGCTGGAGCGCGATCCCCGAGGTTCGATCGGGGTGCGGCTGGGCTTCAATTACGTCAAGGGGATCGGGGATGCGCTGCGGCGGCGGCTGGACCAGGAGCGTGAGCTGGGCGCCTACTCATCCCCGGAGGACTTCTGGAGGCGCACCGAGGTGCCCCGGGCGGTGCTGGAGGCACTGATCCAGGTCGGCGCATTCGACGGTTTCGAGAAGTCGCGCAGGAAGCTCATGTGGCGACTTAAGCCGGTGGAGGAGGAGCTCGACGAGAAAAGGGAGAGGGCAGCCCCGGTCCAGGGGCTGTTGCTGCCGCTGCCTGCGGTCCCCCCGGCACTTCCCGAGCTCTCCCAGGCGGAAAAGACCGTGGCGGATTACTCGGTGATGGGGCTCACCACCGGTCCGCATCCGGTGGCCCTGGTGCGCTCCCGGCTGGCGGAGATGGGGGTTGTCCCGCTGGCCCAGGCGCGCTCCCGCGGCAGCGGCAGCCGGCTGGTGGTGGCGGGCATGGTGATCACCCGGCAAGCCCCCCCGGCGGCGCATGGGATGCGCTTCTTCACCCTGGCCGACGAGAGCGGACATCTGGACCTGGTGTTCACTCCGCAGGTCTATCTGGCCAACCGAAGGCTGGCCAGCCACCAGCCCCTGATCGTCGCCCAGGGGGTGCTGCGCTCGGCGGACGGGGTGGCGAGCCTGATGGTGCAGAAGCTGCTGCCT
>DAHVMY010000001.1:0-134991 GCA_027319585.1 Candidatus Dormiibacterota bacterium | reverse complement strand
AGCGCTCGGTGCGCTCTGGTGCGAGCGGAACGCCGCCCGTACAGCCGGGCGCAGAGGCTGGTGAGCACCTCGGTCATGTCCCTAACCAGGTCGTCCTCCAACTCGTTGGGGTCGACCACCACCAGCCGCCGGCCGGCTCCCAGCAGAGCCGCCTCTATGTACTCTGAGCCCAGCCGAGCCAACCGGTCGCGATGCTCCACCACGATGGTTGAGACCCGGCCGTCGGCCAGCAGCCGACGCAGCTTGGGCCGGGCGCCATTCATTCCCGAGCCAACCTCGGCGACAGTCATGTCCACGGCCAGGTCGTGGCCGGCCGCCCACTCCACCAGTCGACCCAACTGCCGCTCCAGGTCCGAGCGCTGGTCATGCGACGCGACCCTCGCGTACAGCGCCACCTTGCCGGCTTGAGGGGCGGTCTCCTCGACCAGGATGGTGCCCGAAGGCAGCCGGCGAGCTGGGACCGGCAGGTTGCCGGCCTCGAACCACCGCTGGGCGGTGCGGGGGTGAATGTGCTGCTGCCGTGCCCAGTCACTGATCTTCACCCTCTCACAATACCACTACCCACACTTATTTGTACTGCTCTGTCAACCTCGCCGTCAACTGTTCACGAACCCCATTCGTCGGGCGCGCTCGTGAGCTGGCTTGGTGCAAGGACCTGTTCCACGACGTCTCCGACCGCCGCCGGGCACGGCTGCTCTCGATCACCGGGCAGGCTGGGGTCGGCAAGTCCCGCCTCACCTGGGAGCTGGAGAAGTACCTGGACGGGCTCCAGTCCGACACCTTCTGGCACCGCGGACGGTGCCTGGCATACGGCGACGGCGTGGCCTTCTGGCCCCTTGCTGAGATGATGCGCACCCGCCTTGGGCTGCAGGATGAGGAGAGCCTCTCCGGCGAGGGGCTGGAGGCCAGGATCGACCGGGGGCTGGCGGCTCTCGAGCTGCCCGCCAGTGAACTCCCCGAGCTGAGGGAGGCGCTGGCCGCGCTTCTGGGGGTGAAGGGAGCCGGGGTGGAGCGAGCCCAGCTCTTCGCCAGCTGGCGCCGGATCTTCGAGCTTCTCGGGGAGCGCGGCACGGTGGTCATGGTCATCGACGACTGAGAATGGGCGGACAGCGGGCTCCTCGACTTCGTGGAGTCGCTCCTAGACTGGTCGGCCAACACTCCGCTGCTGATAATCACCCTGGCCCGCCCCGAGCTGGGCGAACGCCACCCCGGGTGGGGTACGGGACGGCCCACCGCCACCGCGCTGGCGCTCGAGCCCCTGGCCCCAGAAGAGATGTCGGAATTGCTCGAGGGCCTGGTGCCCGGCCTGCCCACCTCCACGATTGCCCGGATCGTGGGGGCGGCCGAGGGCATCCCCCTGTATGCCGTGGAGCTCGTGCGCGCTCTGGCCGAACGTGGCAACCTCGCCCGCCGGGGTGAGCGCTACGCGGTGGTCGGAGAGTTCGAGACGCTCCCCGTGCCCGCCTCGCTCACCGCGCTCCTGGCGGCTCGGCTGGACACCCTGAGCCCCAGGTCGCGAGCGCTGGCGAGCAGGCTCTCGGTGTTCGCGGGGGCGATCCCCCCGGCGGCGGCCCGGGCGGTGGCGGGGATGCCCGAGGCGGAGATTGAGACGAGCCTGGCCGAGCTTCGCCGCGCGGAGGTGCTGGCGGTCCGGACCGACGCCCTGGCCGCCGACCGCGGCCAGTTCGTCTTCACGCAGGGGCTGCTGCGGTCAGCCGCCTACGACCGGCTGGGCCGGGCGGAGCGTCGGGCCGCCCACCTGGAGGCTGCCGGCTATCTGCAGAGCGCGCTTCCGGACTCGGGCCTCGAGGTGGCCGAGGCGGTGGCCATGCACCTAGAGGCCGCGCTCGAGTCCACGGGGGCCGGCGACGAGGCCACCTCGCTACGGTCGTCGGCGGCCGAGGCGTTCGCCCGGGCCGGTGCCCGCGCGCGCGCCGTGGGGGCGCCCGCCTCCTCTCAGCGCTGCTACCAGCGAGCGCGGCGCCTGGCCCCCGAGAGTGCCGACGCGATCACCTGGCAGGCACAGGCGGCAGAAGCCGCTGCCGACGCTGGCGACTATGAGGCGGCCCTTGAGGAGGCGGCGAGCCCGGTTACGGCGATCGACCTCACCTCACCCGAGGGCACCAGTCTGGCCATACTTCGAAGCCGGGCGCTTAGCCGCCAGGGGCGGACCGACGAAGCGGTCGAGGAGCTCCGGCAAGCTCTGGCGGCCCGCGCGGACCTCGATCCGGACGAGCAGTCCGCCCGTCTGCACGGTGAGTTCGCCTCCCTTCTCTTCACGGCCGGCGAGTTGGAGTCCGCCGATGCGGAGGCTGAGCTGGCGCTTGCCGAGGGCCAGGCCTACCAGGTCCCGCACGCGGTGGCCCGGGGGGCGGAGGCGAAAGGGTGGGGCCTGGCGGTACGGGGTCGAGTCGAGGAGGCGCTGCTGCACCTGGAGTGGGGCGCACGGCTGATCACGGCCAACGGCACCCTGCGGGATCAGGCACGGGTGACCATGAACGTGGGAGATCTGGAGGCCCAATACGACCGGCCCGGCGCCGTCGGGCATTTCGAGTCGGCCGCCGCACTCTGCCGACGGGCCGGTGCCCGTGACATCTTCCCGACCGCGGTGGTCAACCTGGCCTGGGTCTGGGGCCTAAGGCGAAAATGGGATCATGCGACGGGCTCGAGCTTGACGGCGTAGCCGAGGCGCTCCAGGTTGGCGATGAGGCGGAGCTTGTAGGTCTCGGAGCCGTGGCGCTCCAGGAAGTGGGCGGCGCCGATGTTGGAGTAGGGTGTTACCCGCCACGTTGTTTCAGCATCACGGCGACGCTCAGCGGCAGGAGCGGGGATCCACACGACCGAACGACCAAAGGGTCACCCGGGCCCCGCTCGAAGGGCGCCTACAGGCGATTCTGGCTTCGGCAGCCTGGGTGAAGCTCAAGCCCTTCGGACGGCCGTAGGCTGGCCTTGTCCCCGCCCCATCCTGCGCTTGAATGACGCGCTCATCGTGATTCCGGCGGGTACCCAACACCCAGACGCGGTGGCCCACCCTCAGTGGCAGAGAGACCGACGGACTCCGGGCTCCAAGCAACGGACGGATCGTCGCTGTCGGCTATCCGTCGCGGAAGATGGAGATACCATGGTCGACGGCCCTGTCCTCAACCCCGCGAGGGCATGACAGCGACGCCGCCAAACGCTTGTGCTCCACAGGTACCTCTCGGAGACTCTCGTCAGGCACCGCAGCGCAGTGGATGGCGGCGGTCACGAGTCCGAACTGGTCCTTAAGGGTCTCTCGGACTGGCACCGTGACGTCCCTCTCCCCCGTTCCCACGGAGTCCCTGGAGATTCTCTTCTCACCAGCCCATCAAGATCGGACTGATCTTTGAGCTGTGCGGCTTTAGGATCGTCAATGAGCCTGCTGGGTCGAAGTGCTGACCAGGCATTCTCCCCGGAAAGGGCGATAGCGGTAGGGTACCCAGCCATGGAGAAGGAATGGTGACCAAGAGAGGCCAAGGCGAAGGTTCGATCTGGCATCGGAAGGATGGCCGGTGGGTTGGCGCTGTCTCCTGGGGGCCGGGCACTGACGGTCGACCTCGTCGGAAGGTGGTCTACGGCGCCAGCAAGCCCGAGGTCCACACCAAGTTGCTCGCCCTCCTACAGGAGAAGGAGAAAGGTGCCCCTCCCCCTGGTGAGAGGCTGACCGTGGAGAGCTACCTCCAGGGTTGGTTGGCACGGAAGGAGCACCAGGTTCAAGGCAAGACCTATAGGACCTATCGCGGCTTGCTGATCGGCCATGTCATACCTGTAATCGGCAAGCAGGAGCTTTCGAAGCTCAAGCCCGAGCACATCGAGAAGGTCCACAGCACGGCCAGGAGCAAGAACCTGACAGACACCTCGATCCACCACCTGCACACGGTCCTGAAGTGCGCTCTCACGGCGGCTGTCCGGGAGGGGCGAGTTGGCCGCAACGTTGCCGAGCAGGTGAAACCGCCACGTAGCGCCCCATCCCGTGAACCGGCTCTCACTCGAGAGCAGGCCCGCCGGCTGGTCCGTGCTGCCAACCACGATCCACTGGGTTGTCTCTATATCCTGGCATTGACAACCGGCATGAGGCAGGGAGAGCTCCTGGCCCTGAAGTGGAGAGAAATCGACCTGCGGCGGAAAGTCCTGTCGGTGGTTGGTTCTCTGGAGCGGGTACCCAGCGAGGGGTTGCGGATCAAGGAACCCAAGAGCGCTCACTCAAGGCGACAAATACAACTTACCCGCCAGGCCATCGAAGCCCTGTCCCGACACCACGCTGCCCAAGAAGCCGCGAGAGCCAAGGCCCAGGAGTGGTGGCGTGACCAGGATCTGGTCTTCACCGGGGCCCAAGGCCAACCTCTGGACGGCCCTGGGATGTTGCGGCGGAGCTTCTACCCATTCTTGGAGCGGACTGGCCTACCCCGCATTCAGTTTCGAGACCTGCGCAGTTCGGCCGCCACGTTGATCTCCCTTGAGGGTGTGAACCCCAAGGAGGTGGCCGACCTTCTGGGTCACTCGGACACCTCGATCACCCTGGAGCGCTACACCCGGATATCGTCGGCATCGCATGGCGGAGCCACCAGGGCCATGGAAGCCATTCTGGCCGACGACGAGCAAGCCTGATATTCGGTCTGGAGATCACGGAAGTGCATCTTGGGGCAAGGCGACCCAGGCAGGAATGGCTCAGATGCAATCACTGGTTGCTATCAAGCCTGCTATCAGGTGTCCTGGTGAGGAGTCGCCGCCTCCCCATTCTGCACCTAATCTGATCTCAAAAAATGGAGCCGACGGTCAGATTCGAACTGACGGCCAGCTGTTTACAAAACAGCTGCTCTACCACTGAGCTACGTCGGCGCCTGCAGCCGAGTATAGGCGGAGAATGCGGCTTCTCCTCCGACCTTCCCGACCGGGGCGGCGGGGCGGCCAACCCATCGCTGGTTGACCGCCCCAACCGGGCGTCCGCTCAGGCCGCGTGAGCCTCGGCCACTGAGCATCCCGGAGCTGTCCCCGGGGCGTGGTTGAACGTGGCGGACTGCATGGTGTTCCACCTCCCGGTGCAGCCCGGCGGTGGCGTGAATGTCATCGCAGACGCCATCGCTGGGGCCGCGACCGAGGCCGAGGCCGCTGCCATCCCGACCACCAACATCACCTTGATCCTGCGCATCTGCCGGTCCTCCATGTCATGAGCCGCAAGGCTCTTGCTCATCAGGGAAAGGCGGGCCGCCCAGGATCGGTTCAATCGGCGAGAGAACCGTGTGGCTGGGAGACGTGCCGCGAAGCGGCGAGGCGCACGGCGGCTTCCACCCTCACCGGGACACCTTCGGTCACCGACCTTCGCTGGGAAAGTGAAAGCCACGCTGGCGGGCCACCTCATAGAGGGCGATCGACCCCGCGATCGCCGCATTGAGGGAGTCGACCCGCCCCCCCATTGGGATCGACACCAGGAGATCGCAGCGACGCTTGGTTAGTTGGCGCAGACCGTCCCCCTCGGAACCGACCACGATCGCGAGCGGCTGGTTGAGATCCGCTTGGTCACAGCGCAGCTCCGCCTCCTGGTCCAACCCCACCACCAGCACGTTGTCCTCCCGCAACTCGGCCAGGGTCTGGGCCAGGTTTACGATGCGGACCAGCGGGATATGCTCCAGAGCTCCCGCGCTCGCCTTCACGGCCGCGGCCGAGGCGGGGGCGGTCCGGTGCTTGGGCAGGACCAGAGCATCAACTCTGAAGGATTCCGCCGCGCGCGCCAGGGCCCCCAGGTTCTGGGGGTCCTGAAGGCCGTCGAGAGCCAGGAGCAGTGGGGGCCGATCGGTCGGGGCCTCGCGGATCAGCCGGCGAAGGTACTCCATCCCCGGCAACTGGCGGGAGTCGAAGTATGCGACCACCCCCTGGTGGTGCTCGGTGTGGGCGATGTCGGAGAGCCGGCTGCGGTCCGCCGCCTCCACCGCCACCCCGTGGGCCGACGACAACTCCAGGATCTCACTGACCCTGACCTCGCCCTCCACACCGGGCGCCACCAGCAGCCGGCGCAGGCGCCGGCCTGCTCGCAGTGCCTCGCGCACCGGATTGCGGCCGTACAGGATGTCTGGCATCAGGCCCGATGCCAGCGGGTCCCGTCCTTGGTGTCCTCGACCTGGATCCCCATCGCCAGGAGCTCGTCCCGCAGCCGATCCGAGGAGGCGTAGTCACGATCTCGGCGAGCCTGTTCCCGGCGTTGCATAAGCTCCAGCTCGGTCGGCTGGAGCGCATCCTCGACGGCCGCGCGGCGCTCGATCAGCCCCAGCCTGGTGTCGACCTGACGCAGAGTGGCCAGAGCGGCGGCCGCACCCCTGCGGCCGGCCCGCCCCTGGTCCAGCAACCGGTTGCCCTCCCGAAGCAAGTCGAAGACGGCCGCTATTCCATCGGGAAGATTGAGATCGTCGTCCAGCGCCTCCTCGAAAAGCTGAGCCGCCCGGTGCGCCGCCACCTCCAGGGGGTCGCCGCCCTCGTCCATCTCGGCCAGCCCGTCGGCCTCGTCCGCGCAGCGCTTCCAAAATGCCGACAGCCGCTCGACATCCCGCTCGGCGTCCGCCAGCAGCTCCTCCTTGAACTGCAGCTTGTGGCGGTAGTGCGCCCCCGTCAGCAGCAGAAAACGCACTGCCAGCGGATCGTGACCACGCTCCATCAGGGTAGAGAGGGTGACGAAGTTGCCCTGCGACTTGGCCATCTTGCCACCAGCGATCAGGAGGTGCTCGGGGTGGAACCAGTACTTCACGAACGGTTTCCCGGTGGCCGCCTCCGACTGTGCGATCTCGTTCTCGTGGTGGGGGAATTTGTTGTCCACTCCCCCGCAGTGGATATCGAACGACTCCCCCAGCTTGTCCATCGACATGGCCGAGCACTCGAGGTGCCAACCCGGGCGACCCCAGCCGAACGGGGAGTCCCACGCGGCCAGGTCCCCCTGATGGCCGGCCTTCCAGAGCACGAAGTCGCGGACGACCTCCTTGGCCTCGTACTCGTCACTGTCAATGCGACCGCTGGCACCCGCCTTGAGCCCGGTGGTGTCAAGGTGAGAGAGCCTCCCGTAGGCGGGAAAGGAGGAGATCCTGAAGTAAACGGAGCCATCGCTCCGATAGGCGTGGCCGGTTTCCAGGAGCACTTTGACCAGCTCGATCATGGGCCCGATGTACTCAGTCGCCCGGGGATAGGCGCTGGCGGGCTCGATGTTGAGCCGCTCGAGATCGCGGAAGAAGGCCTCCACGTAGGGGGCCGTGAACTCCTGGAGTCCGGTGCCCGCGGCCGTGGCCTTGGCGATGATCTTGTCATCCACGTCGGTTATGTTCATCACCTGGGTGACCGTGAGATCACGCGCCTCCAGCTGCCGACGCAGCAGATCCTCGGCCAGGTAGGTGCGCAGATTGCCGATGTGCGCCTGATCGTGGACCGTCGGGCCGCAGGTGTACATGCCAATCCGGCCGGGATGGAGGGGCTCGATCACCTCGATTGCTCCGGTCATCGTGTTGAAGAGCTTGAGTGACACGCTCTCCATGTTATTGGCCGGGTGACCTCACCCCACGGTGGCGATCGCCAGGGCGGCGATCCCCTCCCCCCGGCCGGTGGATCCCAGGCCGTCAGTGGACTTGATCTTGACCGAGCAGGCCCCCGCGACGAGCCCCAGAGCCTCTCCCATCGTCCTCGCCATCTGCTGCCGGTAGGGCTGCAGGCGCGGCGCCTCGGCTATGAGGGTGGAGTCAACCCCGCGCACCTGCAGCCGCCAAGGGGCCATCAGCTCCAGAACCAGCTCCAGCAGATGCAGCGACGACACCCCTCGCCACCTCTGGTCGGAGCTGGGAAAGTGCTCGCCGAGGTCTCCCAGCGCCGCCGCCCCGAGGATGGCGTCCGCGACCGCGTGGCACAGGACGTCGGCGTCAGAGTGGCCGAGCAGCCCCTCGCGGTGGGGCACCTCGACGCCGCCCAGCACCAGCGGGCCGCGACCCCCGAAGCGATGCACGTCGAACCCCAGCCCGACCCCGGGGCAGGCGCGGCCACTCAAGGCCGGGTGCCCTCCTGAGCGCTGAGCCAGGTGCGCAGGGCGGAGATGTCCTGAGTCCTGGTCACCTTGAGGTTGCTGGGGTCCCCGGGCACGGCTGCGACCGGCTCCGCCAGCGCCAGGACCAGGGCGGCATCGTCATCCGCCTCCAGCCCGGTCGTCATGGCCTGCCGATGCGCGCGCAGCAGCAGCTCCCGGCGAAAGGCCTGGGGAGTCTGGATCGCGCCGAGTTCGCCCCGGGGCAGAAAGGCCTCGACCCGCGCGCCGACGAGCCGGGCCGTCGAGTCCACGACCGGAACATAGGCGGTGGCAGCACCGACCCGCTGGGCCGCGGCCACCACCCGGGCGACCAATTCGGGGGTGACCGCTGGGCGTGCCCCATCGTGGACCACCACCCACTCCTGGGTGGTCAACTCCAGCCCATTGCGAACCGAATCCTGGCGCCGGGCGCCGCCCCGCACACAGGAGCACCCGAGCCGCGGAGCGAGCTCCGAGCTCAACTCGATGATTCGCCGGTGGTCCATGGGATCGGCCACGACCACCAGCTCGGTGACGCCCGCGCTGGGGTCCCCAAGGGCGCGGAGAACCCAGGCCAGCACCGGCTGCCCCGCGAGCTCCGCCCAGAGCTTTGCCCCCCCAAACCTCGTGCCGCTGCCAGCGGCTGGGACGACCGCGCTGACCCCGGGCTCCTTCAGAGGCGCCGTCAACGGCCGCCGCCGCCCGCCCGAGCGCTCTTGGGGCCCTTGGCCGCCCGCGATGCCTCCTCGGCCTCCGCGCCCTCGACGTGGGCGAAGACCATGCGTCCCGAGGCGGTCTGGATGACACTGCGGACCACGACCGGGACCCTCTCACCCATCCGGTCTCTCCCCCCTTCAACCACCAGCATCGTCCCGTCCTCGAGATAGCCCACCCCCTGGTCAGCCTCACGGCCCTCTTTCACCACCTCGACTGCCAAGCGCTCACCGGCGACCAGAGTCGGCCGCATGGCGGTCGCCAGCTGGTTCAGATTCAGCACTCCGACCCCGGCGATCTGGGCGACCTTGTCCAGGTTGTAGTCGACCGTGAGCAGGGAGGCACCCTCCTCCTTGGCCAGGCGCACCAGGCGGGCGTCGACCTCGGGCATGGATGGGTAGTCGACAGTGGGGAACTGCAGGTCCAGCCCCGGGAGGGCTCGCAGCTCCTCCAGCATGGCGATGCCCCGGCGACCCCGGGCCCGCCGGATGGGGTCGCCGGAGTCCGCCACGGCCTGGAGCTCCTCAAGCACGAACTGGGGGATGGCGAGCTGGTACAGGCAGAACCCCGCCCGAGCCAGGTCCAGCAGCCTCCCATCGATGACCGCGCTGGTGTCCACCACCACCTTGGCGAGGGGCGGGCCTGCCTGCACCCCGCCGATCCCCAACATGGTGAAGTCCTTCCTGCGTCGACGGCCAACGGTCAGGCCGAGAGGCACCAGGACGGCCGCCACCAGGACCGCCACCACCCAGCCAAGGCCGAAGGGGAGTCCGCTGGCGATGAGCGCCACCAGAGCCGCGATCGCCAGGGCGACGATGACGCCACCCAGGAGGCCGATCAGTTCCGATGCAGGCAGGGTGGCCAGCGTCTCCTCGGCCCAGAAGTAGGGACGGACCGTGAGGTTGGGGGCGAGGATGTAGCCCACGACGCAACCCAGCCCCAGCCCCACCACAACGCTGATGGTCGAGCCTTGCCACGTTTCCAGCGGCGGGATCCGCGAACTCAGGATGGCACCGTAGAGGGTGCCTCCAATCGCCCCCACGCAGATCCCGACCAGGCTCGCGATGCGCTCGGGACGTGCGCGGGGATCGGTGGGCAGCCCTACCCGGGCGAAGCGCAACCGGAGGCCGGAGGATGACTCCTCCGGGGACTCAGGCGGGGTTGCCGCCATCGCCGCCCGGCCCACTGGCGCCCGCCCCCGCGGGCTCGGCGGCGGAGGTGAGCTGGGCAGGGGAGGAGGGCTCGTCCGGCGGTGGCGGGCCTGGGACCACGTGGGTGCGGATCTTGCCATCCTCAACGTCGATCGTCACCAGGTCGCCCAGTGAGAACTGCGTCTGCAGCAGAGCCTCGCTGAGTGGGTCCTCGATCTCGGTCTGGATCGCTCGGCGCAGCGGCCTAGCCCCGTACACCTTGTCGAAGCCGATCTCGACAAGCTTGTCCTTGGCCTCCTCCGTCACCAGCAGGCTCAGCCCCTGGCGCTTCAGGTGGTCGCGGGTACGGGTCAGCATCAGCTCCACTATCTGACGCGTCTCCTGCGGGCGCAGCCGGTGGAACACCACCACCGAATCGACACGGTTCAGGAACTCCGGCCGGAACGACTTCTTGAGCTCGTCGGTGATCCGCTCCCGCATCTGAGCGTGTTCCCTATCCTCACCGCTGGAGGTGGGCACGCTCGGCTGGAATCCCATTGAGATGTTGGTGCCGACTCCCTGGATGCCGAGGTTGCTGGTCATGATCACGATGGTGTTGGCGAAGTTGACGATCTTGCCCTTGGCATCGGTCAGCCGGCCATCCTCCAGGATCTGCAGCAGGATGTTGAAGAAGTCCGGATGGGCCTTTTCGATCTCGTCGAAGAGCACCACACTGTAGGGACGGCGGCGCACCGCCTCGGTCAACTGGCCGCCCTCGTCGTAGCCGACATATCCCGGAGGCGAGCCCACCAAGCGGGCCGTGCTGTGGCGCTCCGCGAACTCCGACATGTCCAGGCGGATGAGCGCGTCCTCGCTGTCGAAAAGGAATGCCGCCAGGCTGCGCGCCAGCTCCGTCTTGCCAACCCCGGTCGGACCTAGGAAGATGAACGACCCGATGGGCCGCTTGGGGTCCTTCAGCCCCGCCCGGGACCGCCGAACCGCCTGGCAGATGACCTTGACCGCCTCGTCCTGGCCCACCAGGCGCCGGTGGATCTCCGCCTCCATCTCCATCAGCCGCTTGGTCTCGGCCTCCACCAGGCGACTCACGGGGACTCCGGTCCAGGACGACACGATGTCGGCGATGTTGTGCTCCGTCACCGTGGCCACGGTCTGGCCCAGCTCATCCCGCCAGGCGGCCTCCTCGGTGGCGTACTCCTGCTTCAACTGCTTCAGTTCGACGTCGATCTTGCCAGCGGCGTCGAGGTCATGACCCTCAGCCGCCTCCTCCCGCCGCGTCTGCAGCGAGCGGATGTGGCGCTGCTTGGCGCGCAACTCCGGCGGGGTCGTGGTGAGCTTCATGCGCACCCGCGCGCTGGCCTCGTCGATGAGGTCGATCGCCTTGTCAGGCCACGAGCGATCGCTGACGTAGCGCCCGGAGAGCTCCGCCGCCGCCTGCAGGGCGTCATTGGTGATGGTGACCCGGTGGTGTTGTTCGTAGAGAGACTTCACCCCCGAGAGGATCTCCACCGTCTCCTCCAGCTTCGGCTCGTCGACGTAGACGGGCTGGAAGCGACGCTCCAGCGCCGCATCCTTCTCGATGTACTTGCGGTACTCGTTCAAGGTGGTGGCGCCGATGCACTGGATCTCACCGCGAGCCAGGGCCGGCTTGAGGATGTTGGCGGCGTCGATGGCCCCCTCGGCGGCGCCCGCGCCCACCAGGGTGTGCAGCTCGTCGATGAAGAGCACGACCTCCTTCGATGAGCGGATCTCATCGAGGATCTTCTTGAGTCGCTCCTCGAACTCGCCACGGTACTTCGTCCCGGCCACCAGCGCCCCCATGTCGAGGGTGAGCACCCGCTTGTTGGCCAGGGAGTCGGGGATCTCCTTGTGCACTATCGCCTGGGCGAGCCCCTCGGCGATGGCGGTCTTGCCGACCCCAGGCTCACCGATCAGGGCGGGGTTGTTCTTGGTGCGGCGGGAGAGGATCTGCACCACGCGCTCGATCTCCTTCTCCCGGCCAATCACCGGGTCGAGCTGATCCTTCTCGGCGAGCTCGGTGAGGTCGCGGCAGAACTGATCGAGCAGGGGCGTCTTGGTGGTCTTCTTGTGCTCGGAGCGAGGCTCGTCCTCCAGGCCCTGGTCGCGCAGCTGGGAGTCCAGCTCCTGGCGCACCTTCTCCAGGGTTGCCCCGAGATCCTCGAGCACGTGGGCGGCGATCCCCTCCCCCTCGATCAGAAGACCGAGCAGGAGGTGTTCCGTGCCCACGTAGGTGTTGTTCATCCGCTTGGCCTCTTCGAAGGCGATCTCGATCACCTTCTTGACCCGGGAGGTGGGGATGATCTGCTGCACGATGATCCGCTCGTTGCGCCCCAAGACCGACTCGATCGTGGTCCGGACCTTGTCGATCTCCACGCCGAGGTTGCCCAGCACCTTGGCCGCCAGGCCGTCGCCCTCACGCAGCAACCCCAGCAGCAGGTGCTCGGTGCCGATGTAGGAGTGATGGGACTTCTCGGCCTCGTCTTGGGCCAGGGTCAGGACCTTCTTGGCCTTCTCGGTGAATCGCTCAAAGGGATACAAGCGTCATCTCCTCGACCCCTGGGGGGGCAACGTCCACCAGCCGGTGCTGGAGGACCTGTGATGGGACGGGTCTCGGGCTCATTTGGACTCTGATCACTCTCGCATTATGCCCAATCCCGAGGGGGCGAACCCCCGGGGCCCCTCGCTGGCTCGTTCCCACGATCATCGCCAGGCTCATGCTTGGCGGGCGTCTGAAGTCGGCAGCCGCCTGGATCAGCCCGTCGGCTCATCTCCCAGCACCAGCGCCACCTGCTCCTCCAGCTGGAGGTGGACCACACCCAGCCGCCGCAGGATCTCGGCTGCGCGCCCCGAACTGGGTCGGGAGATGGCCACCAGGAGGTCACCGGTCTCCAGCCAGCGCGCTTCGGCACCAGCCCTGAGGCGAGCCATGGTCAGGGCGCTGAGTAGCTCTTCATCTGGTTCCAGGGAACCGCCGTCTCGGTCCGGGCCATCGCGGTCAGGCGCGACCGGGAGCCCTGCCCGAGCCCGGCTGAGGTCTATCCCCAGTCCTGCCAGAACGTGGGCCGCTCCCCCCTCAGCCTGACGGAGCAGGCCGAAGAGGAGATGGTCGGTCCCGACCCGAGGCGCGCGCTGCCTGGTCGCCTCCTCCTCGGCCAGCGCCAGAGCGCTGCGGGCTGCCGCTCCCACCCTGGGCGGAAGCAGGGCGGCCATGAGCGAGGAATAGGCGACTCCGGTGGGCATCGGCTCCGCCCGGCTGCGCCCGCCCGCCCGATGCAGCTGGTCATGCAGCCTCTGCCGCAGATCCCAGGGGTCCTGACCAAGATCCGCCTCGTCCAAGCCAACTGCCAGGCGGTCGCCACCGATGCTGGCGATCTCCAGTCGCACCCGTTCCAGGGTTGCCCCCAGCTCCTCAAGCACGTGGGCGGCCAATCCCTGTCGCTCGAGTATCAGCCCGAGCAGAAGGTGCTCGGTACCCACGTAGGTCTTGTTCATCCGCTCGGACTCTTCGAAGGCGATCTCGATCACCTTCTTGACCCGGGAGGTGGGGATGATCTGCTGCACGATGACTCGCTCGTTGCGCCCCAGGGCCGACTCGATCGTGGTCCGTACCTTGTCGATCTCCAAGCCGAGGTTGCCCAGCACCTTGGCCGCCAGCCCGTCACCCTCACGCAGCAGCCCTAGCAGCAGGTGCTCGGTCCCGATATAGGAGTGATGCGACTTCTCGGCCTCGTCACGGGCCAGGGCCAGTGCCCTCCTGGCCCGGCCGGTGAATCGCTCAAGGGGATACATGGCGCCTCCGGCAAGCCTGGGACACCGTCCATCATGACACCAAACCCGGCCCCCGCCCCGCCCAGCGAGATTGCCACCAGAACTCCGGACGGGCGGCTGACCGCGGCGGTCAGCTACCGCCGCCCGGCCCGGCTATTCGACGGGGGGCTCACCCTCGGCATTCGTCTCTGAGACCGCTGCCTCCGCATCCGGGTCAGTCTCAGCCACAGGCGCTTCCGGTGATTCGGCTACTTCCCCTGCCTCTGCCTCGGGCTCGGCGGTTGGCCCTGCCTCGACCGGAGCCTCGCGCGACTCCTCAGTCACCGCCGGGGAAACTTCCACCCCGGGCTCCTCGGCCGCCGTCCGGTCCTCGACCTCGTCAGGCTCGTAGTCGGCAGCCGCCGAGTAGGACGACTCTGCCTGGTCATCGTCGGCCGGCAGGTGGTCTGGGCGGGGCAGCAGCTGGCGGTAGGAGAGCGAGATGCGCCGCCGACCGCGATCGGCCTGGAGGACCACGACCCGGATGTTGTCCCCCACCCTCAGCACGTCCTCGGTCCGCTCGACATGCTCCCAGGAGAGTTCACTGATGTGCAGCAGCCCCTCCACCCCATCGGCGATCTGCAGGAAGGCGCCGTACTTCTTGGTCTTGGTGACCTGCCCCTCGATGATGGTTCCCGGAGGGAAGCGGGCCTCGATGCTGTCCCAGGGATCCTCGCTCATCTGCCGCAATGACAGGGATATCCGCGATAGCTCGGGGTCCAGCTTGATCACCTTGACGGTGACCTCGTCGCCGACCGCCAGCATGTCCGACACGTTGCTGACACGGTCCCAACTCAGCTCGCTGATGTGGATCAGACCGTCGGCGCCGCCCAGGTTGATGAAGGCCCCATACGAGGTCAGGCCACTCACCCGGCCGGTGATGACATCGCCCACGGAGAGGCGCTCGAACAGCTCCTCGCGCTGGCGGGCACGGTCCTCGTCCTGAGCCGCCCGCTGGCTGACGATCAGCCGGTTGCGCTTGCGGTTGACCTCCAGGATCTTGACCATGATCCGCTCGCCCACCAAGTCCAAGAGGTTGCCGGAATGAGTCCGCGCCACCTGGGAGCTGGGCAGAAAGCCCCTGAGGCCCATGATGTTCACGATCAGGCCGCCCTTGTTCTGCTCCTTGACCTCGGCCTCGACCCCCTCGCCGGTGCTCTCCTTCTCCGCGGCCTTGGCCCAGATACCCTCCGCACGAGCGCGGCGGAGGCTGAGCACCACGTTCCCGTCCTCGTTCTCGGACTGCAGTACGTAGACCTTGATGCGGTCGCCGGGGTTGAGGATCACCGGCTCCTCCGCGCGTCCGGTCAACTCCCGGTTGGAGATGACACCCTCGGACTTGGCTCCGATGTCAACCAGAACCTCGTCCGGGTCGACGCGCACGACCGTGCCGTCAACGATGTCGCCGTAGGTCAGGGTGCGGATCGAGTCCGCGCTGATGCGGAGGTACTCCTCCATGGAGCTGAACGTCGTCTGCTCCTCGATGGCGGTGTCGGTGGCGAGCTCGGCCAACGGGCTAATGGATCCTCCGATCTTGGAAACGTGGCGCCGACACAAGGCGCTCTGGTGCGGGCGAGAGTATATCAGTGCGGGATGCGAGATCCCGCCGCACCTCTCGCTGCTGCTCCGCCAGCTTACCGCGGCAGCCTTGGTGCGTGCCCGGCCCTCCTGGTTGCTGCCAAACTGGACGTCAGCGGCCCGGCCGCACCCACCGTCTGGTCCCACAGGAGTCCACCCCATGGCATCAAACCCGCCCCGCGACGTCTACGAGTACCGGGAGGTGGAGAGCCTCGAAGAGGTCAATCGGCTGTCCCAGGAGGAGGGATTCGACCTCCTGCAGGCACTGTCGACCCCGCAGGGCTTGCGCTACATCGTCCGCCGTCAGCAGCAGCCCTCCGAGGTGAGGCGGGCGGGCTTCTCCATTCCCCCGCGCGGGTGACGCGGGATTCGGGTGAGCCGCCACCGGTGTGACGGTCTGACCAACAATGGCATCGACGGCAGCGGCGCCGTCACCCCCATGTGCAGTCGGACCGGCCACGGGCTGGAGCCGGCCCCGCTGCCCGCTACAGGCCGGCTGCCTGCGGGGTCCCCTCCTCCACCTGCTGGATCAGCTCGTCCATCTCGGCGCGGTCCATGGATTCCACCTCGATCAGGTGATCGGCCAACGCCTGCAGCGTTCCCCGCCGCAGCGTTAGCACCTTCTTGGCGGTGAGGTAGGCGTTGTCGACGAGGGAGTGCACCTCCTGGTCGATCTCCCCGGCCACCTCCTCGGAGTAGTTGCGCTGCTCCCCGAGATCCCGGCCCAGGAACACCAGCTCCTCCTTGGTCCCGAACGCCAAGGGACCCAGCTTCTCGCTCATCCCCCACTCCGTCACCATGCGCCGCGCCAACTTGGTCGCCTTGCCGATGTCATCAGAGGCGCCGGTGGTGATGTTGGCGTCCCCGAGGAGGATCTCCTCCGCCACCCGGCCCCCGAGAATTCCCGCCAGCTGGTCGGTCAACTCCGACTTGCTGACCAGGACCTTGTCGTGCTCCGGCAACTGCATGGTCCAGCCCAGGGCCATCCCGCGGCTGACGATGCTGATCTTGTAGGGGGGGTCGCAGTGCGGCAGGCTGCGCATGACCAGCGCGTGCCCCATCTCGTGGTAGGCGATCACCAGCTTCTCCTCGTCGGAGATCCGGCGGGACTTTCGCTCCGGCCCCGCGATCACCCGGGCGATCGCCTCCTCCAGCTCCTTCATCCCGATGACCTTGCGGTTCTGCCGGGCGGAGAGGATGGCCGCCTCGTTGATCAGGTTGGCCAGGTCGGCCCCGCTGAAGCCCACCGTCTGCTTGGCCAGGGTGTTGAGGTCAACCTCGGTGTCGAGCGGCTTGTTGCGGGCGTGCACCTTCAGGATCGCCTCCCGACCGCGGATGTCCGGGCGGTCCAGGGTCACATGGCGGTCGAAGCGGCCCGGGCGCAGCAGCGCCGGGTCCAGCACGTCGGGGCGGTTGGTGGCCGCGATGACGATCACGTGGGTGTTGGTTTCGAAGCCGTCCATCTCCACCAGGAGCTGGTTCAGGGTCTGTTCACGCTCGTCATGACCACCGCCAAGGCCGGCCCCGCGCTGGCGGCCCACGGCATCGATCTCATCGACGAAGACGATGCAGGGGCTGTTCTTCTTGGCCTGGTCGAACAGATCGCGCACCCGCGACGCCCCCACCCCGACGAACATCTCGACGAACTCCGAACCCGAGATGCTGAAGAACGGCACCCCGGCCTCCCCGGCCACCGCCTTGCTGAGCAGGGTCTTGCCCGCCCCCGGAGGGCCGACCATGAGAACGCCCTTGGGGATGCGCGCCCCCAGGGAGGTGAAGCGGTCTGGGTACTTGAGGAACTCCACGATCTCGCCGAGCTCCTGCTTGGCCTCGTCCACCCCGGCGACGTCGCCGAAGGTGACCTGGGGCTTGTCGCCGGCAACCATCCGGGCGCGGCTGCGTCCGAACGACATCGCCTGGCTGTTGCCGCTCTGGCTCTGCCTGAGCATGAACCACAGGAAGCCCAGGATCACCAAGACCAGCACGATCTGGGGCAAGAAGTCGATCAGGAACACGTTGTTGTTGGCATTCTGTTCGGTCCAATTGGTGAAGCCGTACTTGGCGAAGAAGGTCTCGGTGCCGGTCCCATCCAGGACTGTCTGGTACTCCTTGCCGGTGGTGGTCCACCAATCCACCGGAGAGCTCTGGTTCTGCACCTCCGCCCGGTGGTGCGGGTCAGAGCTGATTATGACCGCCCCCGCGGGAACTGGCTTACCCTCCTGCTGGAGCTGGTAGTTCTGCAGCGCCTGCTGGAGGGTTCCGGTCGGAGCGGTGGGGATGGTTGGTCCGGGCGCCATATGCCAGGCGATCAGGGCGATCGCAAGGATGGCGGCAAAGATCACCACATAGGCCACCGCGCGGCGTTGTCCGGGCATCGCTCAGATTCTATCCGCCCCGGCCTCGGGGCTCCCCAACGAGATCGCGGCTGGGAGGGTGGTGGTGGCCTTCGCCGCATCCTGAGCGGCCACACCAAAGACCGGGGCACGCTCACCTTTGACGACCGCGGCGGCTTCGGTTACAATCCCTGAGCGGCGTGGAGCAGTGGCAGCTCGTCGGGCTCATAACCCGAAGGTCCCAAGTTCGAATCTTGGCGCCGCAACGCTCCCCGACTGAGCGCCGCGGGCATCAGGCGGTATAGCTCAGGGGTTAGAGCGCTCGGCTCATAACCGAGTTGTCCCTGGTTCGAATCCAGGTACCGCCACCGCGTCCTACGCCTCAGGTGCGCTCTGAGTGGCCGCTGGCTGGTTCCGTGGCAGCCCCCACCCGGCGCCCTTGCCGGGAGACCAGGGGCTGGCACCGCGCCCCGGTCTGCCGGGAGCATCCGCTCGGCCGGGTCGTGGTCGCCGCGACCTGGGTGGCGAGTGCTCCGCTGGGATGATCCGGGGACATGGAGACGAGAGTCATAACCAGCCGGGTGGCGGGGTCAGAAGCGACGGGAAGTCCAGGTCAGGCCGGCGTCGGTCGTGGTCCACAGGGTGTCCGGCGGCCCAATCCAGCGTCCCACCGTCGGGCTTTCGAAGCCTAGGAAGGTCGAGGTCGGGGTCGAGGGCGAAGGCTGCGTCCTCAGCCGCACCACCACCACCCAGTGGTGGCCACCGTCGGTGGATTGGACCAGCTCCGTCCCGGGCACCGCGACCAGCAGCAGGTGCGAGCTGGCGGCAGCTATCTCGGTGTACATGCCTGACCGCGGCTTCGGTAGGAACTCAATTCCCCCGAAGCTCCTGCCCGCATCGGTGGAGACCGCCACCCCCGCCCGGGATCCGGCCGCATCCTCACAGAGCGCGATCAGCACCCCCCCGGGGGCGGCTGCCAGGGCACGTGTCCCGTAGCCCGGGTGGTCAGCCGCGCAGGGGTCCGGAAGCGCCGTCCAGGAGGTTCCCGCGTCCGAGGAGACCACCAGCTGCGCTGCCTGGCCCCCGGCCGCACCGCCGGCGAGGTTGCCCAGGAAGGCGGCGTAGATGTCCCGGGGCCCCTGCCGCAACAGGTCCACCTGCCCATGGTTGAAACCTCGGGGAGGCGTGTACAGCGTCTGCCAGGTGGTCTGACCCAAAGGCGCCTCGTCAATCGACCAGTCGCAGGGTCCGGGACATCCAGAGCGGGAGAAGCTCACCCTGACCGCCGTCCCGTAGGCGACCTTGATGGCGCTGGCCTCGCGTCCGGGCTGGACATGCCACGACAGCCCGCCGTTCGTGGTCATGGAGAAAGGTCCACCGTCGGACGCGTAGGCATAGCCGATGTCGGGGGTCGCAAAGCGGAGCTGGCTCACCTGGGGGACTCCGGCCGGGCATCCCACCGGCGCCGCCTCCAGCAAGCAGTCATGCAGATCGGCCACGGTCGTCCAGCTCCGGCCTCCGTCGGTGGTCTCCAGAACTGTGGCACAGCGCTGTCCGGCACAGCCGGCCGCGGTCCCCAGGGCCCATCCCTGCTCGGTGCTGCTCCAGGTGAGGTCCACCGCCTGGAAGCCGCTGACGGTGCCGCCCGGGTAAGGGGGGGCGTTTGAATGTCCGGCTGCGGCGGAGGTCGAACTCGATCCCGCATGACCGGCAGCGGCTCCGCAGCTGCTGACCAGCAGCGCTACCAGGATGGCGAGGGGCCCGATGGCCTTGGAAGGTCGCACGCAGGGGTGAACGTTACAACGCAGGCCAGGGCTACGTGGGCGACCGCGCCCGTGACGTCAGCCGAGCTCCGCCACCCCCTGGGAGATCTGGTTCACCGCGCTGCCGAGCTGCGCCGCGGCCTGCTCCACAGGCCCAGGGCCCGCAGCCTGCGCCGGCGTCTCGATCACGTAGGTCTGCTCGCCCTGTGCCCCCAGTCCGTCGGCGCGGGCAAGCTCGGCCTGCCAGGCGGGAGTCCCCGCGTAGGCGACCTCGCGACGCTGCGCCTGCACCTGTCCGGCCAGCGAGCTGGTCTGAGCCCCCAGCTGGGTCAGCTGCGCCCGCAGTGCCTGATCGCTGCGATAGCTGGAATATGCGGCCACCGCGATCCAGCACGCCAGCAACGCCGCGCCCAGGACCAGCAGATGCCACGGCTCCGGGTTATGCGCTCGCCGAAACAGAATCCAACGGATCCGGAGTTCCCGGAGGGCGCTCCAGTCGTCAAGGTCGCTGGTGGCGGGAATCTGCTTGGACGTGGGGTGAGAGCTGGATCGGGACTGCGACCGGCCATCGGGGCCAGTGATTTCGGTGCAGTATATCCCGCTCGAGCACCCCTGTGGGGATTGCGCCCGAACCGCTACCGCGCGCCGCCTGGCTCCAGTCGTTCCCGGCTACGGTATTCGGAGCTCCATTTGCGCGTGGCCCGGCGCAGGGCACCTTCCGAGTCGACTCCCCGCTCGCTGGCAAGCTCCACCACCAGGAAGAGGAGCTGCCCCACCAGGCGCTCGGCGCCCTGGGCATCGGCGGCGTCCAGCTCGCGCAGGAGCTTCGCCGCCTGATCGAGGAGGTCGGCGTCCTGCCCCCGGGGAACCCGGCCCCGCGCCGCCCGGCGCTGCACCGAGGCGGCCAAAGCCAGCGCCGGCAGCGCCTTCGGGATGCCGTCGAGCGCCGACATCCGCTCCGGCTTCTCGCTGCGCTTGGCCGAGTCCCAGTTGGCCAGCAGCTGCTCGTGGCTGTCGGCTTTGGCGTCGCCGAAGACATGGGGGTGCCGGGCGACCATCTTCCTGGTGGCGCCGGCGGCCACATCCTCGATCCCGAACGCGCCGCGATCTTCGGCTATCGCGGTGTGCATGGCCACCTCCACCAGCAGGTCACCCAGCTCCTCGGCGATCTCTGCGTCCTCTCCGCACTCCACCGCCTCGATCAGCTCGTACGTCTCCTCCAGCAGGTAGGGCAGAAGGCTGCGGTGGGTCTGCTGCCGATCCCACGGACAGCCTGTGGGGGCGCGCAGCTGCGCCATCACCCGGAACAGCTCGGCGACCTCGTCCGCCCCCCGTGCGCTCACGCCACCTCCACCGGCGCGCGGGTGGAGGCGTGGCGCGCCACTCCGAGTCGGCGCAGCAGCCCGACCAGCAGATCCGGCCAGCTGGAGCCCGCGGCCCGGGTGTCGAACCGCAACCGGTTCGCGCCCGCCGAAACCACCTTGGGCAACCCTGCCGCCAGCTCGGACAGCGGCAGACCGTGCCCGGGCTCGAAGCGAACCGTGAGGAGGTGTCCGTCACTCTCGACCGCCACCGCGCCGGCCTCAGCCGCCAGCAGCCTGACCCTAAGGCCGATCAGGAGATTCTCCACCTCGGGAGGCCGGGGCCCGAAGCGCTGACGGAGATTGCGCGCGGTCTCATCCAGCTCCGCCTCACTCGTCGCCGCCGCCAACTGCTGGTAGACCCGCAGACGGAGCCGCTCGTCCGGGATGTAACCAGTGGGGAGCAGACTTCGCAGCGGCAGGGAGATGGCGACCTGGGCGGGCGACTCCACCAGCTGCTGCCCCTGCACCTCGAGCACGGCCTGGCGCAGCAGATGGTTGTACATCTCCATACCCACAGCGGCGATGTCGCCGTGCTGAGCCTCGCCCAGAACGTTGCCCGCGCCCCGAATCTCGAGGTCCTTGAGCGCCAGCGCGAAGCCGGAGCCCAGGTCCTGAAGGTCCGCCACCACATCCAGGCGCTTGTCCGCCTGCTCGGTCAGGGACCGGCTCGGGTCGTACAGGAAGTAGGCGTAGGCTCGCTGGCCGGACCGTCCGACCCGGCCGCGCAGCTGGTAGAGCTGGGCCAGGCCGAGGCGGGAAGCGTCGTCGACGATCAGGGTGTTGGCGTTGGGGATGTCGAGCCCGTTCTCGATGATGGTGGTGCAGCAGAGCACATCGACCTCGCCGTTGGCGAACTCCACCATCACCCTGGCCAGCTCCCGCTCGTCCATCTGCCCATGGGCCATGGCCAGCCTCGCCTCCGGGACTAACCGGCGCAGCAGGTCCATTTCCTTCAGCATGCTGTGGACCCGGTTGTGGACGTAGTACACCTGGCCCCGGCGGGACAGCTCCCGGCGGATGACATCCTGGATCAGCGAGTCCTCCTTGGCGGTCACATAGGTACGGATCGGCAGGCGGCCCTCAGGCGGGGTCCGGATGACGGAGAGATCGCGGATGCCGGCCAGCGCCATGTGCAGGGTTCTGGGGATCGGGGTGGCCGAGAGCGAGAGGATGTCCACCGAGGTGCGCAGCTGCTTGAGGCGCTCCTTCTGGCGTACCCCGAACCGCTGCTCCTCATCGAGGACCACCAGTCCGAGGCGCTTGAATTTGACGTCCCGCTGCAGCAGCCGGTGGGTGCCGATCACGATGTCCACCGTACCGGCCGCCAGCTCCGCCATCACCGCCTTGGCCTCGTCGGGGCTGCGCAGCCGCGACAGCTGCTCGACCCTGACCGGGAACGCCCGCAACCGGTCCTGGAAGGTGAGAAAGTGCTGCTGGGCCAGGACCGTCGTGGGCACCAGCACGGCCACCTGCAACCCACCCTCGACCGCCTTGAAGGCGGCCCGCAGCGCGATCTCGGTCTTGCCGAAGCCCACGTCCCCGCACAGCAGCCGATCCATGGGCCGGTCTGACTCCATGTCCCGCTTGATGTCATCCAGGACCATCAGCTGATCCCTGGTCTCCTGGTACGGGAAGGAGGCTTCCAGCTCCTGCTGCCAGTGCGAGTCGCCGGGGAACGCGTGGCCCAGAGCCTGCTGGCGCTGGGCATAGAGCCGCACCAGGTCCTCGGCGATCTCGTCGATCCGCCGCCGCACCGACCTCCGGGTGCGTTCCCAGTCGCCCGACCCCAGTTTCGAGAGCGCCGGCTGGGAGTCGGCTCCCCCCACGTAGCGCTCCACGCGATCGAGGTGCTCGGCGGGCACGTACAGCTTGCTGCCCTCCGCGTACTCAAGCTGCATGTACTCGCGCTCGCCCTCGCCATCGCTCACCCGGCGCATCCCGACGAAGCGGCCCAGACCGTGGTCCCGGTGGACCACCACATCCCCAGGCTCCAGCTTCAGACGAAACGCTGAGAGGTCGCTGGGTCCCCCCGAGGCATGCCGCAGCCGTCCGGAGGAACTGGATTCGGCGCGGTGAGTCGAGCGCAGCAGCGCCGAGATCCGCCGCTTCTGCGCGCCGAACAGGTCCGCGTCGGCCAGGACCGTGACCCCCGCGGCGTCCAAGGCTATCCCGGTGCGCAGGTCGCCTGGGCCTATCAACAGTGCCCCGGAGGGGATCGGGGTGTCGCCGGCGGAGAACCGCTCGGCTGAGATCGGGACCACCCCCCGTTCGTCGGCCAGCTCGCCAAGGCGCTGCTCCTGCAGGCTGAGGGCCACCACCGAAGCGCCGGAGCCGAGGCGCTCTCTGGCCCACCGAGTGAACTCATCCATGTCACCAGCGAAGGTCGGCGCCGCCGAGATCCCGACATCGTCCAGCAACCAGCCGTCGCCCACCTCCCGGCGCAGATCCAGCCATGCTGAGGACTCCAGCCGCCTCCGGAGGTCCTGGAGCGGGACCACGCCGGACGGGATCTCCCGAGGCAGCTCGCCCCGATCCACCTCGGCCACGCGGATCTGCTCCACCTCTTCGACCCACCCCTCGGCCTGGCGCTTAAGGCGAGCCCAGTCCTCGGTCAGGAAGATGGTCTCCGGCGGGAGATGGGCGAACAGCGTCTCGGCCCGCTCGACCAGCAGTGGTCCGAGCGCATCCACTGGGTCGGGCAGGCCACCGGAGGCGATGAGATCGAGATCCGCCTCCCACCGTTCGCGCACGTCCTGGCGGAGCGCCTCCAGCCGCCAGCCTCGGATGGTGCCGGCCGCGAACTCGAGCGACTGTAGATCAAGGGCGAATTCGCGCGCAGGCATCAGCGCCACCCGATCCAACTTCGCCCGCGACCCCTGGGTCTCGGGATCGAGGCGCCACAGGCCGGCGATCTTCTCCCCCTCCCACTCTGCCCTCCAGGGCCGGTTGTCCAGGGGAAAGCAGTCCAGGATCCCTCCCCGGCGGGCGAAGTCGCCAGCCTGGGCGGCGATCGGCTCCTGCCGATATCCGGAGGCGAGCAGCAACTCGGCCAGCTGGCGCAGGGGGATGTCCGATCCCGGCCTCAGTTCACTCAGCCAGCTGCCCATCCACTGGCGCGACAGCGTTGGCCGCAGCACCGCCTCGGCGGAGGTGACCACCAGCGCCGGGGCTTCCCCACGCAGAACTCGCAGGGTCTCCAGGCGATGCCTCGTCACGGCGGCGGAGGGCGCCACCCGGTCGAAGGGCAAGGTGTCGGAGGCGGGGAACAGGCTGGTCGACAAGGTGTCCCCCGACCAGGTGTCGATCTCCTCGAATACGGCCTCCGGCTCCGCGACGATCAGGCAGACGGGCCGCCCCAGCAGGTGCTGGGTGAGCATGCCCAGGAGGGCGGTTCCAGCATGGCTGACTCCCCCGATCTGCGCCCTTGGGACTCCACCTCTGTCCCAAGCCCTGAGAGCGGCCCCGATCGGCAGGTCTCCCAGCCGCTGGAGCAAGGTCTCGGGACGCGCGCGGCTCGCGTCGGCGCGCTCAGCCATCGGCCACCGGGGTGGCGGGAGGCAGCGGCCGATCTGCCCGATTGAACTCGCTCATGGCCTCCTCCACGCCCCTGTCCACCACCGTCAGAACCGCCTCCGCGGCCCGGTTGACCGCGTCCTCCAAGAGTTCGCGCTCCGCGCCCTGCGGCCGGCCCAGGACATAGTCGATGGCATCGACTCCAGCCGGTGGCCGCCCGATCCCCACCCGAACCCGGGCGAAATCCTTGGAGCGCCAATGGGTCTGCAGGGAACGAATGCCGTTGTGGCCGCCGGGGCTTCCGGACGCCCGCACCCTAAGCCTACCCACCGGCAGGTCCAGATCGTCATAGACGACCAGAACCCGGTCCAATCCCACCCCCAAGGTCCGAGTCAGGTGAGCGCCCGCGATCCCGGACTCGTTCATGTAGGTTCTGGGTTCGGCCAGCCAGAGGTCGTTGCCCTGCCAGCGGGCGCGGGCCACAAAGGCCGGCCCGCGATCGCGGCCGAGCTTGATCCCCATCCGGCTGGCCAAAACCCGGATGACGTCAAAGCCGACGTTGTGACGCTGGCCGGCGTGGGCGGGCTCGGGATTCCCCAGCCCTATGACCAGCCACGGGTGGTCGCTCACGCGCTCGGCTGCAATGCTGGCACTGAGGGCGCCGCTTGCCCGCGGCGGGCCGCATCCCTCGCCAACAGCCACCGGGTCGCTCGGGTCATCTGTTCTGCTTCCTCTGGATCGTGATGGTCATGTCCCAGCAGATGCAACAGCCCGTGCACGGCCAGCATCCGCAGTTCCGCCTCAGGATCCGCTCCCGCGGCGGCCGCCTGCTCCAGCGCGACCGGGACCGCGATCGCGATGTCCCCCAAGTCGGCGAGCCCGTCCGGGGGCAGCTGAAAGCCCGAACCCGGGACCAGGTCGGCAGCGGGGAAGGCGAGCACGTCGGTCGAGCGGTCCGAGTCGGCGAAACGCCGGTTCAGTCGCTGGACCTCCAAAGCGGTGGTGAGCCGACAGAAGACCTGCTGGTCTGCGATCCCGAGGTCGCGCAGGGCCCCCTCCAGCAGGGGGCGAATGGCCGCCCGGCGCGCCTGCTCGCGCTGGACTGAGCCGAGGGCCCGAGAGAGCCTCACCTCCACCCGGCCCGCCGCGGCTAGGCCTGCTTGGCCCGCCGCTTCCTGGCCGCCATGGTCTTCTTCTTGCGGCGAATGCTGGGCTTCTCGTAGAACTCCCGGCGCCGCACCTCGGTGAGGATGCCGTTCTGCTTGATCTTCTTGTTGAAGCGGCGAAGAGCGCTCTCGAACGACTCTCCCTCCCGCAGCTTTACCTCCGACAGTGGGTGTCACCTCCTCCAGCGCTGGTCAACTCAACCAAGGCAGGCGCCCACGAGCGGCGCTGCCGAGCCTCGTGATTGTATCGGGGTCGAGGCGCGGACGCTCTCCGCCAGTCGGAGGAACGCGGCCACGAGGTGGCCGCTACCTGTGGGCCCAGGCCCCCTCCCCACTACCTGGGCAGGGTCAAAGCCAGCGCCAGATGGTCCTCCAGATGGCGCAGGGTGGCGCCGGGATCCTCCTGGAAGAACATGTGGCCGCGCCCGGGCAGCCACCGAAGCGCCGATCCGGGGATGCGCTCGTGCAACAGCGCCCCATTGCCCGGGGGCATCACCACGTCCGCAGTCCCGTGGAGCACCAGCGTGGGCGCCCCAATCTCCCCCAGGCGGTCGGCGGTGTCGTGGTGGCGGATCGCCTCCCAATGCGCGGCGAACACGCCGGGGCGAACCGGATGGGTGGCCCGCCAGTGCACGGCGTCCTCGATCACCTCCGGATGCTGCTCGCGCCAGCGGCGCTCATACAGCACCTGGCAGGCGACCCGGTAAGCGAGACCCGGTTCACGGGCGTCGCCCCCCAGCAGCAACCTGGTGTCCGCCGGATCAGCTCGCACCGCCAGCCTCCCCCCGGGCCCGGTGCAGCCCAACACCAGCGCGGTCACCAACGCCGGATGGCGGATGGCCAGGTGCTGGGCGACCATGCCGCCCATGGATACCCCGAACACAGATGCCCCCCCGGGGGCCAGCTCCGCTATGACCCGAGCCGCATCATCCGCCAGGAGCGCCATATCGTACGGCCCCGGGGATGCGTCGGACAGGCCGATCCCGCGCTGATCGAGAACCAGGCACAACCACCGCTGCGAGAGCTCGCGGATGTTCCAGACAAAGGCGTGGTGATCGGTGCCCAACCCCGGGATCAGGAGCAGCGGGGGCCCGTCTCCGACCACATGCACCGCCAGCCGGACTTCCTTGGCCGCCTCGACCATCCGGGTGTATCCGTCCTCGGGCCACTCCACGCCTTCCATGGTACCGGCCGGCCCAAGAGCGTCTCTGGGGCAGCCAACTAGACTCGAGCGGTGCCGACCTTCTTTGTGGAAGCCGCGGAGACCCGCGTCGGCGACCTGCTGGAGATCTCAGGCGACGATGCCTGGCACCTCGCCAAGGTCCTCCGGCTGGGGCGCGGAGCCACGATCACCCTGGTGCCCGCCGTGGGCACCGAGTGCGACGCCCTGGTCGAGCAGGTCGGCCCCGACCGGGTGCTGGCCCGGGTGCTGGCGGTCTGCGCGTGCTCGCGCGAGCCGAGGGCCAACCTGCACGTCGTGCAGGCGATCCCCAAGGGGACCGGGATGGCGGAGGTGTGCGAGCGGCTCGCCGAGCTCGGCGCCCGATCGATCTGGCCGGTGGTGACCGAGCGGACCGTTCCCAAACTGGAGCGGGAGCGCGCCCGGGCCCGCCAGCTGCGGTGGGAGCGCGTGGCCAAGGAGGCGGCCCAACTGTCACGCCGGCATCGGGCCCCAACGGTGCACGGGCCCCGGCTGCTGACGGAGGCGGTGGCAGAGCTCCGGCACCGGGATCCGGCCTGCCAGTGGCTGATCTGCGACCAGCCCGCGGCGAAGGCATCGCTGTCCTCGGTGCCCTGGTCGCCGGACCGGCCGACGGCTATCGTGGTGGGGCCGGAGGGGGGCTTGTCGCCGACCGAGATCGAGGCGATGCTAGGGGACGGGGCCGCGGTGGTCTCCCTGGGACCCCGCAATCTGCGCACCCTGCTGGCGGCGACGGTCGCGGTGGCGGTGCTGCTGCACCGCTCCGGCGACCTGGAGACCAATCGTCCATGAAGTCACCCAACCCCCAGGGGCCCCTACCCGCGGCGACCCTCACCTTCGAGCGCGAGCTCCGCACGGGCTCGTACTTCATCAGCAACTCCGAGCAGCAATTGACCGAGGTCTCCTTCGAGGTCGAGCTGCGCCGGGATCCACTGACACGGCGAAGCGGGCGGGTGGCCCACTTCCAGGGGTTTCAACTGGTGCCGCCGGATCTGGCGGCCGCAGTTGCGGCGAGCCGTTCGCGCTGCCCCTTCTGCCCGGACCGAATTGAGCGCGTCACCCCACAGCTGGCCATGCGTTCGGGCGGCCACGGGCGCATTCACGTCGGTCAGGCGGTCGTCTTTCCGAATTTGAGCCCCTATGATCGCCACAGCTTCGTGGACGTGGTGACGCGCGACCACTACGTCCGGCCTGAGGAGTTCCGACCCGACCAGCTGTGCGACAGCCTACTGGCCGCCCAGAGGTACTTCGGCGAGCTCCCCGCCCGCGCGGATGGCGCCTACGAGCTGCTCACGTGGAACTACATGCCGCCCGCCGGTGCCACCCAGGTCCACCCGCATCTCCAAGGGTTTGTCACCGACCGACCGGGGACCCTCCTCGAAGAGGAGGTCCGCTGCGGACTGGAGTTCTACCGGCACCGCCATCGCTCCTATTGGGACCTGCTGGTGGACGAGGAGGAGAGATCGACTGAGCGGTTCCTCACCAGAGCCAGCCACACGGCCTGGCTCACCGCCTTCGTCTCGCGCAGTGTGCTCTCCGACGTCTTCGTCATCTTCCCCTCCTGTCGCACCGTCACGGACGTGCCAGAAGAGGGGCTTTGGGAGTTCTCGCACGGACTCTGTGCCTGCCTCAGGTTCCTCGCGTCAGAGGGCGTCGCCGCCTTCAACCTGGCGTTCTATGGGGGACCCGGCGGCGACACGCGCGATCGCTTTCGTCTGCACGCCCGACTCTCACCGAGGATCTACTTCAACCCCGCCATTCAGGGCTCCGACACCACCGCCTGGCACCAGCTGCTCGACGAACCGTTCATGGTGCGCAGCCCCGAGGCCCTGGCCGCCGCCCTCAGACCCGCTCTGCAGGCGGCTCTGACTGAAATCCGCTGAAGGCGGGGGCTCCGGCAGCCCTGCCGGAGCCCTGGCCTTCTAAATCAATGCTGGGCAGTGCCCGCCTCGATCACCTGCGGCTCAGGAGCCGCCTCACCGCTGCTGACGGGAATCCGCCGCGGGGCAGGGGCCGCCTCCCGCGGAATGGTCACGGTGAGCACCCCGTTGGTGAAGGTGGCCCTGATCTCGTCCTCCTTCACGTCGTTCGGCAGGGTGAGCTGCCGGATCACGGAGTAGTTGGCCCGCTCCCGGCGCAGGTAGGTCCCCTCGTTCTCCTCCGAGTGCTCAACCTTGCGCTCGCCGCGGATGGTCAAGACGCCCTGGTCAGCGGTGATCTCCACCTCTTCCGGCTTGAAACCCGGAACCGAGGCCTCGATCACAAACTCATTGTCCTTCTGACGGATGTCCAGGGGCAGGTAGGCGGTCGGCGCCGTCGTGGTGAGGCTCCTGGTGCCCACTCCCACCGGGGTCACCATCTGGCCGCTCCCGAAGGCCTCGTTGACCCAGCGGGACATCTCGTTCTGCAGGTTGAAAAGGTCGCTCCAAGGATCCCAACGAGCCATCAGAACACCTCCTTTACCTCATCTCTTCCCAGCTCACCTGGGGGGATGAAGCCATCCCGATTAGGCCATACCCACGCCCCTGGCGGGCCTAAACACCGGCTGCGGTCAGATGCCGATGGCGTCCTTGAGGTGTTCGAAAAACCCCTTCTTCACCGGGTGGGGCTTGCCGTCGGGGGGAGCCAGCTCACGGAGCAGATGGCGCTGCCTTTCGGTCAGCTTGGTGGGGATGACGACCCGCAACCTGACCACCTGATCCCCGCGGCGTCCGGTGCGGGGATCAGGTGCCCCCTTACCGGGCAACCGCACCTGCTCGCCGTACTGGGTACCTGGCTTGACGGTCATGGTGGCCGGCCCGTCCACGGTGGGCACCTCGATGGTGTCACCAAGGGCGGCCTGGGCGATTGAGATCGGGCACTCGTAGATGATCGTCATCCCCCGCCGCACCAGCTGCTCGTGGGGGCGCACGCCGATCACCAGGAAAAGGTCACCTGGTGGACCACCGCGTGGGCCAGCCGCACCCTCTCCGGGCACGCGCACCTGCATCTCGTTGTCGACCCCGGCCGGGATCTGGACCTCGATTGACTTCTTGGCGTCGACCAACCCCTGCCCATGGCAAGTCGGGCAGGGAGACTCGATCACCTGGCCCTCTCCGCGGCAGCGCGGGCACGGTTCCACGGTCACCATCTGACCGAGCAGGGACTGCCGCACCCTCTGAACCTGGCCGCGGCCCTGGCACTCCGGGCAGACCGTGGCCTTGGTGCCCGCCGCGGCTCCGCTGCCGCCGCAGTCAGGGCAGGTGGCGGGCTTGGTCACCTCGAAGGTGCGGGTGACGCCGGTGATGGCCTCCTGGAAGTCGATGGTCACCTGCATGCGCAGGTCGGCTCCGCGGCGTGGCCCGCCGCGCTGGCGGGGTTGCGCCGCCCCACCGAAGAACATGTCGAAGAGGTCGAACGCGGACTGGAAGTTGAAGGCGCCGCCTCCACCGCCAAAGCCGTCGTCCACCTGACCGAAGGTGTCGTACCGCTGGCGCCGCTCCGGGTCCGAGAGCACCTGGTAGGCCTCACCCACCTCCTTGAAGCGCTGTTCGGCCTCGGGATCGCCACCGTTGCGATCCGGGTGGTACTGCATCGCCAGCTTGCGGTAGGCGCGCTTGAGCTCCTCGGGGCTCGCCCGGCGATCTACCCCCAGCACCTCGTAGTAATCGCGCTTGGTCTTGGGCATCACGCCGAGGCGCCCGCGTCGACACCCGGCGGCGGCGACTCCTCCGCCAGCCCATCCCCACCGGGCTTCGAGCCACCGGTCGGCGCCGCGTGGGCGACCGTCACCTGGGCTGGGCGCACGACCCGGTCATGCAGGCGGTAACCGGGCAGCAGCTCCGCCACCACCGTGTCCTGCTCCAAGCCCTCCCCGGGCACGGTCGAGACGGCGTCGTGAATCCGGGGGTCGAAGGCCGCGCCGACCGCGGGCACGCGCTCCACCCCCTGGGAGGCGAGCGCCTCCTGAAGCTGCCGGACCGTCAGCCGCAGCCCTTCAGAGAGCCCGTCCTTGGCCTCCGGATCGACGTGCTCGACGGCCCGGGAGAGATTGTCCAGCGCCGGCAGGATCGCGGTCAGCAGCGACGCCGCCGCGTAGCGGGCCAGATCCTGCGACTCCTGAGCCTTGCGGCGCTTGTAGTTCTCGAAGTCGGCGGCCAGCCGCTGGTAGGAAGCCGTCAACTGCTCCAGCTCGGTGCGCAGCTGGGCCACGTCCTCGGCCGGCGCCTCCGTCCCCACCTGGTGGTCCGGGGCGGCCGGCTCCGCCGCACTGTCTTCGATCGGCAAGTTGGTCTCCATCGGGTCAATCGGAATCATGTGAGAAGTCGGCTGAGAGCCTCACCGGTGAGCTGCGAGACCAGCTGCAGCCGGGCCGCCACCCTGCCGTAGCGGATCCGCGTCGGACCCACCACTCCCAGGGTACCCCAGAGATGGTCTCCAGCACGGTAACTGGTCAGCACCAGACTGCAGTCCTGGAGCTCCTGGAGACGGTTTTCGTGCCCGATCACGACCTGCAGCCCGACCCGGGGGGCGAGCTCGCTGACCACGGCGGCGAGGATGCGCTGCGCCTCCAGCACCTCCAGGACGGTCCGCAGCCGGTTGGGGTCCTCAAACTCGGGGTTGCGCACCAGGTTGCGGACCCCGTCGTGGATCACGAGCGAGGCCCTGGTCTCCATCTGCCGCAGCCCGCTGGCCAGTTCCTGCACAACCTGGGCGGGTGTCCCGGCGGGCGCCGCCAGCTGAGAGATCGCGCCCGCGGACATGCCCGCGTAGTGAGCTGTCAGCCGGTTGGCCAGCTGGGAAAGCGCCTCCTGATCCAGATCGGCCCCCACCTCGACCACCCTTTGGTGCACCGCGTTGCCGTTGGCGACCGCGATCAGAAGGGCCTGCCCCGGCCTCACCAGGACCAGCTCGACATGCAACAGCCGCGCCTCCGACTGGGTCGGTCCGGTCACCAGGGCGACATTCTCACTGAGGCGGCTCAGGGTGGCCGCGGCCAGCTCGAGGATCGCCTCCACATCCGGCGCGGCCCCCTCGAAGCTGTGGCGCACCTGTCGGCGCAGGGGCGGCTCGACGATCTCCTGAGGCAGCAGAAAGTCGACGAAGTAGCGGTATCCCAGATCCGTGGGAATGCGCCCGGCCGAGGCATGCGGCTGCGCCAGGAAGCCGTCATCGACCAGCTCCGAGAGCTCGTTGCGAATGGTCGCCGAACTCAACTCCAGGAAGTATCGCGCCGCCAGGGCGTGCGACCCGACCGGGACCACGGTCTCGGTGTAGTCCGAGACCACCGCTCCCAATATCCGCTCCTTGCGCTGGTCCATGAGTGCGACTCCATTGTCAATTAGCACTCTATGACCGTGAGTGCTAAGGCGAGTTTAGCACCGGTGTTCGTCAGGCATGGGTAACCGCGACCTTAGCCCGGCCTAATCTGGACAGCGTCCAAATTACGCTAAGATCTGCCCATGTCCCCGCCAACCTCCCCGCGGACCGATGGCTGGCTCGCAGTCCTCAACCCGTTTCTGGACGCGGGGGGAACCGAACGCGAGCAGTTGGAGCGGCGGGCCGGGATCCGGGAGGTGGTCTTCGGGGTTCAGGACGGCATCCTCACCACCATGGGCCTCACCACCGGCGTGGCGACCGCGGCCGCCGGCGCTGCGGTCGCCCACACCACGATTCTGATCGCGGGATTGGCGGGTGCGCTGGCCGGGATGGTCTCGATGGGGACCGGGGCCTATCTGGCCGCTTGCGCCGAGCGGGACCTCAAACGGGCCGCGATCCACAAGGAGCGCGCCGAGCTTCGTAACCAGCCGGTCGAGGAGCATCAGGAGATGGTCGAGATCCTGATGGAACGGGGAGTTCCCGAGACCACCGCCCACGAGCTCTCCCGGGCGCTGGCGGAGTACCCCCGGCTGTGGGAGGAGACCCACATCGAAAAGGAGCTGGGCATCCCCAGCAACCCCCAGGACTCGCCGGTCCGAGATGGGGTGGTGATGGCGGCCACCTTCCTCCTCGGCGCGGTGGTTCCGATCGTGCCCTTCATCTTCCTAACTGGGGGTTGGGCAATCGGACTGTCCCTCGGCCTCTCGGCGGTCGCCCTGCTCCTGGTGGGGATCGGCAAGGCCTGGATCATCGGCCAGCGCCTGGTGGTCGGCGGAGCTCAGGTGCTGGGTGTGGGGGCCGCTGCCGCCCTGGCGGGGTACATCCTGGGGGTGCTGCTGCCCCATCTGTTCGGGCTCCGACTGCCGGCCGCCTGAGGCGCCTCAGGCCGAGATCAGCTCCAGGGTGATCCGGTCCAGCACCTCGAAGCCGCGCGGGGTCGCCCTCACCCTGTGCCCCTCGATCGCCAGCAGTCCCAGGCGTCCCAGCTCGTGGGCGCGGCGGAGCTGCTCCGGCGAGGTCACCTTGGTGCCGGCGCTCAGCCTCAGTCCGCAGGCCAGCCGCTCCATGGCCAGGGTCGGCTCACCAAGCCACTCGTGGCCGCGCCAGCCAACGCGGCCGGCTTCGATCGCGCGAATGTAGGTGGCAGTGTCGCGAAGGTGCCAGTAACGCACCGCGGCCCCCTGTGGCTCCAATCCGCAGCGCGCGCCCTCGGCCGCACCCAGGAAGCCGTGCGCCCCGGGGCCGACTGCGAAATACGCCCGCCCCTGCCAGTAGGTCAGATTGTGGCGGGACTGACGGCCGGGCCGAGCGTAGTTCGAGACCTCATAGAGTTCCAGCCCCGCCTCCCCCAGCACTCCACCCAGCATTCGCCGCTGCTCCAGGAAGTCATCCACCTTGGGCGCCGGCAGCCGTCCGGCCCGAATGTCCCGCTGCAGCGGGGTGCCCTCCTCCACGGTGAGCTCGTAGCAGGAGATGTGGTCCGGATGGTGCGCCAGCAGCCTGCGAAGCCCGCGCTCCAGAACCTCCGTGGTCTGGCCCGGAACCGCATAGATCAGGTCGCAGCTGAGGTTTGCGAAACCGGCCTCGCGGGCCGCCTCGACCGCCGCCTCCGCCTGGGCGGCATCGTGGCCACGACCGAGCCAGGCCAGCGCCCGGTCATCCAGACTCTGGACCCCGATTGACAGCCGGTTGAACCCCAGCTCCGACCACCCGCGGGCCTGCGCCACCGTCACGTCCTCGGGGTTGGCCTCCATGGTCACCTCGGCGTCGGAGGCAACCCTGAACCGGGAGTGCACAGCCGCCAGCAGCTCAGCGAGCCGACCGGGCAGAAGACGCGACGGGGTGCCTCCTCCGAAATAGATGGTCTCCAGCGGCGGGCCATCGCTAGGAAGCCCGCGCAACTCTTGTACAACCGCCTTGGTGAATCGCTCCTGGAGCTGGTCGCCTCCGACATGGATCGAGAAATCGCAGTAGGGGCAGCGGCGACCGCAGAAGGGCACGTGCACGTAGAGTGACCGCGGCGCCCCGGGGCCGAGCTCAACGGTCAAGGGACAAGACCGCCATGAATGCCGCCTGGGGAATTTCGACGGAGCCCACCCGCTTCATGCGCTGCTTGCCCTCGCGCTGCTTCTCGAGCAACTTGCGCTTTCTGGTGATGTCGCCGCCGTAACACTTGGCCAGCACATCCTTGCGCAGCGCCGGGACCGTCTCCCTGGCGATCACCTTGCCGCCGATGGCGGCCTGAATTGCGACCTCGAAGAGCTGCCGGGGGATGACCTCCTTGAGCCGCTGCACCAGCCGCCTGCCCTGGTTGCTGGCCTGCTGGCGGTGGACGATGGCCGAGAGGGCGTCGATCTTGCTGCCCGCGACCAGGATGTCCAGCTTGACCAGCTGCTCCTTGCGGTAACCGGTCAGCTGGTAATCCATCGAGGCGTAGCCGCGGCTGCGCGACTTCAGCTGGTCGTAGAAGTCGTGGATTATCTCGCCCAGCGGCAGGTCGTAGGTGAGCAGCGCCCGGTCCCCCGGCTGGTACTCCAGGTGGATGAACTCCCCACGGCGTTCCTGACACAGCTCCATCAACTGGCCGAGATACTCCCGGGGCGTCACCACCTCCACCTTCACCCGCGGCTCTTCGATCCACTCCAACTGCGCAGGGTCGGGCAGCTGGTCCGGGTTGTCGATCTCCTGCGTGGTCCCGTCCCTCATGTGCACCCGGTACGCCACCGAGGGGGCCGTCGTGATCAGCTCCAGGTTGAACTCCCGCTCCAGCCGCTCCTGGACGATCTCCATGTGCAGCAACCCCAGGAACCCGCAGCGGAAACCAAAGCCCAGGGCGGCCGAGGTCTCCGGCTCGAAGGTCAGCGCCGCGTCGTTCAGCTGGAGCCGCTCGAGCGCCTCCTTGAGGTCCTGGTAGCTGTCGCTGTCGATGGGAAAGAGCCCCGCCCAAACCATGGGGCTCGCCTGGCGGTACCCCGGCAGGGGCTCCACGGCGGGCCGCTGCGCCTCCGTGATGGTGTCCCCCACCTTGCTGTCGCGCACGTTGCGGATCGAGGCGATCACGTAGCCCACCTCGCCGGCCCGGAGCTCTTCGACGGCCTCCATCCCCGGCCGGAAGACGCCCACCTCGTCGACCGTGAAGGTCCCGCGGCCTGCCATCATCCGGATCTGAGTGCCAGCGTGCAGGCTGCCGTCGACGATCCGGCTGTACACCACCACCCCGCGGTAGCTGTCGTACTTGCAGTCGAAGATGAGGGCGCGCAGGGGAGCGTCGGACTGACCCCGCGGTGGAGGCAGCTTGGCGACGATCGCCTCCAGCACCTGCTCCACCCCGGCGCCGGTCCGCGCCGAGACCATCAGACACTGCTCCCTGGCGATCCCGATGACCTCCTCGATCTCCTCGGCGACCGCCTCCGGCTCCGCCTGGGGAAGGTCGATCTTGTTCACCACCGGGACTATCTCCAGCCCCAGCTCCAGCGCCTTGTAGACGTTGGCCAGCGTCTGGGCCTCGATCCCCTGGCTGGCGTCTACCACCAACAGCGCCCCCTCACAGGCGGCCAGCGCCCTGGACACCTCATAGGCGAAGTCCACATGGCCGGGCGTATCGATGAGATTCAGCTCATAATCCTGTCCGTCCTGGGCGCGGTAGGGCATCCGCACCGCCTGGGCCTTGATGGTTATCCCCCGCTCCCGCTCCAGGTCCATGGTGTCCAGGATCTGGGCGGTCATGTCGCGCGCGCTGACCGTCCCGGTGAGCTCCAGCAGTCGATCGGCGAGCGTGGACTTGCCGTGGTCGATGTGCGCGATGATGGAAAAGTTGCGGATGCGCGAGAGCTTCGGGGAGGTCATCTGATTCTCGATTATGGCGTTCGCCTGGCCCGCTCCTCGAGCGACCTCGAGGCGGTGGCATCCCTCCAGGCTGAAATCTGGGGCGCCCCGGAGGTGGCCGCGCCCAGCACCCTGCTGAAGGCGATGGCAAATGCGGGAGGGATCGTCCTGCTGGCTCGCGCCGCCGGCGCGCCGGTGGGGTTCGCCTACGGCTTCACCGGTCGCTCCCCGCAGGGACGGGTCTACCATCGTTCCCACGCCGCCGGCGTGCTCGCCTCCTGCCGTGATGCGGGGGTTGGACGCGCGCTGAAGCTGGCCCAACGGCGGCACGCCCTGGCCCAGGGGCTGGACCTGATGGTCTGGACCTTCGACCCGGGCCAGAGCCGCAACGCCCACTTCAACCTGAGCCGACTGGGCGCGGTCGCCCGACGGTTTCATCGCGATTACTACGGGACCCGCACCGACCCTCTCAACCAGGGGCGGCCCTCCGACCGGCTGGTGGTCGAATGGCACCTGGACCAGGGCCGAGCGCGCGCGATCGCCGGAGTGCGCCGGCACCCCGTGATGCTGGCGCCGGTCCCGCCCGCCCTCCTCGGGCCGACCGCTCCGGAGGATATGTGGCCCTCGTACAGAGCTCTGCGCCGGAGTCTGGAGGAGGGCTTTCGAAGGGGTTTGACCGCGGTCGACTTCAGCCCGGCGGATGCCGGCTACTGGTTCTCCCCGCTGCCTGCCGGATTCCCCGATCCGGTGGAGTGACCCGGGCCATCCGCCAACTCCGCCTCCAGGGTGCTGAGAACGTCCATCTCCCCGCCGTAAACGCGCTCGGGCAGCCGCTCAAGATCGTGCCGCACTGCCGGATGATCCCGCAACCAGCGCTCGGTCTGGGCCAGGAGCTGGTCACGGTCCGCCGGGTACATAACCCCTCCCAGGGCCCGCCGGAGCGCCATCTGGCGGTTGCTCCAGGGACGGCCCGTGGCCTCCCCGAATCGGGGTTGGCGAAGCCCCACCTCGACCGGGGGCTGCCCCGGAAGGCCCAGCGCCGCGCGCATGATCAGCTCCTCAAAGGGAACCTTGGGCAGCAGATCGGAGAGATCAGGGTCGGCCATCTCGGCCCCGATATCGCGCAACCAAGCCGGCCGTGGCGGAGGTCCCACCGAAGTGGGAGGACGGCCCCCGCGCCACGGCCGGTTGGGCCAACCTAGCATCCCCCAGCTGACGTTCACCCATCGGTGACCGTCCCGTGACCTGACCAACCGGCGTTCGTGACCGGGCCGTCACGGTCAGGCCTCCCCCAGGATCCTGCTCGCCACCTCGGCCACGTCGTGGGGCCGCTGCCCGGGCTGGCTCCGGATCCGATGCGCCATGACCATGGGTGCCACCGCCGCGACCTCGGCGGCGCCGGCCCTCGGACGACCCTCCATGGCGGACAGCGCCTGGGCCGCCTTGCGCGCGACCAGGTCGGCACGGTGGCCGTCGACCTCAAGCGCGATCGCGAGCCGGGCAATCCCCTCCAGGACCTCGCGAGCGACCTCGACCTGCTCCAGCCCCGCGATCGCCCGCCGGATGCGGTCGCGCTCCGCATCCTCCTGCTCCGCGTAGTCGGCGATGAACTGCTCCGGGTCCGCCTCGAACTGCTCGCGGCGCAAAACGATCTCGACTCGCTCCCGCACGTCCGTGATCCCGCGAACGTCAACGCAGAGGCCGAAACGGTCCAGCAGCTGGGGACGCAGGTCCCCCTCCTCGGGGTTCATGGTGCCGACCAGGATGAACCGGGCCGGGTGCCACACCGAGATCCCTTCGCGCTCCACCACGTTCACCCCCATCGCGGCCGCGTCGAGGAGCACGTCGACGATGTGATCATCCAGGAGGTTGACCTCGTCCACGTACAGGATCTGGCGATTGGCCTCCGCCAGCACCCCGGGCTCGAAGCGACGCTCGCCCGACCTGATGGCGGCCTCCAGGTCGATGCTGCCCACCACCCGGTCCTCGGAGGCGTTGATCGGCAGCTCCACCACCCGCATCCGCCGCGTCTCCCAGGGCAGCGGGTTCTCGCCGGACCCGAGCCGGGCCTGGCAATCCTGACAGAGTCGATCCGACTCGGGGTCGCAGGAGTAGTGGCAGCCCTTGACCACCTTCAGCTCCGGGAGCAGCCGCGCGAGCGCCCGCACCGCCGTCGACTTGGCCGTCCCCTTCTCGCCTCGGATCAGGACCCCCCCGATGGCGGGGTTGACCGCGTTCAGCTCCAGCGCCAGGCGCATCTGGTCCTGCCCCACCAGGGCGGTGAAGGGATACACCTGCCGGTACTCGCTCATAAGAGTGATTGTCGCAGAGCCCGGCAGGCCGGCCTCGCGCTCACCCGGATCGCCGCAGGGCCTCGGCCACCGGCCGCAGGATCCCCTGCTCGGAGACGTCGAAGAGCCCGAAATACTGCGCTCCCATCCGCTCCGCCAGGTCGGCACAGGCGTTGAAGGCATATCCCGCCAGGCGGGCCCCGCCCGGGGCGGCCGGCATGGGCAGCGGGGACGAGGGCGAGAGGTGGTCACGGGAGGAGTCGATCACCAGGGCCCGGATCTGCTCGCGCCGCACCTGGGCAGCGGCCTGCTGAGCCTCCACCAAAGGCTCCTCGCCACGCATGCTGATGTTCCCGCGACCATCACTGATCAGGACCAGCAGCGGCAGCACCTCCGGGTCGCGCATGCGCTCGCTGCGGATCATCTCCAGTGCGGCCACCAGCCCCTGGGTGAGGGGTGTGGTTCCCCCCACCGCCAGCCGGCTGAGCTGGCGTTCCGCCAGATCGACGCTGGCGGTCGGGCGCAGCACCGTGCGGGCGACCCGCCCAGAAAACGAGATCATGGCGACCCGGTCCCGACGGACGTAGGCGTCCTTGAGGAGGGCCAGGATGGCGGACCTGGTGGCGTCCATGCGCTGTTCGGCGTCCATGCTGGCGGACGCATCCACCAAGAAGACGATCAGATTGCCGATCCTCCGCTGGCGGATCTTCTGACGCAGGTCACGCCGCTCGAGGCTGATCGCCAGCTCGGGTGGCTTGGCGTGCTGACTGCGACGGCTGCGCTGGTGGGGCGCGGCCGCTCTGAGGGTGGCGTCCAGAGCCAGATCCGTGGTCTTCTCCACCACCGTGGCCCCCACATAGCGCCCACGATGGTCGCGGGAAGCGGTCTGGCTGCGCCTTCCGCTGCCGTGCCGCCGCAACCGCTCGCGCGGGAGTTGGATCCGGCCGCTGGGCGCGGCATCGGCCACCTCGACCTCCGTGTCCCGCCCCGGTCCCGGGCTGCCCGTGCTCGCCCCCCCCTCCTGATCGGCGCCGACGCTGGAGCTGACGGCTTCGGAGGCGGATCCCTCATCCTGATCTCCCACCTCATCGGCTCCGGCTGCGGCCATGGACTCGTCCGAAGCCTCGGCAAGAGACCCGGACTCGGCCGGCTCCGAGGAGTCCGCGGACTCGCCGGCCTGGGCGGGGATGCCGCCACTGCCACTGGAGCGCCGCCGGTGCACCAGGACCAGATCGGAAACCTCCAGCAGGTCCTGCAGGCTCACGGTCGGGTCTTCGTCCCCGTCACCCTGGGCCATCCGCAGCGCCCGGCGCGCCCGCGCCGCTCGGTAGAGGACGAGGTCCGCGCGGTGACCGACCACCTGCTGGTCGAGCGCGATCGCGGCCGCCGTCCGCACCAGCTGAGGTGGCACGACCACCCGTCCCAGCAGAGCCCGGGCGCGGCGCAGCTCCTTGGCCAACGCGGCGTCGCGGTCCCGCTCGCGCGCGTCATCGAGATCGCTGGCCTGCATCACCAGGACCCGCTGCGCCGGATCCCGCAGCCCCTCCACGTCAACGCAGAGACCGAAGCGATCCAGCAGCTGCGGGCGCAGATCTCCCTCTTCAGGGTTCATGGTGCCAATCAGGACAAAGTGGGAAGGATGCGCCACCGATATCCCCTCGCGCTCCACCACATTCACCCCCATGGCGGCCGCATCGAGCAGCACGTCCACCAGATGGTGGTCCAGCAGATTCACCTCGTCGACGTAGAGCACCTGTCCGTTGGCCTCCGCCAGCAGCCCAGGCTGGAAGACCCGGCGCCCCTCGCGCACCGCGGCCTCCAGGTCTAGGCTTCCCACGACTCGGTCCTCGGAGGCGCCCAGAGGCAGCTCCACCACCTGGGTGGGCACCTCCCTGAAGGGCAGGCGACCGTCCTCGGCGAGCCGGGCCCGACAGTCGGGGCAGCGCCAGGGATCCTCCGGGTCGCACGAGTAGGCGCAGCCCTCTACCACCCGGCGGGGCGGGAGCACCCCGGCCAGGGCCCTGGCGAGGGTGGACTTGGCGGTCCCCCGCTCACCCCGGATCAGGACGCCCCCGATGGCGGGGTCGATGGCGGCCAGCAGCAGCGCGAGCTTCATCCGAGGCTGGCCGACGACCGCGGACCAACTCGGCAGCCGAAACGGAGCGCCGCTGGCGGTCATGCTCATGCGGGAGAGGAGCCGGTCCCGCCCAGAACCTCATCCCAGGCGGCGGGAACCTGTAGCACCACCGCCGCCGCGGAGGGCCCGCCCTGAGCACGATCGTCCCCTGCCACCGCCTGGAGCAGGGCGACCCCGGGCCCGGCGTCGAGCTCCCAGCCCACCCGGTGGCGAACCCGCAGCGCCCACAGCACACCTCTTGACTCCAGACGCAGGTCGTCGAGGCGGGCCCAGGGGCGAGGCAGCTCGCAGCCGACCTCTCGCAGCAGCATGACGGCCGGCGCCAGTTCGCCGATTTCTCCGGTGCCCCCGCCGGCCTGATACGCCGTCTGAAGGGGCGCGAGCTCGACCCGAGAATATAGTCGTGCGGAAAGCCCCGGAGCGATGGCCCAGGTACGGCCGGGGCCAGCCGCCTGTGGCGCGACGGGCACCGACGCACTGTCGGTTGAGGTCGCGGCGGCCTGGTTCACGGTCTCTATCGTAGACAAGGGGCCGGGATACCGATCATGCCCACATCTGGAGGATCAGCGATGGCAGCGTCAAGCCCGGGCGCGGTGGCGGTGGTGGGCGGCACCGGCCCCATGGGACGCGGGCTCGCGGCCCGATGGGCGGCGGCGGGGGTCCGGGTCTGGCTCGGGTCTCGCAGCCTGGTCCGCGCCGAGGATTGTGCGGCCGAGCTGATGGCCACCCTGCCACCGGGGTCGGCCCCGATCGTGGGGATGGGGAACCAGCAGGCGGTGGACGCCGCCGACCTGGTGGTGATGGCCGTCCCCTACGCGGCGCTGGGGTCCCAGCTCGCGGAACTGACGGGGCTGGACGGTTCCAAGGTGCTCGTCTCCACCGCGGTCCCCATGGAGTTCGAGGACGGGATGCCGACCGCCATCCATCCGCCCGAGGGATCGGCCGCGCAGAGGGTCCAGGCGGCGTGCCCCGGTGCCCGAGTGGTGGGGGCCCTCCACACCGTGGCCGCCGGCCAGCTGCTGAGACTTCAACGCCCCCTGGACGAGGATGTCCTCATCTGTGGCGACGACCGCCCCGCCTGCGATCAGGTGGCTGCGCTCGTGGCCGAGATCCCAGGTTTGAGGCCGGTCCTGGCAGGGGGGTTGGCGAGCGCCGCCGCCTGTGAGGGCATCACCCCGCTCCTGCTGACCCTGAACCGCATCCACCGGGCCAGGACCGGAGTCCGGATCACCGGAATCTGAACCAGCCGCCCAAGTCAGATGTGGATCGCCTGGCCATCCGCCGCGAGCGCCGCCTCCTTGAGCGCCTCGCTAAGGGTGGGGTGCGCGTGCACCAGAGCCTCGAACTGGTCGGCACGCACACCGGACCAGGCAGCCATCACCATCTCGGGCAGGAGCTCGGTGACCTCCGCTCCCACGGCGTGGGTCCCCAGCAGCCTTCCGGTGGCGCTGTCCACGACGGTCTTCACGAAACCGGTGGTGTCTCCCATCGCGATCGCCTTGCCGCTCGCCGAGAAGGGGAACTTGCCGACCCTGACCTGGTAGCCCCGCTCCTTGGCCTGTTGCTCAGTGAGCCCGGTCGACGCCACCTGCGGCTGGCAGTAGGTGCAGCGCGGGACCAGGTCATGGTCCAGTGGCTCGACCTCGCGCCCGGCCGCCGTCTCCACCGCGATCACGCCCTCGGCGCTGGCGGCGTGGGCCAGCAGCGGCGGTCCGGTCACATCTCCGATGGCGAAGACTCCAGGCACGTTGGTGCGCAGGTGCTGGTCCACCTTGATCACCCCACCTTCCACCCTGACGCCCAGCTCCTCGAGTCCCAGGTTCTCTACGTTCGCCTGGACCCCGGTGGCGGTGAGGACCATCTCCGCCTCCACCACCTCCCCGCTCTCCAGGCTCAGCTGCCAACCGGCGCCACCTCGCGCCGCCCGCTGGATGAGGCTGCCGGTCTTGACGCCAATGCCCTTGCGCTCGAACTGCCGGGTGACCTCCTTCGAGACGTCCTCATCCTCTTGGGGAAGCAGTCGCGGCAAAGCCTCGACGATTGTGACCTGGACTCCGTAGGAGGAGTAGACATAGGCGAACTCCGCCCCAATGGCGCCGCCCCCCACGATCGCGCAGCTCTTGGGGAGCTGGCGCAGCTCCAGCGCCTCCCGGTAGGTGAAGGTGGTGCGGCCATCCGGCACCAGCCCCGGCAACACCTTGGGGCGCGCCCCGGTCGCGATGACGATCTGGGAGGCGGCCACGGTCTGGCCCGAGGGCTGGATCTCGATCGTCTGCTCCGACAGGAGGCGACCCCGCCCCCGGACCACCTCCACGCCGTTCTTGCGCATTAGGAACGCGACCCCGTTCACCAGCCTCGTCACCACCTCCCGGCTCCGGGAGATCGCCTGGCCGAAGTCGGAGCGCACCTGGCCGGTCTCGATGCCGAAATGGTCAGCCTCCTGGATCAGGCGGAGCACCTCGGCGTTTCGCAGCAGCGCCTTGGAGGGGATGCAACCCCAATTGAGGCAGATTCCCCCCAGCGTCTCCTGCTCCTCGATCAGGGTCACCGCCATGCCCAGCTGCGCCGCCCGGATCGCCGCCACGTAACCTCCGGGGCCCGAGCCGATGATCGCCAGATCCTTCATTGCAACTCCCTCAAGTTCGGCTCGCGCTGATGCGGCAGCGCTCAGATGAGACAGGCTGTGGGATGCTCCAGGCACCAGCGGAGGTAGCCGAGCGCCTCCGCGCCCTGGGCCCCGTCGGTGACCCGGTGGTCGATGGAAAGGGTCATCTCCATCACCCGGCCGACGGCGAGCTCGCCGTCGTGCACCACCGGTTGCTCGGTCACCTCGCCCACCGCCAGGACGCTCCCCTGCCCCGGGGTCACGATGGCCGCAAATTGGCTGACCCCGAACATGCCGAGGTTGCTGATCGCGGTGTGGGCCCCGGCCATCTCCTCCGGGCGCAGACGATTGCTCTTGGCGCGCTCGGCGAGGTCGTGGGCCCGGCGGGCCAGCTCCGCAAAGGAGAGTGATTCGCAGGCTCGCAGGGTCGGAGCCACCAGCCCGTCGGGGACCGCGACCGCCAAAGCGATGTTGCTGGAGAAGAACTGGCGCAGCTCCCCTCCGATGTAGGCGGCATTCAGCTGGGGGTAGCGCTGCAGAGTGAGCGCCATCGCCCGGATGATGAAGTCCGTCACCGAGAAGCGCGGGGTTCCCGGATCGTTGAGCGCGTTGAGCTCCTGCCGCAGCCGGACCAAGCGGTCCATGTCCACCTTGGTGCTGAGGTAGAAGTGCGGGATGGTGCTGTTGGCCTCGGACATGCGCCGGGCGATCGCCTCCCGCATCCGGCTCACCTTCACCACCTGGCTGGGATCGGTGGGATCGGCCATCGCCAGCGAGCCTGGGGGGGCGCTGGCCACCACCGCTACCCCGCCCGAGCGGGCGACCGCCTCCACATCCTCTGCGGTGATCCTGCCCTCCGGTCCGTTGCCCCTCACCCGGCTGAGATCGATGCCCAGCTCGCGGGCGCGGCGGCGCGCCAGGGGGCTGGCCTTGACCCGGACCCCGGCCTCGGGCTCTGCGCCGGCCGTCTCGGCGGGGCTCAGGTGCTGGGTCCAGTCCGGCAGGGGTACGGACTCGGCGGGCGCGGGCACCGGGCTGGCCGGCACCTGCTCAGCCGGAGCCGGTGACCCGCTCTCTGCCAAAGGCGCGGTGGCCGGTGCCGGCTCCGGGGCCTCGGGCGCCGCCCCCTGGGGGGCTGCGAGCTCCTGGCTGATGTCCTCATCGGCCTCGGCGATGATCGCGATCTCACCCCCGACCGGAACCTTGGCCCCGGGTTGGGCGATGATCTTGCGCATCACCCCACTCGCATAGGCCTCGATGTCGATGTCGGCCTTCTCGGTGGCGATGGAAGCGATGACATCCCCGCGCTCGACCCGGGACCCCTCCTCCACCAGCCAGCGATTGATCGTCCCCTCGGTCATGTCGTAGCCCATCTGGGGCATGGTGACGCGGTAAGCCATCAGCTGAGGCGCCTCACCGCGTCCACTATCTGCTGACTGGCGGGGATCAAAGACCGTTCGAGCTGGCGCGAATAGGGCAGCGGGACGTCCCGCATCGCGACCCGCTGCACCGGCGCGTCCAGATCGTCAAAGCAGCGATCCTGCATCTCCGCCAAAAGGCTGGCCCCGAAACCCCCGGTCCGCCAGTCCTCGCCACACAGGACCAGGCGGTGGGTGCGCCGCACCGAAGCGACCATGGCGGGGTAGTCGAGCGGGCGCAGGGTGCGCAGATCAATCACCTCGCAGGAGATCCCGTCCTCCCGCTCCAGGACCTCGGCGGCATGCATCGCCTGCAGTAGCATCCGCGAGTAGCCGACCAGGGTGACGTCGGTCCCCTCCCGCGCCGTCCGGGCCTTGCCGATTGGCACCTCGACGCCAGCGTCGACATCGGCTGGGACCTCGCCCCGGGTGCTGTACAGCAGGCTGTGCTCGATGAAGATCACCGGGTCGGGGTCACGCATCGAGGCCAGCAGGAGTCCCTTGGCGTCGGCCGGCGTCGCCGGCATCACTACCTTGAGGCCCGGCACCGAGGCGAACCAGCCCTCAAACGTCTGGGAGTGGGTCGGCCCCAGCTGACCGAAGCCGGAGACCGTCCGCACCACCAGAGGGACGGAGAACTGCCCCCCGAACATGTAGTGGAACTTCGCCGCGCTGTTGACGATCTGATCCAGTGCCAGCAGTGCGAAGTTGACCGTCATGAGCTCGGCCACCGGAATCAGGCCGCCCATCGCCGCGCCCACCGCGAATCCGACGATGCCGGCCTCCGCGATCGGGGTCTCCATGACCCGCTGGGGGCCAAACTCCTCCACCAGACCCTTGGTCACGGCGTACGAGCCGCCGTAGCCGGTGATGCTCTCCCCCATCAGAATGACCCTGGGATCCCGGTGCATCTCCTCACGCATCGCACTGCGGACCGCCTCTCGGTAGGTGAGCTCGGCCACTCTCAGGCTCCCAACCCGACGCCGGGGGCGGACTCGGCCGGCAGCGGCGCCGCGGCCGTGTCATCCGCCGATCCGTCCAGCGGCTTGGCGTAGATCCACCGGTCGATGGTGGAGGGGTCCGGCCACGGCGACTCGTCGGCGAACCGCACCACCTCCAGCATCTCCGCTTCGGCATCCTCGATCACCTGCGCCAGCTCCTGTTCGCTGGAGACGCGGTGTTCCACCAGAAACTGGCCGAACCGAGGGATGGGATCCAGCTCGCGCCAGCGCCGCACCTCCTCCTTGTCACGGTACAACTCGGGGTCGGCCATGGAGTGGCCGCGAAAACGGTAGGTCAAAGCCTCCACGAAAAACGGGCCCTTGCCACTGCGGCAGTGGTCGGCTGCCTGCCGGACCGCCTCGTACACCGAGAGCACGTCCATGCCGTCGCACTGGACCGACGGCATGGTGTAGCCCTCGGCCTTGATGATCATGTCCTTGACCGGAGATTCCTCGGCCAAGGTGGCGCCCATTCCATAGAGATTGTTCTCGCAGATGAAGACCACGGGCAGATTCCAGAGGGCCGCCATGTTGAGCCCCTCATGGAAGATCCCGTTGCCGGTCGCGCCATCCCCAAAGAAGTCCAGCACCACCTGCTCGCGCTGCTGGTACTGCATCGCGTAGGCCATGCCCGCCCCGATCGGGATGTGGGAGCCGACGATGGCGTAACCTCCCCAGAAGTGCCGCGAAGCCTCCGCCAGGTGCATCGAGCCGCCCCGGCCGTGGCACAGTCCGGTCTCGCGCCCAAACAGCTCCGCCATGCAGGCCTTGGGGTCACAGCCGCGCGCCAGGGCGTAGCCGTGGTCGCGGTAGTGACCCAGCACGTGGTCGTCCGGGCGGGCCGCCGCCAACGCTCCCACCGCCACCGCCTCCTCCCCGATGTACAGATGCAAAAAGCCCCCCACCTTGGCCTGGGCGTAGGCCTCGGCGGCATGGTCTTCGAAATGCCGGATCAGCACCATCTTGCGGTACATCTCCCGGCACTCCTGGGCGGTCAGTCCGAATGGCAAAGGGTCGGGCGTGCGCCGGCGCGAGCGGCTGCGAGCAGTCGAGGGGGCTTTGGAGTTGGTGGGCATTCCCCCAGTTTACAGAGACCGACACCGCGGTCCTCGGGGCCGCGACCGGGCTCGGATCGGCCCGCGGAGCGCTCGGGGACCGGACAAGGGAGTCGGATTGTCCGGGTTTTGCGCAAATTTCGTCCACGGTACGCCAGCCGCGCCGCCCAGCTCGGCCTCGGCCGCAAAATTGTTGGTTGATTCAGGCAGATTTTGGGCTATAATCGAAACCAGCGCAGCCGCGGCTCGCGGAGCTGCCAGGTGATGGGGAGCACCGGGTAACCCGGTTGCGCCCGGCGCCGTTGCAACAGGGTGTGCCCAAGCTCCATGGGCGGACCGAATAATCGGTGGCGAAGCAGTTCACGCGCCTGAGGATCCCCCAACATGATGACAACTGAGCGAGACAATCGGTATCGAGTCACCCGTCGCGACATCCTGCGGCGCCAGCACGAAGGGCTGGCCCGGACCAGGACGCTGCGCAAGTACCGCTCCCACCTGGAGCACCTGGACAGGGTGCTGGCAGACCTCGAGGACGCTCGGATCCGGGAGCGAAGGGTCGTTCCGCCGGCCATCACCGAGGAACTGCGCCACGCCGAGGTGGCCCGGGTCGACCCCGATCTCGCCTCCGTGGTCGCCTCCAGCCGCCCCAGCATCGACAGGGTGCAGGACGCCGTCTTCGACGCCCAGGGACGGATCATGGTCGAGGTGAGCCGCCTGTTGGGCCAGCCTGACTGGGTCACCATCGAGGCCGAGGAGGGCGAGGCGCTGGAGATGGAAACCTCCCGTCACTGATCGGGGGCTGACAACTCCCCAGCCTGGTTGCCGGCACCCACCGCGGCCGCATCACCAAGGGCGAAGCTCCTGGCCAGTTCGACGATGCGGGCCTGATCTCGGCGGGCCCGTCGGCTCCGCGAGGTCTCCGTGTGCCGCGGGCGGATCGGCAGGTGTGCCCGGTCGGCGAGACGCTCGGCCTCCCTGGCCTGACGGGTCTGGTTCAGCCGTTCCCAATCGAGGACCGCCGCCTCGACCATGGTCACCCGCTCCTCCGGGCCGCCGTCCCCATCCAGGGCCGCGAGCTGTTGCTCCAGCCGCGCCAGCCGCGCCGCGGGAAGGCGGGTTCGCGCAACCGCCAGAGCCTGGTCGATTCGGGCGGTGCGCTGCCGCTCCTGCCGGGCTGCTCCCTCGCGCTGAACCTCGTGGGTGCGGGCCTCGCGCAACTCGCGCTGGGCCTCGGCCAGCAGGGCGCGATAGCTTCCAGCGAGTTCGGCGTGGTCACCGGTCGCGGCCAGGCTGGCGAGCTCGGCTCCCCGCTGCAGCACCCGCTCGACCGCATCGCCGGCGCCGGCCTGCTCCAGCTGGGGCAGGATGAAGACACCAAGCTTGCGGTCCACCTCCACATACACTTGACGCACTTCGGGCGGGAGCTCGGGGTGCTCGGGGACCGTGAGGGGACTACGGGACATGCGACATTGAACCTCCAGGGACTCGAATCAGGAAATGGCAGGTGGCGCGCCGCCCGAAGCGGTGCTACGACCCAGCTGTGCGAGCAGACAGCCGACTCCCGCCGCCACCCCGCCGGGGGCGCGAAACACCGAGGTGCCGGCCACCAGCACTGAGGCGCCGGCGTCCCGGCACACGGCGGCGTTGCTGGCGTCGACTCCACCGTCAACTTCGAGTTCACACGCCAAGCCACGACCGTTGATCATGCTACGCAACTCCCCAAGCTTAGCGATCGCCCCCGCTTGGAACGCCTGACCTCCGAATCCGGGGTCCACGGACATCACCAACGCGAGGTCGATCTCACCCAGGATCGGCTGGAGAAAGGAGGCCGGGGTTGCGGGATTGATGCCGACCCCGGGGCGCGCTCCCTGGAGACGGATCGCGCTCACCGTACGGTGGAGCTGGCGACAGGCCTCGAAGTGGACCGTGATCAGGCCGACCCCCGCGGCGACGAACGCCGGGATGATCGAGTCGGGCTCGTCGATCATCAGATGCGCCTCCAGCGGCAGCCCGCAGCTGCGCCGACACGCGGCGGCGATCTCCGGGCCCATGCTGAGGTTGGGGACAAAATGGTTGTCCATCACGTCGATGTGGATCCGATCCGCCCCAGCACGCTCGCAGGCAGCGACCTCCTCTCCCAGCTTGGTGAAGTCCGCAGCCAGGATGGAGGGCGCGAGCTCAGCCGGCATTGGCTCTGATCAGCTGGCTGGCGGCCGCCCGGTCACACCAGACCTCACAGTGCGGCGCCCGGCGGGCCACCAGCTGGGCCGGCAACGCGACGGGGTCGTACCCACCCTCCAGGACCCGGGCCAGGGTGGCCGCCTTGGCTTCCCCTTCCAGCAGAAACCGCACCCGAGCTCCGGAGCGCAGCACGCCCGGCCCCAAGCTGAGGCGGCGCTGCCCGGAGGGGTGGGTGGTCGCCAAGGCCACCGCATCGTCGGGGTATTCACGGCCCGGGAAGAGCGAGGCGGTGTGGCCATCGGGGCCCATGCCCAGCCCCACCCAGTCGATCTGAAGCCGGCCATCCACCACGGGAACGACCCCCAGCAGCCGGGCCTCGAATTGCGCCACCACGGTCTCCGGCCCCATCCCCTCCTCCACCTCCCATCCCAGCAGCATCGGAGTCGGCCCCGAGATGCGGGAAATCAGGGCGCCCCGGATCATGCCCTCGTTGGAGTCGGGGTCGGAGACCGGGACCATCCGCTCGTCTCCGGGTACCAGCACCACCCGCGCCCAGTCCACCCCAGGCAGGCCAGCCAGAATCTCGTAGGCTGCGCGAGGGGTCGTCCCGCCGGGCAGCGCCACCACCGCCTCCCCACGCCCAGCCACCGCCTGCTGGATCTCCGCCGCCATGGTGCGTGCGGCGAACTCGGCCAGCTCCCCTGGTCCGGCCAGAGCCCTGACCTTTGGGTCGTGGAACGCAGATCCCATCACCAAACCCTGCCCCCGGAGCCCTGAGGCGAGTAGCAGCTCCCGCGAGGTGCATGGCGCACCGGCCTGACCGCTCGCCGCTCGGCCCGGCAGCGGATCATCCGGGAAGCGTCCCCCGGGCCGCGGCCACAATCGCGTCCACGGTGAGCCCGAGATGTTGGTAGATGTCCTGATAGGGGGCCGAAGCGCCGAAGCGGTCGACCCCCACCACCGCACCGCGCTCCCCCACCAGCGCCCGCCACGGCTCGGTCACCCCGGCCTCGACCGCCACCCTGGCCGTGACGGTAGGCGGCATCACCTCTTCCCGGTAGGCTGACGGCTGCTGCCGGAACAGCTCCAGTGATGGCATGCTGACCAAGCGGGTGGGGATCCCCTCTCGTTGCAGGGTTCCGCGCGCCTCGGCGCAGAGGCTGAGTTCGGAGCCGGTCCCGATCAGGATCACCTGGGGCTCGCCACCCTCGGCCTCCTGAAGCACGTAGCCGCCGTGGAAGACCCCCTGTTCGGCCAGCAGGTCGGTCCCCTCGAGGACGGGCAGGTTCTGGCGCGACAGGACCAGCGCGGTCGGCGCCTGGTTGCGCTCCAGGGCCACCGCCCAGGCCCAGCTGGACTCGTTGGCATCACCGGGTCGCAGCACCACCAGGTTCGGCATCACCCGGAGTGAGGCCAGCTGCTCCACCGGCTGATGGGTGGGCCCATCCTCGCCCAGGCCGACACTGTCGTGGGTGTATACCCAAACCACCGGCAGGTGGGAAAGCGCCGACAGCCGGACCGACGGGCGCTGGTAGTCGGAGAAGGTGAAGAAGGTGGCGCTATAGGGGCGCAGACCCCCGTGCGCGGCCATGCCGTTGCAGGCCGCGCCCATGGCATGCTCTCGCACCCCGAAGTGAAGGTTGCGGCCCTCCCCGGTCTGACCATCGAAGTCCCCACCGCCCTCGATTCCGGTCTTGGTGGATTCCGAGAGGTCGGCGTCGCCGCCCAGGATCCAGGGGATCCGCTCCGCCAGAGCGTTCAGGACCCGGCCCCCGGCGGCGCGGGTCGCGAGCGGCTTGTCCCCGGCTCGCCAGCGGGGCAGGGCGTCCCGCCAGCCCGTGGGCAGCTCCCCCGACTGGGCCAGGTGCCACTCCTCGGCCAGCTCCGGGTTGGCCGCGGCCCAGGCGGAGAGCTGCCGACGCCAGGCCGAGCTGCGGCTGGCGCCCTGGTCAACCGCCTGCCGGAAGTGCTCGGCGGCCTCCGGCGGGACGTAGAAGAAACGATCCGGATCCCAGCCGTAGGCGCGCTTGGTGGCCGCCACCTCCTCCACACCGAGCGGCGAGCCGTGCGCGGCGTTGGTGTCCTGCTTGTGGGGGGAACCGTACCCGATATGGGTACGCACGGCGATCATCGAGGGGCGGGTCTCGTCGGCCACGGCCGCGGCGATCGCCGCCTCGATACCCGGCAGATCGAGGCTCCCATCCTCGACCCGTTGGACCTGCCACCCATAGGCTTCGAACCGCTTCAGGACATCCTCGGTGAAGGACATTGAGGTGGGGCCGTCCAGGGAGACGTGGTTGTCGTCATACAGGCAGATCAACTTGCCCAGGCCAAGATGACCGGCCAAAGACGCCGCCTCGGATGAGATGCCCTCCATCAGGTCCCCGTCGCCACACAACACAAACGTGCGGTGATCGACGATCTCGTGGCCGGGGCGGTTGTAGTGATGGGCCAGCGCCCGCTCCGCAATCGCCATCCCGACGGCGTTGCCGAATCCCTGCCCCAAGGGCCCGGTGGTGACCTCGACCCCCGGGGTCAGCCCGCGCTCCGGGTGACCGGGGGTGATCGACCCCCAGGTGCGAAAGTGCTGCAGATCTTCGATCGATACCGCATAACCGGTCAGGTGAAGGAGCGCGTACAGCAGCATCGAGCCATGGCCCGCGGAGAGCACGAATCGGTCGCGATCGGGCCAGGCCGGATCGTGAGGGTCATGGCGGAGGAACTTGGTCCAGAGGACGTATGCCATCGGGGCCGCGCCCATGGGCAGCCCCGGGTGCCCGGAGTTGGCCTTCTGCACCCCATCGATCGCCAGGCAGCGGATGGTGTTGATGCAGAGATTGTCCAGCTCGCTGCCGGCTTTGGGCAGCACCTCAACCGATTGGGTCATCCAGTGCTCCTCGACTCTTACTTGACTGTCTTCGCCTCCCATGCTCTCACGCTGGAGGAGCGAAGTGACCGAGTTCAGTTCGCCGGTTGGGGAACCAGAGCCGCAGCATCAACCGAACCGCCCTTGGCGACCCACTCATTGATCCCGCCAACCAGCGCCGCCGCAGGCAGGCCGTGCTCGCGCAGGAACTTGGCCGCGCGAAAGCTCCGCGATCCGGCGGAGCAGTAGACCACAACGGGGCCCGCAACCGGGAGTTCGCGCCAGCGGCTGGCCAGTTCGCCGATGGGAATCCACAAAGCTCCGGGGATGTGCTTCTCCTCGAACTCTGAGCGCTCCCTCACGTCCAGCCAGACGGCGCCGTCCTTCGACCAGTGGCGAGCCGTCTCCTCCTCCACCTCCAACGGCAGCACCGGCGTCATGAGGGGATTATCACGGAAGCCGCGCCGCCCCCGAGCGACGGGGCGCCGAATCCGTCGCCGGCGGCTCGTCATTGCCTCAGATCGTGCTGAGAGCCCTGAGCAGGACCCGGTTGCCGGGGTGCCACCGGGCAGGGGTGGCAGCCAGTGCTGCAGCGCATGCCCCCGGGAGTCGGTCGAGCTCGGCCAGAGGGAGCGGGACAACCGCCGGCGACACCCTGGCTGCGTTGGCGGCGTTGGCAGCCTGCTCGGCGCCACGGAGGGTGTCCGATTCAGGGATCACCGCGACCGCCCGCCGCCCTGCCGCCAGCACCTCAGCCAGGGTGCTCCGGCCCGCCCTGGTGATCACCAGCTCCGCGCCGGCCAGTGTCGGCAGGCATTCCGCAGGATCCCCCGCGAACCCGAGCCTGGGGAAGCGTCCCATGAGTTGGTCGTCGCCGCCGGTGAAAACCAGGCACGAGGGCAGGTCACCGCGCTCCACCGCCACTTCGAGAGCTTGCAGGATGGCTGCGTTGGAGGCTTCCAACCGCTGATCCCCGCGGCTCCCGCCGCCCAGCACCGCGACCACCCCCCGCCCGGCACCGCCGGGCCCCGGCCGTCGGCCGGCGACATCCTCCCGGATCAGGCTGGGGATGCGCAGCATGGGCACTTTGCCCAGGCGACCCCGCCGCCAGCTCCGCCGGAGCTCGCTGACCACGATGAGATCCGAGTTGGCGTGGAGGGTCTCCTGCAGCAGGCGCGCCCCCGGGCTGTGCGCCGGACTGCGCAGGTCATGGAGGTTGGCCATGGCGACAACTTTGGCCGATGCCACCGACCGCAGCAGCGGCAGCAGCAGGGGATACCCATCCACGACCAGAGCGCTGGGCCGACCCCTCCTGACCGCGAGCAACAGCTGCTGCACGGAGGTGGAGTCGATCAAGGTCTGCTGCGGGTCCCGCCCTGCACCCAGGGTCAGGGGGCGAACCCGCTGGTGCAGCCAGCGCTCCGCCAGGGGCAGCGCGGCGGGGCTCGTGTAGACCAGTGCCGGCCGGTCGGCACCCGAGCGCGCCAGCACCTGGGCGAACGAGATCGCCTCGGTCAGCCTACCGAGGCCGGGCTCGGCGCGCGCCAAAATCCACGTCGGTCCCTGGACCAGAGCCTCCAGCAGAGCGGGAGGCCGCGACTCGCAGCCGTTTCGGGATCGCGGCGGGTGCGCCCCCGCCCACCCCGAAGGCTCTTTGGCCAGCCGCCCGGCCGGCTTCAATCGCGCCACCAGGAGATGGTGCCAGGGTTGAGCCGATCCCCGCCCCCACAAGAGGAGCCCGCACCAGCCACGGCGAATGGGCGAACTTGACACGTGGCTGCCCGAGCGGTCTACGCTTGAGGCAATCCGCCCACCGGACGGATCCACCATTCGCCAATCTGGAGGGCGCAGGTCGATGGCCAACAGCGTCATGACAACCCCGGCAGCCACGGCGGCGCCAGCCAATCCCTATATCACCGCCCAGAGGCAGTTCGACCAGGCGGCCTCCATCCTCGAGCTCGACGCGGGAATGCGCGCCGTCCTTCGGGAGGTACGCCGCGAGTTCACCGTCAACTTTCCGGTCCGGATGGATGACGGCAGCATCCGCGTCTTCACCGGATACCGGGTGCAGCACAACCTCACCCGCGGACCCGCCAAGGGGGGGATCCGCTATCACCCGCAGGTGAGCCTGGATGAGGTGAAGGCGCTCTCCATGTGGATGACCTGGAAGTGCGCGGTTACCAACCTGCCCTACGGAGGCGCCAAGGGCGGGGTGATCTGCGACCCCGGCGAACTGAGTCAGCAGGAGCTGGAGAATCTGACCCGCAGATTCGCCAGCGAAATCTCGCTGCTCATCGGGCCGGAGAGCGACATCCCCGCTCCCGACGTCAACACCAACCAGCAGACCATGGCCTGGATCATGGACACGATCTCGATGGAGAAGGGGTACTCCGTGCCCGCCACGGTGACGGGCAAGCCACTGTCCATCGGCGGCTCCGAGGGCCGGCCCGCGGCCACCGGGCGCGGGGTCATGGTGGTGACTCTGGAGGCCTGTCGCCGGCTGGGCTTGGACCCCAAGGAGTGCACCGTCGCCATTCAGGGGTTCGGCAACGTCGGCAGCGTCAGCGCGCAACTGCTCGACGCCGAGGGTTTCAAGGTGGTGGCGGTCTCCGACGTCTTCGGCGGGATCTACAACCCCGATGGCCTGGATGTGGCCGCCCTGCTGCAGCACCAGGCCAAGCAGGGGCGCGTGGGGGGGTTCCCGGGGGCCAAGCAGGAGATCACCAACGCCGCCCTGCTGGAGCTGCCGGTCACGATCCTGGTGCCGGCGGCTCTGGAGAACCAGTTCAGCTTGGACAACGCCGGAAGGATCCAGGCTCGGCTGGTGGTGGAAGCCGCCAACGGCCCGACCACCCCGGAGGCGGACGACGTCTTTCATCAGCGGGGCGTGGTGGTGGTGCCCGACATTCTCGCCAACGCCGGCGGCGTCACGGTTTCCTACTTCGAGTGGGTGCAGGACCTCCAGTCCTTCTTCTGGGAGGAGCAGGAGATCAACGCCAGGCTCACCAAGATCATGGAGCGCGCCTACCAGCAGGTTGACGAGCTGGCCCAGGAGCACAACACCACCCTGCGCATGGGGGCGTATTGCCTGGCGGTGAAGCGGGTGGCCGACGCCACCGCGATCCGGGGCATCTACCCGTAGGCCCGGCGCGACGGTCGCCTGCCCTTCACGGAGCGGGCGGCCGTCAGCCGGGGCACCCTGCCCGTGACGAGTGCCAGGCGGGGGCGCTGGCCGTGGTTGCGAGCAGCATGTTGCTGGAGGTGGCGAAGACGCAGCGCCAGCCCCTGGTCCTCAGCAGGAGTGTGCTGAGCGGTGCTCCCCGCGGCTGCCAGACCAGGTTCACCCGATGCTGCCTCAGGACCGCCAGGCTCCCGGCCCCTCCGGAGACGGCGGTCAGATATTGAGATAGGATCTGGCGGCCCATGAGCACGACCTCGCCGAAGATGAAAACCCGGTCCGGAGCACAGTGACGCCCGGCCGCCACCCGGTGGTCGATCCGGTAGAGCAGCCACCCGGAGCTGCCGTAAGGCGCGAAGACCCGGGCGGGCGGGCCGTCGCAGATGACGCGCCCCACCGCGACCGGGTACGCCGACCCCATGAGCTCGTTCTTGGGGCTGTGCAGCTGGTCGACCATGCGGGCGCCCGCCGCCAGGGACACGATGATGAGGACCGCGGCCACGAACCAGGCCGGGGCCGGGCGCCGGCGCACCGGCCTCAGCCGGCGCGCCGTTGCCAGCTCATTGAAGAAGCCATGGACTCCGTCCGACCACAGCGGCAGCACCAGCACGGCGAAGATCGGAATGTCGCGGACCGCGTACAGCATCAGCACCATCCCTGCACCCGCTAGCAAGAGGTCCGAAGCCCGGACCCGGCGGGCCCATGGCGCGGCCAGCACCGCGGTCACGAGCAGGAACAGGGTGGGGATCTCGGCGGGAGAATGGAAGTCGGGCGGCTGCCATTCGTTGAGGCTCGCCTGGGCGACGTGGCTCAGCAGCAGCTTGGCGGGATAGACGTAGACCCCGGTCCCGTTGGGATTGAACATGGGGGCCAGAACCGCCACCACCCACGCCAGCAGCAGCTGCCGCAGCGCCGGATATCCGATCGCCCCCGGGCGGCGGAGGTAGGTCTCCACCCACTCCCCCACCCCGAAGGCCGCCACCACCCCGAGCCCGATCAGGAAGCCCCCGTGGAGATTGCCCCAGACCACGAACAGCGGGACCAGCAGCGCGAGCAGCCAGCGGCGAGGCAGCCGGCGGTAGCCGTCCAGCAGGGTCAACAGGATGCCCAGGAGCCCGAAGGAGAACATCTGCGGGCTGGGGCCCCAGATCTGCAGGCCGCTGATCAGCACCAGGGCCGCTCCCACGGCGAGAACCCACCGGGACTGTCCTACTCGCTCCACCCGGATCACCCCCAGGAAGAAGCCGACCCAGGTGGCGATGGCGAAGGTCATGATCACCGCGGTCATTCCCAGATGCGTGTAGAGCCAGGCGTCGATCACCTCGGATCCCCACTCCTGGCTGATGAAGGGATGGGTCGTGGCGGTGAAGGTGAAGTAGTTGTGGAGGGGCACCGAACCCCGCGCCAGGATCTCGAGCCCGATCCGCGCCGTCCACCAGAAGTCAGGGTCGAACTCCGGCGTGGTGAACGCGGCCAACCCCAGGATCAGCACCGCCACGAAGAAGATGGTGGGAGGGTCCCACCGCCACGCCGGACGAGGGGATGCTGGGGCGGTGGTCTCCTGCATGGCTCGTTGGTCAGTCTAGGGCAGCCACCGCTGGCTGCCGACGCCGCCCGGATACGAGCTCAACGCACTTCGGTAACGTCGGGGCATGACCACCGCCGACCCGACCCAGCCATCAGCGTGGCACTGCCTGGGGCCCCTGCAGCGGATCCCGGAGGGCTTGAGCCAGGCCACTGTCGGGCAGTCGCGCCTTTGCTTGGTTCGGCACGGTCCGCTGATAGCCGCGCTCGATGACCAGTGCGTCCACGCCGGCGCGCCGCTCTCAGCCGGTTGGCTCCGCGGAGGCCAGATCGTCTGCCCCTGGCACCGCTTCCGCTACGAGTGGAGCACCGGTCGCGCCGACTACCCCCCGGGCTCACCCGCCCAGCCGGTGCACCCCGTCCGAGTCCGGGATGGGCTGGTCTTCGTGCGGATCTAGGCGGGCAGCTCCTCCCCCCAGCCGGTCACCAGCTCGGCGACCCCAGCCCCCCGTTCCACCGGTGCGCCCAGCCGGGCCAGGGCCGCCTCGACGGCGGCCATCCCCTGCAGCAGGTCCGGTAGGTCGGCGGCCCCCATGTGGCCAAACCGGACTCCCAGCGGCGCCCACTTCCCGATCGCGCCGGCGATCGCGACCCCATCCTTGGCCACCTCCACCCGCAGGTCGGTCGGGCTGATCCCCTCCGGGACGCCGGTCGCCGTGACGGTCGCCCCCAGAACCGCCTCCTCCGCCAGGGGGTGCAGCCCGATGGCGCGCAGCCCGCGTCGCGCTGACCGGGCCATCCGGCGGTGCCGACGAAAACGGTTCTCCCAGCCCTCGGCGATGGCCAGGTCAGCCGCCGCCTTGCCGGCCACGATCATGTTGGTGGGCAAAGTGGCGAAGTACCGTCCCTCGGGGTCGCCCATGGTCGCCTCCCAGTTGAGCCAGTCCAGGAAGTAGCTGCGGCAGCCGCCGAGCCGACGGCGCAACTCGAGAGCCCGGGGCGACACCACCAGGATCGCCAGGCCCGGGGGCATCCCCAGCGCCTTCTGGGAGGCCGTCAGCACCACGTCGATCCCGTTCTCGGTCATGTCCACGGGCATACCTCCCACCGTGGCCACGGCATCCAGCACCATGGTGACCCCGAGCTCACCTGCGATGCGCGCGTAATCACGATAGGGCGAGACCACCCCCGTCGCAGTGTCCACGTGGGTGGCCGCCATGACCTTGGCCCCGGAGGACTTGAGGGCGGCCTCCACCCGCTCGGCAGGCACCTGCTCCCCCCACGGGCACTCCACCACCTCGACCTCGGCCCCAATGGCCCGGCCCACGGCGGCATAGCGATCGCCGAACAGCCCGTGGCTGACGACCAGAAGCTTCTCCCCCGGGGGCACCAGGTTGACAACCCCACACTCGAGCGCCAGGGTCCCGCTGCCGGCCAGGACCAGCACCAACGCCCCGTCCTTTCCGGTCGGCTGAGCCCCAACCGCCTGCGCCACCCCTTCCTGGAGCCGCCGCAGAGCGGCACCGGTCACTGCGCTGCTGTGGCTCTCAGTCGGCCGCGCCAGCGCTTCCAGGACCGGCTGCGGCACCGGGGTGGGACCGGGGATGAGAAGCAGAGGAGCAGATCTCGATGTCAATGCGAATACCTCTTCAAACCGGAAAGACACCGTGCTTGCGGGCCGGCTCAGGGCGGCGCCGCGAGCCCGCCGCCGCCAGCCGGGCGAGCAGCTCATCACGAATTGAGTCGGGATCGACGATGGCGTCGATCACCAGGTCGGACGCCAGCCGGAACACGTCGATGCCCTCAGCGTACTCCTCCCGCATCCGGCGGACGAAATCGGCCCGCTCGGCCTCCGGCAGGGCCGCGATCCGGTTCGCGTAGACCGCGTTCACCGCGGCCTCCGGGCCCATCACCGCGATCTCCGCTGTTGGCAGGGCCAGGGTCGCCTCCGGCTCGAACCCAGGACCGCTCATCGCATAAAGGCCCGCCCCATACGCCTTGCGCAGGACCACGCAGAAGCGGGGCACGGTGGCGGAGCTCAGGGCCGCGATCATCTTGGCCCCGTGCCTGATGATCCCATCCCGTTCGACCGCGGACCCGATCATGAAGCCGGGGACGTCGGCCAGGAATACCAGGGGTATCCCGAAGGCGTCGCAGAGGCTGATGAATCGTGCCGCCTTGTCGGACGAGTCGACGAACAGAACGCCCCCCTGATGCGCGGGCTGGGAGGCCACCACCCCCACCGCGCGCCCCCCCAGACGAGCCAGCCCACACACCAGCTCGCGGGCGTAGAGCTGCTTGATCTCGAAGAACGAGCCAGCGTCGAACAGGGCATCCAGGATCTGATGCACGTCGTAGCCCCGAGCCGACTCCTCGGGGATCAGGTCGCCCAGATCCTCGCGGGCGGCCGGCGGTCGCGGCGCCACCGGTGGCGGGTCCGTGGCCCAGTTGGGCGGGAAGAAGGCGAGATAGTCGCGCAGCGCCGCCAGCGCCGAACGCTCGTCGGGTGCCAGGAGGTCGCCGCAACCGGAGACGGTGCAGTGCATCCTCGCCCCGCCCATCTCCTCCAGGGTGACCTTCTCCCCCACCACCTCCTCAGCCATCCGGGGTGAGCCCAGATACATGGAGGCGTTGCCTTCGACCATGAAGACCACGTCACAGAAGGCGGGGATGTAGGCCCCACCCGCAGCACTCGGGCCGAACAGCACGCAAGGCTGGGGCACCTGCCCGCTCAGCCGGACCTGGTTGTGAAAGATGCGGCCGGCGTGGCGCCGCCCGGGGAACATGTCGACCTGCTCGGTGATCCTGGCCCCGGCCGAGTCGACCAGGTAGCAGAGCGGGATCTGCAGGTGCTCGGCGCGTTCCTGAATGCGCAGAATCTTCTCCACGGTGCGGGGGCCCCACGAACCAGCCTTCACCGTCGGATCGTTTGCCATCACCGCCACCCGGCGACCGTGGACCACCCCGATGCCGGTTACCACCCCATCGGCCCCCATCTCCTCAGGGTTCTCGGAGTTGGCCAGGAGCCCGTCCTCGATGAAGGGGGTCTTGGGGTCGAAGAGCAGGGCCAGCCGCTCTCGGACCGGGAGCTTGTGCTGCGTCGGCAACCGCTGCCGGTACTTCTCCGGTCCCCCCAGCCTGGCCCGGTCCTGTCGGGCCTTCAACTGCGACCGCCTGTTCAGCGCCAGACTGGGACGCGCGGCAGGCGAACTCTCAGTCATGCGACTTGAGTATAGAAGGGGCGCCAGCGGACTCACGCGACCGAGGGCGGGAGTCGAACTCCCGCCCTCCATGGGACCGGACCGCGGTCGGCCCGGCTAACCGCCCAGCGCCGCCACGAAGCCCGGAGCTATCGGGGCGCCCCAGCCGGTCGTGGGGTCGTACCCGGTGGTGGTGGCATATCCAGGAGTTGGAACCTGCCAGAGCTGGTTGTCCTCCAACGTGCCCACGGACTTCATGACGGATCCGGTTACGTCCACCTCGCTGCCGGCGAAACTCGCCGGCGCTGAGCCGTACTGTTCCGGGACTATGTCCTGATAGGCCGGGTTCTGGCCGCCGTAGAGCTGGGATCCCATCTTGTACAGCAACGGATCAAGGAAGCCAAGCGGGCCCCTGCCGAACGACTCACGAGCCGCATTCGTGAGGGCTACCAGCGCCGCGGTCTGCGGGGTGGCAGCCGAGGTGCCGCCGTAGATCGTCCAGCAGCCGGTCGAATTGCCACAGTTGTACTCAGGATAGGCTGTGATGTAAACGTCCACCCCACCGTTGACCGCCGCGTTCCAGGAGGTGTCCGGGACTAGCCGATGGTCACCGTACTGAGGAGCGACCGACGCCTGCCAACCTGGGCGCGCATAGATCGAGCTTGCTCCCCCACCGGTAGCCACGGGCGCCCATGACTCGTTCCAGACGGCTTGGCTGTCCCCCCCGGAAGTGGCTGCCCAGTAATCGGGGTTGAACTTGACGGTGCCGTTCAGTCCCGGCGTGAACGCGGTGTCGCTGGTCGGATCCCAGGTCCAGCCGTACTGGAGTTGCGTGCCCCCCACCGCGACCACGTATGGGGAGCTGGCTGGCCAGGAGACCGTCGGATAGGGATAGGAAACGCTCTCCTCGTGAACCTTGCTGGAATTGGATGTCCCGGTGTCCCCGGCTGCCGCGAAGAAGTTGTCCTTCCGGGCCAGACCCTTCTTGAAGACCTGGTCGAACCGAGCCACCTGTGCTGCCGCCGCCCCGCCAAACGTCTGCTCGGTGGCGGCGAATGACATGGAGAAGACGGTACCCTCGGGCGTCGCACTGATCTCAGCAGAGATCGCCTTGAAAAGGTTAGGGAACCCCTGGACTCCTTCAGTTTCGGACGGGGGCACCGCCATCAGGATGATGTGCGCCTCTGGGGCGATTGAATAGGCCCACTCCATGTCCAGGGTGGCCTCCCCGGACCATCCCGCAGCCCCGTTCGATCCGGCCAAGCCCACCCCATGTGAGCTGTTGTGGTACTGGGGGTCGCCCTGGGGAAAGATCTGCTGGAAGTCGGGGGCCGGAAGACTGGGGAAGAAGGTCTTATGGAAGTGGTATAGATCCTGAGCCGCGGTGGGGCTTCCGTAGGCGTCAACCAGCACGATCGTCTGCCCCTGTCCGTAGTCCGGAAGGCCACCCTTCAAGTCCACCCCATTCACCTGGTAGGCATCCCGGATTTGCTGCGGAGTGTAGCAGTGGAAGTAGCTGACGTCAGTGCCGTCGGGCAGGGTGCACGCTGTCGCCGCTGTCCGGTGAGATGTGAAAAGACCGGGAACATCCGGCAGGGTGACGAGCTGCGGGACGAGCCCGGCCGCCGCGGTCGAGGGCACCAGCCCGGGTGATCTCTCTTGGTGGAGACCCGGTGGTGCGCCCGCCGTGTCTGTGCCTGACAAACCCGCCATCCCAACGCTGGCCAGGATCAGACCGCTCGCTCCCAGGAAAACCCCCAAACGCCGCAGGAGTCTTGTTGACACGGTCATTGCCCTCCACAAGCCCGGACCTATGCACTCCCCCCCGGCTGCCTGCGGCGATTCTATCCCTGGAGCCTCCACCCGAGCAAACAGACTGCGACGGCTCTCCTGCCGGTGCGGTTATTCACCGCGAGGGACCCTCCGAATCGCGGCCCTGACTACACTGACCAGAAGTGATTGGACGAGCCGGTGGTGGTGGGGCAATAGTTCTCGCCGCAAGGATCTGCGGTCTCGATGAGGTCGGCCGCGGAGCCCTCGCCGGCCCCTTGGTGGCGGCGGCCGTGGTGCTCAAGGCCGACTTCGCACACCCCCTCTTGCGCGACAGCAAACGGCTGACGGCTTCCCAGCGCGGCAAGCTGGACCCGGTCATCCGCGAGGCGGCCGAGCAGATGATGGTCATCGAGGTCGGCTGCCAGGAGATCGACCAACTGGGAATCGGTTGGGCCAACCGGCACGCCTTCGAGCAGTTGCTGGGAGCGATGGTCGCCGACAGGTATCTGGTCGATGGCAACCTGCGCCTCTCGACCACTCGAACCTACCGTTCCGTGATCGGAGGCGACGACCTGGTGCCGGCCATCTCGGCCGCGTCCATCGTCGCCAAGGTGCATCGCGACCGCCTGATGGAGGAGCTGGACCGAGAGTGCCCGGGTTACTCCTGGGCTGCCAACAAGGGATACGGCAGCGCGGCCCACATGAGAGCCATCGCCGAGCGAGGACCGTCTCCCCACCACCGCCTCACCTTCCTGCACCCGCAGGCCGCGCTTCCCTTCTGAGCCCAGCTCGCAGCGGTGCCCAGCTGGGCGGCACCTTCGCCCGCCGCCCGGTGTCCCGCCCGAGTCTCGGGGATCTCAGCTCGGCCGCGCGACTCCCCCCCTTCTCTCCCACTCCTCGAACGTCGCCACCTCGGCTCCGATGGTGGTCGGGTCGCCGTGGCCGGGATAGACGATGGTCGCGGAATCCAGCCCCATCAGCTCGTTCCGGATGCTGCTCAGGATGGTGGGGAAGTCCCCCAGCGGAGGGCGCGTGGCGCCCGGCCCGCCGGGAAACAGGGTGTCACCGGTGAACACCACATCGGGGCCGAGGAAGCAGACGCTGCCCGGCGTGTGCCCCGGGGTGTGGAGCACCCGCAGCCGGGAATTGCCGAATGCGATCTCCTCCCCATGGTGGAAGTGGTGGCCCGGCGGGGGCGGCGGGAACATCGCCAGATCTGCGGGGTGGGCGCCGACCCAGGCGGTGCCGAAGGTTTCCCGGACCGCACCGAGCGCCTGCCAGTGGTCGGCGTGGCCATGCGTCTCCAGCACCGCCACCAGGTTCAGGTCACCAATCGCCTCGATCAGCCGCTCCGCCTCGTCCGCTGCGTCGATCAACACCGCGGCTCCGGTCTTCGGGCAGGCCACCACGTAGGCAGCGTTGTCCAGGGGGCCGACCCGACAGGTCCGCACCAGGACCTCGCCTTCGAAGTCCCACTTCGGGCTCTTCATCGCTCTGTTCACCGCTCGATCCTCCAGTGGCAAGGTGGGATTCCCGAATCAGCCCGTGGAAACCGCCAGCGGACCGGGCACCTCAGAACGCACGCCCCGGGCCGCGAACACCATCATGACGGAGGCCGCCACGATGGGGAGGAACGGGGAGCGCACCCCCCCGCCCGCGTCCAGCGCCAGCCCTCCCAGGAACGGACCGCAGAAGGCACAGACGTAGCCGACGGTCAGCATCACCGCCGTGAGCGGCGCCACCCGACCCGGAGCCGCCACCAGCGGCGGGTAGGCAAGCAGGCCCGCGAAGTTCAAAGCCACCCCGACCCCCATCAGGCCGGCGAACAGCAGCGGGGCTGTGGAGGCGAACAGGAACCAGCCCAGGGTCCCGGCCAGGGTGATCAGACCGCTCGCCAGGTAGTAGCTGCCGCGGGTCGCGAAGCTGCGCCGCCACAGGATGAGCCCCAGATCGACCGGAATCATGACCCCGTTGAGGGTTGCCAGGCACCAGCTGGCGAGAGCCGAGTGCGGCCCCCCCGGGACCGAGGTCGGAATCCAGGTGTTGGCGGCGAAGAAGACCAGCGACTGCCCGCCAAAGCACAGGTATATGGACCACAGTGGGAATGACCGGATCAAGGGCCGAAGGTCCCAGCCCGCACCCGCCGCCAGACCGACACGCACCCGGGGCACCGCCCAGACCCACACCCCGACACAGCTCAACCCGCACAGACCCCAGACCATCATGGTCCCCTGCCAGCTGCCGAGGGACCCGTACAGGATGGGGCGCGAGACGCTGGCCGCCACCATCTCCCCGACCGTGATCCCCAAGGTGAGGGTCACGGACGCCTGCTGCACATGGGTGCGGAACCACGCCTGGAAGAGGGCGGGAAGGCCAGGTTGGGTGAGCGCGATGCCGATCCCCATGAGCCCGGTTCCTACGAACAGGGGCAGCGGACCTGCCTTCGGCACGATCCTCAGCAGCTCACCGCCCGCAGCCAGGGCCAGGCCCGCACCGACCACCGCGTACCCGCCCCAGCGGCGCACCAGCGCCGACGACGGCAACGCCATCAGGCCGAAGGCGAGGATGGGAATGCCGCTCAGCAATCCGACCTCGGTGTAGCTGAGTTGAAGATCCCCCTTCACCACCGAGAGAACCGGGGGGACCCCCAGGATGGCCGCCCGCAGGTTGAAGCCAATCCAGAAGGTGACCACGAACAGCCCCAAACCGACGCTCCGCGTCGGCCGAGATGCAGCGGCTGAGTTCAAAGGTCAGGCTCTGGCCAGCGCGCCATCTGCCGGCGGGCCATCAGCGGCAGGAGTGGCAGGAGGTCCGAGCAGATGACCTCGTCCCAGGTGAACGTGCGCGCCGTCGCCCGTCCGCTCCGCCGCAGCGAGCCTCCCAGCCGGGGCTCGCGCAGAAGTCGCATGACCAGCTGAGCCAGCTCCCCCGGGTCGTCGGTCTGGACCACCAAGGAGTTCCGCAGATGGCGGGCGTAGTCCTCGCCGGTGGCCCCGACCACCGCGACCCCGCCGGCCGCCATCGTCTCCAAGCCCACCAGGCCAAAGGGCTCGAATCCGGAGTTGGCCAGCACCGCCACCGCGGAGGCGTACATGATCGGCAGCAGGCTCTCCGGCAGAAATGTCGCCAGCTCGATCAGGTCGCTGTCGGGGTTGGCCCGCAGCGCCGCGGCCAGCTCCCGCGCATCCCGGATGGGGGAGTCCCACCGCACCACGGCCAGTCCGAGGTCGGCCGCCTCGGCCATCAGCTGGCGGCCATACGCCTCCCCGCCGCCCCGGGCCAGCATCCGCACCGGCGCTCCGGCCCGCCGGAGGACCGCCAACGCCCGGATCGCCTGCTGCCAGCGCTTGTCGGGGTGGAACCGTCCGATCTTCAAGATCGTCGCCCGGTCTCCCCCGGCATGCCGCAACAGGCTGACTGAGGATGCCTTGGGACGGTCCAGAGCGGCCCTGGGGATGCCGTTGGGAATGACCAGAGGATCGACCCCGCGCGCCTGCACCAGCACCCGCATGTAGCGGCTCACGGTGGTGACGGAGGCGGTGTAGGCGAGCGCCCGCCAGTCGATAACCTCGAAGCCGAACTGGTTGTTGGCGTTCCAAACCAGGAGGCAGCGCTCGCGCAGCCCCTGACGCCACAGCACGTCCGAGACCGTGCGCGCCCAACCGGCGGTGTGCCACTCCTCGAACAGCACAACCGGCGTCAACCCAGACTCGAGGACCGGCACCACCCAGTCCCTGACGAGCTCGAAAGGGAAGGTGGCGGCGAGATGGTCCCGCTTCACCTCCTCCCCGTCGTAAATCCCCCGGGGGAAGTTGCGGGAAACCTCCTGCGCCAGCCGGTGCAGCTCGACGCCCTGGTGAAGCTCGCGTTCGGGGAGCGCGGGATCCCCGACGAAGAAGAGACCGACCCGATACCCCAGCTCTGCGAGTGCCAGGCTCAGCTGCGTGACCCTTACCCCCAGCCCCCCCGCCTGGCTGTACTGGTCGGGACCCTCCATCGATACGATGGCGAAGGCGAGGGGCCCTGCAGGAACGCCCGGCGCCGACCCGGCACCAGCGGGCGGCCGGGCGCTCATGCCAGGCCCAGCCACGACGCGGTCCCGGCGTGCAGCCACCCTCCGTCCGCTTCAACGATCGCCTCGAGATGGGCCCGGTACCGGGACGGCCGGAGCAGCGGGAAGTCGCTGCCGAAACAGATGCGTCCCGGCCCCAGCAGCTCCTGAACCACCGCGAGCGCCTGCGCGTCATATAGGAAGGGGATGGCAGCGGTGTCGAACCAGAGACGTCGGCAGAGATCCCCAACCTCCGGCATGTGGGCATAGAAGGGAAGGCCGCCACCCAGATGGGCGAGGCAGAGGCGGAGGTTCTGGACCTCCTGCAGCAGAGGCTGGAGCAGCCGCCACAGCCGCCCGGGGGTCGCGGTGCCCTTGCCCGGATAGGAGTGGCCGACCGGCTCGCTCGCATGGAGCAGAACCGGCCAGCCGATCTCGGCGCAGGTCATGAACACGGAGCGCACCCCCCCTTCCCATGCCAACGCGAAACCCTGAGCGTCACAGTTGAGTTCGCCCACTCCCACCAGGCCCATGCCCTGGCAGCGCCGGAGCTCCGGCAAAGCCCCGGCCTCCAAGGGGTTGATCGTCGCAAACCCGATCAGCCGTCCTACGAACCGGGCCGCCTCGGCCGCGACGTAGTCGTTGACGTAGCGCAGCAGCCCCGGATCGGCAAAGGGCCAACCGAACACCACCGCCCGCTGGAGCTCGACCTGGTCGAGCGCGCGAACCACGTCCTCACCGGAGGCGAAGTGGGGGTGCTCGCCCCCATGACAGACCGCGAACCAGGGGTCCCGCCAAGCGGGCGACCCGGGGACGCGCAGCTCCGGGGGCAGCAGATGGCAGTGGCCGTCAATCATCTCCGGCTGAGGGTGCGGATCCCCGCCTCCTTGGCCCTTCCGCCAAGGCTCCGGCGGTGGTCTGGCCAACCGGCCGACGCTGGCGTCGCAGTGGAAACGTCACCGGGCAAGCGTACCGGCTGATGCCGGCTGCGCTCGCTCTCGCACCGGGATTGCGGCAGAGCGGCCATTCAGCCCGCCCGTGAGCGCGGGGGCGCCGACCACAGCCGCGTGACCTGGAGGATCAGGTAGCCTCCCTGGTTCGCGACCACCGGCAGATCCTGGGAGCGGAACCAGCTGGGGTTGGCGGGCATGTTGTTGTAGTTCCCCGGCTCGAACTCGATGTAACTGACGCGGTAGCGCCGCAGCAGCCGCCCCACCGCGCAGCGCTTGGTGGGCTGACAGCCCCGGTAGATGGTGGCGGCGGCCTCGTACCGCCGCGTCAATGGCTGGCCATAGCTCCAAAGCCATCCGTCGTAGGCGAGCATGGCCGACCTGCCGGCCAGGGTGGTGACCGGATCATTGGGCTGGCCCTCGGTGAGGAAGATCGCGTTGGGTGGGGTCTTGCGCTCCACCACCTCCGCCACCCTCTGGGCGGCCACAGTCGCGAACTCGGAGCTGGCTCCCGTGGGCGGGGCCCCAACCAGGTTGCTCTGGCCGACGAAGGCGGTGTCCAAACTCAGTGCGCCCGAGAGAACCAGGGAGGTCAGAGCAAGCCCCGCCAGAGCGCGGGACCAGAGCCGGCGCGGCGAGGTGATCAGCCACGCGACCGGGATCGCGGCTCCCAGGTACCAGTAGCTCAACAGCTTGGTGTTGTCCCAGTTCCAGGGCTGGGTAACCACCACGTTGGCAATCAGAAACACGACCCAGAAGGGAGCCGCGAAGGCCAGGAGACGCCGCTCGCGGATGGTCTTGCCCAGCTTCGATGGACTCAGCGCCAGACCGACCACCGCCAGGGCCAGCAGGCAGAAGATCCCGGTATTGGTTAGCCAGAACCCGATCCAGGCGGGGTAGAAGCCGGGCTGGCTCAGGGTTCTGGCCACGTACGCCAGCATGGTCCCGACGGAAGCTCCGGTGAGGTACAGGCTGTCGCATCCGGCCCCGGCTTGGAGCTGGGCCGCGGTGCATGCGGTGGTGGCGTGGGAAAGCCACCCCAGATCGAGTTGGGGGAAGAGATTGGTCCCGACCGGGCCACCCAACTGTCCGTGCGGGCCCGAGACCACAAACCACAGCTGCGGAGCGCCCAGCAGAGCCAGCGGCAGCTCAAACGCCAAGAGCCCCCGCACCCACCGGCCCCACCCCACCCACCACATCCCGACCAGCCCGACCACCAAGTAGCCGAAGGGGTTGAGAAACGGCAGGGCGGCGGCGATCGCGGCCGCGGCCGGCAGCGCTCGGGCAGACCGGGACCGCAGGCTCTCCCACAGGATGGAGAGGGTGAGCGCGACCAGCGCCATGCCGAAGGCGAGGTCGCGCTGCGGCATCCAGAGGGTCAGCAGCGGGTCATACCACACCAGATCGGGAAGCGCCGGTGGCCCTGGGGGCTCGCCGTCGTAGGCGCGGGGCAGGTGGGTCAGCTCGGTCGGCAGATGCTCGAGGAACCCCGCCACCGCCGCGGGTGTGGACGTGGTCAATGTGGTGCACGAGACGGCTGGGTAGGCGGGATGGGCGCTGGCCACCTGCTGGCAGCCGTCGGGGTAGGCGGCGGCAAACCCCAGTCCACCCCCGAGCAGGATCAGCAACACCACGATCGAGGCCGCCACGGGTCGCGCCGTGACCCGCAGAGCCAGGTGCCAGACCAGGACCCCAGCCGCCCAGGCGACCACGAAGGACGACATGTCGAGGCTGCCGTAGAGGTTCTGACCCAGGGCCTCCAGGAGGGCGGGCTGGAAGTCAACCAGAAACGGGTATCGCATCGCGGTCCCGGACTCAAGCGAGTCGGACGGTGGCAGGTTGTGCCCCAACCAGAAGCTCTGGGCGTAACTCGTGTGGACAGACCAGTCGCCCCACAGGTGGCTGTTGGCCAGCAGCGTCCCGGCCGGCCCCGGGTAGATGGCGCCGCGAAAGATCAGCCAGAAGCAGATGCCCAGCACAGCCGCGGCCACCAACGCCCAGCGGGTCTCGCGGCTCCAACTGGCCCATCCGACCGGACGGCGCTCGGACCATCCCCCCGCCAGCCGGAGTCGCCAGACCGGTGCCCTGACGGCTACGGCGAGGCAGATCACGGCCGCGGGCCCGAGGAGCGCCGCCCCTGGCCCCACTCCCAGCCAGAGGGAGAGGCCGAAGCTGAGGATGGTCGAGGAGACCACCCCCACCACAGCCGCTGCCGCCCACCGCTCCACCGGCCGCCAGCCGAACGGGACGGCGTCCACGACGAGTGCCCCGGCCAGCCCCACGAGCAGCCAGTAGACGGCTATCCCCGGCACCCGACCAGCTCCTTCAGTACCAGCCGGGGATCCAGATGTGCTGGAAGAAGTCCGTGGAGGGGATCGGCTGCCCGGTCCAGAGGGGATAGAAGTAGGCGAACCCCATCACCACTGCGAGCACGACCGCGCCGGAGATCGGGGCCAGACTGTGGGTGCCCAGGCGCAGCCGGGCAACCTGGACCACGGCGCGCACGTCGAAGAGCTGGGCGCAGCAGTACGCCAGCGCCAGGCAGACGAACGGCAGCGCCTCTATGTACTCATAGAAGAAGAGGATCCGGGAGGGCCAGGACCACAGGACCAGCCAGTCGAAGAGGAAGCCAGCCAGGATGAACAGGGCGACCCGGTCGCGCCGGCGCAGGACCAGATAGAGACACCAGGCGAGCGCGAAGAGGCCCAGCCAGAAGATCACGGGGTTACCCATGTCCGAGATCCAGGTGTAGTTGGACACGGTCTGGCCGCCGACCGTGCTCACCCCATTGCCGGTGTAGGTGGCGTAGAAGAGAACCGGGTGTGCGTCGAGCGGCCAAGAGTAGAACGGTGAAGCGAAGGGGTGAGTCGCCTTCAGCGTCGCCTGGTAGCTGAGGCTGCCCAGGCTGTTCCACTCCACATCCGCGAGCGACTGGACCACGTTGAAGCCGGTGGGGAGCCAGAGGTTGGCCGGCCCCAGGTGGAACTCCCGCAGCGGCATCGCCACCGGCAGCTCGCAGACCGAGGCGGTGGCCACGAACCCGGTGCAGGTGGCGGTGGGGCCGGAGGTGTCGGCGAAGTTCACGTAGAGGCTGTGGGAGATGGTCCAGTACCGAAAGAAGGACCCGTAGAAGATGAAGGCGATGACCACCCCGGCGGCCAGGTAGTGCCAGGACCATGAGAGCGTCCGGACCATGGTGCGCCGTGCCGCCTCACGGGGATCGTCGGGGGAGGGAGGGATCAGCCATCGTGACCTCCCTCCGCGGCCGACCCGAAGGCGCAGCCGAGGCCGCAGAAAACGGCCCACAAGCAGGACCACCATCAGCAGGATGGCCGGCAGCATGTCGGCCTTGCAGGCGAGCCCCAGCCCGGACGCCACCCCGGTCAGGTACAGGGTGGCGAGCCACTGCCGGCGGGTACGCGCGTGCCAGTGCAGGAGGAACATCCAGTACGCGAGCATCACGAAGAAGACCGCGATCACGTCGATGACCCCGGTCCGCGACTCCACCAGCTCCAGGCCGTCCAGGCTGAGAAACAGTGCCGCCAGCGTGGGGAACACCCGATTGCGGCGCCAGAGTCGGCGGGCCATGAAGTACAGGATCCCGATCACCAAACTGCCCAGGATCGCGGACATGATCCGCCAACCCCACGGGTTGAAGCCAAGCCAGCTGATGCCGCCCGCGATGAGCAGCTTGGTCAGAGGCGGTTCGGGATCGAAGAAGTCGATCCCCTTGAGGTCCTTGAGCGCATCGACCGGGAAGTAGACCTCGTCGAAGACGTAGCCGCAGGTCTTGACCTCGCGGTTGTGCGGCCCCACCGGCGCGTCGGTGCAGCCGGAGGTATTGAATGGGTATCCAAGCCCCCACGCGCCCACCCCAAAGACGTCGTGAGTGGGCGACCGGTGTACCCCCGCTGGCGCCGGCACCGTGCTCACCGGGCTCAGGTTGCCCTGCAGAAAGTCCAGGTAGATCGGGCTGCCCAGGCGAACCGCCAGGGCGGCCGCGATCAGGACCCCGGCGATCACGCAGTCGCGCCCGTCGATTCCGGTCAGCGCTCGGTGGTGGCGCAGCAGCACGGAGACCGCCCAGACCGCGGCGGCCATGACCAAGGCCACCACGGGGTTGACGGGCCATTTGAGCAGCAGGCTCAGCAGGGCGAAGGCTATCGCCGCCGCCAGGGCCCAGGGGCCCTCGCGCTGGACCGTTCGGCTCAGCGCCGGGCTCATCGCCTCCGCCGAGGGCGGGCTGCGGGAGCGGGTGGTCGGCGACGGAGGCGGGGTTGCAGCCTGTGATCCAGGAGGTCGGGGTGCTCGACCATGAGGATCAGGTCCTGGTCCAGGACCGTCCGCCGACCCAGCATGCGCCCCAGCCGGAGCAGCTGGTCCACCTCGGCATCCACGCGAACGATGCAGACCGGAGTTCCGCCGTACCTCTTGAGCCCGCCGGTGAGCAGGTCCTTGCGGTTGGGAGCGTCGAAGAACTTTGCCAAGGTCGAACAGCGCGACTGCCGGATCTGGGTGTAGGGGATCGCGGCCGTGGCAAAGTTGGACCTCAACACCAGCCCGTCCGGACCGAGCTCCACGTAGTGGTGGCGCCGGCGCCAGAAGATCAGCGCGGCCATGAGCAGGGCGATCAGGGCGACGATCACATAGCTCAATTGGAACTCGTGGTGCTCCACCACCACGATCACCTCTCCAACCAGGATCACCAGCCCCACGTAGATCAGGATGACCCGGGTGCGGCGCCACAGCTCGACCGAGGACATCACCGAAAAGCGGCCCAGCTCGGAGTCCTGTTCCGGGGTCCGGTCTCTACTCATCCGCGTCGAGTCGGGCAGGAATGCGCCGCTGGCTCGGGGCCGGGCCTACGGAGCTGGTGCCGGGGCGTGCGACTACGCAACCAGGGGACAGCATCCGCCAATTATGGCTGCGCCGCCCCGGCCGCCGGATGCACCGCACAGGCGGGATCCCGCCTCAGGGCCATCACCCGCCAACGCCCGGTTCTGGCGTCGAAGTCACTGAGCCGTCCCTCCCTGGCACCCGGACCAATCAGGAGTCGAACCCCTTCCAGCGCCTGGAGCGCACCGATCACCCCGACCAGGGGTCCGATCACCCCCGCCAGCCTGCAAGTGAGGTCGGCCCCCGGGGTGGGCGCCCGGAAGAGGCAGCGGAAGCAGCCGGAATCCGGGACCACGGACGTCACCTGGCCCCGCCAGCCGATCGCGCCGCCCACCACCAGCGGCACGCGGTGCCGGACGCACCAATCGTTGACTGCGAACTTGAGGCTTGGCTGATCCGAGCACTCCAACACCAGATCGCAGTCCCTCAGGGTGAGGTCCAGAGAAGCGGGCGAGAGCGGCTCCACCAGGGCCTCCGCCGCGACTCTGGGATTGAGCTCCATCAGCGCCGACCCGAGGACCTCCGCCTTGGGCCGGCCGACGTCAGAGGCCCGAAAGGCGACCTGGCGGTGCAGATTGTCCAAGCTGATGAGGTCCGGGTCGACCAGCCGCATGCTCCCGACACCGGCGCCCACCAGGTGCAGCGCCGCCGGCCCACCGAGCCCGCCGCATCCGATCACCACCGCCCGCGAATGCATGACCCTCAGCTGCTCGGCCTCTCCCAGTTCATCCAGGAGCAGCTGGCGACTGTAGCGCTCGATGTCGGAGTCATCCAGGCGAGCCAGTGGCGACGGGCCGTCCGCGCCACTCACCAGGAGATCACCCGGTCCGCCTCCGCCATCAACTTGACCATCTCGCGATAGTCGATCGTCCGCCACCGGTCACCGACTCCCCGGCGCTGCGCGTCGCGCGCACTCGCCAACACCTGGGTCGAGCTGCCCTGACCGTGCCCGAGAGCCGCCACATATCCCGCCACCGACTCTCTGGTCTCCATCACCGCGTCATGGAGCAGCAGGACCACGCCTGCGACGCCGGGACCCGCGGCGGCGGCCGCCCAGGCCCGTCGGTCATCCAGACGGGAGATGAGGTGCAGAACCCGAAGCTCTTCAGAGGACAAGGCAGCTCCGCGCCATGAGGCACACCCGCCGCAGCTCTTCGCCATCGACGGCGACCGCCCCGCGGCGCAGACCACGATCGCCGAAGCCGAGCCGGACCAGGGAGTCGCGCTCAACCAGGATCGGCACCTCCTCGTCTTCAGTGAGGGACTCAAGCTCGCGCGCGAGCTGGCTCCCGCGGCCACCAGGATCCGCCTCAGGCAGAGCCAAAGCCGCAGCCGCGTCCACCAAAGCCAGCACCACCCGGGAACCGCCGAGCGGCAGCGCCAGCGCCACCCTCACCGCCAGATGGGCGGTGTCACCGGCGAGCGAGCCCCGCGCCAGGACCACGACGGCGCCGGTAGAGTCGATCACGCGAACGTGAGCAGACGGTCGGCCTTCCGGACGCTGCGGGCCAGGTCGGCCAGGCTGCCGCGGCGCACCCCGGGAACTGGTTGGGGTTGGGCCTCTCGCCATCGCAGGTCCGCGTCGCAGAGCGTGACCGCCACCCGACCTGCGAGCTGGGCGGCATGGAGCACCCCGTCCCCCGCCAGAAAGACCTCCAGATGATGACCCATCTGTTCGGCGGCCGCGGCCAGCTCCAGGACCGTCTCGACCGCCTCGGTTCTGGGTCCGGCGGTGAGTAGCACCAGAAAGGTCAACGGAGGGCCTCCTCATGGGCTGAACTGCGCTCGGCCAACCGCGCCGGCAGGCGGCCGACACTCACTTGGCCGAGTGGCAACTGAATGAGTCGACTCTACCTCGATGGGAGTTATCGGCTCGCCGGGGGCAGGTGTCGGGGCCCGGCTCGGGCTCTCGGCCAGCAGACGCTAATCTGCCACTGAAAGCGCGAAGACGGCGCGCCGGGGTGGCGTAATGGTAGCCGCAGCGGTCTTAAAAACCGTAGGACGAAAGTCCGTATGGGTTCGAATCCCATCCCCGGTACCCCCAGTTTGATCTCGATTCGAGCCCCGATGCCAAGCGGATTGGACGCCACCCAAATGCGCTTGACGGCAACCGTGACGGCAACCCACCGCGCCATTCACCCTGGCCTCCACGCGTTCGCCTCCGATCTGGTGGAGCGGCCTGGGAGGGAGTGGTGCTTTCGGCAGGCTGGTGGTTGAGAGCGCCGACAACACCCTGGACCCAGTCCGACCGACTAACGGACCACACTGGTCCACCCTTCGGCGTCAGCGACTCCGGATGGCCTGATAAGCAGGCGGGCGGAGATTCCCGGGCCTAACGAGCCGACTCGCTCCACACGGTTGGGGGAAGCCTTCCCGCCCAGAGGCGCAGAGCGCCCAGGCCAGTCCCCCACCCGACCGGCGTGCCTACGACAAATCCCAAGATCCACAGCGGTGCCCCGAAGACAAACCGGTCCAACAAAATCGCGGCCCCAAACATCGCGGATGGCATGATGAGGCCAACGGAGACCATGAAGGGCAGTGTCGGTACCTTGCGCGCGTTCGGATCGCTCATTGGCCGACTACCGCGATCCCTTCGTCGCCGTGATCCCAAATTCGGCACCTGGCCGGTGACTTGCCGACCCCTGGAGCACGCGACCCCATTCGGTCATGGGGCCATTCTGCCGCCGTGGCCCGAAGAGCGCAAGCGACTGGGGCGGGCGGTTACCCAGGTTAGCTAGGCGTCCGCCGCTGACCGACCGCACTCCGTGCGCGCCATCACCAGGCGAGGCAGAGCTGACGCCACCAACGCTCGCAGCGGTATCGGTGCTTACGGTTGTTTCGGGCCCCGTACCGCGACCTCGGCCATCCGCTACGCTGGCCGAGAACTCTACGGTGCTGGGAGGTGGCGCAGATTCTGCAAGCAGGCGCCGCAGTCGCCGATATCACCCCCGAGGTGGGCTATCCTCTGGAGGGCTATCACCGCGAAGGGGTCTCCGTTGGAGTCCTAGACCGCTTGGAGGTGGCTGCGCTGGTCCTTGACGATGGCCTCCGACGGGGTGTTCTTGTCGCGGTCGACAATGTCGGACTCTCGGTGCCCCAGACTGCCGCCGTGCGTAGGGCCGTAGCCACTGCCTGTGGCTCCGGCCTGGCCGGCGCGATGGTGTGCTACTCCCACACCCACTCAGGACCTCGGGCCGATCAACCGTATCTGGATCTTCTCTGTGACAGGGCTGGCGCAGCTGCGAAAGAGGCGCTGGACCGAATGGCCCCGGCGGTGGCAGGCTGGGCTGTGGGTAAGGCCGATGCCGGCGTCAACCGGCGCCCCATCGGGACCGAAGGACAGGCGTTCATGGGAACGCGTGCCGACGGCCCACTGGATCCCAGAGTGGGGGTGCTGAAGGTGGCTTCGGCTGCGGGCGACCCGATTGCGGTCGTGGTTCGTTACAGTGCACACGCCAACGTCCTCAAGTCCGACAACCTGCTTATCTCAGCCGACTGGCCGGGTGCTGTCCGGCGAGCCGTTGCTCCCGAGGTCGGCTGCCCGGTTTTGGTGGTGAACGGCTCGGCCGGAGATGTCAACCCCCGGTGGCGAGGAACTCACGATGACCTCGCTCATACGGCCTCAACCATCGGGTCCGAGGCTCTTTCCCTCACCAACCGCAATGGCCCGCTCGCTGAGCTCCCACTCCTGGTAGCCCGGACCTGGTTCCGGCTCGAGCTGCAGGATCTGCCCGATCGCCAACAGGCTAGCCAACTGGCGAAGGAGGCGATGGACAAGTGGGGCGTCGACCCAGCCCCGTGGCTTCGCGCAGTTGAGGACCGCAGAGCGGCGGGCGAGGTGCGGATCACCATCCCGATCGAGGTTCAGGGACTGGGAGTTGGCTCCGGAGTCCTCGTTGGCGTGCCGATGGAGACGTTCACCCAGCTCGCTGTCAGCTTCGAGGCGCAGTTCGCCACCCAGCCCGCCTTCTTCAATGGCTACACGGGCGGCTGGGTGGGGTATCTCCCGGCCGAGGAGGATTTCGCCCGAGGCGGCTACGAGGTCTCGTGGGCACCGATAAGCCATGGGCCAGGTACTGGATGGTTGATGCCAGTCAAGCCAGAAACGGGTAGTGACCTGGTCTGCGAGGCGGCACGGATGGTCGTCTTGAGCAGCCATACAGCCATCTGACTGCGGACCGAGCTGGAGCGGTCGCGAGCCAGGGTCACGGGCAGGAGGGTCGCGATATGTGCTGCGTCCCCTTCATCGTGACCTCGGAGCATCCGAAACGGGGACGGGGTGGAGGGGCTGAGAGGCCCGACCCCGGCGACGACTGAGCCACCGGCGACGCCCCCCAGACGATTTCCGCAGGCCGCTCGCCGAGACCGCCAGGCTGAGGAGACTGGTGCCGCTCCACCTAGTCCGCGGCCGCGGTGGACGGCTGCCGTGAGCGCGGGACGGTCATCACCGCGCCAGGTCCCAGGCGCGCCTCGGTGTGAAAATGGGCTGGTGAGCGCGAATGGCGATCGCGGCGAAGTCTTGCGCCGGGAGGCCCGTTGCCGCTGATGCCATGGGGTGGCCGCCAGTGGTCTCCCACGAAGAGCCGACAGCCGCGAGCCGCCTTCGGCGCCACCGGCGGCAAGATTCGCGGCGGTCGGATCCACCGTGTAGCTGCCACGCCTGGCGACGGACCGATGGGGTGGGGTGGGAAACCTTTGGCCCACGGCGACACCGAAGCGGGCGTGGGCGGAGGTTGACCCCTTCGATGTCGGCCCGCCATCTGAATGTAGCGTTCACAGTCGGCGGCCGCTGGATCGGTTGTTCTGATCATGTGATGGCGACAGGCTGGGGACTCTCCTGCCTTGCCCCAAGGTCATCGGCGATCGGAGCTGGGCCGGCGCCCCCACGACCAAGCGGGACGGCCCGGTGATCCGGCTGCACAGGACCCCGCCCCCAGCGGCGCAATCGACCAGTCCGACGCGGCCGCGACGACACGCTGGGCTGCGGCCGCGGGTCGCCAGGGCTTCGGCCCTCGTGGCCACGGGTCTGCTTATGGCGGTGGTCAGTGCCTGCGGAGCGCCCCCTCGCACCCACCTCAGGAGCTCCGCAACGCCCGACCTCTCCCCCATCCGAGCGGCGGCCGTCTTGGCCGATCGGTTCATGAGTCAGCTGGTGGCGGGCGACTACATGGCGCAGTGGCGGGAGTTGGCGCCGGCCGCACAGGCCCAGTGGCCGTCAGCCCAAGCCCGCACCGAGGAGCTCAGCGCCAAATTCTCCGGAGCCTCCCGGGTGGTGGCGTTCAGATTGGGCAACCCGCATGGCGGGGCCACCTGGTACAGCCGAGAAGATCCCTCGGTGTCTGTGGCAGGAGCCGTCTCGATCCCGGTGTCGGTGACCTTCCGCGAGCCAGGCCAGGTCACACCAGCCGGGGTTGCCGCCGACTACACCCACCTGCAGCTCATCGTGGCTCCAGGCGGTGGCGCGCGGGCACCGCAGGTGGTCGGAGCGGGCCCAGCCTCGATCGATGCACCGGTGATCGAGCCCGCGAGTGTCCCCGCCCGAACCGCGTCCGTGCCCATCCTGATGTACCACCTGGTCGGCCCCTACCCCGATCGCAGCCACTACACCTCGCAGTACAGCTACGAGATCGATTACGGGCTGACGGTCCCGCCCGGCCAGTTCTCCTCAGAGATGAGCTATCTGGTTCAAGAGGGCTATTCGAGCATCTCCCTGGTCAGGCTCGCCGACTACCTTCTGTATGGCCTGCCACTTCCCGCCAAGCCGGTGGTGATCACCTTTGACGATGGCTTCGCCAACGAGTATCAGTACGCGCTGCCCGTGCTGGAGGCCGACCATCTGACCGCCACCTTCCTCCCCTGCAGCGGTCTCATCGGGATCAAGAATGGCCAGGAGTACTACATGACCGCCAACGAGCTGAGCTACCTGGCCAGCCACGGGTTCTGGGTCGAGGACCACACCTACAACGACGGGACCGTGCTCTGGGGCCAGTCCAACAGCGAGATCCAGTTCCTGGCCGGGCAGACCGCCGCGAAGCTGGAGGGGATCACCGGGTACCCCATTCAGTTCATCTCCTACAGTGGGCTGTGGCCGTACCCCTCTCCAGCCACCACCGGCCCGGGGCAGAACCAGCTCTTCTCCCAGCTGGCCCAGCTGGGATACGTCGGAGGCCTCCAGGACAACTGGCTGGGACGCTTCGCATGGTCCGAGACCTCAGGCAATCTCTGGGAGCTGCCCCGGGTCCGGGCCTATCCCCAGGAGCCCACGTCCGTATTCGCCGGACTGTTGGCCTATGGGTGAAGAGCCGGTGCGGGGGGCACGCCTAAACTTCTAGCCGACCATGCCGAGATCGAAGTGCACCCCAGCCGATTACCGCCGGAGCCAGGAGGTGCTGAGGCTTCCCCACCTGCCACCGGCCGGGGCACAGATCCTGATCCAGGCGCTCCTGACAAGCGAGACCGTCCACGAGCGCGAGCGGATCGGGTCAGCGCTCCTGGAGCTGCTCAACGAGAGCTTCGGACTGCCCACCTCCCGGCTCACCGTCGCGGACCGGGCGCAGACCCACTCCACCGACCCATCCGGTCGACTGGTGCAGAAGACCTATGGTTACTACCGGTGCCGGGTCATGGGCGGGAGGAGGCCGCCGGAGCGGTGTGGGATCAGGATCTACCATCGCACCGCCATTCGCGAGCAGGTCCTGGCCCCAGGGGCCTTCACGACCACCTTGGTCCACGAGTGGCTCCACCACTTCGACTTTGGGGGGCTGCTGCTGGGACGCTCACCGCACACGCGCGGCTTCTACGCCCGGCTGCACTGGGCGCTGCAGTCGCTGGGAGTCAGCCCCGCGTCCGCCGTCCCGCCGGCGGACGCGGTCTCGGGAAGGCTGAGGGCCGCCTGCTGAACGGCCCGATTCCGCACCCCCATTGCGGCGCGGTAGCATCTGATCAGATGAGCTGCAAGGAGGACCGATGACCAGACCGCCCTTTGTCCGCCCCTCGATGTTGTTCGGCGCGCTGGCCGTGGCGTCCGCGGTGTTCCTGGCCGCGTGTGGCACCGGGCCGATCCCGGGCCAGAGCTCCACCCAGACCTCGACCTCCACCAGCTCGACCAGCACCTCATCCAGCTCTTCTGGCGGCTGCACCGCTGCCAACGCCCAGACCGCGGTGACGGTGGACGCGACCAATGCCCTGAAGTTCGTGCCCGCGACCGTCTGTCTCAAAGTGGGCGGCACGATCACCTGGAAGAACGTCGGCAACATCTTCCACACCACCACCGACGAGAAGGCCCTCGCCGCCAACCCCGCCGACGCGGAGCTGCCCGCGGGCGCCACCGGCTGGAACCACCCGCTCAACCCGGGGGCCAGCTATTCCCTGAAGTTCACGGTGGCCGGCACCTACAAGTACTTCTGCATCCCTCACGAGACCCTCGGCATGCTCGGCCAGATCACGGTGGTCTCATAGTCGGTCCTGGACCCGGCCCTCGGCCGGGCGCGGGCGGGAGGTAGGTCATGCGCTTCGCAAGTCGAATGGGCCGTCTGGGGACCGAAAGCGCCTTCGAGGTGCTCGCTCAGGCGCGCAAGCTCGAAGCGACCGGCAAGTCGGTCATCCACCTGGAGATCGGCGAGCCGGACTTCGACACCCCCGGGAACATCGTGGAGGCGGCCTACTCCGCCATGCGGGCAGGGGCAACCCACTACACCCCGGCCGCCGGCATCCCCCAGGTGCGAGAGGCGATAGCCGCGACCATGGCCAGGCGGGGAGGGGTTCCGGTCACCGCGGACCAGGTGGTGGTGGTCCCCGGATCCAAGAACATCCTTCATTTCGCCCTGCTCAGCCTGGTGGAGGAGGGCGACGAGGTGATCCTTCCCGACCCCGGCTATCCGGTGTACCGGTCGCTCACGGACTTCGTGGGGGCGGTCGCCAGGCCGATCCGGCTCCGCGAGGATCGGGAGTTCGGCATGGACCTGGAGGAGCTGGAGGCACTGATCACCCCGCGGACGCGAATGGTGATCATCAACTCCCCCCAGAATCCCACCGGAGGGGTCCTCAGCCGCGAGGACCTCGACCGGCTGGCGGAGCTCGCCATCGCCCACGACTTCGTCGTGTTCAGTGACGAGATCTACTCCCGGATCTGCTTCACCGAGCTGCCGGAGCCGATCTGGTCGCGCCCGGGAATGGCCGAGCGCACGATCGTGCTGGACGGGCTGTCCAAGACCTACGCGATGTGTGGCTGGAGGCTGGGATACGGAGTGATGCCCCAGCCCCTCGCCCAGCGCATGGAGACCCTGCTGATCAACACCAGCTCCTGCGCGGCCAGCTTCACCCAGCTGGCGGCGGTGGAGGCGCTGGAGTCGCCCACGTCCGAGCAGTCGGTTGCCAAGATGGTGGCTGAGTTCAAGCAGCGGCGTGACGCTCTGGTCCAGGGTCTGAACTCGATCCCCGGGATCCACTGCCTGCTGCCGGCAGCGTCCTTCTACGCCTTCCCGAACGTGACCGGCACCGGGCTGTCCAGCCGCGAGATGGCCGGGCGGCTGCTCCAGGAGGCTGGCGTCGCCGCCCTGGCTGGCGAGGCCTTCGGCCAAGGCGGGGAGGGCTTCATCCGGCTCGCCTACACCCAGGGGCTGCCCGACATAGAGGAGGCGGTCCGCAGAATCGCCAGCTTCGTGGACGCCGCCGCCCCTGCCCGAGTCGGCTGATCGTGCTCGACACCACCTCGCCGGTGATCCTCATCCCCGCGCGGATGGGAGTCAGAGACGACCCCGATCTGGGGCAGGGACTGCCGATCCAGATGATGAACCAAGCCTACATAGAAGCGGTCCAGGCGGCGGGGGGAGCGCCGCTCCTGGTTCCCCTGGGGAAGGTGCCGCAGGGACTGTTCGAATGGGTGGACGGCCTCCTGCTCCCGGGCGGCGAAGACGTCGATCCGACCCGCTACGGGGCAACCCCCCATCCCACCTCACAGTGGGACCCGCTTCTCGACGACCTCGAGTTTCAACTGCTGGACATGGCCAGAGCTTGGCAGCTCCCGATTCTCGGCATCTGCCGCGGCCTGCAGGTGATCAACGTCGCCCTGGGCGGCACCCTGTACCAGGATCTCCCATCTCAGCGTCCGTCGCAGCTGGAGCATCCCCGCCACGGCCCCCGAGACCGACTGGTCCATGAGCTCCGGGTGGATCGGGAGTCCCGGCTGGAGGGCATCCTGGGCGGCCACCGCTTCATGGTCAACAGCCTGCACCATCAGGGGATCGAGCGGTTGGGGCGATGCTTGGTCGCGAGTGCACGCTCCGAGGATGATCTGATCGAGGGCATCGAGACCGTTGCCGGGCCGTTCCTGATCGGCGTCCAATTCCATCCGGAGGAGCTGGCGCCCGGGCACGAGTTTGCCCGTCGGCTGTTCACCGCCTTTGTGGGCGAGTGTCGGCAGGTCCGGGCCGAGCGGACTCTGGGTAGCGCGGAGGTGGCGGTCCCCATCTGACCGAACCGGCGACCATCCACACCACCACTTTCACGTATTCCCCATCACACCAGGGTCGCCTCCGCCACGAGGTACTACCCACAGCGCCGGTCGGAACTGCTGGACTGCTTCCAGAACGGCTGGGATCCTCTGGGCGCGGTCGAACGCGCCGACATCCTGCTGCTGAAATCGCCGGTGCACCACCGGCCGCGGGGACTCTATTTCCACTTCTCCCAGGAGCCCGGCGGAGCCCGCCGGCAGGACTGGCGCGGTCTGGCTCGGGATGCCAGGGTCGAAGACGCGGTCGTAGTCCGCTGGGCGTGTCGCGGCCGGTCCGTAGCTGCCTAAGCCAGCTCCAAACCGCCACCGAACGCTGCCTCACCTGGGCCAACCAGACCATGTAGAAGCGGGGACGAAGCGCCGGTCAGCCTTCCGGAAGTCCCTGCGGAAGCTCCTTTCCGGCCGCGATCAGCTCAGCGTCCTCGGTGGCGATGCGGTCCAGCTCCCGCACCAGGGTATCGACCAAGTCCGCCTCCGGCATCGTCGAGATCACCTTCCCCTTGCGGTACAGGATCCCCTTCTGACGGCCACCAGCGATCCCGATGTCCGCATGCATGCCCTCGCCCGGTCCGTTGACCACGCAGCCCATCACCGACACCGTGATCGGCCGCTTGACGCGCTGCAGCGCCTGCTCCACCCTGGCCACCATCGGCATCATGTCTATCTCCAGCCGCCCGCAGGTGGGACACGCCACCAGGTTGGGGCCGGTGGGCTTCTCCTGGAGATTGGCCAGGATCTGGCGGGCCACCCTAACCTCCTCCTCGGGCTGGTCCACCAGGGAGACTCGAATCGTGTCTCCGATGCCCTCCGCCAGCAGGATGCCGATACCCATGGCGCTCTTGAGGGCCCCGGTCGAGGTGGGTCCAGCCTCGGTCAGTCCGAGGTGCAGGGGGTAGCGATTCGGCAGACTCGCAAAGAGACGGTTGGCGGCGACGTTGGTGAGAACGTCGCTGGCCTTGAGGCTGACCTTGATGTCCTGGAAGCCGAGCTCCTCAAGGATCCGCAGGTGGCCCATGGCGGCATCCACCATCCGCTGGGCGACGTCATCCGGACCGCCTTCACCGCGGCCCCGGGCCAGGGCCTTGCGATCCGGCAGGCTGCCGGCATTGACACCGATGCGAATCGGCACCCCCAGCTCCTGGCAGCGCCGAGCGATCTCGGCGATCTTCTCCTTCTGGCGGATGTTTCCGGGATTGAGCCGCAGGCACTGGATGCCGGCGTCAAGCGCCATCAGCGCCAGGGGGGCGTCGTAATGGATGTCGGCCACGATGGGAAGCGGGCTCTCCTTGACGATCTGCTTGAGCGCCAGGCCGGCCTCCTCGGTGTCGCAGGTTACGCGGATGATGTCCGCCCCCGCGTCGGCGGCCCGGCCGATCTGCGCCAAGGTCCCCTGCACATCCTCGGTCGGGGTCTTGGTCATGGTCTGGACCGAGATCGGGGCCGCTCCCCCGATCACAACCGAGCCCACCTTGATGGGGCGGGTCTTTCTGCGCTGGATCATCCGCTCAGGTGGGTCAAGTCGCCGTAGGTCACATAAATGAAGAGCATCACTATCAAGGCTAACCCAACCGCATGGACCGTCGCTTCCAGCTGCGGGCTCACGCGCCGCCGTCGGATCCACTCCAGGATGATGAAGAAGAGGTGGCCGCCATCCAGGAACGGGATCGGCAGCAGGTTGATCAGGCCCAGGTTCAGGCTGATCAGGGCGAACAGCGTGAGGTAGATCGCCCCGGAGATCTGGGTCGCGATGGAGGTCTCCTGGGCGATGCCGATGGGCCCCGTCAGCCGCAGGTTGGGGTTGTGATGGGGGCTGATCAGCGCCCACAGGTTCACGAAGGTGGCTCCAATCTGCAGCGGCACCGCCGTGAAGCCGGTGCCCAGCGCCCGATACCAGGGCTGCGGCGGTCCTCCCAGACTCGCCAGCAGGGGATTCCCGCTCGGTCCGTAGTAGCCGACCAGCCACTCCACCTGAAGCTGGGAGCGCGGCACCAGTGCGGTCCGCCGCTTGCCCCCCTGCAGGTAGGTGACGCGCACAGGGCCGGTGCCGGGCACCCTGCGCGCCAGATCGGCGGGCGTGGCACTGGGGACCGGCTGCCCGTTGATGGCCACGATCCTCGCCTCGAAGGGGATGCTCGGGCTCTTGGCGACCCCGATCCAGTGGAGCTCGGGGACAACCGTGTAGGAGCGCGTCCTACCGCCCCCCCAGGGGGCCAGCCCCACCCTGAGGGGGTGTCCCGCGTCCGCCTGGATCAAGTTCCTGATGGTGGTCAGCGAGGTGGTGCGGTGGCGTCCCACCGCGGTGATCTGATAGCCGCTGGGAACACCGGCGTGAGCCAGCGCCCCGCCGGGCTGGACCGCCGGCGGTGGGCCCCCGAAGGCCGCCAGCCCCGAGAGGATGGCTCCTGCCAGCACCAGGTTCATGAGGCCGCCGGCCGCGATCACGGCTGCCCGTCGGCCGGCGCTGGCGCGGATGAAGGCGCGGTCGCCGCCGCTCTTCTCCGGCGCCTCGAGACCGGTCATGCCCGCCATCCGCACGTACCCCCCCAGGGGCAGTAGTCGCAACGAGTAGCGCGTCTCACCCCTTTGCCGGCTCAGCAGCCGGGGTCCAAAGCCAATCGAGAACTCGTCGACCTGGATCCCCGCACGCTTGGCCACCAGAAAGTGTCCGAACTCGTGGATCGAGATAACCACCAGCAGCATCAGCGCGATCCCGCCGACGCTCTGCCAGGTGAGGACAAAGCCGGTCAAGCCAAGGTCCTCAGGGGAGCGCGGGAGCGCGCCTCGATCACCTCCCGGGCCAGGCTCCGCCCGGCCGCGTCGGCGTCCAGGATCTCCGGCAGCGACCGCACCGGCCGGGCCGGGAAGGAGTCGCTGGCCTCCGCCACGACCTCCGCGATCGCTCCGAAGGGGATCTGACCGGCGAGGAACGCCGCCACCGCCACCTCGTTGGCAGCGTTCATGGCGGCCGGAACCCCGCCTCCTCGGGCCGCCGCCCGACGCGCCACCCCCAGCGCCGGGTAGCGCCGCATATCCACCGGCTCGAAGTCCAGCCTGGCTCCCTCCACCAGCCGGAGCGGTGCGACGACTCCGCGCAACCGCCTGCCGCCGGTCAACGCCAGCGCGATCGGAGCTCGCATGTCCGGGATCCCCAGCTGGGCGATCAAAGTCCCGTCGCAGAACTCGACGGCGGAGTGGACGGCACTCTGCGGATGGATCACGACCTCGATTACCTCATAGGGCAGATCGAACAGGAAGTGGGCCTCGATCACCTCCAGCCCCTTGTTCATCATGGTGGCGCTGTCGACAGTGATCTTGGGACCCATCCGCCAGTTGGGATGGTCCAGCGCCTGCTCGCGGGTGGCGCCTGGAATCTCCGCCAGCGGGGTCGCCCGAAATGGCCCACCGCTGGCGGTGAGCAGAAGCCGCGCAACCGTGTCCTTCTCCTCCCCGCGCAGACATTGCCAGATCGCGCTGTGCTCGCTGTCAACCGGCAGGATGGTGGTGCCATGGGTGGCGGCGGTCGCCGCCACCAGCTCCCCCGCCATCACCAGCACCTCCTTGGTGGCGACCGCAACCACGCCACCTTGCTCACACGCGGCCAGAGTCGGCAGCAGCGCCCCGGCGCCACCACCACCCACCAGGATCACGTCCGCGGCCCCGCCGGCGACCAGCTCGCAGGCGGCGTCCACCCCGATCAGCATCCCCTCGGGAACCTCATCAGCCGGATCCACAATGACCGCACGGGCTGAGGGAAACGGCTTCAGGGCCTCGGCGAGCACGGCGGCCCGGCGACCCCCGACCGCTCCCACCAGCTCAAACTCCTTGGGGAAGCGGCTGATGACCTCGAGCGCCTGCCGGCCGATGGAGCCGGTGGCTCCGATCACCACCACTCGGTTGACCGGCATCATCGGTGCCTCCGTTGCGGATGCCGTGGCGGTAGGCCCGAGGGGGACTCCCTGACGGCGAGTATCTCAGAACGCGTGTGCGACCCCCAAGAGCGAGTATACGACGGCCGCCACAAACAGCAGGCTGTCGATCCGATCCAGCACCCCGCCATGCCCGGGGATGAGGCGGCCGGAGTCCTTGGCCCCGACCTCTCGCTTCAGGCGGGACTCGACCAGGTCTCCCGCGATCGCGGCCGCCGAAGCCGCGGCGGCGATCGCCAAGGCGACCGGCTGGTGCAGAGCCGGCAGCACCAGGGGCAGCAGGCCACCAGCCACCAGGGTGGGCACCAGCCACCCGGCGATCGCCCCCTCCCAGGTCTTCGCGGGGCTGACGCGGGGGGCAAACGGGTGCTTGCCGATCCACGACCCGATCAGGTAAGCGGCGCTGTCACCGAGCACCGACACCCCGACCGCCAGCAGGACCAGGGCCATCCCCCGCCCCGAGGTGCCGCCCGCCTGGTACAGCAGCAGAATGCAGCCCGGAAGGTACCCGAGCCACACCGCGCCGCCCAAGCCGAGCGCCCAACCCGCCATCGGGTGGCGTTCGTGGCGCTGGAACAGGGCCAGGGCCAGCCCGGCGAGAGCCGCAGCCAGCAGGCCCACCGTGGCCGTGGGCACCTCGGGGTAGGCATAGCGCAGCAGCCAGAAGCCGGCCAGCGGAAAGAGGACCAAGCTCGAGGGTCCGACAGGCTGACCCCGCCACAGCCGACGAAATTCGAGCAGACCGATGGCCATGATCGCGACCACCAGAACCGCCAGCGCGGTCAGACCCAGATGGAGCGCCAGGAGCAACAGGCCCAACAGCGCCACGCCACTCACGGTGCGGACGAGCAGCCTCATCGGCCCTCAGGTATCCCCCCGAACCGCCTCACCCGGGCGGCGTAGTCGGCCAGCGCCGCCTGCAGGTCGGCTGCGGAGAAGTCCGGCCACAGGGTCTGGGTGACGTACAGCTCGGCGTATGCGGCCTGCCAGATGAGGAAGTTGCTGGTGCGCATCTCCCCGGCGGTCCTGATGATGAGGTCGGGATCCGGCAGACCCGCGGTGTAGAGCGCGCTCGCCAGCTGCTCCTCATCCAGCTCTCTTAGGTCGGCACCCGTGTGGGCCAGCGCCCGCACCGCATCGACGATCTCCGCCCGGCCGCCGTAGTTGATGGCGACGGTGAGCTGGCCCCGGACGTTCTCCGCGGTGCGCGTCTCGGCCTCGGCTACGAGGCGGCGCAGTCGCGCCGACAGCTGCCCTCGGCGGCCGATCACGCGAATCCGGACCCCGTTGCGGTGCAGCTCGTCGACCTCCTCCTGCAGTGTCTCCTCAAAGAGCCGCATCAGGGTAGCCACCTCATAGCGTGGCCGCGACCAGTTCTCAGTGGAGAAGGCGTAGAGGGTCAGGCAGTGCACGCCCGCCTCATCGGCGGCACTCATTACCTGGCGGATCGCCTTGATGCCCGCCCGATGGCCCGCGCTGCGGCGCTGCCCGCGCTGCCTGGCCCAGCGGCCGTTCCCATCCATGATGATCCCGATGTGGACGGGAAGGGAGGCTGCCTCAGCCATCGGCTGGACCTCGGCTGACGCTCACAACTCCAGCAGCTCGGCTTCCTTGCGGTGGGCGACCTCGTCCACCTGCTCGATGAAACGGTCCGTGATCTTCTGCAGCTGGGCGTGGGCCCGCTGCCCCTGATCCTCGGACAGCTCGCCCTCGTGCTCGAGATGACGCAGCCGCTCCATGTCGTCGCGGCGGATGTTGCGCACCGCCACCCGGGCCTCCTCCGCTCTCTGCTTGACCAGCTTGACGAAGTCGCGGCGGCGTTCCTCGGTGAGGGGCGGCACCGGCACCCGGATCACCTGGCCGTCGTTGCTGGGGTTCAGCCCGAGGTCACTGCGCCGGAGCGCGCGTTCGATGGCCTGGATCAGATTTCGGTCCCAGGGCTGCACCATGATCAGGTGGGGCTCCGGGGCGGACAGGCTGGCCACCTGATTGATGGGCACATGGGTCTCGTACGCCTCCACCTGGATGTGCTCCAAGAGAGACGGGTTGGCCCTCCCGGTCCGGATGGTCGAGAGCTCCCGGTGCAGCGCCTCGATACTCTTGGCCATCCGGTCCTCGGCGATCCTGAGAATGTCGTCGCTCATCGGATCCCCGGCTGGTCGGTGACCAGGGTGCCGACCGGCTCCCCGCGCACCGCGGCCGCCAGATTGCCGGGCTTGAAGAGGTCGAGGACCAGCAGCGGCAGGCGGTTGTCCATGCACAGGGTGACCGCGGTGTTGTCCATCACCTGGAGTCCGAGATTGAGCACCTCCAGGTACGAGATCGTGGAAAACCGCTCGGCCTTGGGATCCCGTTCCGGATCGGCGTTGTAGATCCCGTCGACCCGGGTCGCCTTGATCAGGATGTCGGCGCCGATCTCCGCCGCCCGCAGGGCGGCGGGGGTGTCGGTGGTGAAGAACGGGTTGCCGGATCCGGCGCAAAAGACCACCACCCGCCCCTTCTCCAGGTGCCGGATCGCGCGCCCCCTGATGTAGGGCTCCGCCACCTGATGCATCTCGATGGCGGTCTGCACCCTGGTCGGCATCCCCTGGGCCTCCAGCGCGTCCCGCAGCGCCAAGCCGTTGATCACCGTCCCCAACATCCCCATCAGGTCAGCGGTCACCCGGTTCATCCCGCGGCGCGCTCCGGCCAGACCTCGGAAGATGTTCCCGCCCCCCATCATGACCGCGATCTCGGTTCCGATGTCGTGCGCCTTCTTGATCTCCAGCGCTACTCGACTAAGCACCTCCGGGTCGATCCCGAACTCCCCGTTGCCGACCAGCGCCTCCCCGCTGAGCTTGACGACCACGCGGCGGAACCGAGGTGTCACCGGCTCAAGAGTGGCAGCCGCGAGTTCGGCCACCGGCGCGGCCTCAGGCACCATCCGAACTGGTCTCATCCGGCCGCTCCCCAAGCCGGAACCTGACGAAGCGGGCCACGGTGATGTGCTCCCCGGTCGCGGCCACGGTCTCCTGGATGAGCTGCTCGATCCGCCTGGCCTTGGCCCCCTCGTCACGGATGAACGGCTGATCGTAGAGACAGAAGGTCTCGTAGAACTTGCGCAGACGGCCCTCCACGATCTGATCCAGGTGAGCGGTGCCCTTACCCTCCTGGGCGGCCTGCTCCCGATAGATGGCTCGCTCACGTTCCAGCTCCGAAGCGGGGACCTGCTCCCTGGTGACCCAGCGGGGGGATTGGGCGGCCACCTGGATCGCCAGGTCGTGCACCAAAGCCTTGAACTGATCGGTGCGGGCGACGAAGTCGCTTTCGCAGTTCACCTCGATGAGAACGCCCACCTGGCCACCGGGGTGGATGTAGGCATCCACGAGCCCCTCCTTGGTCTCTCGCCCCCGGCGCTTCTCGGCCGAGGCCAGTCCCTTGGCCCTCAGCTTGTCGCGGGCCACCTCGAAGTCGCCGCCCGCCTCGGTGAGAGCCTGCTTGCACGCCATGATGCCCGCCCCAGTCTGCTCTCGGAGCTGGCGCACGAGATCCGCTGTGATCGGCTGGGTCATTCCGCCACCTCCTGCGCCGGGCTGGCAGCTGGCTGGTCTTCCGCGGACACCGGTCCCGCCTCGGCCGCCGCCTCCTCTTCGGCGCGAGCGGCCGCCTCCCGCTCAGCCTGGGCTGCGGCCGCCTCCTGCTCCGCCCGCAGCTGTGCGGCCCGCTCCGCGGCGGCCTGGGTCTGAGCCAGCTCGATCTGATGCCGCTCCTCCAACCCGCTCACGATGGCATCGGTGATCCGGCTGACGATCAGGCGCACACTCCGGATCGCGTCGTCATTGCCCGGGATCACGTAGGCGATCTCATCGGGATCGCAGTTGCTGTCGGTGATGGCGATGATGGGGATGTTCAGCTTGTTCGCCTCGGTGACCGCCAGGCGCTCCTTGTGGGGGTCGACCACGAACAGCGCCGCCGGCAACCGCTTCATGTTCGTGATCCCGCCGAAGTTGCGGACCAGCCGGGCCAGGTCATCCTCGTGGTGGCGCTGCTCCTTCTTGATCATGCCGGCGAAGCCATCGCGCTGCTTCTGCTCGGAGAGATCAGCCAGCCGCTTCAGCTGCAGCTTGACCACCTCGAAGTTGGTGAGCATCCCACCCATCCAGCGGTTGATCACATAGGGCTGGCCTGAGCGCGCGCACTCCTCCTCGATCGTGTCATGAGCCTGCTTCTTGGTGCCGACGAACAGGATCTGCCCCCCCTGGGCGACCGTGTCGTGAGCGAATTGGCAGGCCTCGCCGAGCAGGTCCACGGTCTGCGCCACATCGATGATGTGGATCCCCCCGCGGCTGGCGAAGATGTAGGGCCGCATCTTGGGGTTCCACCGGCTGGTCTGATGGCCGAAGTGAACCCCGTTCTGCAGCAGCTCAGTGAGCGTGGCTACGGGCATGGTGTGCCTCCATTTGCGTTCAACCTCTGCCCACCATCTCCCGACTTCCGGCCCTCGCCAGGGGAACCCGGAAGTCGTCCGGCGGGCATGCGAATTTGACTACCGCACTAGATCTTATCTCAACCACCTCCAGCCACCCAACCTCAGCCACCGCGGCTGCTTGGGGGACGGCACGCCCGGCCGCCGTCTTCGGGTGGGGGCGCCACCTGGAGGGGCACCGGTCCCCCCCGGGGCGAGTTCGGTGACTCGGTCGGCCCCTTCAGGAGGGCAGGTTGCCCGGTCCCGTTGTGGGGACGGATTCCCCCGCCCCACGTGCGGCCGGTCCGTCCGGAAGTGAGGCCCGCCGCGGCCGGCGATTCGCCAGGTACTCAGCGGGCATTCCCGGTCCGGGTCGGACCGCCACCTCCGACCCAGGAATGTCCCCGCACTCGGCGCATTCCAGGCGCTGGCGGATCCGGCCCCCGCACCCCGCGTGGTGGTAGAGGATGGGCGGCCCTTCCGGACTCGCCCAGCGGTCGCCCCAGGCCGTCAGGGCGATCAGGGCCGGCGCCAGGTCACGTCCCTTGTTCGTCAGCAGGTATTCGCCCTGGCCGGCCCGGCCCCCCCCCTTACCGCGCTCCATCACCCCTGCCGCCACCAGTGACTCGAGCCGCGTCGTCAGGACGTTGGTGGCCACTCCGAGGTTGTGCTGGAAGTCGTTGAATCGGGTCACGTGCGCGAAGAGCGCGTCGCGGACGATCAGGAGGCTCCACCGCTCCCCGACCACCTCGAGGGTCCGAGCGATCGAGCACACCTGACGGTCATAGGTCCTTCCGAGCATGGTCACCTCACTCCAGGTACTTGCATCAGGCAAGTTGAACGTGTAGTATCACTTGCATTATACAAGCGCCATTGGGAGGTCAACGGACGTGGCGAGCAACGACTTGACGATCAGCTTCACTGTGACCCAGCCGCCGGAGGCGGTCTTCGCCGCGATCAACGATGTGCGAGCGTGGTGGTCCGGCGCGGTCGAGGGTTCGACCAACGTCCTGGGGGCGACCTTCACCTACAGATACCAGGATCTCCACTCCAGCCGGCAGACGATCACCGAGCTGGTCCCGGATCGGCTTGTGGTCTGGCACGTCGACGACTCGCAACTCAACTTCATCTCCCAGCCCACGGAGTGGGATGGCACAGACGTCGTCTTCGAGATCGTGCCAGGGGATGGTGCAACCGAGGTGCACTTCACCCACCGGGGCCTGACCCCCGACCTCGAATGTTATGAGGCCTGCGCTGGAGCCTGGAACTTCTACGTGGTCGAGTCCCTCCAGCGCCTCATCGCAACCGGCAACGGCCAACCCGATTGTGCCGAGTGACTGGAATGCTCCACTCCTCGGATTCGGGGACCTTGCGAGACTGGGCGGGCAGGCCTGCGCTCAAGAGGTCACGCAGGGAGGGGCCGGTGGCCCAGGGGCCGAGTTGCAGGAACGTGGCGGGTGCGAAATGCCCGAGCGCTCGGAGCTGCCCGGCCTGCCGCGGGGTGCCACGGCTCTATCCCCGAACACAGCCGCACCCCAACCCACACCGGTCAAGCGGAGCCGGGGGAGCGAATCCGCACCGCACCCCGCGCCTTCTCTCGCCGAAGCCAGCGGCGTAACCTCTGCGACGTGACCAACCGGGACCGGAGCCAGGGCCCCCATATACCGCCGGCCGGGGGCCAGTCAGAGCCGCCGCACCCGGCCGGCGGCTCGCGTGACCTCGTGGCCGAACGTCGCCGGCTGCTGCGCGCGTACGACCGCCAGCTGCGCGGTCCCAGCGCCCATCTGAACTCACCGGGGGTTCAGGTCACAGCCGAAGGGCCGCTCGTCGTCGCCGTGATGGAGGACGGCAGTGGCATGGTCATGGCAACCGGCCTGGCGGGACTCGGAGAGTCGGAGTGGCGCCGGCTGGTGAGCGCTGAGGTCGAGTTCTTCTCCCGGCTGGGGCGGCCCTTCGAGTGGAAGACCTGGTCTCACGACCACCCCCGCTCCTTCCTGGAGGTCCTAGCCGACTTCGGCTTCCGCAGGGAGGCTGAGGAAACCGTGCTGGTGGGAGCCAGCGCCGATATCGCCCGGCATCACGCCGGGCTCACGTCATCCGCCCGGCTGCGCCCGCTGACCCCCGGGAAGGACTTTGTCCGTCTGGGCGAGCAGCTGTCTGTGGCGTTCGGAGAAGACCAGACCGATCACGCGGCCGCCTGTGAGGCGGCCGCACGGGCCCTCCCCGATCACGTCTTCGTGCTCGGCGTCGAAGTCGCTGGAGAGCTGGTCGCCACAGGGCGGTTGGAGTTAATGGCCGGGACCGACTTCGGCACCCTCTGGGGGGGATCGGTGGTCCCGAGATGGCGGCACCAGGGCATGTACCGGGCGCTCGTGGTGCAGCGCGCCCGCCTGGCGGCGGCCCGCGGCTTCTCCCTGCTCCAGGTCGACGCGCTACCCACCAGCCGCCCCATTCTGGAGCGGCTCGGACTGGTCGCCGTCTGCACCACCACCCCCTACCGCTGGGAGCCGGTCAGCGCCTGACGAACGGCCCCGAAGCAGCCTCAGAGCACGTAGCGGCGCAGGTCCTCGTCCCGGACCAGATCGCCCAGCCTGGTCCTCACGAACTCCCGGTCCACCCGGACACGCTGACCCCGGAACTGGTCGGCGGCGAAGGACACCTCCTGGAGCACCCTCTCCATGACAGTGAAGAGCCGGCGGGCGCCGATGTTCTCGTCACGCTCGTTCACCAGGAAGGCCTGGTGCGCCACCTCCTCCACCCCGTCCTCAGCGAAGTCCAGCTCCACCTCCTCGGTGCTCAGCAGTGCCCGATACTGCTTGGTCAGGGAGTTGCTGGGCTCGACCAGGATCCTGCGCAGGTCGGCCTCATCCAGCGACTTCAGCTCGACCCGGATCGGGAACCTCCCCTGAAACTCGGGGATCAGGTCCGAGGGCTTGCTTGAGCTGAACGCGCCCGCAGCGACGAAGAGGATGTGCTCGGTCCCCACCGGCCCGTATCGAGTGCTCACGGTCGACCCCTCGATGATTGGCAGCAGGTCCCGCTGCACCCCGGCACCGCTGACATCGGGGCCGTGGGCCTCCACCGAGGGACCGGCTATCTTGTCCACCTCGTCGATGAAGACGATGCCGTTCTCCTCCACCATGTGGATGGAGTCGTCATAGACCCGGTCCAGATCGACCAGTCGCTCGGTCTCCTCCTGAATGAGCGCTCGCCGAGCGTCCGCCACGCTCATCCGCCGCAAGCGACGGCGCGGCGGAGCCAGCTGGCTGAAGAAATCTGACAGGGACCAGCCGATCTCCTCATATCCCGTCCCGGAGAAGACCTCGACCGGCGCTGCGTAGGACTCCTCCACCTCGATGTCGATCTGGCGATCGTCGAGCTGCCGGGCCGCCAGCTTGCGCACCAGCTGACGTCGCCGGGCCTGGCGCCGGCGGGCGGCCAGCCGCCGGCCGGCCTCGTCCGGCGGCTCCTGCTTGGGCTCTGAGGCGCCCTCAGGAGACTCGGCAGCCCCGTCCGGGCCCGCGTCCACCTCCAAGAGGCGGTCCACGATGCGCTGGTCGGCGAGCTTGGTGGCCTCCGGCTCCACCTCGGCCACCCGCCGGTTCTGCACCCGAGCCACGGTCTGCTCCACCAGGTCGCGGATGATCGCCTCCACATCCCGGCCGACGTAACCGACCTCGGTGAACTTGGTGGCCTCAACCTTGATGAACGGGGAGTTGGTGAGCTGCGCCAGTCGCCGGGCGATCTCGGTCTTGCCCACCCCCGTGGGCCCGATCAGGAGGATGTTGCTGGGCACGATGTCGCGCCGCAGCTCGGCGTCGAGCTGCATCCTCCGCATGCGGTTGCGCAGCGCGATCGCCATCGCCCGCTTGGCCTCGCCCTGGCCCACGATGTAGGAGTCCAGCGCGCTTACGATCTCGTGCGGCCGCAGATCAACCTCCGGCACTTTCCTCTCCCCTGGTCGAGGTAAGGCTCTCCACCGAGATCTCCGAGTTGGTGTAGATGCAGATCGAAGCGGCAATCTCCAGGGCCCGTCGGGCGACCACCGCCGCCGGCAGGTCTGTGTGCAGGATCAGAGCCTTGGCCGCCGCGTGGGCATACGGCCCGCCGCTCCCAATCGCCCCGATGCCGTCATCCGGCTCGATGACGTCCCCGTCCCCGCTCAGCAGCAGCAGCTGGTCCTGACCCGCGACCACCAGCATCGCGTCCAGATGGCGGAGGTAGCGGTCGGTCCGCCATTCCTTGCTGAGCTCAACCGCCGCGCGCAGGAGGTTGCCCTGGTGCTGGTCCAGCTGACGCTCGAACTTGTCGAACAGGGTGAAGGCGTCGGCCACCGAGCCGGCGAACCCGACCACCACCTGATCCTGGTGGAGCCGGCGGACCTTGCGGGCACGATGCTTCATCACCACATCGCCGACGGTCACCTGCCCATCGCCGGCGACCGCGATCTCGTTGCCACGCTGGACCGCCAGGATGGTGGTCGCGTGCGGGGTCATGTCCGACTGCGATACCACGTGCCTCAAATTCTACCGAGCTACCTGGAAACCGCCCCGCGGTCAGCCCACCGGCTCGGGCTCCTTGGCTGGCCTCGATTTGGCCCTTGGCTTGGCCGCCTCCGGCTGGGCAGCCACCTTGGGGGGCCGGTACCGGCACTTGGGGTATCCGGAGCAGGCGATGAATGGCCCGAACCGCCCCACCCGCTTGACCAGGTCGCGGCCACACTCCGGACACTTCTCGCCGGTCACCTCCGCCGCCGGACGAGCGGGGGCCGGTGTGCCATCGGCGCCCGCCTCGGGCCGCACATAGCGGCACTTGGGATACCCCGAACAACCGATGAAGGGCCCGCGCCTCCCGGTCCGGCGGACCAGGGGCTTGCCGCACTGGGGACACGCCTCACCGATCTCCTCGGCCTTGGCCCGCTCCTCTCGCCCCTGGATGTAATCGCACTCGGGATATCGGCTGCAGCCGACAAAGTCGCCGAACCGCCCACTGCGGATCACCAGCTCAGCCCCGCATTTGGGGCACTCGCCATCGGCCTTCTGGACCTGGACCTTCACCCTGGGCATCGTCTCCTGGGCCTGCTCGAGGACCCTGGCGAAGGGCTGATACCAGTCGCGCACCACCGGCACCCATGCGGTCTCTCCAGTCTCGATGCCGTCCAGCTTTCCCTCGAGCTCGGCGGTGAACCCGAAGTCAACCACCGCCGGGAACTGCGCGGTCAGGGCCTCGTTGACCGCGCGTCCGAGCGGCGACGGTTGCAGCCGCCGCTCCTGCTGGCGGACGTAGCCTCTGGTCTGGATCACCTCGACCGTGGGGGCGTAGGTGCTGGGACGGCCGATGCCGCGCTCCTCGAGCTCCTTGACCAAACTGGCCTCCGTGAAGCGTGGTGGAGGCTGGGTGAAATGCTGCTCCGGGATCAGCTCCAGACAGTTGAGGGTGTCCCCCTGGGCGAGTTCCGGCAGGAGCTCGTCCTGGCGTTCCTCGCTGGCCGCCACCTTCAAGAACCCGTCGAAGGCCATCCTGCTCCCGGTCACCCGGAAGCGATGTCCGGCAGCGTCGATATCGACCCTGGTGGCATCGAACAGCGCCGGACTCATCTGGCTGGCGGTGAACCGCCTCCAGATCAGACGGTACAGCTTGAGCTGGTCGGAGCTCAGGAAGTGCGCCACGGTCTCGGGGGTGCGGTCAGCCAGGGTGGGCCGGATTGCCTCGTGGGCGTCCTGGGTCGCGACCGGAGCCTTGGCGGTCCTCCTGGTTCCACCCACCGACCCCAGGTACTGCTTGCCGAAGCTCTCCTGGATGTACGCCCGGGCCTGCTCGACCGCCAGCGGGCTGAGCCGGGCGGAGTCGGTGCGCATGTAGGTGATGAGGCCGGCCGGACCCTCCGCTCCCAGCTCGACCCCCTCGTAGAGCTGCTGAGCGATCCGCATCGTCTTGGTGGGGCTGAACCGCAGCTGCGCCGAGGCGTCCTGCTGGAGCGTGCTGGTGATGTAGGGCTGGGGCGGATTGCGGCGCACCTGCCTGCGCTCCACCCCGGCGACTCTGAACTCGGCTCCATCAACTTCCGCGATCACCCGCCGGGCCGCCGCCTCGTCGGGCAGCGCCACCACGTCGTCGGCCTCCTTGGCCCGGCCCCGGCGCGCCGCGGACCTGCCTGTCGCCGGACCCTGGTAGCGGGCCCTGACCTCGGCGCCTGCCGCCGTCGCCAGCACCGCGTCCAGACTCCAGCTCTCGGTGGGCACAAATCGCTCGATCTCAGCCTCGCGGTCACAGACCAAGCGCAGAGCCACCGACTGCACCCGCCCGGCGGAAAGACCCTTGCGGATCTTGCGCCACAAGAGCGGGCTCAGCTTGTAGCCGAGCAGGCGGTCGATGGCGCGGCGCGCCTGGTAGGCGTCCACCAGGTTCTGGTCGATGGGGCGGGGTTGCTCCAGGGCGGCCTCCACGGCGGGCTTGGTCACCTCCCTGAAGACGATGCGCTGGGGTTGCTTGAGTTTGAGCTGGTTGGCAATATGCCAGGCGATCGCCTCTCCCTCCCGGTCAGGGTCCGCGGCCAGCAGAACGCTGGACGACTTCCGGGCAGCCGACTTCAGCTCACTGAGCTGCTTCTCCTTGCCCTTGATCACGGTGTAGTCCGGGGCGAAGTCGGCGTCCACGTCGATTCCCAGCTTGGAGCGGGGCAGGTCGACCACATGGCCCATGGATGCCCGCACCTCGTACTGGTCACCCAGGAACTTGGTTAGGGTTCTCGCCTTGCTGGGCGACTCCACGATGATCAGGTTGCGAGTTGGCATGAGTTTTGGGGTACCGCTCCTGGTTGGCGAGGTGAAAGCCTGGCGATTCTAACAAGAGGCTTCCCGAACCGCCCTCCGATCAATCCGCGCCGGCGGCGGTGACAACGGCCGATACACTGGCCCTTCCGGAGTGATCGTCAGAGGAGCCCTCGAGATTGCCGAACTCTATCAGCGAGAAGTACGAGTGTTGCGAGATCGTCGAGCGCCGTGACTTCGCGCCCGACCTGTGGGCGATCAGGGTCCGCCCGGAGAGCGAGTTCTCCTTTCGGGCGGGGCAGTACGCCACCCTGGGGATCGAGCTCGCGGGGCGGGTGCTGGAGCGTCCGTACTCGATCGTCTCCGCGCCCGAGGAGCCGCTGCTGGAGTTCTTCATCGAGCGCATCCCCAACGGGGCCCTGACCCCACACCTCTTCGACCTCGGGGTGGGCCGGACCCTGCTCATGCGCCGGCGCCCCAAGGGGCTCTTCATGCGCCATGGCCTCGACCCGGACAAGGTCCACATGTTCGTCGCCACCGTCACCGGAGTCGCTCCCTTCGCCAGCATGCTGAGGCATCTCGAGCATTCGTCGACCTCCGCCGACCCGCCTCCGCGGGTGGTGCTGCTCCAGGGCGCGAGCCTCTCCGAGGAGTTCGGGTATCGAAGTGAGATGGCGGCGCTCGCCGAGCGCTGCACCTGGTTCGAGTACGTTCCCACCGTGAGCCGCCCGTGGGCGGACCCCCAGTGGCGGGGCGAGACCGGCCGGGCCGAGGACGTGCTGCGCAAGCACGCTGACCGCTTTCCCATCCTCCCCGGGCAGGGGATGGTGTACCTGTGCGGGCACCCCGGCATGATCGCGACCGCGCGGTCCATCATGAGGCGGAGCGGACTCGACGACTCCGAGATCGTCGAGGAACAGTACTGGCCCGAGGGCAAGGAGCCCACCGGCCAGAGCTGAGCGGGGCTGGCTCAGCGCCTCAGCTTGGTGGCCAGCAGAGGGGAGATCTCCGCCATGGTGCCCTTGAGGGACTTCACCCAGCGATGGCTCGGATGTCTCCAGGCCAGCGGCTCGCCCGCGCTCATGGAGCGCACCCCATCGATCCCCATGTTCGGAACCGCCAGCACCTCCTGCTCCAGGATCCTGGCGACCCGGGCGGCATCGATCTGGTGATATGGCAGCTGGCTGTTGAGGATCACCGCGACCCGGCTCCGGGGGATCTTCAGCTGGTCGCAGATGCGCAGCCAGGCCAGCACTGAGTAGACACCGGGATTGTCGGGCGTGCCCACCACCAGCATGTGGTCCGCGCTCTCGAGCATGTCGATGCCGCCGTTGTCGAGGCGGCCGCCCTGGTCCACCACCACCAGCTCGGCGGAATGGGTCAGCCGCAGGATCATGGCGTTCACGGCCGCCGGCGAAACCGAGTCGGCCAGCTCGGGGCGGGCTGGAGCCGGCAGGACCGACACCCCACTGGGATGTCGCGGCAGCCGGTCGAAGATCTCCTCGTCGGGTCCGACCGCCGCCAACTCGACCCAGGTCGGTGTCTGCGGTGGCAGGTTGAAGGCGACCAGGGCGGATCCGAAGCGGGGGACGTTGTCCACCAGGGCCACCCGGTAGCTCTCCGCGGCCAGGGCCGCCAGGTTGGTCGCGATCAGGGTTCGGCCCACTCCGCCCCGGGGCCCGCAGACCACCCACAGCTCACCCTGTCCCTTGGTCGGCCGAGCCGGCGCCGCAGCTCCAGCGATGCGGGACTGCATAAGCTGAGCCAGCTCGTCGGCCGGCAGGTTGGGGAGGACCCGCTCGCTGGCTCCGGCGTCCATGGCGGCAGCCACCAGCGGAGAGCGGTGGTCGGACGCGACCAGGACGATCGGGATCGCCGCATGGGAGATGCTCGAACGGATCTGGCGGATCAGAGGGACAAGGTCGGGGTCGTCGCCGCGGACCTCGATCAGGACCAGCTGGGCGTCCGTGTGATCGAGGCTCGCCAATGCGTGCGCGCTGCCGTCGAAGCCGACCATCTCAAGGCCGTGCGACTCCAGCGCCTGGGCCAACTGGTGTGATCTGGTCGCCTGCCGGGAGACCACCAGGACGCGGTTCATCGTCTCTGCCACCGGATCAGTCTATGGAGTCGGGTGAAGCCGCAGTGAGCCGCAATGCCGTTCGCAACCGCACCGGTCGTCAGTCCGCCTTGGCACGCGCCCGGAGCGAGCGGCGCCGCGGCGCCGCCACCTCCGCCGGGGCCTCCGGCAACTCGGCCTCGACGACCGGGGCGACCACCGCCCGCGGCGCGACCTCACGGCGCTCACGGATCTTGGCCCGCTTGCCGACCTTGCCCCTCAGGTAGTACAGCTTGGCCCGCCGGACCCGCCCATGGCGGACGACCTCGATCTGGGCCAGCCGCGGGGAATGGATCAGGAAGGTGCGCTCGACGCCCACGCCGTGAGCGGTGCGCCGCACCGTCACCGACTCCCGCACCCCGCCGCTCTGGAGGGCGATGACGATCCCCTCGAAGACCTGGATCCGCTCCCTGGTGCCCTCCACCACCTTGGCGTGCACCCGCACGGTGTCGCCGGGCCGGAGTTCGGGCACGTCCTCACGCAGCTGCTCCTCCTCGAGGAGATCAATGATGTTCATGGCTGGCCTCCTGTGCCGGAACCGGCTCTGGCCGGGACCGGTTGTCGCTGGGTTCCGAATGCATGTGAGCAGGCCCCCGAGCTGGGGCCAGCAGGTCCGGGCGGAGCCGGGAAGCACGCTGCCGCGCCGCCTCGGCCCTCCAAGCGGCGATCTTCGCATGATCGCCGCTCCTCAGCACCGCAGGCACCTCAAGGCTCTCGAAGACTGCGGGTCGAGTGTAGTGAGGATACTCGACCAGCCCCTCCGCGAAGCTCTCGTCGAGCAGGGACGTCGGGTCTCCAAGGGTGCCGGGCACCCAGCGGGCGACGGTGTCGATCAGGACCATCGCCGCCAGCTCGCCCCCACTCAACACGAAGTCTCCGATCGAGATCTCGTCCAGACCGAGGCCGATGCGCACCCGCTCATCCACCCCCTCATAGCGGCCGCAGACCAGCAGCAGGCGGGGATGCCGCGCCAACTCCGCGGCGATTTCGGAATCGAGCCGGCGGCCGGCCGGCGAGAGCAGCACCATGTGGGGCTCGGCCAGCCCCGGCAAGTCAGCCACGCTGCGAACGGCCGCGAACAGCGGCTCCGGTCGCAGAACCATGCCCGGCCCGCCGCCGAATGGGATGTCGTCCACCTGGCGCCGCGGGCCGATGCCGAAGTCCCGCAGATCGTGGGCCTCCAACTCGATCCGTCCGGACTGGAGCGCACGGCCGACCACGCCAACTGCGAGCGGGCCGGGGAAGGCCTCCGGGAACAAGGTGACGACGTCAAACCGCATCCACCCACTCCTGCAGGTAGTGGTCGGCGACGGTCATGGTCCCGGCGCTGAGGCTGATCCCGGTGACAGCGGCCCGTACCGCCGGGACGCGCACCTCCCGCTCCCCCAGCCGCAGGACGTAGACGTCATGGGCGGGATAGGCCTCGACGTCGATCACCGCGCCCCTCTCCGCCCCCGCTTGGTCGAGCACGCGCAGCCCGATCAGCTGGAAGTCGAAGTACTCCCCCTCGGGGAGGGGCCTGAGCTGGGAGCGCTCGACCTCCAAGTAGTGGCCGGCGAGCCGCGTGGCGGTCGGCAGGTCCTGGACCTGGACGAGGCGGCAGATGACCCCTCTGGCGGCGGGGTGGGCGGCCTCCACCTCGCACTTCCGGCCGTCCACCAGCACCACACTGCCCGGGGCGAGCCGATCTGGGGAGCCGCCCAGCATCTCCAGCAGCAGAGAGCCGTCCAGCCCATGCGGCTTGACCACCCGGGCGACCCGGACCCGTGCCTCACCGTCGCTCAATCGCGGACCTCGACCTGGACCCGATCGCGGCTGCGCAGGGAGGCGGCCCTGACCACCATGCGGATCGCCTCGATGTGGCGGCCATTCCTGCCGATCACCTTGCCCAGGTCGGCAGGTGCGGTCTCCACCACCACCAGCGCCCGGTGGCCATCCCGCTCCTCGCCCACGCGCACCTGGTCGGGTTCGCTCACCATCTGCTCGACCATGTAGCGGACCAGCTCCGCGTAGTCAGGCATCGGTCAACCCTCGGCTTCGGGACCGGTCTCCACCGCGGACTCGTCGGCCGAGGCCGCGGCCGGCTCCGTGCCCTCGCCGTTGTCCACCGCGCCCTCGGCGGTGCTCACTGCCTCCGGCTCGGTGGCCGGCGCCGCTGCGGCGGGCTGCGGAGTCGGCTGGTCCTTGCCGGCGCGGGCCGGCCTCGGGGTCACGGGCAGCATTCCCGCGCGCTCCATGAGCTCCCGGACCGCGTCCGAGGGCTTGGCTCCAGTCGCCATCCAGTGGCGGATGCGCTCGTCCTCAAGCTTGACCACCTTGGGCTCGCGCAACGGGTCGTAGTAGCCCACCGACTCGATGAAACGGCCGTCCCGAGGCGACCGGGCGTCAGCGACGACGATCCGGTAGAAGGGACGCTTCTTCGCGCCCATGCGCTTGAGTCTGATCTTGACTGCCATCTGTGTATCTCCTTACCAAATTCTCCGGGAGGAGCGGGACGCCTCCCCAGTCAACCCTTGAGCAGCGGCATCCCGCCGCCCGCTCCGCGCAGGAGCTCCTGGGCGATCCGGCGCCTTCCCCCCTGCCCGGTTAGGCTCTTCATCACAGTCTGCATCTGCCCAAAGCTCTTAATGAGCCGGGAGACATCCACGGTCGTGGTTCCACTTCCTGAGGCGATGCGCCGCCTCCTGGAGCTGTCAACGATCTCCGGGCGGCGCCGCTCCTCTGGCGTCATCGAAAGGACGATGGCCTCCAGCTTGCGCAGCTGAGCCTCGTCCGGGACGGCCGCTCCAGACTGCTTCATCAGCTCCCGACCGCCCGGGATCATCCCCATCAGCGAGTCCAGCGGCCCGAGCTTGCGAATCTGGCGGAGTTGACTGACGAAGTCGTCCAGCGTCAGGCGGCCCTGCCGTAACCGCTCTTGGGCGGAGAGCGCCTCCTCGGGGGTGAACTCGTCCCGGGTGCGTTCGATGAGGGTGAGGACGTCGCCCATGCCGAGGATGCGCCGGGCCATCCGCTCCGGGTGGAACGGCTCGAGGTCGCGGGGACGCTCCCCGACCCCGCAGTACCAGACCTGCAGGCCGATCGCAGCGCGCATGGACAGCGCGGCGCCACCGCGGGCGTCCCCGTCGAGCTTGGTGAGCACGACCCCGTCCACCCCCACCTGTTCGCGGAACGAGTCCGCGACCTTGACCGCCTCCTGCCCGGTCATCGCATCAACCACCAATAGAGAGTGCGTGACCCGCAAGCCCTGGCGGATCGCCTGCAGCTCCTCCATCAGCTCTGAGTCGAGGTGCTGGCGGCCCGCGGTGTCGACGAGGACGACATCGGCTCCCTGCCGGCGTGCCTCCGCGACCGCCGTGGACACGCCCTGGGCGATACCCCGACGCTCGTCGGCCACGACGACCGGCACCTGGTTCTCCGCCGCCAGCGTCTGCAGCTGATCGATCGCGGCCGCACGCCGGAGGTCGGCGGCCACCAGGGCCGGACGGTGATCGGCCCGCCGTACCAGGAGGGCCAGCTTGACCGCCGTCGTGGTCTTGCCCGAACCCTGGAGTCCGAGCAGCAGGATGACGGTCGGCGGCTCAGGGCTGTAGGCGATGCCACGGTCCTCTCCACCCAGCAGGGTGACCAACTCCTCGAAGACGATCTTGATCACCTGCTGGCCCGGGGTGAGGCTCTCCAGCACATCCTGGCCCACGGCCCGGCTCCGCACCCGGTCGATGAACTCACGCGCGACCCGGTAGTTGACGTCGGCCTCGAGCAGCGCCAGGCGGACCTCGCGGAGCCCAACCTCGACGTCCTCCGGAGTCAGCCGACCCTTGTCGGTGAACCGCTTGAAGGCCAGCCCGAGGCGATCGGTCAGACTGTCGAACATCAGCCGCCTCCCCCCGTCTGGCCCAGCCGCTGCAGCAGCGTCTGCACCTGGTGCTCCAGCTCTGACTGGCGCAGCTCCGCGGCCGCCAGCTTGCGACAGACCCCCAGCTGCCGCTCAGCCTCCTCCATGCGCCGCAGCCCCCGGCGCACGAGGTCATGGGCGGCAGCCCGGGAGGATCCCATCGCCGCCGCGAGCTCCGAGATCGACCAGTCCTCCTCCAGCTGCAGCCGCAGCGCCTCGCGCTGGCGCTCGGTCAGCAGGGTGGCATAGACGTCCAATAGCCGGAGGCGCTGCAGGCGGGAGTCGGCAAGGCCCGGTGCTGTCAAGGTCAAAGCCTTTACAGGCTAACCGAAGTCCACCTCCGGTGGCACCGCCGAGATCCCGGCCCGCTGACCGCTGCCGGCGGCCTCGTCGTCAGCCAACAGCCGGTCCACGTACGCGGCCGGGTCGAAGTCGGCCAGATCGGACCGGTCCTCACCGAAACCTATCAGCTTGACGGGAATCCGAAGTTCCCGCTCCACCTGCAGGAGATAGCCGCCGCGGGCGCTGCCGTCAAGTTTGGTCACGACCAGACCGGTCGCCTCCACGACCTCGCCGAACACCCGCGCCTGTGCGATCGCGTTGCCACCCACGTAGGCGTCGAGCACCAGCAGTGACTCCGCCGGCTGCCCCGGCAGCTGGCCCGCCACCACCCGCCGAATCTTCCCCAGCTCCTGCATGAGGTTGTCCTTGGTGTGCAGCCGTCCCGCGGTGTCAACCAGGACCACGTCGCGGCCGCGCGCCCTGGCGGCCGCGATGGCGTCGAAGACCACCGCCGCGGGGTCCGCTCCCTGCTGGTGGGCGACCACCTCGGCACCACTGGGTGCCACCATGCGCCGGAGCTGATCGATCGCGGCGGCGCGAAAGGTGTCGGACGCAGCCACCAGGCAGCTGAGTCCCTGCTGCTGGAGCCGAGTCGCCAGCTTGGCGACCGTGGTCGTCTTGCCAGACCCATTGACGCCCGCCACCAGCCACACGCAGGGAGTGCCGACCAGCGACAGCTCGCGGTCCAAGCCCTCCATCTGGGCCAGCATCTGCTGGCGCAGCGCCGCCAGCAGCTGATCCGAGGTGCGCAGCCGCTGGCGCGCCGTTTGCTCCCTCAAGCCCTCGACCAGATCCTCGGCCATGGACACCCCGCAGTCGCTGGCAAGCAGCAGCTCGAACAGTTCGTCGTAGAACTCCTCCCCCGCCAGCTGGCCGAAGCGCAGGCGGGTCCGCAGCGTCTGCCCCATCTGGCTCGAGACCCGGTCCAGCCGAGCCGGCAGTCGGCGCCACCAGCGCCGCTTGGGGGTCTCCCGGGGGTCAGCCTCCAACCAGAGCCTCCACCAGCTCCTGTCCCCGCCGATCGCGCACCGACTGTCCATCCTCGGCCAGGCGGACCGACAGGACCCGGCTCGCCCCGCGGCCGTCCTGGGTCACCCCGTACAGCTGTGAAGCCCGCGCCATCGTGGTCAGGTTGTGAGTGATGACCAGAAACTGGCTCCGCTGCGCCCGCCGCTCCAGCACGCGGGCGAAGTTGGCGACATTGACCTCGTCAAGTGCCGCATCCACCTCGTCGAAGACGTAGAAGGGGCTGGGCGACACCTGTTGCAACGCCAAGACCAGCGCCAGCGCGGTCAGCGCCCGCTCGCCACCGGAGAGCATCGCCATGGGGATGACCCGCTTGCCCTGGGGCTGGACCTCCATCTCCACCCCCCAGCCAGTGTCGGGACCAGACTCGACTTTGAGCAGCGTCGCTCGGCCGGCCCCAAAGAGCTCTCGCCAGCTATCTTCGAACTCCCGCGTCACCCGCATCATCGCAGTCCTGAGCCGGGCTTCCACGAGCTGCTGCAGGTGGGTCCGCACCGCCTCGATGTCCTCACGGGCGGCGGTGGTGTCGGCGTGGGCAGCGCGCATGCCCTCGGTCTTGTCCAGCAGCTCTGCGAGCTGCCGAGGCGCGAGCTCATTGACCGGACCGAGAGCCTCCACCCGGTGTTCCAGTCGCGCCACCTCCTGCGCGGTCCGGGCCGGGTCGTCCGGTGGCCGGTCCTCGGTCATGGGCATGTCCCCCAGCCGGACGCGAGCCTCCTCCACCCGCAGGCGTTGCCCCGAAAGCTCCCGCTCCAACTGCTGAGTGGCCTCGGTCGCCTGGCCGAGCGTGGACTCGAGTTCCGCCCGTCGGCGCTCCAGCCGGGCCAGCTCCTGCAGCGGCTCGACCGCCAGGTCGACCCGCTCGGCGGGCGCCTGCACCTCCTGTTCCCCGAGCGCCTGCAGCTCTCTGGCGGCCTGTTCGGCCAGCGCCAGCGCGACCACGACCCCACTCTCCGCCCCCTCGACCCGGGCCCGGGCTGCCTGCTCTCGCTCCACCAGCCGCTGCTTGGCCTCGGCCTGCTGGCGCGCCCGCTGGGCGCGCTCCCGCTCGCGGATCTCCAATTCCACCAGCTCCAGCCGCGCCCGCTCGTGGGATGTTCTCTGTTCCTGCTCAGCGGCGATCAGCTGGTGCTCCAGAGCCAGCGCCGCCTCCAGGTCGGACCGCGCCGCCTGGCGGGACGCCTCCAGGCGGCGCTGCTCGTGCTCCAGCTCTTCCAGTTCAGCCTTCACCTTGGCGAGCTGGCTCCGGTCCCGCTCCTGCTCCTGCCGGACCGCCGCCGCGCGCTCACCAAGCTCCATCAGGCGCGTTCGCAAGCTGGCCTCGGCCTGGCGCCGACTCTCCGCCCCGCTCACCGCCCTTGCCAGGGCCTCACGCGCGCGGTCGACCGACTCACGCTGGCGTTGATGCTGGTCCCGGGCCCAGTCCAGCCGCGCCTGGGCCTCCGCCATCCGGATCCGAATCAGGCTCAAATCGTGGTGAGCCTGGGCAGCGCGCCGCGCGGCCTGCAACTCTCCGACCGCGTGGGAGGGCGTCACCTCGAGCCCGCGGGCGATCACGGTGCCATCCGGAAGCACTGCCCGCCCATGTGGGACGGCTTCCAGCCAGCTGGCGGCGGCCGCGCGGTCCTCGGCCAGTCCGATGTGCCCACAGATCACCGCCACCGTGGCGAGATCCTCAGGCTCGCCCTCCAGCGCCAGCGCGAGGGGACGGCAGCCCGCCGGTGCCAACCACCCTTCCACCTCGTCTCCGGTGGGCCAGCAGACCACCTCGGCCGCGCCGCCCGCCCACTGCAAAGCCCTCCTGACGTCGTCCTCGGACCCGATCAGCGCCCCGCCGAGATCACCCAGTGCCGCCTCCACGGAGACGGTGTCCGCCTCGACTCTCGGACGCACGGCGACGCTGAGCGGCTGGAGTCTGACCTCCCCGCGGGCCGCAGCCTCGGCGATGGGGCGTCCCCGTCGCCGCTCCTCCAACAGGGCCTCCTGGGCCGCGACGGCCGCTGCGGATGCGCGTTCCTGGGCCGCGATCTGAATGGCCTCCGCCTCGCTGGCCCTGAGCACTTCCAGCGCGCTCGCCTCTTGCCTGACGGCCTGATCCAGCTCCTCCCGCTGCTGCCGGGCCCGCTCGGTCGCCTCCCGCGCCAGCTCGACAGCCTCGGCCAGCTCGGCGCGCGAGCCGGTGATGTCCGCCTCCACCTCCCGGACCAGAGCGGCAGCCTGATCCAAGTGGGAGCTGACGGCCTGAATCGACGCCCCTCGCTCCGCCTGCCCCTTCAAGTTGGCCGCCAGCTCCAGACCGAGATCACGCTCGCGGCGTTCGTGCTCGGTGATCTGCGGGCTCAGCTCGCGTCGCCGTGCCTCCAGCGCCAGGAGCTCGCCCGCCAACTCAGCCACCCGGGCCCGGCGGGCCTCCATGGCGTTCCCACCGTCGAGGGGGTCCCCATCCACAAAGTCGGCCAGCGCCCGCAGGTCAGCCCTGACCTCCTCCATCTGGGCCCTCGCCTCCGCCAGGGTCACCGCCGCCTGCTGGGCGCGCTCCCGCCACCTCTCCAGCGCAGCTTCCGCCTGCTGGACCCTGAGGGCCAGCCGCCCGCTGGCACGCTCACGCTCCAGCCGGCCCGCCTCGACCAGTTCCAGCCGCTGGCGCTCCAGGCGATAGTGGCTGTCGAAGTCCGCGAAGGCCCGCGCCGCCGACTCGCGACGCCGCCGCATGAGGTCCAGCTGGCGCTCCAACTGCCGCAAGTTGGCCAGCTCGGCCAGCCACGCCGCGCGCTCCAAACTCCCGCGCAGCCGCTGCAGCCGCTCCTTCAGCTCCCGGGCCTGGTCCGCCCGCCGTGCCTGCTCGCGCAGCTCCTCGAGCCGGGGCATGAGCTCCGCGAGCCGGCCGACCGAACCCTCCAGCCAGCGATCCAGCTCCTGGATTCGCCGGCGGCTGTCGTCGAGCAGCAGTTGGGTCCCGCGCACGCCGGCCGCCTCCTCGATCAGGTGACGGCGCTGCGTGGGAGTCGCCCGGATGATCGATTCGATGTCGTTCTGGGCGATGATTGCGTAGCCGGCCTGGGCCAGCCCGGTGGCATCCAGCAGCCGCCCCAGGTCGCGCAGCCGGATCCGACGGCCGTTGCGGCGGAATTCGCTGGCACCGTCTCGGAAGACCCGTCTGGTGAGCGCCACCTCGACCTCCTCCACCGGGATCCGGCCGTCCTCGTTGTCGAACACAACGGTCACCTCCGCCATCCCCAGAGGAGCCCGCCGATCGCCCCCGGAGAAGATGACCTGCTCCAGACGCTGACCCCTCAGCTCACGGGCGCCGGCCCCGCCCAGGACCAATCGGATCGCATCGACCAGGTTCGACTTCCCGCTGCCGTTGGGACCGACCACGGCGGTGATCCCATCTCCGAACTCCAACCACGCAGGGCTGGCAAAGCTCTTGAAGCCATGGACCTCGAGTCTGCTGACTCTCATGGCTCAGCGGTGGTGCCTCGACCGGAACGTCGACGGCCCCCCCGATGCCCCCGATGGGTGCGCCGCTTTGGGGCTCCTTCCGTCGGCTCCGCCGCCTCGCCCGGGGCCGACCCGGTCGCAACTGGCTGAGGCATGGACGCCCCCGCGCTCTCGGCCATCGGGATCGCCGGCTGAGCAGCGTCCGCCCCAGATTTCGCCGGACTGCGGCGGCGGCGCCGCCGGGCGGAGGTGGCGACCTCCGGGACCGGCGGCGTCAGCTCCGGCTCCACCGCGATGGCCGGCTCCGACGCTGCCGAACCGACCGCGACTCCGGCAGCCCGCGAAGAGCGACGTCGCCGCGGCTTGGGGGCCGGGGCCTCCCCCGAAGAGGCGCCCTGCTCGTCTTTGGATGCGGCTGAAACCTGGCCAGCCACTGTGCGACGGCGGCTGGGGCGGCGCGTGGAGCCCGCGCCGTCGGTGGTCGCGGTGCGTCCCTCGGCCTCCGGTCGCGCCGAGCTTGGGGCGGTGGGCTCTGCAGCTGATGGCCCGGCGGGGTCCGCCGGGCTCGATGCGGGCGTGGTCTCCGGAACCACCGCGGTGGTGGCCAAGCTGGCGGCGGCCGACGGAGCCGGGCGCGAGCGTCGCCGACGCTTCTTGGAAACCGGTGCCACCAGGAGATCGATGGCGGCACGCGCCGCCGCCTGCTCCGCCGCCTGTTTGGTCCCCGCCCGCCCCTCGCCGAGGGTGCCCTGGCCATCCACCGAGACCTGGGAGACGTACTGCCTGGTCCTGGGGTCGCCGCCGGCGGGGACGGTGCGGTACTGGGGCGGAGCTCCAAACCGCTCCTGCGCCAGCGCCTGCAGCCGGCCCTTGAAGTTGGGGTCGGTCCAGGCGCTGAGGTCCTCGATCCGGGACAGGAACACTCGCCCCGCCTTGCGGTACCCCTGGTCCAGGAAGATGGCGCCCACCAACGCCTCGAATGCATTGGCGTGCAGCGAGGTCAGCCGCCGGGCGCCCGACTTGGCGGCGCCGCGGCCCAGGCGCAGCGTCTCCCCGAGCCGGAGCTGCTCGCCCAGCCGCGCCAGCGCGACCGTGCTCACCAACGAGGAGCGCATCTGGGTCAGCTGGCCCTCATCGTAGTTGGGGAAGCGATTGAAGAGGTACTCCCCGGCCACCAGTTCCAGCACCGCGTCACCCAGATACTCCAGCCGCTCGTTGTCGCGCCCCTGGTCACCGCGCTCGTTGATCCAGGAGGTGTGGGTCATGGCCTCCCGGAGCAGTTCTCGGCGCTTGAACCTCAGCCCCAGGCGGGTCTGGAGCTCGTCGAGCCTCGACTCGGCCTCCCTCTCCTGCTGAGCCAACTCCTCGGGGGTGGTCCGGGAGCGCCGACGTCGGGCCGGCGCCGCCGGCGTCAGCTCGTCAGGTCCAGGTGCTCCTTGACGTAATCCCAGGCTTGGCCCACGGTCTGAATCTTCTCCGCGTCCTCGTCCGGAATCTCCATGCCGTAGGCCTCCTCGAAGGCCATGATCAGCTCCACCAGATCCAGGGAATCCGCGTTCAGGTCCTCCACGAAGTTCGCCTCGGGCGTCACCTGTTCCAGCTCCACCCCGAGCTGCTCCACCACTATCCCCTGAAACCCTTCCCAGGTCGTGTCTGCCATCTTTACCCCTCGTTGCGCGGCGCTTGGCCGCCTGGTTGCCAGTTCTAGTCCCGCCTGCATCCGCCGACCCGGGGGAGCCACCTCCGGCCGGTCTCGGTTGCGCTTGTCGCGAATCGGGCTCCGGCTGCGACCGCTGGCCGCTCAGCCGCTCGCCGGGCAATACGGTAAGGCCTTCGCTGGCAGCCGTGCCTGCACTGGACTCAGCCGCCACCCTCCCGGGGTCGGCAGGCCCGGCCGTGGATGACTTGGGGATCTGACCCCCCACCAGGCGGCGAACGAAGGACTTCACCTGCTGGCGCCGAAGGGTACCCGGACGCTGGTGGAGCATGTCGGGGGCCGTCGCAACTCGACGGTCATTGTAGTCGGCGCCGCCGCTGCGCCACCCGGGTCACCGCACTCCGATGTCGGCACCGAGCGCCGCCAGGGCGGCATCGACGCCGTCGGGAGAGCTGGCCGAGGCCACCCGGGAGGATGGGGCGATCCGGCGCACCAGCGCCCCCAGGGTGTTGCCGGGGCCGCACTCGAGAAAGTCGGTCGCGCCCGCCTGCGTCAGGGCCAGCACCGTCGTAGTCCACAGCACGGGGCTGGCGAGCTGTCTCGTCAAGCCGTCGCGCACCTCCTGCGCGGTCGTCGACAGCTGGCCCGAGCAGCCCGATGCCACCGGCCACCGCGGATCCCGGATCTTGACCTGGGCCAGCACCGCCGCGAAGGCCGCCGCGGCATCAGCCATCAGCGGCGAGTGAAAGGCCCCGCCAACGCTGAGCGGCACGACCCGGCGGGCACCGGCCTGCCTGGCGGCCTCCGCGGCAGCCTCGATCCCCGGCCGGCTGCCGGAGATGACCAGCTGCCCGGGACAGTTGTCGTTGGCGATCACGCAGATCTCACCGGCGGACTCCACCTGACGACAGATCTCCTCCATCGGCTGGCGCTCCAGCCCCAGCACGGCGGCCATGGTCCCGTCGGGTGCCGCCGCCATCAGCCGGCCGCGCGCGATCACGAGGCGCATCCCGTCGGCAGGGTCGATAGCCCCGGCCACGGCCAGAGCGGTGTACTCCCCGAGGCTGTGGCCAGCCCCGAATCGGGGGGCCACGCCGCGGCTGAGCACGATCCTTGCCAGTGCCACCCCGACGTAGTAGAGCGCCGGCTGGGCGACCTCGGTCGGGCGCAGCTCCTCAGCCGTCCCGGCCACCAGAAGACGGTCGAGCGCCATCCCCTCCTGGCGAGCGACTTCGAGCAACTCCAAGTCGCATCCGTCCGCTATCAGAGCAGCCCCCATGCCCGCTTGCTGGGCGCCCTGACCCGGGAAGAGGAGGGCCAGTCCGGAGGAGACCCCGGTCAACCTTGGACGGCCCGAGTGCGCGAACTACTCAGTCGCGATGACCTCGCGGCCCTTGTAATAGCCGCAGTTGCCGCACACAGTGTGCGGGCGGCGCGGCCGACGGCAACGCGGGCACGGAGCCAGGGAGGGAGCGGTGAGAGCCAGATGGGAGCGGCGGCGGTCGCGCCGGGCCTTGGGGATCCGTTCCTTGGGTAGAGCCATAACGAGTTCGGAGTCTAGCAGGAAGCGGGGCGCACGCTCAGCGCCGCCTTCCCCGCCCCTTCGGCTTGTCCTCGGCCGAACCCTCGCGCCCCGCCTCCAGGGTCTCCAAGCCGCGCCTCACCTGGTTGAGCGCCGACGCGAGCTGAGTCTCCAGCTCCTCCATGCGCTCGCGGGCATAGTCGTCGGCATCCCGGCGCATCTTGCGGCTGCGCTCGCGCGCCTCGGTCAGGATCTCATCGGCCTCTGCGGTCGCGCGCCGACTGATCTCATGCTGATCGGTCATCCTCTCGGCCCGCTCCTGGGCGGCTGCGAGGACCTGCTCGGCCTGCTCCTGAGCCTCCCGCAGTCGCGACTCCCTGGTCTCCAACAGCATGCGGGACTCCTTGATCTCCTCCGGGAGACCGACCCTGATCTGATCAAGGATGTCCAGCATCTCCTCCTCGTTGACCACGATGTTCGGAGTGAGCGGCACCCGGCGGCTCTGATTGACCAGGGACTCCAAACGGTCCAGCAGGTCCACGATCGATACCGGCTCGGGCTCGAGGTCGTATTCGTCGCTGCGGTCGCTCATCTAGCCTCCTCAAATGGTTCGGGGATACCGGGGGCCGCCGGGGCCAAGCGCTGCCTGAGGGCGGCCTCGACCGACGGCGAGACCAGCCCCGAGATGCCGCCTCCGTGAGCGCAGACGTCCTTGATCAAAGACGAGCTCAGAAAGACGTTGGCGAAACCGGTGGTCAGAAAGACAGTGTGGACCCTGGGTTCCAGGCGGCGGTTCATCAGCGCCATCTGGAACTCGCTGTCAAGGTCGGAGACCGCGCGGAGGCCCCTGATGATCACGGTCGCCTGCTGGGCCACGGCGAACGAAACGGCCAGCCCGGAGAAGTGTTCCACCTCCACCGAGCTGCCGGGGGGCAGACTCCGGCGCACCAGATCCGCCCGCTCCGCAGCCGAGAAGAGGTACGACTTGAGGGCGTTGTCGAGCACCCCGACCACCACCCGGTCAAAGATCTCGGCCGCGCGGGCGATGACGTCGAGATGGCCGTTGTGGATCGGGTCGAAGCTGCCAGGATAGACCGCTACCGTCATGGCAGCCTCCGGAAGAAGGACAGCTGGGTGGAGCCGTAATGCGAGCTCCGCACACACTGCAACGCCGCTACGGTTAAGGGCAGCTGCAGCCGGCGGTGATGCTCAACCACCACCAGCGGTGCCCAGGTGGGGTCGCCCGCCGCGACCTTCCCCAGACGGCCCAGAGCGGCCAGGCAGAGTGCCGGCCCGGGCTCCGAGTACGGAGGATCCATCAGGACCAGGTCCGCCTGAATCAGATCCTGGCGGTGCGACCCCAGCCATGAGAGGGCGTCGCCGGTCACCACCCGGGCGCGATGGTCATAGCCCAGAGCGGCGGCATTCCGAACCACCACGGCGGCTCGCTCACGGCGCACCTCCACGAAGGTGACCGCCCGGGCGCCTCGCGAGAGCGCCTCCAGCCCCAGGCTGCCCGCGCCCGCGAAGAGGTCGACCACGGTGGCGCCCACCACCGTCTCGCCGAGGATGTTGAAGCAGGCCGCGCGCACCACCCCGGCCGAGGCTCGAAGTCCGTCGCCGGAGATCGTCGCGAGACGGCGGCCCGAGGCCTCTCCCCCGGTCAGCCTGGCCCCAACGGATGGGGACCGGGAGCGCCGCGTTCGGGCCCGGCTGGTCACTGCACTCATCGGCCCAACTATCCCACTTGGTAAGCCACCGCTGCCGCCCGGGGCCGACGCGGGCCGGGGTTCGGGTCAGTCGAACTCGAAAACCACCTGATATCCCTTGATCCCGTTGCGCAGGGTGGGATCGGTGAGGTTGGGATCGCCGGCCAGCACCCGCTCGGCGGCGGCCCGCGCACGCTCCCTCAGCCCATCGTCGAGCAGGTCACCCACCCGCATCTCCGGAAAGCCGTGCTGCCGCAGGCCGTAGGGATCCCCGGAACCGCGCAGGCGAAGGTCGATCTCGGCCAGCTCGAAGCCGTCCTGGTGCTCCAACAGGGCCTGCAGGCGCGCTTTTCCCGACGGCTCCCCGTCGTCGGCGAAGAGCAGGCAGTACGACTGGTGCTCGCCCCGTCCCACCCTCCCCCTGAACTGGTGGAGCTGGGCCAGGCCAAAGCGGTCAGCGCCCTCGATCCCGATCACGGTGGCGTTGGGAACATCCACCCCCACCTCGATCACGCTGGTCGCGACCAGAAGGTCGAACTCGCCGGCGGCGAACGCCGCCATGCGCTCCTGCTTCTGCCGCGTCGGCAACCTTCCATGGATCAGCACCAGGCGCAGGTCGGGCAGCACCTCGCGGCTCAGCCGCTCGTATTCCGCGGTCGCCGAGCGCGCCTCCTGGCCCGGAGCGTCCTCGATCAGGGGGCAGATGATGAAACCCTGGCGACCTCTCCGGACCTCCTGACGGATGAAGTCGTACGCGTTCTGACGATCCCCGGGCTCGACCAGCCGGGTTTCGACCGGACGCCGGTGCGGGGGCATCTCTTGGATCTGACTGACGTCGAGATCCCCGTAGAGGGTGAGGCTGAGGGAGCGCGGGATCGGGGTCGCGGTCATGGACAGGAAGTCCGGGTTCGCGGCCGCCTTGTCCCGGAGCTTGAGCCGTTGCGCGACCCCGAACCGATGCTGCTCATCCACGATGCACAGCCCGAGCTGGGGCAGCGCCACCTCGTCCTCGATGAGGGCATGGGTGCCGACCACCAGCTTGTCCGCGCCGGCGGCGAGGCCCGCGAGGATCTCCCGCCGCTGGCTCGTCCGGGTGCTGCCGACCAGCAGCCGGGGCCAGATCTCGAACGGGCTCAGCAGCTCGCGCAGGGTCTCGTGATGCTGCCGGGCCAGGATCTCCGTGGGCGCCATCAACACCACCTGATGGCCCGCCGCGATCGCCATCCGCGCCGCCATGGCGGCGACCACGGTCTTGCCCGATCCCACGTCACCCTGGAGGAGCCGGTTCATCGGCGACGGCCGATCCAGGTCGATCAGGATCTCGTGGGCGGAGCGGCGCTGGGCCTGGGTCAGGCGAAATGGCAGCGCGGCCACGAACTGCCGGGCGACCTGGATGTCGTAGGGGCTGCGGGTCCCGGTCCGGGCCAGGCGCTGTCGCCGTGACAGCAGCGCCGCCAGCTGGGGGAAGAAGAGCTCCTCGAAGCCGAAGCGCTCCCGAGCCCGATCCAACTCCTCTTGGTCTGCGGGAAAGTGCATCTGCCGCAGCGCCTGCCCGAGGCCGAGCAGCTGCTCGGCCTCGCGGACCGCGGCCGGCAGGGTCTCGGCCGCGGTGTCGGCCAGGTCCAGGTGCTCCGCCACCACCGCGCGCAGCCAACGCGATGTGACCTTGGCCGTCTCCGGATAGGTGGGGACCAGCACCCCCACCTTCGACTGCTGAACGGAACGGCGATCCCGCTCCACCTCCGGGTTCTTCAACTGGGGAAGGCCATGCCTGCCGGCCACGACGGGCCCGTGCAGGGTCACCCGATCGCCCTCGTGGAGGATGCGGCGCAGGTGGGGCTGGTTGAACCAGATGACCTCGGCGCGACCGGTCTGGTCCGACACCTGGCCCTCGAGAAGCTCCATGCGGCGGTGCCGGGATTGCCGCGCCCGCAGGCTCAGCACCGTGACCTCCACGGTGGCGCTGGAACCAGCGCGCAGCTGGGCCACCGCCATCCTGGCCCGCTGATCCTCGTGCCGCGTTGGGAAATGCCGGAGCAGATCCTCCACCGTCCGCAGCCCCATGCGGCGCAGGCCCTGTCTCCGCTCCTGCGAGATCCGCGGCAGCGAGTCCAGCGGGGTGTCGAGGGCCCGGACCGCAGGAGCCGCGGACGCCGGAGTCGTCACGGCCATCGCCGCTGCGCCTGGGGCCTCAGCCCTCGCCCTCGAGATAGCAGTAGGCGAGAGTGCTGGGACCGGTGTGTGTGCTGAGTACCGGGCTCGCGTGGTGGGCGATCACCTCCATCTGCGGATACGTCCGGCGGGTCTCCTCGGCCAGGCGCAGCCCGTCGTCGGCGGCCCCCACATAGATCACCCCACAGCGCTCCAGGGGACGGTGCTCGGCCAGCAACTCGGCGAGCCGCCTGATGCCGCCGGTGCGGCTGCGGACCCGGCCCAGCGGCACCACCGAGCCGTCCGGTCCCAGGCCGATCAGGGGCTTGATCGCCAACGCCGTTCCCAGCATGGCCCGGACCTTGCCGATCCGGCCGCCCAGGAGCAGATACCGCAACGTGTCGAGCAGGCAGATGATGCCGACCCGGTCGGGCATGGTGGCCAGCCGGTCGACGATCGCCGGCGCTGCATCGCCGGCCGCCGCCCGGGCCACCGCCTCCAGCACCAGGAACCCGGTCCCCAGGCTCACGGTCCGGCTGTCGACCACATGGATCCGCTGCGGATCGACCGCCTGGGCGGCGATGGTCGCCGAGCTCACGGTGCCACTCAAAGCGGCGGCAATGTGAACCGAGATGATCTCATCGGCGCCCTCATCGAAGAGCTGGCGGTAGACGGTCTCGAAGTCACCGGGAGGGGGTTGCGAGGTGCTGGGCGGAGCCTTGGCGTCCACCAGCCGGCTCACGAACTGCTCGTCGGTCATGTCCACCCGATCGCGAAAGACCACGTCCTGAAAGTGCAGCCGCAGAGGAACGGTCACTATCCCAGCGCTCTCCCGCAGCTCCGCCGGCAGGTCACAGGTGCTGTCGGTCACCACTCTCACCGTCATCGGCTACTCCGCCGAGATGATGTAGGGGTAGAGGTCCTGGCCGCCATCATGACGCTCCACCTCCCAATCGGGGAACCGGTCCCTGATCATCTGCTCCAACTTCTCAGCCTCGGCAACCTGGACCCGCGCCCCCCGGTAGAGCGTGATCACCTCGACTCCGGCGTCGGTGAGCCGGTCGAGGGCGGCCAGCACCACCTCGGGGGTGTCTCTTCCCGCGGCCACCAGTTCCCCGTCCAGCAGGGCGATGGCGTCTCCCCGGGCGATGGGGCCGCCCGCGAACTTGCTGTCCTTGACCGCGCTGGTGACCTCGATCGCATGGACCCGAGCCATCTCCCGCTGCATCCGCTGGCGGTTGACGGCGAGAGTGGCATCAGGGTCGAAGGCCAACAGCGCCGCCACCCCCTGGGGTAGGTTGCGGGTGGGGACCACCGCCACCTCACGACGGCTGACCCGAGCCGCCTGCTCGGCTCCGAGCACGAGGTTGGGATTGTTGGGCAGCAGGATGATCTCATCCGCCTGCGCCTCATCGATTCCGCGCAGCAGCTCCGCGGTGGTTGGGTTCATGCTCTGGCCGCCCTCGACCACCGCGGCGGCGCCCAAGCCCAGAAGCAGCTGGTGGAAACCGAAGCCGGGCGCCACCACCACCACCCCCAGAGCCAGGCGAGCCTCGCGGGCGCCGCGGCCGTGGCGGCGCCGGGCCTCGTCGTGCTGGCTGGTCATATCCTCAACCTTCAGCCGCTCGATGCGTCCGAGCTCCGCGGCCCGGGTGAGCACCTCCCAGGGCTCGTGGGTATGGATGTGCACGTGCAGGAGCCCGGGGTCGCCGACCACCAGCGCCGAGTCGTCCTCGGCCTCTTCGCCCAGCCGGGCCCGGACCTCCAGGGGGTCCATCTGCGCCCCCACCAGGCTGAACTCGGTGCAGTATCCATAGCCGGCATGGGGGGCGCTGAAGGCCGTGACCCCGGCGGGCCCGTGCGACGGCTCACCGAGCGGGGGACCGGGCTCGACCTGGATCGCGTCGGGCCAGGCGGAGTCGCCACTTCCCAACGCCTCGGAGAGCGCCGACAGGATCACCGCCAGCCCGAAGCCGCCGGCGTCAACCACGCCGGCGTCGCGCAGCACCTCCATCTGCTCGCGGCTGCGCTCGACCGCGTCCCAGGCGCCTGCAACGGCCGCCTGGAGCACGTCGGCGATCGGCTGGTGGTCGGCCGCTGACCGGGTCGCGGCCTCCGCGGCTTCCCTAACCACCGTGAGGATCGTGCCTTCCACGGGACGCTTGACGGCGGCGTACGCGACCTTCGACCCCTCGGACAACGCCCGCGCGAGCATCTCCGGCCCCATCTCATCTGCCTGCTCGCATCCGGCGGCCACCCCTCTCAGGACCTGGGAGAGGATCACCCCAGAGTTGCCGCGCGCCCCCATCAGCGATCCGTGAGCAGCCGCCGCGGCCACGGCCGCGACCGATGTCTGGGCCGGGAGCTGGGCGGCCGCCGCAAGCGCTGCCTCCAGGGTCAGGTGCATGTTGGTGCCGGTGTCCCCGTCCGGCACCGGGAAGACATTGAGGTCGTTGATCCGTTCACGCTGCTCAAGCAGGCGGCCCAGTGCCCGCTCCAGTCCATACCGGAGGCCGGCACCGGTGACGGCGTTGGGCAACGCCGCGGGTGCGCTGCTAGCAGCCATTTGCCGATCCCTCACGTGCCCTGATCCCCTGGACGTTGACGTTCACCTCCAGCACCCGCACTCCCAGGTGGAGCTCCAGCCCCGCCGCCACCGCTCCCATGAGCGCGTGGGCGACCTCCAGCACCCGCGCGCCATGCTCAACGATCACGAACAGGTCCAAACGAATCCCATCATCCTCGAGCGAAAGATCGACGCCACGCTCGAAGCTGTCCCGATTCAGCAGCTCCGCCAGCCCGTCCCGCAGCCCCCGCCCGGCCATGCCGACGACCCCCGGGCAGTCCGCCGCCAGCCGCGCCGCCAGGGTGGACACGACCCGCGGGGACAGCTCGACGGTCCCCAGAGGGTGGGTCCTGAGCAGTGCACTGTTGGTGGGCAAGGGGCGGAATCTCCTGAGCTGGTCTAGCCGAATTCGAATTGCGCGACCGGCACCATCGCCTGCGACTGATAAACTGCGGCCGGAATGATACGCCCGGCCCGGTTGGGGTCAGGTGCTCCCATGATCACTGAAACGAGGTTGCCATGGCGAAGCGTTGCGAGATCTGCGGCAAGGGGCCGGTGGCAGGCAACAATGTCAGCCATTCCAAGGTCCACACCAAGCGGCGCTTCATGCCCAACCTGGTGACGGCCCACATCGCCCCCAGGGGCGGCGGGCTGGCCCAGAAGATGCGCGTGTGCACCCGCTGTCTGCGCACTTCCACCAAGACCGCCTGATTCAGCGGCGCAGCTGCCGCAGCACCGAGCCGAGCTCGAGCGCCGCGGTCGCAGCCTCCCAGCCCTTGTTCCCCAGCTTGCCGCCGGCCCGTGCCAGCGCCTGATCCACGGAGTCGACTGTCAGCACCCCGAACCCGGTTGCAACCCGGTACCTGACCCCCAGTCCGGCCAGACCGCTGGCCACCGCGGAGGCGACGTACTCGAAGTGGGGCGTCTCCCCGCGGATCACGGCCCCCAGGGCGATCAGGCAGTCCAGCCCTCCCTGCTCGATGCGCTCCGCCCCAGCGACCGGGATCTCGAACGCGCCCGGGACCCAGATCAACTCGATATCCGCCTCGGCGACCTGATTCTGCCGCAGGCCCCGGAGCGCTCCCCGCACCAGCTGGTCGACGATCGTCTCGTTGAAACGGGCGGCGACCAGGCAGCAGCGCATGCCCTGCCCGGCCAGCGCTCCGGTTATCTCGCGCATCGGCTCTCCTCGACTCCGGGGACGCTCAGCAGGTGCCCCATCTTCTCGCGCTTGGTGCGCAGGTAGCGGTAGTTGTGGGGGTTCGGCGGGATCTCCAAAGGGACCCTCGCCTCCACCTCAAGCCCAGCCCCAGCCAGCGCCGCCTGCTTGTGCGGGTTGTTGCTGAGCAGCCGAATCCGCCTCACCCCGAGTGCGCTCATGATCTGGCGGCCAACCGTGTAGTCACGCCCATCCGCCGGCAGGCCCAGCTCCAGGTTCGCCTCCACCGTGTCCAGACCCGCATCCTGCAGCGCGTAGGCGCGCAGCTTGTCCATGAGGCCGATCCCCCGGCCCTCCTGGCGCAGGTAGACGACCAGCCCCGACCCCGCCACCGCGATCTCGTCCATGGCAGCGTGCAGCTGGGCCTGGCAGTCGCACCGCTGGGAACCGAAGACGTCACCGGTAAGGCACTCGCTGTGGACGCGCACCAGAACCGGCTCCGGCAGCGGCGGCTCACCCAACCGCAGCGCCAGATGCACCAGACCGGCCGCCCGATCCGCGAAGGCGATCGCCTGCCACTCCCGGCCCGCGATCGGCAGCCGAGTCGGCGGCCCTTGCTCCAGCCACCCTGAGCTCGCACGCCGGTGTTCGACCAGGTCCCGGATCCGAACTATGGGAATCCCCTGCTCCCGCGCGAACCGCTCCAGCTCGGGTGGCCGGGCCATGTCCCCATCCTCGCTGGCGATCTCGCAGACCACGCCGGCGGCCGGCTCCAGCCCCGCCAGGCGCGCCAGGTCCACCGCCGCCTCGGTGTGCCCGCGGCGCTCGAGCACCCCACCCGGCATGGCCCGGAGCGGGAAGACATGCCCCGGGCGCAGGAAGTCCTCCGCGACGGCGCGGGGATCCGCCAGGCTGCGGATGGTCACCGCCCGGTCGGCCGCACTGATCCCCGTGGTCACACCGCCCGCGGCGGCATCGACAGAGACCGCGAACCCGGTGTGGTGGAGCGAGGTGTTCTCGGCCACCATCGGCGGCAGCCGCAGCTGGTCCAGCCGCGCCGGCTCCATGGCGACGCAGATGAGGCCGCGACCCCACCTCATCATGAAGTTGACCCGCTCGGCCGTGGCCGCCGCCGCCGCCAAACAGAGGTCTCCCTCGTTCTCCCTGCTCTCATCGTCGATCACGATCACGAAGTCGCCCCGGGCGAAGGCCTCCACCGCGGCCCCCACCGAGCTCAGCGGCACCGCGGTCCCTCGGCGGGTCGATCTCCCACCTGACGAATCAGGTGGGGAGCGGTGAGCCGCTCCACCAGCTTGGCGATCAGGTCGGCTTCCAGGTTGACCCTGAATCCGCACCGGTACCGGCTGGCGACCGTGTTCTTGACCGTGTGCGGGATCAGTGACACCTCCAGCAGGGCTGAACCATCCGCTTGGTCGGCCACCGACACCAGGGTCAGGGAGCAGCCATCGACCGCGATCGAGCCCTGGGGCACGCAGTAGCGGGCGACCTCAGCTGGGGCCAGCAGGCGAATCCCAACCGCGTTGCCCTCCTCCCAGCGGTCCCGGACCTCTCCCACCGCGTCCACATGCCCGCTGACCAGATGCCCGCCCACGGCCCCTTGGAGAGCCAGGGCCGCCTCCAGGTTGACCGGAGCCCCCACCTCCAGCGACCCCAGGGCGGTTCGACGCATGGTCTCCGGCATCACCTCCGTGGCGAAGGTGCCCGGGCTGACCGCGACAGCGGTGAGGCAGCACCCGTTGACGGCGACGCTGTCGCCGATCTCGAGCCGCGCCCACCCGGGCGGGTGGCCGACCAGCAGCCGCCTGCTCCCCGGCGCCGGCACCTCCAGCACGTGCCCCAGCTCGCTCACGATCCCGCCGAACATCAGGCTGCCTCCGCCTCGATCCTGAGATCCGGTCCGATCCGGGAAATGCCGGTGAACCTCCATGACCAACCGTGTGACAGGGAATCGACGCCCGGGCCGCCGAACGGGCCGGGGGCGCCGACCCCCCCGAGCACACTCGGCGCCATGAAGACGACCAGCCGGTTGCCCAGGCGTTCCGCCTGCAGCGAAGCCAGCACGGTGGGCCCACCCTCCACCAGCACGCTCAGGACCCCCATCCGGGCCAGTCGACGCATGACGGCCCGGATCGACGGCCGACCGTCCACTGCGGCCACGGTGATCACCCTGGCCCCCGCCCGCTCCAGAAGGTGGCGGCGCGGCGCCGACCCGGGGGCCGTGAACAGTATCACCGGCCCTCCGGGGCTCGCCAGCAGCCGGCTGTCGACCGGAGTGCGCAGGCGGCCATCCAGCACCACCCGCCAAGGCTGGTGGCCCTCCCGCTGCGGGTGGCGAGCGGTGAGCGCAGGGTCGTCGTCGAGCACGGTCTGCGACCCCACCAGCACCGCATCGTGGCTGTGCCGCAGGCCGTGGCCCTCCACCCGAGCCTCTTCGGAGGTGATCCACTGGGACTGGCGGCTAACCGTCGCGACCCGCCCATCCAGGCTCATGGCGATCTTGATGGAGATGAACGGCAGCCCGGTCGTGACCCACACCGCATAGGCTTCGATCAGGCGCCTCGCATCCTTCTCCCTCTCCCCCAACTCCACCTCAATCCCCGCGGCGCGCAGGCTTGCGATCCCCCGGCCATCGACCAGGGGGTTGGGATCCACGGTCGCGATGTGGACGCGCCTGATCCCCGCCGCGATGACGCGCTCAGTACAGGGCCCGGTGCGGCCCCGGTGACAGCACGGCTCCAGGGTGACCCACAGGTCCGCCCCCCGGGCCTCCGGCCCCGCCATGTCCAGGGCGACAACCTCGGCGTGGGGCAACCCCGCGCGCCGGTGACACCCCGCACCCACCAACTCACCGTCCTTCACCACCACCGCGCCGACCATCGGGTTGGGCGAGGTCTGAAAGTCGGCGCTGGCCGCGAGCTCCAGGGCTCGCCCCATCCAGTCAGCCATCACCGCCGGGCCACTCACTCATCGACTCCTTGCGCTCGAGGCAGGGAGCCGAAGCGGGAATCCACCCCGGAATCGTCCTCTCCCATCCAGACTCGAGACCACCGCGATGGTCTCTGACTGTCGGCTCCGGAATCGCACCGGATCCTGCGCCGGCTGGCGCTCGCGGGCTGTCACCGCCGGTCGGGATTCTCACCCTGCCCCGAAGACCAGGGCAGCGTACCACGGCCGAACGCGTTTGGGGGGGAGATCGGCCGGGTAACTCCAAGCCGAAGGGAGTGCAGGACGTTGCGGAGCTCTACGGAGGTGAAGGTCGTTCTCGTATCCCCACCTTGGTATCCGGTCCCCCCGATCGGCTACGGGGGCATCGAGCTGGTGGTGGGGCTGCTGGCGAACGGCCTGCGCCGCCTCGGCCACACGGTCCACGTCCTGACCACCGAGCAGGCCACGGACCCTGCGGCCGTGCGCCTGGCCCGCCCCGAGTGGAGTCACCACCTCGGGTTACCGGACGAGCGCTGGTTCGATCTCGCCTACGGCCGTCGCGCATTGGGCTGGGTGCGCCAGCATGCCCGCGGCGCCATCATCCACGACCACTCCGGAGGGATCGTGCTGGCCGCCCTGACCGGGCTCACGCCCGAGCTCCCGGTCATTCACACGGTCCACGGTCCCCTGGGGCCCGCCGAGACCGAGTTCTACCGGACGCTCGGGCCGACGGCACGCCTGGTGGCGATCTCCCGCGCCCAGGCGGCGGCGGCGCCGCAGCTCGCCTGGGCCGGCGTGGTCCACAACGCGGTCGACGTGGACTCCCTGCGGATCGCCGGGCCTGCCGACAAGGAGCCGTACCTGCTGACGCTGGCGCGAATCTGCCCTGAGAAGGGGCAGCACCTGGCGATCGAGATCGCCCGCCGCGTGGGTATGCGCCTGGTGCTGGCGGGCAAGGTCGAGCCCACCCCGAAGTCGCGCCAGTACTTCGAGACGCAGGTGGCGCCCCACGTCGACGGTTCCAGAGTGGTGCACCTGGCCAACGTCGCGGGCGCTCAGAAGGCGGAACTCTTGCGGCGGGCCTGGGCTCTGCTGGCCCCGTTGCAGTGGGAGGAGCCGTTCGGCCTGGCGATGGTGGAGGCGATGGCGAGCGGCACCCCGGTCCTGGCCACGCCGCGAGGCGCTGCGACCGAGCTGATCGAGCCGGGGCGGACCGGCTTTCTCGCGGACGCCCCCGTTGGGCTGGCAGAGCTCGTCCCCCTCTGCTCGGAGTTGGAGCCCAGCCGGATCGCGGCCCGGGCTCGGAACCGCTTCAGCCCCGAGCGGATGGCCGTCGAGTACGAGGCACTCTACCTCTCCACTCAGGCCGGCGACTGGGCGGTCGAATCACTCCCCCAGCCAGGGCGCGTCCGCCTGGATGACCTCGGCGCCTACACCCGAGAGGCTGGCGGCCATCTCGGTCGACCCGTCACGCCGGCGGTGCGCCTCCACGGCGAGCCTGCCGCTGCCGAGCCTGATCTCCGCGACCGAGATCTCCGGGCACCAGGGCGGGAGCCGCGGGTTGAGGTAGATGCGTCCGGAGGGGAGATCGGGGTGCAGACCCAGGATTGCGCGGATGGCGTGGAACACCGATCCTGAGGCCCAGGCCTGGGGCCGGTTCGCCTGAGGGTACGGGACCGGGACATCGCCCTCCGACCGGACCAGGCCGCTGAACAGCTCGGGGAGTTGGAACCCCTCAAAGGCCGCCGCCGCCGCCAGAACCCCGTCCAGCAGTCGCCAGCCCTCCTCCAGGTGCCCGTGGCGGATCATGCCGTCGGCGGCGATGACCGTGTCATGGGGCCAGACCGACCCCCGCTGGTAACTGTGCGGATCGAAGGCGGGATGGTCGCTGGAGAGCGTTCTGAGCCCCCACCCGCAGCAGAGGTCGGGCTGCATCAGCCGGTTGGTGACGGCGCCGACATCCTCCTCGGCGACTATGCCCGCCCAGAGGCAATGTCCCGGATTGGAGGTCGCCGACATCACCCGGCGCTTGCTCCCGTCCAGCGCCAGCGCCAGTTGCCCGGTCGCGGGATCCAGGAAGGCCTGGCGAAAACGGTCGCGGAGCTCCTCTGCCTCCTGCTTCAGCCGGGCGGCCGTCACGGCATCCCCCCAGGCCTCGAACAGGCCGGCACAGCCACGCTTGCCGGCGAACACGTAGGCCTGCATCTCGCAGGTTCCGATCGGAAGCGGCGGCGGATCTCCCAACTCGTCGAGGATTCCGTCCTCAGCATCCCGCCAGCCCTGGTTGCGGTAGTTGGTCTCCAACTGGCGCCGGTACTCCTGGAGTCCGTCCCCGTCAAGGTCTCCGTACCGATCCACCCAGTCCAGGCACCTGCGGGCCACCCCCTCCAGCGGCCGAAGGGCGGCCGCGTCACCGTGCCACCGCCAGAGGCTCCCGAGCAAAAGCAGGAACAGAGACGTCGCATCGGCGGTCCCGTAGTACGGCGAGTGGGGCACGATCCCGAACCTCGCCCATTCCCCACGGCGCAACTCATGCGGGATCTTCCCCGGCTGGGCATCGCGGAAGGGATCCTCGACGGTCGCCTGCAACTCCCCCAGGCGCCGCAGGGTGGTGAGCGCCAGACGGTGGTCGACCATCAGCGCCTGGTGCGCCGCGAGTAGGGAGTCGCGCCCGAACAAAGCGGCGAACCAGGGCAGGCCGGCCGCCGGCATCCAGAGGTCGGCACCCAGGTCGAACTCGTGAAGGCGCAGCGAGGAGAAGTCCTGGAGCGACCGCCAGTACGCCTCGGTAAGGCGACGGTCGCTGCAGCGAAGCCGGGGAGCGCGTGCCAGCCAGCGGCGCTGCCGGGTCGACTGCAGCCGGGTGGCTGCCTGCCCATCGGTGGGGCACGGCTGCAGTGCCGGCCGGGCGCCGGCGTGGTCGATGAGGTCATGCTGGAGACAGAGCCGCCACTCCTTGCCCGCCTCCACGTCGATGGGGAAGCGCAGCGCCCCGTTCGCATAGCCGGTTCCGGGGACCCAGGGCCGGAAGCGGATCCGGTGGCGGCGCACGAAGTCATCCCGCCGGTAGACGGTCTCCAGACCTCTGCGGTAGTCCCAGGTCGTGGAGATGGGGCCCCGGCGCTGCCAGCGCCGGGTGCGGACCTCGAACAGGTCCGCAAAGTCACTCTCCAGGGCGATGGTGAGGAGCAGATGCGCTCGGGTCCCGCCCCACTGCCGAACCGTGATCTCCTCATGCATCCGTCCCGGGCCCAGGGTCCGATCGACTGTGACCGTGACCGTTGCCGGGGGCTGCTCCCCCGGCGCCACCTCCCCCCTGGCCGCGCCCATCAGCTCCCATCGGGCTCGCCAGTGAGCCGGCTGGGAGTACGAGAGCGGTCTCAGCGGGACTCCGTCCAGTTCGATCTGGTACCGGGATATGAAACGGGTGTCGGAGTGGAACAGCCCCCAACCGTCCTCGTCCCGCGATATGGCACCGTCGGCGCCCGCCACCAGGAACGTGGCCCCGTGGTTCGCGGTGATCCGCTGGGGTCCCCTGGTGGCGGGGGTGACCTTGAGCGCGCCGGCTTCAGCTATTGGATCCACCATGCCGCAATTGTCCCAAGCGCCACGCCCTGCCACGCCCAACCGGATTGGTTAAGATTCCCCCGTCGGGCCGAGGTGGTGAAATGGTAGACACGCTGCTTTGAGGGGGCAGTGAGCGCAAGCTCGTCCGGGTTCAACTCCCGGTCTCGGCACCAACGTACCGCACCCGTCAGGGTCTGGAAGGACGGCGGGGCTGGTGCGGCGGCACCCGGACCGCCGCCCACCGAGCGGTTCCATCCGAACCGGGGGCTTCCCGGGGTCGGCGATTTCCGCGCCCGCCGCGAGGCGGATTCCGCCATTCTCGGGAGCCTTCCTGGGCGTGGGCCTGCACCAGCTCCCTAGAACCAATCCCCACCAGCAAGAGGTGAGCCCCGGGGGGCCGCATCAGGAAGGCCCGGGCCCCTAGCCCGAGCGCCGCATGAGCCGGGCCCATCTCAGGTGGCCCCGACGGTCGGTGGAGGCGTGCCCTTGGAGCGGGGCCCCCAACTCACGTCGGGCTGGTCAGCAACTCCAGTGGGCGCTGGAGCCGGTCCCTAAGCCCGTAGAGGAACGAGGAGGCCGCCATCCCGTCGATGACGCGGTGGTCGAACGACAGCGAGAGATTTGCGCACCGGCCGACCACGACCGCGCCGTCGCGCACCACAGGCCGCGCCTCGATCTGGTGCACCCCCAGGGTGGCGACATTCGGCCAGTTGACCAGAGTGGTCGCCATCAGCCCCCCCAGCCGGCCGCCGCTGGAGATAGTGAAGGTGGAGCCGGTCAGGTCCGCGGGCGGCAGGGAGCCGGCCCTGGCGGCCGCGATCAGGCGATCCAATTCCAGCTGGAGTTCCGCCGGCGCACGGCCACCCGCATCTCGGATGGTCGCGACCTTCAAGCCCTGGGCGGTCTGCACCGCAATCCCGAGATGGGTTGAGCGGGGGTACACGAGCTCCATCCGCTCCTCGTCGAAGCTGGCGTCGAAGATCGGGCTCTCCCGAAGGCCCTTTAGGGTCGCCAGCGCGACCAGGCCGAGAATGCTGGCGCTCGGCGAACCGTCGGAGGCAGCGTGGTGCACAACCTCCTCGACCGCTTCGAAATCGCACTCCAACACCACCGTCACCTGCGGTACATGCCGGTGCGCCAGCGCCATCCGCTCCGCCATCACGCGCTGCGCACCGCGCAATGGGACGCGGCGCCCCGAGCCCAACAGATCGGTCATCCGCACCCGTCCCGTGGGACCGCTGCCGACGACCGCCTCCAGGGCGACTCCTTGTTCCCGAGCACGCTTGCGCACCGAGGGCAGCGCCGCCACCCTGGCTCCGGGAGCCTCCCTGCGAGGTGGTGCTGACTCGCTCTGGGAACGGCGCGGCTCCGCTGGCGGGGGGGCCGACGCCGCGGCTTCGTCCATCGCGGTGCTGACGCGAATCAGCGGCTTGCCCACCTCGACCACGGCTCCCGCCGGAGCCAGGATGGAATCCACCACCCCCTCAAAGGGTGAGGGGATCTCGACCGTCGCCTTGTCGGTTCCCACCACGACCAGAATCTGGTCGCGAGCGATCGCCGCACCCTCCTCGACCCGCCATTCGATCACCTCGCCCTCGGTGACACCCTCGCCGAGGTCGGGCAGGTTGAACTCGGCCACCAGCGAGCCTCAGTAGGAGACGGCGGCATGGGCCGCCGTCACCACCCGATCCACCGATGGGAGCGCCTCATCCTCGCTCTGGAACAGTGGGAACGGCATGTCCATGCCCGTCACCCGCAGGGTCGGCGCCAGCATCTGATCCGCCGCCTCCTCCTGCAACAGCGCCGCAATCTCGGCGGCGATACCGCAATGCCGCGGTGCCTCCTGGACCACCACCACCCGGCCCACTCGGCGGGCGGCGCCCAGCAGCAGCTCGCGATCGAGCGGGTAGATGCTGCGCAGGTCGATGACCATCGCGGATATCCCCTCCGACTCCAGAACCTCGGCTGCTCGGTTCGCCACCTCGAGCATGCTGCCGTAAGCGACCAGCAGCAGATCGCGACCGTCCCGCACGGTGACTCCGGAGTCAAGCGCGCAGGCCGCGAACTGCGGCGGCACCTCCTGGCGCCCGCGGCGGTACATCCGCTTCGGCTCCATGAAGATGACCGGGTCAGGGCAGGCGGCCGCCGCCAGCAGCAGTTGCCCTGCTCCCAGCGGATCCGCGGGCACCACCACCCTCAGCCCCGGCATGTGGCTGAAGATGGTCTCCGGAGAGTCGGAGTGCAGCTCGGGGGCCTTGGTGCCACCCCCATAGGGAAGGCGCAGCACCATGGGCAGGCCGGCGGTGCCTCCGGTGCGCCAGCGGTAGCGCCCCGCGTGAGAGATCAACTGCTGCAGCGCTGGGTAGACGAAGGCGTCGAATTGGATCTCCACGATGGGATGGAGTCCCACCATGCTCATCCCGATCGCGGCGCCCACGAAGCCGGCCTCCGCCAGGGGCGTGTCCACCACCCGTTCCTCGCCAAAGCGCTGCTGGAGGCCAGCGGTGGCACGGAACACGCCGCCGTTGACGCCGATGTCCTCGCCCAGCAAGAGCGCCCTGGGATCCTGCTCCAGGATCTGCGCCAGGCCCTGCCCGATCGCTTCCACCATGTTCAGCTCAGGCACAGACAGCTACTGCCCCCTCACCCAACCCGGCTCGCGCAGCCGCTCCGCCGACAGCGTCCAGGGCGTCGCCGCGTGCACCGAGTCAGCGATCTCCTCGATGGAGGGGAGCGGCCGCGCCACCAGCCGATCCGCCACATCGCGCAGCGCGTCGGCGGCGCCCTGACGAACCCTGGTCAGCTGATCGGCGTCCGCCAGGCCGGCCTCCACCAGAGCCGCCTCGGTGCGGTGAATCGGCTCCATCTGGTCCCACCGGTGAGCCTGGGCGGGGTCGCGATAGAGAGATGGCTCGTCCGCAGTCCCGTGGGGTCCGAGGCGATAGCCCACCGCCTCGACCAGTGTCGGCCCCTCCCCCCGCCGGGCGCGCGCCGCGGCGGCGCTGATCACCTCGTGGCAGGCGAAGACGTCGAACGCGTCCACCCTGAGCCCGGGCATGCCGTAGGCGGCGGCCTTGTCCGCGAGCCGGACCACCCGCGTCTGTTTGCTGATGGGGGTGCTGATTGCCCACTGGTTGTTGGTCACCAGGAAGATGACCGGAGCCCCGACCACAGCCGCGAGATTGCAGGCCTCGTGGAACTCGCCCGCGGACGTGGAGCCGTCTCCGCCGTAGACGAGGGCCACCGCGTCCAGCCCCATCAGCCGCGAACCCCAGGCGGCTCCCACCGCGTGTGGATAGTTGGTCGCGACCGGGACGCAGACGGGGGCCACCCGGTAGCGCATGACGTCGTGCCATCCCCCCGGGTGCCCTCTCCACATCAGCAGCGGCACCTCCGGGGGGCAGCCGCGGAGGGTGACCGCCGCGGTCTGACGGTAGGTGGGGAAGAGCCAGTCGTCCGCGGTCAGCGCCAGGACGCTGGCGGCCTGCACCGCCTCCTCCCCGAAATAGGTCGGATAGGTGCCGATCACCCCCTGACGCTGCAGGATCACCGCGCGCTCATCGAATGCCCGCAGCCGGGCCATGGCCTCGAAGAGGCCGAGCGCGAGATCAGACCCCAGCGCCCGCAGGCGCTCGCGACGCGCCTGGGGCTCGAGCCCCAGCACGGTCGCGGCCCCGGCCATCAGGTCGGCGCCGGGGGCCATAGCGTCCGGCCCGGCCACAACCGGCGAAGGGTCCCCCATCAACTGCTCTGCCTTGCCAAATCGGCTCTCACTTTAGCAACCACCTCCCGGGCGGCCACTTCGATACAGTTGCCCTGGGGAGACGTGTGTTGGTGTCCGAGAGCACAACGAGGTGACCGACTTTGAGCAGCGCATCGCAGAGCGCCCCTCCCGCCCCCGCCGCGACCGCCACCCAGGCCGTCCTGCTGATGGCGTACGGCAGTCCACGTGACCGCGCCGACATCCTCCCCTACTACACCCACATGCGCGGCGGCCGGACGCCCGACCCGGAGGCGATGGCCGAACTGGAGGGGCGATACGCCGCCATCGGGGGGCACTCGCCCCTGACCGAGATCACCTTCGCCCAGGCCGACGCGCTGCGGGAGGTGCTGCGCGCGGCTCACGGAGATGACTGGGACGTGGTGGTGGGCATGAAGCACAACCATCCATTCCTGGAGGAGGCGATGGCCGACCTCGAATCGCGCGGGGTCCGGCGCGTGGTGGCCATGGTGATGGCGCCCCACTACTCCAGCATGAGCGTCGCCGGCTACATCGAGCGGCTGCGCGCTGCCGCCGGCGGCGGGGATCTCCAGTTGGACTTCATCGAGGATTGGCACCTGCACGAGGGGTACATAGCGTGGCTCGCAGCCCAGGTGCGAGCCGAGCTGGACGCCATGGGCCCCGATCGTGCCCGGGAGGCCCTGGTGGTGTTCACCGCCCACAGCCTGCCGGCCAGGCTGCGGCAGATGGGCGACCCCTACCCGGACCAGCTCGGAGAGACCGCGGCGGCGGTGGCGGCCAGCCTCGACCTCCCCCACTGGACGACCGGCTGGCAGAGCGTGGCCCAGTCAGCCGGCGAGCCGTGGCTGGGGCCGGAGCTGCTGGAGGTGGTGCGACGGGAGGCGGCCCTGGGTCGCCGGGACTTCCTGGTGTGCGCCTGCGGCTTCGTAGCCGACCACCTGGAGGTGCTCTTCGACCTTGATCACGAGGCCCAGGAGGAGGCGCGACGACTTCAGGTCAACATCGCCCGCACCAAGATGCCCAACGCCGATCCCCAGTTCGTGCGCGAGGTCCTGGCCGACCTGATCGAGCGCGAGATCCAACAGTCGGCTTGAATCCCCCCCCGCTCCGGTTCGCGATCGTGGGTGGAGGGGTGGCGGGGCTGGCCGCCGCGCGCCGGCTCGGGCAGCTGGCAGTCGAGCATCACCGCGAGGTCGAGCTGCACCTGCTTGAGGCTGGCCCCACCCTGGGCGGTCGGGTAGCCGCCGAGTCGTTCGCCGGAGTGCAGATGGACCTTGGTGCCGAAAGCCTGCTGGTCCGGGCTCCCGAGACCTGGGAGCTGCTTCAAGCCCTGGGCATCGCCGACCAGGCCCTGGCGCCCGGAACCACGAGCGCCTCCATCTGGAACGGGCGCAGGTTGGTGGCGATTCCCCAAGGCTCAGCGCTGGGGGTGCCGCCCCACCCCTGGAGCGGCGCGGTGGCGCGGGCGATCGGGGTGCGGGGTGCACTGCGCGCCGGCTTGGAGCCCTGGGCCGCCCATGAGAAACCAGATCCCGACTCGGCGTTGGGACCGTTCATCCGGCGGCGGATGGGAGGAGCTGTCCTGAGCCGGCTGGTGGACCCGCTCGTCGGCGGCGTCTACGCCGGGTCCGCCGCTGAGCTGAGCCTGGGAGCCGTGGCACCCCAGCTGCTGAAGGCGCTGGAAACAAGCCCGAGCCTGCTGCGCGGGCTCCGACAGCAACCGCCTCTCCCGGCCGCGGCCCGTCGGCCCACCTTCGTGACCTTCCCTGGCGGCCTCACGGCCGTGGTCGACGCCCTCGCGGCCAACCTGGCTCCGGGGACGATCCAAGTCGGGGCCCGGGTGGAGGAGATCTCCACCGGACCGAAGGCCCGTCGCGCCCGGGTTAAGGTCGCCGGTTCTGAGCCCGTCGACTGCGATGGTGTCGTGCTCGCGATCCCCGCTCCCCAGCTGTCGCACCTGGTGTCGAGCATCTCACCCGAGCTCGCGACCACGCTCGCCGGCCAGGAATGGGCCGCGGTCGCCACGGTTTCCCTGGCGTACCCGGAACACGCCTTCCCGCGGCCACTCACCGGCAGCGGGTTTCTGGTCCCGCGGTCGCCCCGGCGGGTCGTGACCGCATGCACCTTCCTGGACCGCAAGTGGCCGCACCTCAAGCGCCCCGGGCAGACACTGCTGCGAGCGTCGCTGGGAAGCTTCGGTGATGAGGCCATCCTGGCGATGGACGACACCACCCTGGTCACCACGGTGCACAACTCGCTCCGCAACGTGCTGGGCGTCAACCGGCTTCCGCTGGCAGCTTCGGTGCGCCGCTGGCAGCCCGCCCTCCCCCAGTACCGCGCCGGTCACCTGGCCTGGAGAGCACGGGCCTTCGAGCTCACCGCCCAACTGCCGATCGCAGCCGTCCTGGCCGGTGCCTCGTACCACGGGGTCGGTGTCGCTTCGTGCCTGCAGTCGGCCACGGCGGCGGCGGAGACGCTGTTCGGGAAGGTCACCGCCCATGCCGACTCCGGAACGACGGCCTCATGACCACGCGATCACGTGCAGGGGACCGACGGCGCCAGATCGAGGGACTGCGGGGCTGACGTTGCCGTACCTGGACCGTCCAGTAGCGGAGATGGGGATCCAGGCAGCGGCCCAGAGTGTGGCTGGGGGAAAGAGCATGGCGAACCAAACCCGTGGGGCAGCGGAGCCCAGCTCAGGGAGATCGCGATCTCGTCCTGACAGCTTGCCATCCTTCGCCGACAATGTGGCCATGCGGCCCACACCTGCTCGCCACCGGATGGCGGTGACCCTCGATCGGACCACACATGCGCAGCCCCAACCGCCGCGCCCCCGCGGGCTTCCCGCCCCTGGCCCAGTCCGAGCGTGACCACAGCCAGCGTGGGCGGCTGCAGCCGCCAGCAGCTCGGCGAGCTCGTCCAGCAGCTGGGGGAGGCGCCGTATCGCGCTGACCAGATCCGCGTCCACGCCTGGCAGGGCACTTCCGACGGCTTCGGCGACATGGGCAACCTGCCCGCGGGTCTCCGACGGGCGCTGCCGCCGTCCATTGAGTGGTCCTCCCTGGCCCTGGTGCAGGCTACGGCGGCCGACCGGGGCCTGACGGAGAAGCTGCTGCTGCGCGCGCGGGATGGCCAGGAGATCGAGGCGGTCATGATTCGCCATGAGGGCTCGGCCACCTCTCACCCCCGCCGGACCGTCTGCGTGAGCTCCCAGGTGGGGTGTGCCATCGGGTGCACTTTCTGCGCCACCGGCCAGCTCGGGCTGCGCCGCAACCTGGCGGCCGGCGAGATCGTCGACCAGGTCCTGATCGCCGCGCGGCGTTGGGGACGGGAGGGAGCGGGCGCACCGACCAACGTGGTGTACATGGGGATGGGTGAACCGCTGCAGAACTACTCGGCGGTGGTGACCTCCATCCGGCTCCTGCAGGAGTGGGGAGTCTCTCCCCGCCGGGTTGTCGTCTCCACCAGTGGGCTGGTCGAGGAGATGGATCGGCTGGCCTCCGAGGGACTGCCCCTACGGCTGGCGATCTCCCTGCACGCCACCTCGGACGCGGTCCGCGACCGCCTGGTGCCCCTCAATCGCCGCTATCCCATCGCCGAGCTGATCCGGGCCGGGCGCCGCTTCTCGGCACTCACCGGACGGCGGGTGAGCCTGGAGTACGTCCTCATCGCGGGCGTCAACGACTCCGTCGACGACGCCTCTCGACTGCGGCGATTGACGGCCGAGCTGCACGGCCACGTGAACCTGATCCCCATGAACCGGATCCCGGGAAGCGAGCTTCAGGCCCCCGGCATGGCCGCCTGTCGGGAGTTCGCGGCCCGAGTCGGCCCGCGGGCCACCCTGCGGTTCTCGCGCGGGGATCGGGCCACGGCTGCCTGTGGCCAGCTCCGCGCCTCCATGGAGGCCGATCTCCGCCGCATCCGGCGTGCCGACGAGCGGCTGGCACAGCCGTCCCGGCCCTGATCGCGGCCGTTTGACCACGGGCGGATACTGAGACGGTGCACCATGCAGTCTCGGACGAGCCCGGAGTTCCGACGCCAGTCGGCATCCTCGGCTGGGGACCCCGCTCCCGGTGAGCCTCCTCTACTGGGTGACCCGGTGGGAGTTCGACCCCTCGGTCTGGATCGGCTGCGCGATCGCGATAGCCGCCTACCGATTCTTCCCCGGCGCCAGGAGGGACCGGCGCGCCGTCGCCTGGGTCGTGGGCGTGCTGATCATCTTCATCGCCCTGGAGTCGGCGATCGACATCATCGGGGACAACTACCTCTTCAGCATGCACATGGCCCAGCACCTGATCCTGGCGATGGTGGCGCCGCCGCTCATGATCCTGGGCATCCCCCCCGCGACCGTCGACGCCCTCCTTGGGAGTTTCTTGGGGAGGTGGGTGCGGGTGCTCATCTCCCCCTACTTCGCCGGACCGGCCTATTTCATCGTCCTGGTGGCCTGGCACTGGCCCTACTTCTTCGACTACGCGCTCACCCATCCCCTGGTGCACATCGCCCAGCACCTGAGTTTCATCGCCGTGGGGCTGCTGTTCTGGTGGGCCGTCATCATCCACCGCCCCGGCGAGCGCTGGAACCTCTCCGCCCTGGGCGAGGTGTCCTACCTCACCGTGGGGGCGCTGCCCGCGGTGGTGGTCGGCCTCACGGTTGCCCTGCTCCCCCACCCCGTCTACCTCTTCTACCTCCACCGCTCGGAGCTGCTGGGGATCTCCCCGCTGGTCGACCAGCGCATCGGCGGCCTGCTGATGTTCGCCTTCGACAACATCCTGATGGTGGTGGTGGCGGGTTGGTACATGTGGCGGATGTTCCCCGCCGACGGGGCCGACGAGGCGCGCTTGCATGCCCGGCTATGAGCGGTCCCCCGAACCCTCGCCGCCGCCTGCGGTAGCCCTCGCCTCCTGGTTGCGCTGGGCGCTGGCCGTCCTGTGGCTGCTGGACGCCGGCCTGCAGCTGCAGCCATCCATGTTCGGCCAGGGGTTTTCCGGCAATGTCATCTACAACTCCGCGCTGATGTACCAGCCCCCCGGTCTCGAGAACTTCCTGTTCGCGGTCGCCCGCCTGGAGGCTCACCACCTGGTCCTGCTGTCGGCGGGCATCGCCACCGTCGAGGCGGCGATCGGGCTGGGGCTCCTGTGGCGGCCGACCCGCAGGGCGGCCATCGTCACCTCCATCGCCTGGGCGGCGCTGGTATGGGTGCTCGGCCAGGGACTCGGCTTCATGGCGACCGGCACCGCCATGGTGGAGTTCGGAGCTCCGGGATCGGCGGTGCTGTACATCGTGGTGGCACTGGTCGTGTGGGCCGACGAGAGCGGACCCAGGGCGCGCCGACCGGGGACCGCAACCGCCAGAATCGCCTGGTCGGGGTACTGGGGGCTGGGCGCGCTGCTGCACATCCCCTGGCACTACTCCCCAGCCGCCGTGCTCGCCTACAACCTCCAGACGGCTGCCCAACTGCAACCGGCCCATCTCAGCGGCCTGGATTACACCCTGGCGCGCGCCGCGTATCTCAACAGCGCTCCGGTCTCGATCATCCTGGCCTCCCTGGAGCTTCTGCTGGCGGTGGCGGTGTGGATGCCGGTCACGCGGCGATGGTCTGTGGCGCTGGGGCTCGGCCTGACCGCCGTCTTCTGGGTTCTTGGGCAGGCCATGGGAGGAATCCTGACCGGCCTGGCCACCGACCCCGGCACCGCTCCCCTGGTGGCGGTGCTGGGGATCAGGCTGCTGACCTCGCGGCCATGGGAAGCGGCCGTCTCCAGCAGCCGCCTTGCCAACCCGGCGCCATCGGCCCCGGCCCGGTCCGCCCACCCGACCTCGCCCTGACCGCCCCACCCGGGGCCGGGGTCGCGCGGGCAAAAAAAAGAGACCCGGCGATGACCTACTCTCCCACCCCGTCTCCAGGGCAGTACCATCGGCGCTGACGGGCTTAACTTCTGTGTTCGGAATGGGTACAGGTGTTTCCCCGTCGCTATCGTCACCGGATCTCTTGTCGCAAAGGAATACGTCTGTCCGCGGGCACGGCCTCATCGGCCTGGCCAGCTGACAAAAGCGCGGTAGGAGCGCACAGCCACCCGGACGGCGCCTAGCCGGCGCGCCCGCGAACAGTGTGGCAGAGAGTGGTCAAGCCCTCGACCGATTAGTACCGCTCAGCTCAAAGCATTGCTGCTCTTACACCTGCGGCCTATCAACCAGGTGGTCTACCTGGGGTCTTACCCGGTTAACCCGGTGGGAGATCTAATCTTGGAGTGGGCTTCGCACTTATATGCTTTCAGCGCTTATCCCTTCCGGACATGGCTACCCGGCGATGCTCCTGGCGGAACAACCGGTGCACTAGCGGTCCGTCCAACCCGGTCCTCTCGTACTAAGGTCGGCTCTCCTCAAATCTCCTGCGCGCACGGCGGATAGGGACCGAACTGTCTCACGACGTTCTAAACCCAGCTCGCGTACCGCTTTAATGGGCGAACAGCCCAACCCTTGGGACCTACTCCAGCCCCAGGATGCGACGAGCCGACATCGAGGTGCCAAACCTTGCCGTCGATGTGAACTCTTGGGCAAGATGAGCCTGTTATCCCCGGGGTAGCTTTTATCCGTTGAGCGACGGCCTTTCCATTCAGAGCCGTCGGATCACTAAGCCCGACTTTCGTCCCTGCTCGGCTTGTAGGCCTCACAGTCAAGCTCCCTTATGCCTTTGCACTCTTTAAGCCTGATTTCCATCCAGGCTGAGGGAACCTTTGGGCGCCTCCGTTACCTTTTGGGAGGCGACCGCCCCAGTCAAACTGCCTACCTGGCATGGTCCCGATACCGGATAACGGCACCGGTTAGACATAAAACCTAGCAAGGCTGGTATTCCAAGGTTGACTCCACGGAACCTGGCGGCCCCGCTTCAAAGTCTCCCAGCTATCCTCTACATGCTAGACCCCACATCAATGCCAAGTTGCAGTAAAGCTCCACGGGGTCTTTCCGTCCTGCCGCGCGTAACCTGCATCTTCACAGGTACTTCAGTTTCGCCGAGTCCGTGGTCGAGACAGCGCCCAAGTCGTTACGCCATTCGTGCGGGTCGGAACTTACCCGACAAGGAATTTCGCTACCTTAGGACCGTTATAGTTACGGCCGCCGTTTACTGGGGCTTCGGTTCAGAGCTTTGCGTTTGCACGCGGACCCCTCCCGTTAACCTTCCAGCACCGGGCAGGCGTCAGACCCTATACGTCGTCTTTCGACTTTGCAGAGTCCTGTGTTTTTGGTAAACAGTCGCTTGACCCTCTTCACTGCGACCGACCGGTGCTTTGACACACCGTCGGCACCCCTTCTCCCGAAGTTACGGGGCGAGTTTGCCTAGTTCCTTAGCGAGAGTTCTCTCATGCGCCTTGGAGTCTTCCTCCCGTCTACCAGTGTCGGTTTGCGGTACGGTCCGATGGCTCACTTCCAGCGAGGCTTTTCTTGGCAGCGTGGGCCCGGCCCCTTCGCCGCTTGCGCGGCTCCCCGTCACCTCTCGGAGTGTTGAACGCCGGATTTGCCTAACGTTCCTCCTGCGGGCTTG
>DAHVMY010000019.1:0-33773 GCA_027319585.1 Candidatus Dormiibacterota bacterium | reverse complement strand
CTGTTCTTCGTCGAGGATGAGGCGCCGGTGCGCTCTGCAACTGAGCAGATGGAGATCGCGCAACCGGGTCAGGTGCTGGTGCGGGCGCGCCTCAATGGACGGGAGACCGAGTTCGCCATGAATCGGAGCGGCAAGATCGTCGATGCCCTGGCCGCCATCCGGCCCGATGCGCCGTTCTCCTGCAAGGGGGGGGTCTGCGGCACCTGCCGCGCCCGCCTGCTGGAGGGGAGGGTCGCGATGGACCACACCTACGCCCTCGAGGAGAAGGACCGCAGCGACGGCTACGTGCTGACCTGCCAGTCCCATCCCCTCACTGAAACCGTGATTGTGGATTACGACGGCTGATCGGAGCGGCGCCGCTATCCTACCGGTGATGCCAGCTCCTGACCCGACGGCCGCGATCGATCTGGAACAGGCGGAGAGGCGGCTGGCGGGCAGGGTCCATGTCACCCCTCTGCTGCGGTCTTCCTTGCTGGATCGGGAGGCGGAACGCAGGCTCTGGCTGAAGGCTGAGACCTTCCAGCGGAGTGGCTCCTTCAAGGCTAGGGGTGCCTTCAACGCTCTGTTGGCCGGAGTCGAAGCCGGTGACCGTAGGGGCGTGCTGGCGGTATCTTCCGGCAACCACGGCCAGGCGGTGGCCCTCGCCGCCGCCGAGCTCGGGCTCTCGGCGACCGTGGTGATGCCGGATGGGGCGGCGCCGGTCAAGCTGGCGGCCGTGCGCGCCTACGGAGCTGAGGTCATCAGCGACGGGGTGACCGGGGAGAACCGTGAGGAAGTGGCTCGCCAGTTGGCGGAGCAGAGGAACCTGCGGCTGGTGCATCCCCACGACGATCCCCTGGTGATCGCGGGACAGTCCACGGTCGCCTCGGAGCTCGTGGGCCAGGCCGGCAGGTTGGGAATCCACCCCACCACGGTGCTGGTCCCCGTGGGTGGCGGCGGGCTCATCGCCGGGATGTGTCTCGCCCTGGAGAGGTACATGCCCGGCGCGACCGTCATCGGGGTCGAGCCGGCGCTGGGAGACGATGCCAGCCGTTCCCTGGAGTCTGGCGAGCTGGTGAGCCTCGAGTCGACCCCCGAGACCGTCGCCGACGGGGCCCGGACCCTGCACCTCGGACGACTTTGCTGGGAGGTGATCCGCACCCGGGTCGAGCGGATCGTGACGGTCACCGATCTGGATATCGCCGAAGCATGCTGGTGGCTGTGGTCGCGCGGCAAGCTGGTGGTGGAGCCGACCGGGGCGATGACGGTGGCGGCAGCGCTGAGCGCGGTCAGGAACGGCGTTAGCCTGGACGGGCGCAGCGACGACCCGGGGGACATGATCTGCGTCCTCTCCGGCGGCAACTGCACGCCCGCTCAACTCGCCGAGCTGGTGGCTCGGGTCTGAGCGGAAGGCGAAGTCAGGTCAGCCGGTTCCAACCCGAACCGTTCCAGAGCCAAGCCTGGGCGCTGAAGCCACTTCCCGAGCTGGTGGCGCCGCCCACGAGCAGCACACCCCTGCCGGATGGAGCTGGTGCCATCGCCATGAAGCTGTACACCGGCGGTGCTTGGCCTCTGGCAACTACCGGTGTCCAACCTCCCCTCCCCCATCTCCAGGTCCGCTCCGAGGCTCCCGCGCCCGCGTAGAGCAGGACCCCTGAGTCGGTGGGGTCGGTGGACATCGCAATGTAGGCGAGGGGCCCGGGGGATCGCCGGGAGCTGAGCCTGGTCCAGTCTTGACCCGTCCAGGCCCAGGTGTCGCTGAGGCGGGCGCTGCCGTTGCTGCCGCCGTAAAGAAGGAGGGCGTTCAGGCCGGGGTCCCAGGCCATCGCGGCGGCGGTCCGTGCGGACGGCTCAATCTTGAGCCTCAGCTGACGCCAGCCCGAGGATGTGAGCACATAGGTGCCGGCCAGGGGTTTGCCGGACGCGTCGTCGCCGCCGAACATGAGTAGCTGCTTGGTGCTGGGGTCGTACGCGATGGCCGGGAAGCGACGACCGGGTGGTGGTTCGGTGAACTTCAACCGGCTCCAGCTCCGGCCGTTCCAGACCCACGTGGAGTCGAGGGCTGGGCCCAGCCCCTGCTCGGTCGCTCCTCCGAACAGCACGACCGCTCGCCGCTGCCCGGAATACGCGGCCCCCGCGTAACCCATCTCCGGCGGGGCGGGCTGACCAGCGGCCCGCAGCCAGCGGTGACCATCCCAGAGCCAGGTGGCGCCGGAGCAGGCGAGGTAGTCGCAGCCGCCGAAGAAGACGTCCTGATTGGTCTGCGCGTCGAAGGCCAGAGCCGCCCCTCCTACCGCGGGCGGCCCCTCCACCCCGGGCTGGCGCCGGACCGCGTTCACGCTGCCCCAGGTGAGGGTCGCCACCCCAGCGAGGGCGATGGCCGATCCAGCCGCGACCACGGCGCGTCGACGGCCCAGAGGACTTCCCTCGGGCCGCACCCAGCGGAACACGCTCCACTTCCGCCAGCTGCGTCCGAGCAAGAGCACCAGACTCAGCAGGATGTACAGCGGACCGGAGTTCAGGTCGGTGGTCCCTGCCGCGAATGGCAGGCCCAGGCCCTGGCCGAACACCCAGATGCCGGCGAAGAGCGGCAGAGCCGCTACCAGACACCATGCCGCGCCCAGACCGAGCATGACGCCCAGGCCCAGCACGAGCTCCGTGGCCGCTAGGATCGCGTTCCAGACCGCGGGCTGGTGGCCGATGAGCTCGGCCGCGAACACCAGGGCGCCGCGCAGCGGCTCCGGACTGACGGAGGCGTTCGAGTACAGCAGGCTGACGAACACCTGATAGGTTCCCGTCTGGTACTCGAGAATGGCGTCGATCAGGAGGATGGCCCCGAAGGCGATCCGGATCGCCGGCAGCCATGGTGCCGTGGGTTCGGCCCCATCATCCACCACCGGTGGCCGCTCCTATGTCCGATCCCTCGCGTCGACTGGGCGTGTGTGCGACGAACGATGCCCCCCGGGGTCTGGCGACTTCAACCACAGTGGCCACCATAGCGAACGCCCGGACCAGGTGCCGCGCCCTGCCGCTCCGGGTCCGGCGGCCTCCGGTCAGCCCAGGAGGGTCTCGAGCCGTTCCATCCCCGTCTCCAGGTCTTCCGCGCTCAACGCGTACGAGAAGCGCAGATACCCAGGGGCGCCAAACGCGTCCCCGGGGACCACCGCCAATTTGGCCTCATCGAGCAGGATGTCCGCCAAATCCGCCGAGCCCTGGACGGCCCGTCCCGCCACCCTCCGTCCCAGCACGCCGCGCACGGAGGGAAAGACGTAGAAGGCGCCCTCGGGCGGTGGGCATTCGAATCCGGGCAGAGCTCCCAGTCGGGCAGCGATCCGCTCCCTGCGCTCGGCGAAGATCGCACGCATCCGCTCCACCGGATCGAGTCCGGCCTCCAAGGCGGCGAGGGCGGCGAATTGGGAGACGTTGCTGATGTTGCCGCACACGTGGGACTGCAAGTTGATGGCAGCCCTGATGACCTCCGGGGCCGCCACCATCCAACCCACGCGCCACCCGGTCATCGCGTAGGCCTTCGCGACCCCATTCAGGCAGATCGCCCGGGGTTGGAGCTCGGGGACCACCGCCGGCAGGGAGTTGAACTCCGCTCCCTCGTAGGTGAACTGGTCGTAGATCTCGTCGCACACCACCCACAGCTCCCGGCTCTCCGCCCAGCGCCCGATCGCCTGCATCTGCTCCCGGGTGTACACGGCTCCGGTCGGGTTGGAGGGTGAAACAAACAGCAACACCTTGGTCCGTTCGGTGGTGCATCGCTCCAGGTCGGCGACCGACACCTTGAAGTTGGTGGTCTCATCGCTGTAGACCGGCACCGGGACGCCGCCGGCCAGCGCCACGGCCTCCGGGAACGTCACCCAGTGCGGGGTGGGGATCAGGACCTCATCACCGGGGTCGAGCAGCAGCGTGAACGCGTGCGCCACCGCCTGCTTGGTCCCGCTGGTGATCATGACGTTGGCGGCGGTGACCGGCAGCTGCGAATCCCGCCTGGTCTTGGCGGCGACCGCCTCGCGCAGCTCGGGAAGGCCCGCGGCCGGACTGTAGTGATGGGCCCTGGGGTTGCGGCAGGCCCGCTCGGCGGCGGCCACCGCCACCTCCGGGCTGGCGAAGTCCGGCTCCCCAGCGGCGAACGAGATGACCTTCTCCCCCGTCGCCACCAGCTCCTTGGCCCGCCGGTCCATGGCCAGGGTGGCGGACTCTGAGATTGCGCGAACCCGGCGCGACAGTGAAGTGGTGGGTCCCGGGGCCGAAGGCAATACACTTCCTCCTGATGACTACCGGTAGTGGTTCGATCCCAGTCATACCACAGGATCTGCTACCTGCGGACGGCCGGTTCGGGTCTGGCCCCTCTAAGGTACCGGCATTGGCCTTGGCCGGGTTGGCGAGCCGGGGTAGCGCACTCCTTGGCACCAGCCACCGGCAGCCGCCCGTGCGCGAGCTGGTGCTAAGAGTGCGGGAGCAACTGGGGCAGCTGTTTGCCCTCCCGGACGGGTACGAGGTGGTCCTTGGCAACGGGGGTGCGACGTGCTTCTGGGATGTGGCGGTGTTCAGCCTCATAGAGCGACGCAGCCAGCATCTCGTGTTCGGCGAGTTCTCGTCGAAATTTGCCCAGGAGGCGAGCTCGGCGCCCCACCTTGACGCTCCCCAGGTCATAACCTCAGATCCAGGCACCCACCCTCAGCCAGCGTCGAGCCCTGAGGTCGACTGCTACTGCCTGACCCAGAACGAGACCTCGACCGGGGTCGCCATGCCGATCCGGCGTCTGGGCGACCCCGAGCAACTGGTGCTGGTGGACGCAACCTCGGCCGCCGGCGGGATGGAGGTGGAGATCGGCGCCACCGACGTCTATTACTTCTCCCCCCAGAAGTGCTTCGCGTCCGAGGGTGGGCTTTGGATCGCGATCCTCTCGCCGCGGGCGGTGGAGCGCGCCCGCAGCCTGTGCTCATCCGCGCGCTGGGTGCCCAGCTTCCTCGACCTGGCAGCCGCGATCGACAACTCGCGCCAGGGCCAGACCGTCAACACCCCCGCGATCGCCACCCTATTCCTCCTCGCCGAGCAGCTCACCTGGATGCTCGACCAGGGGGGGCTGGCCGCGGCGGCGGCGCGATCGCGGCGCTCGGCCGAACTGGTCTACAGCTGGGCCGAGGCCAGCTGGTTCGCCTCCCCGTTCGTGGGCCGTCCAGAGGAACGGAGCCCGGTCGTGGCCACGATCGATCTGGCCCCATCGGTGCCGGCTGCGGCGGTCTCCCGGGTTCTCCGGGCCAACGGCATCGTGGACACCGACTCCTACCGCAAGCTGGGCCGGAACCAGCTCCGCCTGGGGCTGTTCCCCGCAGTGGATCCGGATGATGTCGGCACTCTGACCCGGGCGATCGATTGGGTTGTGGAGCATTTGCAGCACGAAGACTCCCACTGACGAAACCGTTACAGCCATTGGCGGTGGCCGCCTCCCGGTTGGTCTAGCATCGGACCTGCGAGCGAGTTCGAGCCTGGGCCCTGGCCGATCGCGGTGGGGTCCCCGGCAGGATGGCTTTGGTGGTTTGCCCAGACCGGCGGCGCAGGTCCTGGGCGGTGTCCCGTTTTCGCCCGAGCCGCGTTCTAGGGGAGGTGAGACCCTCGTGCGATGGCAATTTCGGCGGCCATGACTGATGGCTGAGGTTGCCGCGGTCGGCGATCCCCTCGCTGCCGCCTTTCTCCGGATCTCCCTCGTCGGCGATCTCGCCGACCCGGTCCTGGTGGAGGAACTACTTCGACCCTGGTTGGAGCGGAGGGCGCTGCCTCTGACCCACGACCGGACCATGGCCGTGCTCACCGCCCAGCAGGTGGTGGTCGACTTCGGGCTGGCGACCCCCTCAGACTTCCCATCCGCTTGGGCGATGGAGCGCTGGTTGGAGGTGCGGCTGGCTCAGACAGCCGCGCTGTTCACCGGATCGAGCGCTCCAGTTGGCCCCACTGCCCCCTCTCTCCGGCCCAGGAGAGCGGGATTGGCTGGCATCGGCGTCGTCCCGCTGGCGTGGCTTGCCAGGCTTCATCGCTCCTCATGGTGGTTGGGGGCGACTGCCGCCACCGCTGTCGTGGCCGGTGTGGGAGCCATCGCCCTGACGGCGGCGGTGACTTCGCCTGAATTGCAGCCCATGGTCGGCCAGACGGCACCACCGCTCGTGGCAGGCGGCACCCAGGCGCTGCTCCCTCCCCCGGGTCAGAGCGCGTCGACCCCGGTCAGCCCCCATCGCGCGGGTACCGAGCCGAGCCGACGGAGCGGGTCCCGCGCCCGTTCCGCCGGCAACACCGCGACCGCTCGGCCGACTCCATTCCAGCCGGTGGTGATCGTGATGGCCCCGCTTGGGACAACCGCGGTGGCGTCTTCTCCCCCGCCCCGATCCGGTCCCGGCCCCGTGCCGCCCGCTTCCCCCAGCCCTGCGGCCTGCCTACCTCCGATCCGGAGTCTCCACCGGATGCTGCACTCCCGGGCCTTCCGGAACGGCCTAGGGCCGAAGGCCGCATGCCCGTCGCCCCATCCCGAGCTGCCCTTGCCCCCAGCTGCCATGCGTAAGCCGTCTGGCGAGCTGGCGATGGTGGGCGCCCATCCCGCCACGTCCCAGCCGGCGCAAGTGCTGGCTGCGTCCGTGCACCGGGGCCCGTCGGCAAGGCACTTTCCGATGCCACCACCGGGTCGAGGTTCCAGGGCCCAACCGGCCCTGCGGTCGATGGGTCGCGCCGCGAGAGGGCGAGGGCGCGCCGACCGACACTGGGGATTGCAGTGACCAAGGATCCGGACGAATCCGACCGAGCCGGGATCCCGTTGTCGCTCGACGACGCGGTCGAGGAGTATCTGACCTACCTCGCGGTGGACCGGGCGCGCAGCCCCCAGACCATCAGGGCCTACGCCACCGACCTTCGGACCGCTCTCGACTTTTGGCGAGGACTGAAGCGGTCTCCGCAGGCCATCTCTGAGCTCTCGCGTGAGTTGGTCCGCGCCTACCAGCGACATCTGGGGGAGTCTCCACTGGCACTGAGTTCGCGGGCGCGCCGACTGCAGGCGCTGAGAGGCCTGCTGCGCTATGCCCTGCGGGAGGGATGGGTCGGAGAGGACCTCGGGCTGCACATCGACATACCCAGGGTCGCTGCCCCTCTGCCCAAGCCGCTCACCACCGATGACGCCCGCTCCCTCCTCGCCCACCACTCGCGGGGCACGGAGCCGGATCTCAGAGACCAGGCGCTGGTCCACTTTCTACTCAGCACCGGCTGCCGGATCTCCGAGGCGCTCCGCGTCAACCGAAGCGATCTCAGCCGCAGCGGCCGGCTCGTGGTCAGGGGCAAGGGATCCAAGGAGCGGGTGGTGCATCTCACCCCCGCAGCGATGGCCGCCATCACCGACTACCTGGGGGCACGGCAGGACCGCGAACCCGCGCTCTTCCTGAACTACGACCGGCACTCCCGGAGCTCAGGATCACGCCGGCTCACGGCGGCCGGCGCCCGCCACATCGTCTCCCGCCTGCGCCGCGAGCGGGGTCTGGAGGCGCTGCGGTCACCGCACGTGCTGCGCCACACCACGGCCACCGAGCTGCTGACCATAACCGGCAACGTCCGGCTGGTGCAGGAGGTGCTGGGACACGCCAACCTCAACACCATGCAGGGATACACCAAGGTGGTGGACCAGGCCCGCACGGCGGCCTACCGTGAGTTCTCGCGCCGCCTGGCGGCACCCGACGAGCTCAGGGGCTCGGCTTGGGACTCGGGGCCGGAAGCGCAAACTTGAACGCCTCTAGAAAGACCGTGAAGGTGGCGGCCATGCTGTCGGAGCTGCCCTTGGCCGTGATCAGGAAGGCCACCCCGGGACTCCCCTGAAAGGCGACCGCAGCCAGATAGCCGGTGCTGACCGCGTAGGTCACCAGGGCGGTTGTGATCCCGTAGACCTCCACCGAGGTCACCGACTTCTCTCCGGTCCCCGCCGGCGCCCCCGGCGGCAGCTTGGCGGTGCTGGCGGCGGTGGTGACGGTGATCACCTGCCCGCCCTGGCCGCTGAAGGAGATGGTCCCGGGGGTGGACTGGGCAAACGTCCAGCTGGAGGGAAAGAGAGCGGACCAGCTTGGATTGCCCGTCGATTGGTAGCTCTGGAAGGATGCCGTCGATGTGTACTCCGGGTTCGCGGTGATCCACCCGGTCGCGGTGCTTCCCTTTACCTGCCACCACCCGCCGTCGACTCCGGTCTTGGAGAGGACTGGCAGGGTCACTCCCTGGGCGACCACCCCCACCACCGGTGCGGTGGTGGAAGGGTCGGTGCGAAAGTTGACCCCGTCTGGGGCTATCACCGTCACCGCCTGCGGCAAAGGAGTCGGCGTCGCGCTGGGGGTGCTGGTGGGGGTGCGATGAGCATGCACCGCCGGCGGGGACGACAGCGCGCAACCCGCCAGACTCAGCGCGGCACAGCTGGCCAGCACCCCGGTTCTCGCCGCTCCCAGGCTAAGCAAGACGCTTAGAGGGTACTCGCAGCGGGCGCCCCCTGCAGCGGCGTCGCGGCCTGGGTCAGGGTTTGGAGGCGGGCCAGATACCCCGCAGCAGCCGTCGCCGCTGCCTCGGCGAAGTTCGGCTCCCTGGAGGCGCCGGTGATTCCCCGCGAGATGCTCAGGAGGTAGGGACCCGATCGCTCCACCCCGCGGGCCGCCTCGACCGCCAGCGCGAGGTCGCCACCCTGCGCTCCCACCCCAGGTATGAGCAGTGGCAGCCCGGGTGCTGCCGCCCGGATCTGGGTGAGCTCCTTGGGCCAGGTGGCTCCGGTCACCAGTCCCACCCTCGGCTCGTTGTCCATATCCGCCCAGGCGCGAGCCCGCCTCGCCACCTCCAGGTACAGGGGGTCGCCGGTTGCCGCCAGGCGCAGGTCCTGGAAGTCCCCGGCCCCCGGGTTGCTGGTGCGGCACAGGACAAAGGTCATGCGGCCGCGGCGGCGTAGGAACGGCTCAAGCGCGTCGTAGCCCAGATACGGGTTGACGGTGCAGGCGTCCGCGCCGATCTGGTCAAACACCGCGCTGGCGTAGGCCTCTGCGGTGTGCCCGACGTCACCCCGCTTGGCGTCCAGGAGGACCAGTGCCCTGGTTCTGGCGACGGCCACTACCTCTCTGAGCACCTCCCAGCCGGAAGCCCCCAGGGCCTCGAAGTAAGCCGAGTTCGGCTTGAAGGCGCAGGCGTAGGGGGCGGTTGCCTCGACCAGTTCCAGGCAGAAGCGGCGGACGGCCAAGGCATCGGTGCCCAGATCGTGTGGCAGTGCGTCCAGCGCCGGGTCCAGGCCAACGCACAGGCTGCCGCCAAGGGCTCCCGCCCGTCCAGCAAGGCGCTCCAGGAACGGCTCCCGGAGCTCCTCTACCACGAGGTTCTGGAGGTGCTGGTCTGGGCCGCGCCCGGGGCCTGGGGCGCATAGGGGACCTGGATCCGATCATGCTCGGACTGCATGCAGCGCGGGCACACCGAACTCATCTCGCCGTCAAGCAGCACCGCCGCGAGGCGATAGATCGGGAATTCCCGTTCGCAGTTGGCGCATCGCCGCATCCAGGGCACCGGACACCTCCGACGGTCTCTGATTCGACTTCGATTCTACGCGGCTGATATGCTCAGCGTCCGACCTCGGGGAGTGGCGCAGGTGGTAGCGCACCAGTCTGGGGGACTGGGGGTCGCAGGTTCGAGTCCTGTCTCCCCGACCACATTGAGAACCACTTCAAGCTGCGCGGGCCCCCGGGGTTGCCGCCCGCGGCGACCTGGTGGGCGGTCAGTCCCGATGGAAGTGGATGCAAGATTCCTCCCGTCGGGACATCGCCCTTCACGGGATGAGCAAGGATCCGTCGTCGCGAAACTCAAACGCCCCCCACGCCACCTCCCAGAGGTATCCGTCCGGGTCGGCGAAGTAGCCGGCGTAGCCTCCCCAGGAGGTGTCCGCCGCCGGCTTCACCACCTCTCCCCCAGCGGCCTGGGCAAGGGCCAGGACAGCGTCGACCTCATCACGGTGGCGGACGTTGTGCGCCAGGGTGATGCCGGTGAAGCGGCTCCTGGGCTCATCCCAGCCCGGACCCACGTCGTCTGCCAGGTCCCGGTAGGGGAAGATGGCCAGAGCCACGCCCGAGGTCTGAAAGAAGACGATGCCCGTCGCCGGATCTCCGGTTGTGGGCAGGCCCAGACCATCTCGATAGAAGGAGAAGGAGCGCTCGAGATCGGCAACGCCCAGGGTGATAAGTGAGAGGCGCGGTTCCACCCGGGCATTGTGGCATTTGCCGCCGTCGCTGCTGGCACCGCCTGGCTGAGGTCCTGGAGGACACTTGCGACTCCCGCCGATCCCCGCTAGACTGCCCCCAAAGTCCGATGGACCGGCAGCGTGGGACGGGCGCGGGCGGATCCTTCACCGGCAGGAGGTGGTGCCCTTTGCGTTGTTGACTGTCCAAGGCGCTGCCGGGGCCCGTCCGGACCCGTCCAGGGCCGGGGGGACCGTAACTGTTGTCGCTGATGCTTTTGCAAGTCGCGAGATTCTGGGAGGGATCCACATTTGAGAGTGTCACCGCGTAGGTTGAGGATCGGGGGCCGACTGGCTGCGGTCGCCGCGGTCGCCACGATGCTGGGAGGGGCACAGATCCTCTCCGCTCCAGTGTCGACTGCGGCCAGCGGAACCTGGTCCACCTCGATACCGGCCAAGGGCGAACTCGACTGCAACGGCTACAGCACGGTGCAGCAGTCGATCAAGCTCACCCTGCCGTGCACCGACCCCCACGGAGCCAACGGCGGTCGCTTCTATGACAACGGCTATTACGTCGGTCACGACGAGCCCAATCTGCGCTTCATCTCCAATGCCAAGGGCTCTGGCGACAGCGTCACCTGGACGCAGACCCTGCCGGTGGACCCGGCGGCGCTGCCGACGGTCAACAGCCCGGGCAGCGACGTGACCCACTTTTTCGAGCTATCGGTAGCTCCGTGGTTCTCCATGGCGATCTGCGACCCCAACTCGTATCCCCAGACGCCGTGCACACCCGAGAGCGACGCCAACGCGCCCTCGGGGTCCTACCCAGGCGGCGGCAGCGCCTTCATGGAGCTCCAGTTCTATCCACCCGGTTTCGCCCCGTTCGTCGACAGCATCAGCTGTAACATCCCGGGGTCTACGAAATATCTGACCGAGGGCAACGGAGGCTGGTGCGCCGCCCTGACCATTGATAGCCTGGAGTGCACCAACAACTTTGCCTACTGCAACCCCGCCTGCGAGGAGCCGGTGAACTTCGCCTTCATTCAAAGGAACGGGGTGCCCACCGGACCGCCCAGCCCCCAGCAGGCGAACTACGCAACCTTCACCCCGAACAATCAGACCCTGTTCTTCAAGCCCGGGGACACGATCAAGACGCAGATATTCGACAACAAGAAGGCGGGCGCTCTCGAAGCTGTGTTAACGGACGAAAACACGGGAAAGAGCGGGTACATGATCGCCTCGGCGCAGAACGGCTTTCAGAACACCAACCTCAAGACCTGCGCGGGGACCCCGTTCAACTTCCAGCCTGAGTACAACACCGCCGCCTATCAGAACATCGTCCCCTGGGCGGCCCTGTCCACCGACATCAGCACCACATTTGAGATCGGGCATTTCACCCCCTGCAGCTCCCTGAGTGATCCTGTCCACGGGACCACCGAGTACAACGTATGCAACGGCGCCTACGAGTCGGCGACGGCGCCGGATGGATCGCAGAAGATCGAGACAGCGCGGGGAGACGGCCCCTGCTTCTACGCCGGCGACACCCACGGCGAAAGCGCCTCCGGCGGCGAGACCAGTGCTGGGAATCTGGTGACGGGGTGCGACAACTTCAATGACGGTGGGGACCTCGACTACGACGGCAGCCCCTACTGGCAGGACTGGCCCACGGGCACCACTGCCACCACCTTCCCCTCGACCATGGTGATCCAGCCCCCGACCTACGGCTCCGGGTCTGCGGGTTACAGCCAGGTCGAATTCGAGACCGACAACCCGGCCTCCGACTACCAGTGCGATATAGCGACTGGGGCCGGATGCACGGTCCCACCGCCAGGGCCGGGCAGCTTTTACCCGTACTGGACCCAGGTCACTTCATCCACGCAGTCGTCGGCCGCGGCCGCCTGCGACTGGGAGTTCGGGAACGTAACCTCGGGTAGCACCTTCGGCCAGGACGCCCAGTACGGCACTCCGGGCAACTCCGGCAACGGTTACAACGGGACCGACGGGAGTACTCCCGTCAATCTTGACCGCAACGGATGCGTGACCCCCTGACGGTCTGACGGCCCTGCCGGCACCAGGCTGGCAGCGGAATCAGTCGCACTGCGGACCTGGAGGCGGCACCCTGGGGTGCCGCCTCCTCACGTCTGGGGCGGCTCCGGGGCAGCTCAGCCGGCCGGCTCGGACTTTCGCGCTCTGAGACGCAGCGGCACTCCGGCGAAGCCGAACCGCTCTCGCAGCTGATTCTCCAGATAGCGGGCGTAGCTGAAGTGGAGAAGCTCCGGGTCGTTGACGAACAGGGCGAAGGTCGGAACCCGGCTGCGCGCCTGGACGGCGTAGTACAGATGGAGCCGGCGCCCCCCGCGGCCACTGGGAGGCGGCCGGCGGATCATCGCCTCTCTGAAGAACTGGTTCAGGGTGGGCGTGGTGATCCGCAGCCCTCTCGCTCTTCCCAGTTCGAAGATCGCCGGCAACAGGCGGGCTATCCCCCGACCGGTGGTGGCGCTGGTGTAGAGGAAGGGAGTCCCGGGGGCGAAATCGTAGGCGGAGCGCAGCTCCCGCAAGAGTGACTTGTCCTGGCGCGCATCGGAGTCGAGGAGGTCCCACTTGTTCACGGCGATCAGGGTGGCGGCGCCGGCCTCCCGGGCGCGCCCAGCGATATGCCGGTCCTGCGCTCGCAGCGGACTGGTGGCGTCCACGACCAGGACCGCGACGTCCGCGCGCTCGACCACTCGGAGTGCCCGCAGCAGGCTGTAGTAGTCCGCGTCCCTGGTCGCCCCCGGGCGCTTCATCCCGGCCGTGTCCACCAGCAGGACCGGACCCTGGGGGGTCGAGATCAGCGTGTCCACCGGGTCTCGCGTCGTGCCCGCCACGGTGCTGACCAGCGAGCGGTCCTGGCCCAGCACCGCGTTCAGCAGTGAGGACTTGCCCACGTTCGGCCGACCCACGATGGCGCACCGCAGCAGCTCAGCCGGCCCGGCCTCGACGCTGGGGGGAAGGGTCCGTGGAAGTACCGACACGACACGGTCAAGGAGGTCGCCGGTCCCGGCGCCGGACAGGGCGCTTATCTCCACTGGATCACCCATGCCCAGTTCCAGGAACTCGTGAACCAGCAGGCGGTCCTCCCGCGCCTCACTCTTGTTGGCGACAACCACGACGGGCTGGCGAGCGCGGCGAAGCACATCGGCCACTTCCAGGTCGGCCGCGGTCACCCCGGCCCTGGCATCAAGCACCCAGCAGATCACGTCCGCCTCGACCAGCGCCAGGTGGGCCTGCTCCTGGGTGTTGGCGGGGAGGTCGCCCTCGGGGCCATCCTTGGCCACCCGGTCCAGGCCGGCGGTGTCGATGGCGGTGAAGGCGGTGTCGCGCCACTCCACGGTGCCGTAGATGCGATCCCTGGTCAGCCCCGGCTGCTCGGAGACGATCGCCCGCCGTTCCCCGATCAGACGGTTGAACAAGGTGGACTTGCCCACGTTGGGCCGACCCACCAGGGCCACCACCCCAGCGGGCTTGACCGGGACTCTGTCATCCTCCGCACGCAGCCGGCGACGGTGGCCCCCTAGGGTCCTTCCCGGGGGCACTATCTGGCAACCAGGAGAGAGGTGCCGGTCATCTCATCGGGAACTCTGAATCCCATCCCCGCCAGCAACGTGGGCGCCACATCTCGCAGGCCACCGCCCGTCCGCAGAGACCAGCCGTCGTCGGTCACGAGCAGCGGGACCTGGTTGGTGGTGTGCGAGGTGACCGGAGTCGCCCCATCGCGGGCCAGCATCTGCTCCGCGTTTCCGTGATCGGCGGTCAACGCCACCGTGTACCCATGCGCCGCCGCCGCCTCCACCACCATGGCCAGGCAGCGGTCCAGACATTCCACCGCCTGCACGGTGGCGGGGAGGTTGCCGGTGTGCCCAACCATGTCGGCATTGGCGAAGTTGACCAGGATCAATGCCACCTGCTCCGCCTCCATGTGCTCCACCACCGCGTCGGCGATCGCCGGTGCCGACATCTCCGGCTTGAGGTCGTAGGTGGCGACCTTGGAGGATGGGATCAGCAGCCTCTCCTCGCCGGGCAGGCGGTCCTCGCGGCCGCCGTCAATGAAGTACGTCACGTGGGCATACTTCTCAGTCTCGGCGACGTGGAACTGGCGAAGCCCCGAATCCGCGACCACGTCCCCCAGGGTGGCGCGGACCAGCGGCTTGGGAAACGCCACCGCGACCGGGAGGAGGTCGTCATAACTGGTGAAGGTGACGAGGTCGTCGGGAGCGAGCACGAACGGCCTGGCGAACCCGGTGAAGTCGGGGTCGACCAAGGCATGGCAAATCTCGCGGGCCCGGTCGGGACGAAAGTTGCAGTGGATAACGACGTCTCCCGGCCTGATCCCCGTCGCTCGAACTCCAGGTTGGCCGACGCAGGTGGGCGCGATGAACTCGTCGGTGGTGCCGTCCCGGTAGCTGGCTTCGATCGCGCCCACGGCCGAGTCGTACCACCTTTGGCAGTTCCCCGTGAGCGTTTGGTAGGCTCGCTCCAGGCGGTCCCAGCGGCGGTCGCGGTCCATCGCGAAGTAGCGTCCGGAGACCGATCCCACCTGGCCCACTCCGATCTCCGCAAGCTCCTCCTCCAGCCTTCTCACGAAGCTCGCCCCCCCATCGGTCGGCGTGTCCCGGCCGTCGGTGAAGGCGTGCACGACCACCGAACTCAGCCCGTGACGACGGGCCAGTTCGCAGACAGCGGTCACGTGGTCCTGATGGCTGTGGACCCCGCCATCGGAGATCAGCCCCAGCAGGTGCAGGGTCGTACCCCGGTCTCTGGCCTTGTCGACGGCGGCGGCGAGCACCGGGTTGGCATAGAAGCTGCCGTCTGCGATCGCAGTCGAAATGCGGGTGAGGTCCTGGAGGACCACCCGGCCGGCGCCGATGGTGAGGTGGCCGACCTCGGAGTTGCCCTGCTGCCCCGCTGGCAGGCCAACGGCCATGCCGCTCGCGTCGAGGAGCGTGTGGGGGTAAGTCGAGAACAGCCGATCGAGGGTCGGAGTGGTCGCCAACCTGATCGCATTGCCCGGACCCGGCGGCGCGCAGCCAAACCCATCCAGGATCACCAGAGCCGCCCTAGTCCAGGTCACTATCAAGAGACTCCATTTCTTCATTCGGCTCGCGCGAAGCCGGTCGGTTGGCGTTCATCGTGCAGACTGCTGCCCCATGGGGCCGTCAGCCGGGGACGGCCGCCACGATGCCGCAGAACTCCTTGGCCACCAGGCTGGCACCTCCCACCAGGGCTCCGTCGACGCCGGCAGCCCCGAGCAGTTCGGACGCTGAGCCCGCGTTGACACTCCCACCATAGAGGATGCGGACCGTGGGGGCCGGTCCTCCAGCGGCTTCTTCGACCACGGCCCGGAGTGCGGCCACGGCCTCCGCAATATCTGCGACCCCAGCCGCCGCCCCCCCTGTGCCGATCGCCCAGACGGGCTCGTAGGCGATCGTGCAGCTAAGCAGTTGATCCCAGGGCAGTCCCATGAGCCCCGCTCGCGCCTGCACCTTAAGGACCGTCTTGGTCTCGCCCCGCTGACGCTCCTCCTCCGTCTCTCCCACCGCCAGGATGGGACGCATACCAGCTCGCAGCACCGCCTCCAACTTGGATCGCACAATCTCGTCGGTCTCATGGAAGAGGTGCCTGCGCTCGCTGTGGCCGACCAGAACGTAACTGCACCACTCTCGGAGCATTGGGGCTGAGACCTCTCCCGTGAAAGCTCCGCGATCCTCCCAGTGGCAGTTCTGGGCACCCAGACCAACCCGCGGATCGCCCCGCAGCGAGGCGTGAACGGTTTGGATGCACGGATAGGGCGGGAGCAGGAGCACCTCCGCCCCGATCTGAGGCGGCAGCAGCTCGAGGATCTGCGAGGTGAGCTGGGCCGCTTCGGTTGGGGTCTGGTGCATCTTCCAGTTGCCCGCGACCAGAGGCGGCGGGGAGAGGGCGGGGCTCATGGGGTGGTCCGCTGGGAATCCCGCAGGGCCGCGACGCCGGGAAGAATTCGCCCCTCCAGGAATTCCAGGGTCGCGCCTCCACCCGTGCTCACGTGGGTGAACTTGGAGGTCAGCCCCAGTCCCTCGATCGCTGCCTGGAGGTCGCCACCCCCAGTGACGCTGATGGCTGAGCTCTCCGCGATCGCGGTTGCGACAGCTGCGGTCCCGCGGGCGAAGAGTGGGTTCTCGTAAACCCCCAGTGGGCCGTTCCAAACCACAGTCTTCGCCTGGCCCACGACTTCTGCCCACGCCGCAGCTGTCTTGGGGCCGATGTCGAGGAGCATCTCCTGCTCGGGTATCTCCTGGATGGGGCAGGTCTGAGCCTCCTCGGCCGTCGGGCTTTCGCCGACCACGACATCGGCGGGAAGATTGAAGCCCAACTTGAGCCCGGCGCCCCGGTCCCGGAGCTCGCGGGCCTGGCCGAGAAACGCCTCCTCGACCAGTGAGCGGCCGATCGGTACCCCCTGAGCCTTCAGAAAGGTCGACGCCATCGCACCTCCCAGACAGAACCCATCGACCTTGGGCAAAAGGTGCTGGATCACGCCCAGCTTGGTGCTGAGCTTGCTGCCCCCCATGATCGCGAGCAGGGGCCGGACCGGCTCATTGAGGATGCGGCCCAGCTGCGTCAGTTCCTTCTCCATCAGGCGACCCGCGTAGCCCGGCAGGAGATGAGCGACCCCCTCGGTTGAGCTGTGCGCGCGGTGGGCGGTGCCAAACGCGTCGTTCACGAAGACCGCGGCCAACGCTGCCAGCTCGGCTGAGAACGCCGCGTCGTTCGCCTCCTCCTCGGGCCGGAAGCGCACGTTCTCCAACAGCAGCAGCTGCCCCGGTCCCAGCGCGTTGGCCAGCCGGCTGGTGGCGGCTCCGGTCACCTCCGGACTGTGCGCGACCGGGCGGTCCAGCAGGTTGGACAGCCGGGCCGCCAGCGGAGCGGTGGTCAGCGAGGGCACGACGAGGCCCTTGGGCCGCCCGAGGTGGGTTACCAGCACCACCGCCGCCCGTCGGGCCACCAACTCCCGGATCGTGGGCAGGGCGGCTCTGATGCGAGCATCGTCGCGCACACCCCCGGAGTCGTCCAGGGGCACGTTGAAATCCACTCGGAGGAGCACCTTCGCCCCGTCAACCGGGGCCTCGTCGAGTCCCGCCTTGCGCTGCATTGCGAGGGCCTCGTCAGCTCGAAAGACGGGATGCGACCAGGAGGCAGAGGTCGACCACCCGGCAGGAGTAGCCCCACTCGTTGTCATACCAGGCGAGCACCTTTACCAGCCGGTCTCCGGACATGGCGGTGGTCGGGGCGTCCACGATGGATGAGTTCGAGTTGCCCGCGTAGTCGATGGATACCAGGGGTTCGTCCGCAACCGCCAGGATCCCCTTCAAGCTGCCTGCCGCGGCGGCGCGAAAGGCCTCGTTCACCTCCGTGACTCCCGTCGGCCTGCTCAAGGTTGCGGTCAGGTCCACCAGGGACACGTCCGGAGTCGGTACCCGGATCGCCAGGCCGTGGAACTTCCCCTGGAGCTCCGGCAGCACCAGCGCCGCCGCCTGCGCCGCTCCGGTCGAGGTGGGGATCATCGACAGCGCCGCCGCCCGGGCGCGGCGCAGATCCTTGTGGGGAGCATCCAGGAGCCGCTGGTCCGAGGTGTAGGAGTGGATCGTGGTCATGATTCCGTTTTCGATCCCGAAGGAGTCACTCAGCACCTTGGCCGCCGGGGCCAGGCAGTTGGTGGTGCAGGACGCGTTGGAGATGACATCGTGGCTGCGGGGGTCATAGCGGCCATCGTTGACCCCCATGACGATCGTGATGTCCTCGCCCTTGGCGGGCGCGGTGATGATGACCTTACGAGCGCCGGCGGGGTCGATGTGCCGCCGAGCCTTCTCCGCGGTGGTGAACAGGCCAGACGCCTCGATCACCACCTCCACTCCGAGCCGCCGCCAGGGCAGCTCGCCCGGTTCCGCCGCCGACAGGACCTCGATCTCCCGGCCGTCAACCACCAGCGAGTTGGCACCAATCTCGACCGTCCCCGGATACAGGCCAAGAACGGAATCGTGGCGCAGCAGGTGGCCCAGGACCTGGGGGCTGGTGATGTCGTTCACGGCCACCACTTCGATCTCGTCGCGCCCCCGCAACGCCCGCAGCACGTTCCGCCCGATCCTGCCGAAGCCGTTGATCCCAACCCTCACTGGCATGGCTGCTCTCCTCGCCCCGGCATGGGGCCCTGTTGCATCTGCAGTCGAGTATATGAATAGGGAGTTGGCCCGGTCCCCCTTCAAGCGGTCGCCGAAGTGACCCGGCGCCGTTCCGAGGAGCTGTGACCGGGCCACCGCCGAGCGGAGCTGGCGTCAGTCTGGCAGCTCCCGATGCCAACGGAGCGTCGATACCCCTTGGGTGGTCAGCCGGTCTCCCAACTCCTGACAGAGCGCCACCGAGCGATGGAATCCACCCGTGCAGCCCAGCGCCAGCCGCACCACCTGGCGCTTCTGGTCGGTCCAGGTCGGCATCTCATCCAGCACCAGCCGCTCGAACCTCTCCAGCAGGCGTTGCGCCAGCGGCTGCTGGAGAACGTAATCCCGGATCGTGGGATCAATGCCGGACAGCGGGCGCAGCGCCTCATCCCAATAGGGGTTGCGCAGCCCGCGGACGTCTCCGCACCAATCCAGGTCGAGGGGCACGCCATTCGGGTAGGCGAAGGACTCCAGCACCACGACCGGCTTCGCCCCCTGACCGACTCCCGCCGCCAGCAGGGAACTCACCCGACCGCGCAGCTGGGCCTCCCCTAACCGGGAGGTGTCGAGGATCACCCGCGCTCTGACTCGAAGGCCGCGCTGTCGCAGCAGGCTGGTCTTCATGATCTCTAGTCCTTGGTCCAGAGATTTTGCCCGCCCGTTTCGCAGGAGCCGCCCCAGAGACCGGCCCTCGGCGGACACGGTGCGCACCACCAATGACCACTCCGCCGATTCGGCGCCATGCGATGGCTCAGAACCCGACCACGGCTCGGTGCCATCCCATGCCCGGACTTCGTCGAAGCCGTGCGAGAGCTCGTCGGCGACCACTTCAACGCCGCTGCCGGGGGCGCCGAAGACCAGGGCTCGTCTCGGGTCTGCCGGGCTGGGTGCCCTCAAGCTAAAGCAGCTCCTTGATCGCGGCCGCCACCGGGCGCGTGACCCCGGGCACCGCCACCAGCTCCTCCACGGTCGCATCCTTAATACCCGCCACCGACCCGAAGGCCTGCAGGAGCGCCCGCTTGCGCTTCGGCCCCAGCCCCGTCACCTCGTCCAGGCGGCTGCGGAGCCCGGCCTTCTGGCGCCGCGCCCGGTGTCGGGTGATGGCGAAGCGATGGGCCTCGTCGCGGATGCGTTGGACCAGGAAGAGTGCCGGGCTGCCCTGGGCCAGATGCAGGGGCTGGTCCGAGTCGATCCGATGCAGCTCCTCGAAACGCTTGGCGAGTCCGAAATGCGGAATCTGGTCCACCCCCAGGCGTTCCATGGCGCGATGAGCGGCAGCGAGCTGGCCGGCTCCCCCATCCACAATCACCAGATCCGGGACCACCCCCAGGCTGCCGTCGGCTTCGTCCGTGCCCCGCTGAGTGTGGCCGAAGCGGCGCTCGATGACCTCCTCCATGCTGGCGAAATCGTTCGGACCCTCCACCGTGCGGATCCCGAAGATCCGATAGTCGGAAACCTTGGGGGCGCCATCTTCGAAGACGACCATAGAGCCGACACTCTGCTGTCCCATGGTGTTGCTGATGTCGTAGCACTCCATGCGTACCGGGAGCCGGCCGAGCCCCAGCCGCACTCGGAGGTCCTCCAGCGCCGCGCGGCCCCGCTCGCGGTCGAAGTCCTGACTCACAACCGACTGGGCCAGCGCCGCTTCGGCGGTCTCCCCCGCCCGGGCCAGCAGCTGCCTCAAGCGCCCCCGGTGCGGCACCCGCAGGGACACCGCGCCGCCCCGGCGTTCCCCCAGATAGGTCCGCAGTACCTCGGAGGCTTCAGGCTCAACAGGGACCACGATCGCTCGGGGCAGGGTCGGAGCACTGCCGTAGAACTGCCCCAAGAAGGCGGAGAGGATCTCCGCCTTCGACAGGTCCTGAACCCCCTCCAAGGGGTGCTGGTCCATTCCCTGGACCCGCCCATCCCGGACCTTTAGGACCGCCGCCATCCCTTGCGAGGAGTTGGTGGCCAACCCGACCACATCGACCGCCGCCCCGATCCTGGGAGAGGTCACCTGCTCCTCAGATAGCTTGCGAACCGCGGTCAGCCGGTCCCGGAGCGAGGCCGCCAGCTCAAAGTCCAGCTCCTCGCTGGCCCTTTGCATCGCCGATTCAAGCCGCCGGGAGACTGACGCGGTGTGCCCCGACAAGAACTCGGCCGCGTCATCCAGCAGCCGCTCATAACCGGCAGCCGAGATCAGTCCTTCGCACGGGCCGGCACAGATCCCCAAGTGGAAGTCCAGGCAGACCCGACCGCGCCGGAACACCGGGTCCGAACAGCCCCTGAACGGCACCGCGGACCGCAGCTCCCGGACCGACCGACGAATCGCCTTGGCATCGGTGTAGGGGCCGAAATACCGGGCTCCGGAGTCCCCCAGGCGGCGGGTGAAGGTCGGCCTCGGATAGAGGCCGGGGTCCACGCCGGAACGGGTGGCCGCGCCGGGAGTCGGCTTGGGGATCCGGAAGTAAAGGTAGTTCTTGTCGTCTCTAAGGCGGACATTGAAGCGCGGATGGTGGCGCTTGATCAGGGTGTTCTCGAGGATGAGCGCCTGCTGCTCGGTGCCGGTCGCCACCACCTCGAAATCGAAGGCCGACTCCACGAGCCGCCGCGTTCGCGCCGGGTGGGCGGCCACTGCGGTGAAGTAACTGCGCAGGCGGTCTCGCAGGCTGGCCGACTTGCCGACGTAGATCACCCTCCCGCGCTGGTCCTTGAAGATGTACACACCGGGGCTGCGGGGGGCGGCCCGGAGCCGCGCCCGTAGGAGCTCCGCCTGGCCGATCAGTGGTTGTGCCGACGCGCTCGCACCCTTCAGATCTGGCTCAGCTTGCTCCCGGGGCTGGGGAGGCGGCGCTGGGGTCTGGGCCACGAGCTCAGATTAGTGGATGCCGAGAACTCCGACCGCCATCCCCACCAGGAGCAGGAGGGCGAAGACCGCCAGCAGGGTGACCCCGAAGATGCAGGCTCCCCGCTGCCAACCCTGAAAGGTGGACGGGCGGTCGTCGGAGCCGTGCGGCCCGCGATCGGTCAAACCGCAACCTCCGCGGCCGGTGCCCGGTTCCGCCGCTTGGATGAGCGGTCGAGCAAGGGACGCAGAAACACCCCGGTCGGCGAGGTGCCCAGGGCGACCTCCTCAGGTGTGCCCTCGGCCACCAGCAATCCACCTCGGTCACCGCCCTCCGGGCCGAGCTCGATGATCCAGTCGGCGGACTTCAGCACGTCCAAATTGTGCTCTATGACAACCACGGTGTTGCCTTGATCCACCAACCGGTGCAGGACCTCCAACAACCGACTCACGTCCGCGAAGTGGAGTCCGGTGGTGGGCTCATCCAGGATGTAAAGGGTGTTGCCGGTTCCACGCCGCGAGAGCTCGGTAGCGAGCTTGACCCGCTGGGCTTCCCCGCCGCTCAACTGGGTCGCCGGTTGACCCAGGTGAACGTAGCCGAGCCCGACATCGCTCAGGGTCTGCAGCTTCCGACCGATGCTGGGCTGATTGCGAAACAGCTCCAGCGCCTCGGTGACCGACAAACCCAGCACGTCGGAGATGGAATGGCCCTTGAACCGCACCTCCAGGACCTCCTGGGTGTACCGACGACCCTTGCACACCTCGCAGGTGACGTAGATGTCCGGCAGGAAGTGCATCTCGATCTTGATCAGTCCGTCCCCCTCGCAGGCCTCGCACCGGCCCCCTCGGACATTGAACGAGAAGCGCCCGGGACGATAGCCCCGGACCCGCGCCTCGGGGAGCTGGGCGAAGAGGTCACGGATCGGCGTGAACAGGCCGGTGTAGGTGGCGGGATTGCTTCTGGGAGTTCGCCCGATTGGGGCCTGGTCCACGTCCACCACCTTGTCCAGCCGGTCCAGCCCCTCAATCCGGTCGTGCGCCGACGGCCGCTGCTTCGCCGCGTAGAAATGCTGCGCCAGGCGCCGGTACAGGATGTCGTTGACCAGGGTGCTCTTTCCCGAGCCGCTCACTCCCGCCACCCCCACCAGACATCCCAGCGGAATGCTCACATCGAGGTTCTTGAGGTTGTTGGCGCGAGCGCCGCGCACCATCAGGGATCCCGTGGGCCGACGCCGACGCGGGGGCACCGTGATCGCTCGCTCCCCCGTGAGAAATTGCCCAGTCACCGACTCCGGGACCGCCATCACCTCGTCCACCGTGCCGGCAGCCACGACCTCGCCACCGTGCTCGCCGGCCCCCGGGCCCATGTCGACCACGAAGTCGGCAGCCCGGATCGTCTCCTCGTCGTGCTCGACCACCACCACGGTGTTGCCGAGGTCGCGCAGTCGGAAAAGCGTCGCCAGCAGCTTGGCGTTGTCCCGTTGGTGGAGGCCGATGCTGGGCTCGTCCAGGATGTACAGCACCCCTGTCAACCGGCTCCCGATCTGGGTCGCCAGCCTGATCCGCTGGGCCTCGCCCCCCGAGAGGGTGGCCGCGCCCCGGTCCAGGGTCAGGTACTGGAGCCCGACGTCGCTCAGGAACCCCAGCCGCTCGCGAATCTCCTTGAGAATCCTGCGGGCGATCTCCAGCTCCCGCTCCGGCAACCGCCAGGAGTCGATCTCCACCAGCGAGCGCTCCACCGGCAGGGCGCAGAGGTCCATGATCCCGATGCCGCTGACGGTCACCGCCAGGTATTCCGGCTTGAGCCGCTGGCCCTTGCAGGCGGGGCAGGGCCGCTGCATCATCAGCTTCTCGATCCCCTCCTTGACCGCCTCCGACTCGGTGTCGCGGTAGCGGCGCTCCAGGTTGGGGATGATCCCCTCGTACTTCGCCTGATAGTGCTGGACGCGCCCGCTGGCGCTGTTCATGGACATCGAGACCCTCTGCCCCGGCTTGAGGCCGTAGAGGATCAGCTGCTGCTGCGCTCTGGTCAGCGACGCCCAGGGCTTGTGCATCGGGATGCGGTGCTCCCGGCAGACGCTGCTGATGAGCTCGTCCATCCAGGGCTGGGCCGGGCCCCAGCTCCACCCCGAAACCGCTCCCTCGCTGATCGAGAGCTGTGGGTCGGTGATCAGGGAGTCGGGGTCCACCTCCAGCTTGGCGCCCAACCCGGTGCAGCTGGGGCAGGCCCCGTGCGGGTTGTTGAAGGAGAAGTTGCGCGGCTGCGGCTCCTCCATGGAGATCCCGTCGTAAACGCAGGCGAACCGCTGGGAGAAGAGCATGTCCTCGACCCTCCGGTCCGAGTCTGCCCCGGCCACCATCACGGTTCCCCCCGAGAGCCCCGCCGCCTGCTCGCAGGACTCGCGCAGGCGGCTGATGTCAGTGGCGTCGACCACGAGCCGATCCACCACGATCTCGAGGTCATGCTTGTAGCGCTTGTCCAGGGCGGGCACCTCATCCAGCTCGTAGAGGTGGCCGTCCACCCGCATCCGGACGTACCCCTGGCGCCGCGCCAGGTCGATCACCGCCTGGTGCTCTCCCTTCCGGCTCTGGATCATAGGCGCCAGAATCAGGATTCGCGATCCGGGGGGAAGCTGGGCCACCTGGTCGGCAATCTGCTCCACGGTCTGGCGAGAGATCTCGCGCCCGCACTTGGGGCAGTGCGGGTGACCGACGCGGGCGTATAGCAGTCGTAAATAGTCGTAGATCTCGGTGACGGTCCCCACCGTGGACCGGGGGTTCCGCCCCGCGCCCTTCTGGTCGATGGAGATGGCGGGCGACAGGCCGTCGATGTGATCCACATCCGGCTTCTCCATCTGCCCGAGGAATTGGCGCGCGTAGGCGGAGAGGGACTCGACGTAACGCCTCTGCCCCTCCGCATAGATGGTGTCGAAGGCCAGCGACGACTTCCCCGAGCCGCTGAGACCGGTGATCACGGTCAGCTGATCGCGCGGGATGTCGATGTCGACGTTGCGGAGATTGTGCTCCCGCGCGCCCCGCACCGCGACCACCGCCTGACCCATCCCCATTAGCCTACCCATCCGAGGGCATTCGGCCTTGAGCTCGCCAGTCGCCCACCCGCTCCGGTTTGCCTCCGCAACCGCACATTTGTTCTATTATAGCCGGTGGAGGATCCGCAAGCCGAGCAGATCGCCCACGACTCATCGAGAGGATCCTGGGCCAGGCGCGATGGGCGGCCGGTGATTGCGAGCCCGGACCGTCGCGTCGACCAAGCGATGCCCTTGATCCGCCCGGGGGCCGGCCCGACCCCATTCAGCTGGCATTCCGGGGACACCCGGCCCTTCGGTCGCGCTTCACCAGAGATCGCCACACCTGCACCCGAGCTGGGGTGCGTTCGCACGGGCTTTGACCGATGGCGGTCCGGTTGCGAGACTGAACAGGCATGAGTGGAACCCTTGTCGGCTGGCCCTCCCTGGCTGCGTTGAGCCGGCAGGTGAGTGAGAGGCGCATCTCCCCCACCGAGCTGATCGACCTCAGCTACTCTCGAATCCACGCGCTCAACCCTCACTTCCGCGCCTTCGTCAGCACCTGTGAGGACACTGCCCGCACCCAGGCCCGGGAGGCCGAGAGGCTGGTGCTGCGCGGGGAGGCCCGGCCCCTTGAGGGCATCCCGCTGGCGGTGAAGGACAACACCGCCGTCGCCGGCCTCGCCCTCACCAACGGTTCGCGAAGTTCCAGCATCGCCCCGGTCGAGTTCGATGCCGAGGTCGTTGTCCGGCTGCGGGCGGCCGGCGCGATCGTGGTCGGGAAGACCAGCCTTCCGGAGTTCGGAGCGGTGCCGGTAACGGAGAGCGCCCTCGCTGGTGTCTGCCTGAATCCGTGGGACGCAGGGCGTACCTGCGGAGGCTCGAGTGGTGGCTCGGCAGTCGCCGTCGCGACGGGCATGGTGCCGTTCGCCCAAGGCAACGACGGGGGCGGAAGTTTGCGCATCCCTGCCTCGTGCTGCGGCGTGGTGGGCCTCAAGCCAGCCCGTGGGCGGATCTCGGTCGGCCCCAATCCCGATGGCTCGGGGATGGTGAGCACGGGATTTATCACCACCCGCACCGCTGACCAGGCGTTCCTCCTGGACCTGACCACCGGCTACGCGCGCGGCGACCAGTTCCCGGCACCGGCCCCGCGGCTCCCCTTTTCGGCGCACCTGGCCGTCCGACCCCGCCCCCTGCGGATCGCTTGGACGTCACGCCCGCCGGTCGACGCCGCGGTGGCCGCGGAGTGCGCCGGAGCTGTGGAGATGGCGGCCGGCATGCTGGCGGACCTTGGGCATGAGGTGGTCCAAATCGATCCGGGTTGGACCAGAGACTGGCTCGCTCGCGAGTTCCGGCGCACATGGGTGGCGGGAATCCTGGCCACCGTGCTCACCCTGCCACCGGATCGCAGAGGACCGGAGTTCCTGGAGCGGCACATCCGGGCGATGCAGGAGCTGGGCCAGCGCAGCAGCGGTGGCCGGCTGCTGCTCAGCCAGTCGCGCCTGCAGGCGTACGCCCGCGAGACCACGGCGCTCTGGCAGCGATGGGACGTGGTCATGACTCCCACCCTGGCGGCTCCGGCGCTCGCGGTTGGCGAGCTCTTCTCGACTGTGGAGGAGGACCCGTACTTGCCGCTGGACCGCGCGGACGCCTTCTCCCCCTACACCCCCTTGTTCAACATAAACGGACAGCCTGCGGTTTCGCTGCCGCTCGGGTGGCAGGACGGCTTTCCGATCGGGGTCCAGCTGGCTGCGCCACCTTACCGCGAGGATCTCCTGCTCCAGCTGTCCCTCCAGCTCGAACACAAGACCAACTGGCCCGCCCGCCGCCCCCCGGCCCTATGACAGTACCACCATCCCCTCTGGCGTCGACCGCACCGCCAGCTGCATCGTCCGGCCTCAGTGGGACGTTTGGGACTCGGTCGAGCCACCGGGCATCGCGGGAACCCAACGCGAGCCGAACTCAGCGCCGCCTGGGTCCTGCTCTGTGCCTTATAGTTGCCTAAGCAATTACCAGCCGCTTCGGGTCGATTCCCGGCGTTGTCGGAGGGACTCCAGATGAGCAAGGCGGACATCGGTCTACTTGTGCTGCGGCTTGCGACCGGCTCCATCATCGCCAGTCATGGACTGCCGAAGCTGTTCGGCGGTCCGGATCGGCAGCCGCCCGAGTCCCTGTCCAACATCCTCGGCCCCAACTACGCTCCGGCCTGGCAGAAGAGCGGCCGTGCGGCGTTCGCCCAGGTCCTTAGGAACATGGGGCTGCCCGCCCCGGAGCTGGCCGCGACCGCCAGCGGCATCGCGGAAGCAGGGGGCGGGGCGGCGCTCGCGCTCGGGGTGGCTACCCCAATGGCGGCGGCAGTCGTGGCTGGCAACATGGCGGTGGCGGTCAGGAAGGCGCACTGGAAGGCGGGGTTCTACGGTACCGGCGGGTATGAGTTCCCCCTTCTCCTCGGGGTCGCAGCGGTGGCGATCGGGCTCGCCGGCCCTGGAAAGCTCTCCATCGACCACCTCTTCAGGTAACCGAGAGGGCGTGCCCAGACGACTCAGAATCCCCTCTGGGGGTCGTTGATGAAGCTCACCTCCCCGCAGTTGGGACAGACCATCACATGCACCACCACGTTGCGCTCGGTGGCCTGGTTGATCAGGTTGTCGAGCCCAGCCCCAAGAATCATGTCAGCGCCAATCCCGAACCCCCGCTGCAGCCCACCGGTACGCAGCGTGTGCGCGCCCCGGTAGTCCATCTGGGTTTGGCATCCCGCGCACGAGTGCGGGGGGAGCTGAGGTGCGGCCTGGTTGCTGCCCATCCCCTGGGCCATCTCCTCCAAATTCTTGAAGAAGCTCAAAGGCGATCCTCCTGGCTTGCGCCCCTTGGCGGGCGCGCTCATGTCGATGGGAGTGTATTGGAACGGCCCAGGCGCTGGTCCAGCACCGCCGCCAAGATCATCGCCGCCGACAGGGAGAGGTCGCGGGTGGCAGTCACCAGGGTGATGGGCCCAGCTCGCGCCAGCTCCTCCAACTCGAGGAGATGGGGCAACGACGGTCCCCCAGTCAGCTCCTCGCGGTAGCGCTTCGAGAATTCAGCGAAGCGCTCGGGGCGATGTCCGTACCAGCGCCGCAACTCGGTGGTGGGCGCCACTCCCTTCAGCCACACATCAAACCGGTCGGTATCGCTCCGCACGCCGCGGGGCCAGAGACGGTCCACCAGGACGCGCTGCCCCAAGGTGGAGGACGGTGGATCGTAGACGCGAGCGACGGCGGTGTGGAGGTCGGCGCTCACTCTCAGGGTCCACCCTCTTCCGACACCGACATGCTCTCCCCTACTTCAAGTTGGCTCAAGAAGTCGAAGTGCTCGTTGCGCACGAGCCATTCGCGGGCGGTGACGGGGTCTACGGGACGGGAGCTCGCGTCTTCGCCATCGCGCCAGTGCCACAGGACCCACATGCCCTCGCTCTCCTGGAGCGCCTCATGCTCTTCTGAGGTGCCTGTGGCGAAGGACACCGAGTTCCCGGCCGCACAGGTCGTTCCCTCCGGGAACCAGCGTGCCGCAGCGCCGATGCAACCACGTCCGGCCTCCGCATTCAACCGGTCTGCAGTGGGACTGGGTCCGGAGTCGAGGTCCGCCACAGCCCCATGATGGCTGCTCCGGGCCTGGCTGGCAATCGCCGACTAAGAGACGTACCCCGATCCGTACGGGCGGAGGCTGCCGCTCACCCCCCCAGGTACGACATCTCCACCTTCGGTCGCCGCGCGCTGGCCGTCTGCTGAGAACGCTCCTCGGAGTAGCGATCCTCCCGATCTCCCCACAGCGAGCGCAGCGCCGCCTCGATCGCGCCGGGCGTGGGGTGGGACCGCAACAGCGGCCTTACGTCGACTCCCCCGCGAGAGAAGAGACAGGTGTGAAGCCGGCCGTCTGCGGAGAGCCGCAGTCGGGTGCAACCTCCACAGAAAGGGGCGGTCACCGAGCTGATCACGCCGACCTCACCCTGCCCATCGAGGTAGCGGAAACGACTCGCCACCTCGCCTGGGTAGGATGGCGGCTCTGCCTCCAGTGGCCAGTGGGAGCCGATCATCTCGATGACCTCCCGGGCCGGGACCACCTCCTCCAGCCGCCAGCCGTGGCTCTCCCCCACGTCCATGTACTCGATCAGCCGCAGGATGTGCCCTCTCTCCCTGGCGAACTGCGCCAAGGCCACGATTCCGGAGTCGTTGAGGCCGCGCCGGATGACCGCGTTCAGCTTGACCGGCTTGAGCCCGGCCTTGACGGCCGCATCCAGCCCGCGGAGCACCTGGTCCAGCTCCACCTCCACGCCGTTCATGGCCAGGAACACCTCAGGGTCGACCGAGTCGAGGCTGACCGTGACTCGCTTCAGCCCGGCCTCCGCCAGCGGCAGAGCGTACCGCTCCAACAGGGCCCCGTTGGTGGTCATGGCCAGGTCCTCGACTCCCTCGATGCCGGCCACCATTCGCACCAACTCTGTCAGGCCCCTCCGGAGCAGCGGCTCACCGCCGGTGAGCCGCACCTTGCGAACCCCCAGGGCGACCGCCGCTCGCACCACCTCGACGATCTCCTCGAAGGTCAGGACGTCGGCGTGGGGCAGGAATTTGAAGCCGGGACCGAAGACCTCCTTGGGCATGCAGTAGGCGCAGCGGAAGTTGCACCGGTCCGTGACCGATACTCTCAGATCACGCAGTGGTCGCCCCCGCCGGTCCTGGACCTCCATCTCCTGCGATCCTACGCCGGGCCGGACGGTGATGGCCGCCCGAGCCCGGCGCTGCGGACCAAGCTCAGTGAGCGACCGCCGCTCGCATCGACTCCTTGAGAGACCCCATGGTCTTCAGCACCGCGGTCGGCTCGTAGCCACAGTGGGCCATGCAGTTCTCACACTTGGGGTTGCGTCCGCGCCCGTAGTTCTCCCACTCGGTCGTCTCCACCAGCTCGCGGTAGGAGCCCACATAGCCGTCGGAGAGGAGGTAGCACGGTCGCTGCCACCCGAAGATCGAGTAGCAGGGGATTCCCCAGGCGGTGCAGGAGAAGTCCACCTTCCCCTCCAGGAAGTCGAGGAACAGGGGGGAGTGATTGAGCCGCCACTTGCGGCGCCTCCCGTCGGCGAAGGCCTCCTTGAAAATGGCGCGGGTGCGCTCCACCCCCATGAAGTGCTCCTGGTCGGGAGCCTTCTCATAGGCGTACGCCGGGGATATCTGCATGTTGTCGACTTCGAGCTCGTCGTTGAGGAAGTCGAGCACGTCCCGCACCGAGCGGGCATCATCCTGGGTGAAGAAGGTGGTGTTGGTGGTGACCCGGAAACCCCGCCGCTTGGCCTCCTTGATGGCCGCCACCGCCTTGTCGAAGACCCCATCCCGGCACACCGACTGGTCGTGCCGCTCTCTCAGGCCGTCCATGTGGACAGACCAGGCGAAGTAAGGGTTGGGCTTGAAGAGGTCCAGTTTGCGCTCCATGAGGATCGCGTTGGTGCAGAGGTAGACAAACTTCTTCCGCTCGATCAGCGCCTGAACGATCTGATCGATCTCCTTGTGCACCAGCGGCTCGCCACCGGCGATCGACACCACCGGGGCCCCGCACTCCTCCACGGCATCGATGCATTGCTGCACGGTGAGGCGCCGACGCAGGATGTCGTCGGGGTGCTGAATTTTGCCACATCCGGCGCACTCCAGGTTGCACTGGTAGAGCGGCTCCAGCTGCAGTACCAGGGGAAACTTGTCCACCCGGCGCAGCCGCTGCGACATCAGGTAGCTCCCGACCTTGAGCTTCTGGCGGATTGGTATCGACATGGACTTCCTCCTGCGGCAACTGCCCCTGGATGAGAAGAGGGTGCAAGGGTTCGTTTAGGACTCTAAACCTTCTTACGGTTGTAGAGTCAAGCCCGATGCTCCATCCAGGAGACAAAGCTCGAGACCGCGTGCCCCGGCTCAAGATCGGGGAAGCCTCGACTCTGACCGGCGTCACCGCGGGCAGGATCCGTCACTACCAGAAGATGGGTCTCCTCGCCCCCACGCAGTCGGCCAGCGGGTATCGCTACTTCGAGGCCGCCGACCTCCTGCGGATCTTGCAGATCGACCTGCTGCGGAGCCTGGGGATGGGTTTGGAGGAGATCGCGCAGTCGCTGCCGCAGGAGGCACGCTCCAACTCCCTGCGCGCCGCCCTGGAGCGCCATCGCCAGACCCTGATCGCCGAGCGGGACCGGCTCGATTCCCTGCTGGCGGCGGTTGAGCGTGCCCTCGCCACGCCCTCGGCCTCGGCGGAGTCAGTAGCCGCGTACCTCGCCTCAGCGCACTCCACGCCCAGAGAGAGCCTGGGCATATTCGGACGCCTCTCCACTCCCCTCTCCGACCGGGCGGCCGCAAGTTGGGAGAGGTTGCTCGGCTTCGGCGCAGACCTACCGGTGCCGGCAATCTTCGGGAGGATGCTGCTCCCGCCACAGGTGACCGAGGTGCTGGAGCGGCTGGCGGAGGCTGCTGGCAACGAGATTCTCTTCGACCGCGTGCGAGGGCTGGCGGCTGACATCCTCGCCCTCTCCGGCGCGTCGGGGAATGCGAGGTCGACGCCGCGCGAGTTGGCGGCCAGCTGGATCGAGTCGTTCGATGTCGTGCGCCTGCCGCCCGAGGTCGAAGCGGCATTGGACTCAACCGTCCCCCGGATACGCGAGCTCGGGGTGCTCAACCAGGGGTTCCAGCTATGGGCGGAGTCGATCTCACCGACCGCCGGCCAGGTGCTGCGTCTCATCCAGGACGAGGCCCAGCGGCACCACCTTCTGGTCTTGGGCGTTCTGCCGGCCCATCGGCGAAGCTGACCTGTCTTCCTCTGACGCCATACCCCCAGGGGGTATATGCTGGGAGGGCGAACAACCGGAGGACGAGATGCTGCTGCACATAGCGCAAGCGTTCGGGGCGGGCCTGTACCAGACCTTCGAGATGGCGTGGGCCACCCTCTGGGCCATGGCCCTGGGATTTTTCCTGTCCGGGATGGTGCAGGCCTTCGTCTCCAAGGCTGAGCTGCGCCGCGTGCTCGGCGATCGCAGCCCCTGGTCCCTGCTCCGCGCGACCGGGTTCGGCGCAGCCTCCTCCTCGTGCTCCTATGCGGCATCCGCGATGGCCAAGTCACTCTTCGAAAAGGGGGCAGACTTCGTGGCCGCGATGGTGTTCATGTTCGCCTCGACCAACCTGGTGATCGAGTTGGGGGTGGTCCTGGCGGTGCTCATCGGATGGCAGTTCACGGCCAGTGAGTTCGTGGGTGGGCTGTTCATGATCGCCCTGCTGGCGCTGGTGACCAGAGTCACCGTTCCGGACCGGTTGGTGGAGCGCGCCCGCCAGCGTCTGGCGTCCCGTGGCGGGGAGCAGGAGATCTCTGGGTTTGCCTGCGTCCGACCCACGGACGAGTCCTTCGCGGGGAAGACAGCCGAGGAACCGTGGGGCCTCCGCCTGCGCTCGCGGGCGCGATGGCGGGACGCGGCGACCTATGCGGTTGCCGATCTCACCATGCTTCGCAAGGAGATCGCCATCGGATTCGTTGCCGCGGGCTTTCTGGCGGCCTTGGTGCCGGCCGCGGCCTGGCAGGCCGTGTTCCTGAGTGGGCACGGGATCTGGTCGTCACTCGAGAACGCGGCGATTGGACCGCTCATCGCGATGCTGAGCTTCGTGTGCTCAGTCGGCAACGTGCCCCTGGCCGCGGCCCTCTGGAAGGGGGGTATCAGCTTCGGAGGTGTGGTCAGCTTCATATTCGCGGACCTGATAACCCTGCCCCTGCTGCTGATCTACCGCCGGTTCTACGGGATCCAACTCACCTTGCGCATGCTGCTGTCATTTTGGCTGGTGATGTCGGTGGCCGGGTTTACGACCGGGCTGCTCTTCGAAGCCATTGGAGCGGTACCTGGTTTTCGGCCCACCCAGATCGCCCAGGGCGTCTTCGCATGGAATTACACGACGGCCCTCGATGTGCTGGCACTCCTGCTGCTGGTCGGCATGTTCTGGTGGTCCCGCCAGCCCCGCGAGTCGTCGGAACGACTGGCGATAGATCCGATCTGCGGGATGCAGGTGGAGAAGGCGACCGCACCGGCCACCGTGGTCAGGGATGGCCAGACCATCTACTTCTGTTCGGATCGCTGCCGGGATCGGTTCCTGAGCTCGGAGACGGCGGGCACCGACTCCGGGAGTCCGCCCCCCAAGGAGCCCGCACCGATGGCGGTTGATCCGATCTGCGGCATGCAGGTGGACACAGACCACCCGGGAGCGACGGTCACACTGGCTGATGGGTCAATCCGGTACTTCTGCTGCGAGGGGTGCGCGGGCAAGTTCTCGGCGCAACTGGAGGTCGGCTTGGGCTCAAGCCCTGCCCACGGGGCGCCTGGGTGATGGCGACGGCCAAAACTGGGTTCGCCAAGACCGGTACCCGCCGCGGAAGCTACCAGGCCAGCAAGCAGGAGCTGCTCCGGCGCTTCAACCGGGTTCTGGGGCAAGTAGGGGGAATCGCCCGGATGGTTGAAGAGGAGCGCTACTGCCCCGAGGTGCTGGTGCAGATCCGATCGGTCACCGCCGCGCTAGATCAAATCGGGTATATCCTGCTGCGCGAACACATGTCGCACTGCGTCACCGAGGGGATCCGCCATGGGGAGGGGGATGCCTATTTGGATGAGGTGATGGAGGTGATTCGAGGGTACTCCAGGCATTGACCGATCTCCCATAGAGCCCTTGACACAGAAGGTCGCAGATTGCTCGTCTCAGTCCTCGCGTTCATAGGCGCAGCCACTTTGCTGATCTTGGTCCCCGGACCCGACACCGCGGTCGTCCTGCGAGGTACCTTCGCGAAGGGTCGTCAGTCTGGCTTTCGGACCACGGCCGGCGTCATGACCGGGCTCACCTGCTGGATGCTCGCCGCCACCCTCGGGCTCTCTTCCTTGCTCCGTGCCAGCCAGGTGGGCTACGACGCCCTTCGACTCGCCGGCGGCGTCTACCTCATCTATTTGGGCTCCTCCACTCTCTGGCGGACCCGAACGGTCAGCGCATGTGAGCGGGGCGCGGGCCGCTCCACCCCTCTGGGGGGCTACTTCGCGGGGCTCTACACCAACTTGCTGAACCCCAAGGTCGGGATTTTCTTCCTCAGCTTTCTGCCCGCATTTGTCCCGAAAGGGGCTCCGGTGGGAGCGTGGACATCGCTGCTCGGAGGGATCTACGTAATCGAGGGCGGCATCTGGCTGAGCGTTGTAGTCCGACTAGCGGAAGCTGGCGCTGGCTGGTTGTACCGAGCCGACCTTTGGCGGCGCCTTCAGCAGGTGACGGGCGTGGTGCTCCTGGGTTTCGGAGTTCGCCTGCTCACCGAACGCCCCTGAGGCCGGCCCTGTCCCCGGGCTCGCCAGAAGCTGCCGAAGTTCACCGGAGGCTGGGGCGGAAGGATTCGAACCTTCGAGGCCATTCCTGGCCTGCCGACTTTCGAGATCGGTGCGATAAACCGGACTCTGCCACGCTTCCAAAATGGTG
>DAHVMY010000195.1:0-502 GCA_027319585.1 Candidatus Dormiibacterota bacterium | reverse complement strand
GTTCACCAGCGACACCTCGGAGTTCAATGCCCTGCACAACGGCAACATCACGATCGGGTACATCCCGCGGGCCGACCTCGGCCAGCGACCCGCCCTCAAGCGCCTGGGCTACGACTTCGCACCCTGGTACTCCTTCTCCGACGCCTACATGCTCTACAACTTCACCAACACCACCGTGGGGAGCATTTTCAAGCAGCTCTACTTCCGCCAGGCCTTCCAGTCCCTGGTCAACCAGCCCCAGTACATCAAGGACTTCTACGGCGGCTTTGGCACGATCAACAACGGCCCGGTCCCCGGTTACCCACCCAACAACCCCGACGAGAGCCCGCTGGAGCGCCACGGGCAGTACTACCCGTTCGACCCTGCGAAGGCGGTCAGACTCCTGCGCGACAACGGCTGGAACGTGGTACCCCAGGGCATCAGCACCTGTGCCCATCCCGGGAGCTCCACCGGGGACTGCGGCAGCGGCATCAGCGCGGGCGAGCCGCTCACGATAAAGCTG
>DAHVMY010000194.1:0-505 GCA_027319585.1 Candidatus Dormiibacterota bacterium | reverse complement strand
CTCGTGTTTCGCGATGCAGTTCTCAGCTCTGCTGGGGGAGGCTGGAGGAGAGGATATCCATTTAACGATTGGAGCAAAGGTTCATCTCGGTCCTGACCCAGAGGGCGGATTTCGAATTCCCCGCATTGAACTTGCGGTAGGCGGAGGAGCCAAAGGTATCGATGAGAGCGAGTTCCATCGAATCGCCGAGGATGCCAAGCGCACTTGTCCCGTCAGTAAAGCGTTAGCTGGCACCCAGATCGACTTGACCTTCGAGTAAGCAGCCATCTTTTCGGGGTTAGCATTGTTTGCACACACCTCTCGACTAGGCGGCGGTGCTCGATGATTGTGGTCGGTGGAGTCGCGGTGACACGCTACTAACGAGGGTCGCCATCAGGCCATCGACACCGCCAGAGCAACGACACAGCCAGAGCAACGACACAGCCAGAGGCTGCACGTCTCCTCGCCGCGAGAGGATCCTTGACTCCGGCGCCCAGTCGGGGTGCCCAGGTGCAGCAGCGGTACG
>DAHVMY010000193.1:0-508 GCA_027319585.1 Candidatus Dormiibacterota bacterium | reverse complement strand
GCCCGGCGAACCGGTCGGGTTGTCGCGCTCGAGAAATCCGATCACCAGGTTTCCCAGGCCCCAGGCGACAATGACCAGACCCCACCAGAAGCTGTTGTCCCCGCCGGTCTGCCAGAGCGCCACGGTGACGGCGATCCCCACCAGGATCAGCATGACCCCCCCGGTAGCGATAACGGGAGCGGTCCCGGAACCGCCGGCCGGAATGGCCGTAGTACGGATCGTGGAACAACTCGGGCGGCAGAGGCGGCAGCTCGATGCCCTTCTCGATCGCCGCCATCCGCTCGGCGTGATAGAGCTGAAGCATCTCGTGCTGACGGCGCATCCTGTGATACACCGCGAACATCCCGCTGGCGAACGCGCCGATGATGGCGATGATGGGGATCAGCATGGCCAGCGCTCCCTGGCTGACGTGACCAAGACCTGGAATCGACATGGGCGGACTCTCCAATAGCGTTGCGATGCGCGCTTGATACCCGGCAAGCTGTCCGGGGGTTTCACCAGCGCAAAA
>DAHVMY010000192.1:0-508 GCA_027319585.1 Candidatus Dormiibacterota bacterium | reverse complement strand
GAGGGACTGGCGCGCCGAGTCAAGGCCGACATGCGCCCACGAGCCATTCTGGATGAATTGGGCCGGGTGGGGGTGGCGGAGGAAAAGGAAGGGGTAGTGCGTCTGTTACGCCATGCCTATATTTCTGCCCTGCCGGAAGACCGGGTAGCCTTTTTGGGGGAGAACGTCGGTGACCACCTGCGCAGCGCGGTACACAACCTGGAAGGGGGGGAACCCTTTCTGGAACGGGCGCTGTATTTCGATGCGCTGCCGGCAGCGGTGCTGGAGGAGGCGCGGCCGGAACTCTACCGGATGGGCGAGCGCTTGTTGCGCGAGGCCCATCAGCGGCTGAATACAGCCGAGTCCCCCGAAGGGCCGCAGCGGCGGCTGCGCCTGGGGGTCTATTACTATGAAGAAGACGCCGCGGCGGAATCGACAGAAGAACCGGCAGAAGAACCGGCCGCGGAGGACGAGCCGCATGCCTAAAGCCCTGCGCTGGTGGGTCCTGGTCCTGGGCCTGGTAGCCCTG
>DAHVMY010000191.1:0-509 GCA_027319585.1 Candidatus Dormiibacterota bacterium | reverse complement strand
AGCTGCCTGCCGGGAGGGTCAGTCGTTGCCCGCCGGTGGAGAGCGTCGCCGTGGGGCCAGTGCCCGAGACGGCCAGGTTCCCGGTGCGCGCACCCGCCAGGTTCCACGTGTATGGGCCTGTGCCGCCTGAGAGCTCGATCGGGGTGTTGACGGGGATCACCAAGGTGCGCAGTGAGCTCTTGCCCCCCGGGTAGTCGAAGGTCCAGTAGAACTGCCTGCCGATCACGCGGATGTGAATCTCCTGGCGGGCGGCGGCACTGGCCGGGCTGGGCCCGTGGCGGAGGTAGCCCACGTTGACCAAGTTGAGAACGAACAGGGCGGCCAGCAGCACCAGCGGCCCGATCGTCCAGGCCATCTCCAGGCGGCTGTGTCCGTGGATCTGGCGGGGCATCTCCTCGGGGTCCCGCCGGCGGAAGCGGATGGTGGCGTAGAGGATGGCGCCACCGACTCCGACCAGGATCAAGCTGGCGCAGGCCACGAAGACCCAGAAGAGCATGTCGATGGTGTCC
>DAHVMY010000190.1:0-510 GCA_027319585.1 Candidatus Dormiibacterota bacterium | reverse complement strand
CGTCCGCGACGTGGCCGGGCGGCTTCGCTTCCTCGGGCGCGGCGATGATGTGATCTCCTCCGCCGGCTATCGCATCGGCCCGGCGGAGATCGAGGATTGTCTCCTCGGCCATCCCGCCGTGCGCCTCGCCGCGGTGGTCGGCAAGCCCGATCCTCTGCGCGGCGCCGTGGTCGCCGCCTATATCGTGCTGAAGGAGGGCTATGCGCCTTCGGAAACGCTTGCCAGTGACATCGCCCAGCATGTGAAATCGCGCCTCGCCGCGCACGAATATCCCCGCATGATCCGCTTTCTCGACGATATTCCGATGACCACGACGGGAAAAATCATGCGCAGGCTGCTCCGCGCCCGGGCCATGGCGGAAGCGGCGGAGGACGCGAAAGCGGCGCACCACATCGCGCCATGAGCGATGATCCGCTCGGCCACACCAACGCGGGCATACCGGTCAGCGATCGCGCGACCGGTGTCACAGCCGCGTCACCGCCGATTGGAGTGCGAGGAGACGCGAGATCG
>DAHVMY010000018.1:0-37549 GCA_027319585.1 Candidatus Dormiibacterota bacterium | reverse complement strand
AAAATACGGAGCGCAGAGATCGAAGTGAGATCAAGGGGGGGGTGCAAACCCAACCTCGGCCATTGACGTGGTCAGCCGGTCGGGCGTCGGTGGCGGGATGACCGCCATCGCTGGCCGCGACCGTTCCGGTCATCGTCAACCATCTCGGCTCGTACCTTGTTCCAGGTGCAGCGGTCGGCACTTCGGTCACTTGCTGATCGATCGGGGTCGCCGCCAGCACGACCGCTCAGTCGGCACGGCTCTCCTCCTGCCGAAACGTGGCGCCCCGGGCCGCCGCGGGGGCAGAGCCAGGCACGGATTCATCGTCCCGCAGCAGGTTGTCCATCTGGTCCGCCGCGTCCGAGAGGAGGCTCGGCAGTACGTGGCTGTAGGTGTCCATCGTCAGGCTGATCTGAGAGTGGCCCAGCATTTCCATCACCACCCTGGGACTTACCCCCCGGGACAGCAACAGGGATGCACAGGCATGCCTCAAGTCGTGGAAGCGCTGCCGTCGCAGACCCGCCCGCACGAGGTGACGCTGCAGGGCGCCTGTGACGCCGGTGGAGTCGAGCGGCCGACCGATAGGAGTGGTGAAGACCAGGCCATGCTCCTGCCACATCTCCCCGGCCCGGGCTCGCTCCTCCTGCTGTTGGCGGCGGTGCCTCTCAAGTGCGGCTGTGGCTGCCACCGGGAGCACGAGGGTGCGCCGACTGCGGGCTGACTTCGGCTCGACGAGGTGGTACTCCCCCTCAAACCTCTGCAACGCATGGCGGACCTGAAGGCGCCCGGAGACCAGGTCAACGTCGGCCCACTGCAACCCCAGAACCTCGCCCTGGCGCAGCCCCAGCGTGAGTGCCACCACGTACAAGGCCCCGAGGCGGTCGTCACAGACCTCCGACAGGAGGCGCCGGACCTCATCGGGGCCGAGCGGCGAAATCTCGTAGCGGGGCCCTCTCGGCGGGCGGACCAGCGCCGCTACGTTACGACTCACCAGTCCAAACCGCATGGCGTCGTTGAGCGCCCTGCGGAGGACAGCGCGCAGGTAATCGACCCGCCGCGCCGAAAGGCCCTGGGCCAGCTTGCGGTTCATCATCGCCTGGACGTCGCCCGGCGCGAGCCGGGAGAGGCGGATCCGCCCCAGCTCGGGGACCAAGTGGCGTCGAACAATCGCCTCGTAGCTGATGTAGGTCATCGGCCGGACCGTCGGTTTGGCGCTGACGTCGAGCCAGCTCGCGAGGTAGGTGGCGACCGTTTCCCTCTCCGGCGGTAGGGGATTGCTCTCCTGGACGGACTTCAGCGCGGACGCCAGCTTGGCCGCAGCCTCGACCCGGGTGCGAGCGTACCGGTACACACGACGGCCCGACGCCTCGGACACAGAAGCCACCCACCTTCCATCGCTGCGCTGGTAGATGCTCCCCTCTCGATTGCCCCGGCGTCGGGCTCGCGTCCGTGGCCCTGCGCGCGATGCCTCCCGGCGCCGCTCTTGGCTGCTGTCAAAACTGCTGTCAACCGCATCCGCTGGGACGTCGCGCACTGCCAGAGGGTAGCACCTGGAGTTCGCAATGTGGTGCCCGCACCAGGACTCGAACCTGGAACCTTGGGATTAAGAGTCCCCTGCTCTAACCAATTGAGCCATGCGGGCCGGACCAAGAGTTTAGCGCGGTTGGGCTTATCCCCTCGGCTTGCCGGCCGAGACTTGGGGAGATCAGGAAGCTCATGCGGAACACGTTCCCCCGCTCCGGGTCCCACTCGACGGAGAGACTTCCCCCGTGACCCCTGACCACGCTCTGGACGACGGCCAGGCCGAGCCCGCTCCCGGTGCTCGCGGGGCCCGGTCCCGGGTCCAGCCGGACGAACGGATCGAAGATCCTGGCGCGGTCCGCGGGGGCGACCCCCGCGCCGCGATCCCAGACCTCGACCACGGCGAGGGATCCGCGCCTGGCGATGACCAGCCGCACTGGGCCGGGAGCGGGAGAATATTTGAGGGCGTTGTCAACCAGGTTGGCGACGGCCCGGGCGAGTAGCGCACGCTCACCGCGAATCACGGCGGGGTCACCGTCTTCCACCAGCACCAGCTCGTGGCCGGTTGCCCCGGCGAGCAGTTCGAACGTCTCATGGACCTCGCGAGCGACCTCGCGCAGGCTGACCGAGGCCGCCGGTGCTGGTCCGCCGAGAAGCTCACCGGCCCTGACCAGATCTGACAGGCCGGCAAGCACGGAGAGGAGCCGGGCCACAGCTCGGGACTGGGCGGAGACCGCAGCCCTGAGGTCGGCTTCATCTCGCCCAAGGGCCTGGGTGAGGCGGTCAAGGGCTTGGCTCACGGCCAGCATTGGCGAGCGCAGCTCGTGCAACATCAGCGGGGCACTCGGCAGCTCCGACGTCTTGCCTGGAGGCGGTTCCGAGGCGGGGAACACGACAGCGGTCCAGCCGGGGACCTGGGTGAGTTCGAAGACCTCCGCGAGGCCGCCGGCCTGGTCGGAGTGCATGGCGCGTACCTTGAGCTCCGGCCCCCGGGAGTGCCTCAGCACCTCCTGGCGCAGCAGATCGATCTGGCGGTCCACCAGAAAGCCGCGGGTATCGAATATGGCCCTGACGAGCCCTCGATCCAGCAGCGCTGGGTTGGCGAACTCCAGGTGGCCCGAATGATCCAACACGGCCAGCGGTTGGCTCATCTGCCAGATGATGTCGCTGGCGAAGTCCGGAGTGCGCACCGGCGCAACCTGGCGCCCGCCGTGCCAGCCCGGGCTCACGGCCGGGGATCGAACTTGTAGCCCACCCCCCGCACCGTGTGGATGAAGCGGGGATGCTGGCTGCTGTCGCCCAGCAACTTGCGCAACTCGACGATCGCGTTGTCGACCGCGCGGTTGTACACGTCCGAGCTCACACCCCATACGCGGTAGACCAGCTGCTCCTTGCGCCACACCGCGCCCGGCTGGCCCGCGAGCGCCACCAGCAGGTTGAAGGCGCGCGGGGGCAGGGGGATGGCCCGCCCGTCGACCAGGCAGGTCCAGGTGGCGCGGTCGAGGACCAGTCCCCCGACCTCGATCCGGCTGGGCGCCTCCTGGCGCCGCCGCAGCAACCTCGCGACCGCGGCACGCAGCACGCTGGGGTCCTCCGACTTGCCCACGTAGACATCGGCGCCGCTGCTGTAGCCCGCCGCCCGGTCGAACGAGTCGTCCTTGGCGCTGAGCATGACGACCGGGGTCTCATCCCCGGAATCCCGCAGCGCCCGCAGCACCTCGAGGCCGCTCATTCCCGGCATGGCGTAGTCGAGGATCACGCAGTCGGGCTTGAACCTCGCCATCTGCGCCAACGCCTGGCGGCCGCTCCTGGCCTCCTCCAGACGATAGCCATCGGGTTTGAGCATGTCTACGACCGCCCCCAGGGTCAGGGGGTCGTCATCGACCACCAGCACGCGCGCACGCTCGGCTTCCATCGCCCCTCCAGCCTTAAGCCTACGCCCTGACAGGTCCCGACACAAACGGTGCAAAGACCGGGTGGTTTGGGAGCGGTCCATCGGCTGATTCGGGGCCGGAAGTGAGTTCTCGCGGGCCAAGACTCTTGGCGAAGGGGCCTTGCAGGGCCCCGCCGGGAGGAAGTGGGTTGAGCGAGGACGAGTTCGTGGCCAGGGTGGTGGCGCTGCGGCAGGGCCGACCGGACGCGGTGGAGTGGATGTTCCAGACCTTCAAGGACGACGTCGAACGATGCTTCCGGCGGCGGCCCCCGGAAGACCGGGCTGACCTGGTCCAGGACGTGTTCGTCACCGCGCTCACCAGGCTGCACTCGTTCCAGGGGGAGCGTGAGGCCGTGCTGCGCGCCTGGCTCCGCAGCATCGCCTTCCATCGTTGGCACCACCGCTGGGAGGCGGACCTGGTCCGGCAGCGCCACGCGGGCATGCCGCTGGAGCTGCTGCTGGACGTCAACCCCCGACACCGGGCGCTCGCGGACCAGGGGTCGGACCCCAGCCTGGGTCTGGTGCAGCGCGAGACGGTGGCTCGGGTCCTGAGCCACCTGACGCCGGGCCAGGCGGAAGTCGTGCGTGCCCACGTACTTGAGGGTAAGAGCACCGAGCAGATCGCGCGCGATTGGGGTGTGCCCAAGGAGAGGGTGCGGGGTCTCTACAAGCGCGGCATGGCCAAGCTGCGTCGATGCAGTGACGCGCGGGAGTTGCGCGGTGCGGCCTGAACTTCGGACCGCCGTTGAGGGGCGCGCTTGGCCGTCGATGTTACGGATGCGTAACACCGGGATGGGTTCCCATCCGTCGGCCAGGTGGAGCAAAATCCCATGCACCGGTGCGTGGGCGCCGGTGGTGCCCCGGGGGGAGGGGCTGCCGCGATGAGGGAGGCGGAGCGGTGAGGCGGAAGATAGCATTGGCCGTGGGGCTGATCACCTTCTGCGCCGCGCTGACCGCCTTCCTCCTGATCGCGGTTCAGCTTCAAACCGGGGAACAGCGAGTCCTGGTCGCGGCCCGCAACCTCCCGGCGGGGACCGCCCTCCAGGCCAACACCTATGATCTGGCCGCCGGGGGAGCGCTGGTCCACATGCAGCCGAGCGCGCTTGCCGACACCATTCCCGAACATGACTTCTCGTCGGTCCAGGGAGCGATCGCGTTGGTCGACATCCCCGCGGGGACCGTCATCCTGCGCAGCGATCTGGAGATGGGCGCAGCGGCCGGCCAGCGGGAGGTCACCCTGACGTTGGCATTCATGCCCAACGATCTCCAGCCGGGGAGCCTGGTGGATCTGCTGGCGGTGTCCGGGCCAGGCGCGTCGCCGAGCTCAAATCTCTGTGGAGGCGCGTCCACCGCCGGTTGCGTGATGCCGTTGGCCCAGTCGATCCGGGTGGTGGCGGTCAACTATCCAGCCCACCAGATAACCATCACCGTCTCGCCGACGCAGGTGGCCCCGTGGCTCCTGCTCGACACCACCCAGGCGATCTGGGCGGTTGCCGCCAACGGCCCCGCATGCCCTGGTTCAGAGAGCTCGGTCTCCAGCCCCCAGGGAGCGCTGCAGGCGATTGCGGGCTCGGGCCGAGAAGGAGCATGCCGGCCCCCCCTGGCGACTTCGGGATCCTGATGGCCTTCCCAGGACGCCTGCGGCGGGTGCAGGAGAGGTCCCACCCAGTCGACTCCCTCGACCCCAACGCTCTCGGGCCCCGACCACCTCGGGCCCTGGGCGTGCTCGGAGCGGGCGGGTCACCTGGGACGACGTTCGTCAGCCTGAACGTCGCCTGGGCGCTGGCTGCCAACGGGTTCAGGGTGGCGCTGATCGAAGCCGGTGGGGGGCTCGGCACCGTGGCGGTGCGCCTCAACCTGAAGGAGGACAGATCGCTGGCCTACCTCGCGCACGAGGCGAACGTGCGCCCCCTCGACCGTCAGCTCGTGGAGCGGCACCTGCAGAGGAGCGGCCCGCTGGATGTCCTCGGCGGCGCGTTTGAGCCGGCGGGAGCCGGCGCGGTCGCGCCCGAGGTGTTCGACGCCGTGACCACCCTGCTCAGCGAGGACCATGAGCTGATCGTCGTCGACCTGGGGCCGCTGGGGTCCCATCTGACCGCGGCCCATGCGCTGCGATGTCAGGCCCTCTGCTGGGTGGTCGCGCCCACTCCGGTCGGGGTGGATCTCTTTGATCGGGTGGTGCGGTCCCCCCTGGCCAATCCGCTGCGCGCCAAACCTAACCTGGCGATTCTCAATGGCGCGGGCCCGGGCACCCTGGCGACCTCGGAATCGGCGTTCCTGCGTCGCTACGGGATGCCTCTGGTCGCCACCATCCCCTTCAACCGCCTGGCCTCCCTGAGAGCCGAAGCGGCGCAGCGGCCGGCGGTTGCGGAGGGGCAGCTGCGGGCCCCTCTGCGAGCGGCTGCCAAGGCGGTGCTGGCGCACCTGGCCGTGGAGACCGAGGTGAGGTCCGCTTCGGACCTGAGCCGCAGGGCACCCACCGGGGTGATGGAGCGGACCGGAGCGAGCTCGTGAGCGTGACCGCCCCCGATCTGCCCGAGCCGGGGCTGGACGCCCTCAGTGCGGTGGAGGGCGAGCTGCTGACCGCGTTGCGGGCGAGGGTCGCCGCCGAGCTGGAGCGGCGCTCCGACACCGAACTCAAGCCAGACGATCGCAGCTGGATCGCAGAGTTGGTGCAGGGCGAGATCCGCAACTACCACTCGGTCGCCCCCCATCGGCGGCGTCCGATCCTGACCGCGCAGGGATACGAGGAGGTGCGTCGGCGTCTGCTGGCTCAGGTCTCGCCGCTCGGCCCGCTGGCGGAATTGCTGGCCGACCCCCTGGTTGAGGAGGTGATCGTCAACGGCCCGGACGAGGTGCTGGTGGTCAGGGACGGGAGCCAGCAGACCTCCAGCATCCACTTCGAGAGCGAGGAGGCCCTGTTGGCCACGGTCCAGCGCCTGTTGGGCTCGGGCTCCGCGCATCTGGACCGGGCCAGTCCGATGGTCACCGCCACCATGGAGGACGGCTCCCGTCTCAACGCCGTCCTGCCCCCGGTGGCGACGCCCATGGCGGTCACCATCCGCCGCCACCAGCTCGCCCGCTTCGGTCGGCTGGCTGACCTGGCCCAGGTGGCGACCCTGCCCTGGGAGCTGATACCGCTGCTCCAGGCGGCGGTGCGGGCCCGGTTCAACGTGATCGTCTCCGGCAGCACCGGCTCCGGCAAGACCACGCTGCTGCGCCTGCTCATCGGCGAGGTGCCGGCGTGGGAGCGGGTCATCACCATCGAGGACCAGCGCGAGCTGCATCTCCGCACCGCTCAGGGAGGGCGCAAGAACACGATCTCCCTGGAGGCGCGCGATGCCAACACTGAGGGCCGCGGGGAGGTCACCATCCAGCAGCTGGTCCGCAACGCGCTGCGCCAGCGCCCGGACCGGATCTTTGTTGGCGAGTGCCGCGGCGCTGAGGCGCTCGACGTGGTGGACGCCATGGGGACGGGCCACGATGGGAGCGGCACCACCCTGCATGCGAACAGCGCGCGCGACGCGCTGCTGCGCTTGGCGGGGCTGATCCGCCGTCATCCAGCCCAGGCGCGGGCCGACCCCAGCGCCATCGCCCGCGAGCTGGCCGCCAAGGTGGATCTGGTGATCCATCTGGGACGGATGCGGCGGCCGGACGGCGTCGACCAGCGCGTGATCCAGGCGGTGGGATTGGTCACCGGACAGGTCGAGGGTGATCTGCCGCTGCTCGAGAGCGTGTGCCACTACCAGCGGGCGCGCGGCACCTGGGCGTGGGATCTGACCCGGCTCGACGACCTGCCACCCAAGATCCAGGACAAACTCGACGGGGCCGGGATCGCGGTCAACAGCCTGCTGGGCCGGCTGCTCGACTCTCCGAGTGTGTGATGACGAGCGTCTCCGTCGCGATCCTGCTGGTGTTGCTGGCCGTGGTGGCGGCGCTGGCGGCCGCCCTGATGATCTGGAACATCGGAGCCCCCGATGTCGATGCCCCCGCCGCCCGGGCACCCCGGAGGTGGTACCTGCCGGCGGCGCGCGACCTGGCGGCGGCGGGCGGGCCCAGTCTCTTGGCCGCTGCCGCGGTGGGTTTGGCGGCCTGGGCGATCCTCGGCCTTCCGATCCCCGCTCTGATCATGGCCGGGCTCGGCGCCGTGATGGAGCAGGCGCTCGAGGGCTGGCGCCGGGCGGTCGCGCGTGCCCGCGTCCGAGACCAGCTGGTGGCGGCGGTCGACCTGCTGGCACAGCTGCTCCCCGCCGGCCACGGCGTGCGCCAGGCGCTCAAGGCGCTCGCTGAGAGCGGACCGGTGGACCTCCGGCCTGAGCTCGCGCTGGTGGTGGCGAGGTCGCAGCAGGTCTCACTTGAGCGGGCGCTGCTGGAGGCCGACCTCCGGATGCGACAGCCCCTCTTCACCCTGATCGCCACGACGCTGACGGTGGGTGGGCGCTCGGGGGGGCGGATCGCCCCGCTGCTGGATGAGCTTGCGCGCGCCGCCCATCAGATCCAGGCCGCCGAGGACCAGATGCGCGCGGAGCAGGCCCAGGGGCGGCTGGGGGCGCTGGTGATCGCGCTCATGCCGTTGCTGCTGATCGCCGTGCTGAGGGTGGTGAATCCCGCCTATCTGCAGCCCTATCACTCGCTCGGCGGCCAGCTGGTCCTCGGTGGCCTGCTGGCGCTCATCGTGGTCGGATACCTATGGATGACCAGGATCCTGAGGCTCAACGACCTCGACCAGATAGTTCCCGCCCCGGAAGGGGGAGCGAACACGGTCGAGGACGGCGCCAGCTCGGAGCTGGCAGCGGCTCGGAGAACTTCGTGACCCCGCCTGGTGCCGGTCTGATGCTGCCGAATGCGATGCCGGCCGTCCCGCTCCTCTATGGGGTGGCGGGGGCGGCGCTGCTGGGGCTCGCCACCGTGGCCATATTCGCGGGCTGGCCGCACCGCCGGAGGCTGGATGACTGGCTCGACACTCGGGCGTCCACCCGCATGACGCCAGCCGCGGTTGGGCCCCGGGGGCCCCTGGGGGCGCTGACCGCGGCCCTTGGCCGGGCCGTCGGCGTCGCGGTTCCTCCAAGCGCGGCCGCCTGGCTCTCGGTCAGGCTGCGAGCCGCCGGCCGGGAGAACCAGCCCGACGAGGTGATCGCGGGCTGGGTGCTGGTCTTCGCCCTGGTGGCATGCCTCCTCACCGCCCCGGTCATACTGGGACTCGTCCCCTGGTCGGTGATGCTCCTGGCGGGTCTCGCGCCGGGGCTGCTCGACCTGTCGCGCTTGCTCCGCGCCGGGGCACGGCGCCGGGCCGCGATCGCCGCGCAGATCCCGATCCTGGTGGACCTCATGTCCCTGGAGCAGAGCGGCGGCGGCGTCAGTTCCCGCCGGGCGATGGAGCTGGTGGTGAGCCGGGTCCGGGGCGAGGCGGCTCAGGTGCTCCGCGCCTGTCTGGCAGGGTCGGCCGCTCCCGGCACCCCGCCCCTGGACGTCCAGCTGGAACGGGCTGCAGACGAGCTCGCCACCCCGGCTCTGGCCGCGCTCGCCGCCGTGGTCAGACTCCAGCGTCAGGAGGGGATCTCCTCGTCGGCTCCACTGGGGAGGCTGGCCCGCGGACTCCGTGACCGCCAGCGCGACGACCTCACCGCCCGGGGGCGCCGGGCCCTGGTCACGATGCTGCTGCCGGTTGCCACCTGCATCCTGCTCCCCTTCGTGGTCATCGTGCTCTACCCGGCGCTGGAACGTTTGTCAGGGGCGCTGTCTTGAGGCGGCGGCAGGCGGGGCAGTCCATGGTCGAGATGGCCCTGGGGGTCACGGTCTTTCTGCTGGCGACCCTGGGGGCGGTCCAGCTCGGCCTCACCGCGCTCGCGGAGGAGGGGGTCCAGACGGCCACCCTCGCGGGCGCGAGGGTGGCCTCCGGGGCGTTGCTCAGCGCCAACCCGGCAGGGACCCTCATGAGCGGAGTGCTGGCGGCGCGGTCCGCGCTCTCGTCCGAGGTGGCGGGAATGGCGACCGTCGGCGTCTGTCAGCAGGCGGGCACCGGCTGCTGGAAGTCGCTCTACTGTGTGCGCTATCGGGCCGGCGTGCCGCAGCCCGGGACCGAGGAACCCTGTGACCAGGTCCCCAGCGGTGCCGGTTCCACCTTCGCCTTCGGCCCCATCCCCAGCGACCTGGACGGTCCCCAGAACCCCAACTGTCATGAGACGCGCTGCTTTGGGGTGGCGGCTGGCATGGCCGCTTGCCATGGCCCCGCCGTCGCCGGCCGGCTGGTCATCTGCGCCGCCTACACCTCCTGGCCGCCTCGCGCCGTGGATGTGTGGGTGGCCGGTGGGCTCAGGGCCATCGTCCCCTGGGTCGGCTCCGCCGGTCCGGGGACGATCCCGGTCGGGAGCCGGCTCCGATTGGCGGTGGAGGCCTTCTCATAGGCGGGCCGCGCGAGTGGGCTACTGGCCAGGCGATGCTGGAGCTGGCGCTGGTGCTGCCCCTGACCCTTCTCCTGGGGCTGGGTTCGGTGGCTGTCGTGCAGCTGGCGCGAACGCAGATGGCCCTTGAGACCGCCAGCTCCGCAGCCGCGCTGGTGGCAGCCCGCGCCATCGACTCTCAGCGCGCCTGCCAGGAGGCGACCCAAGAGCTCCAGGTGGTGGAGCAGGAGAGCTCCGGTCTGCTCGCTGGCCCGATCCGGCAGCTGAATGGCGGGCACTGTGTCGGCCCCGTCCCCGACAAACTCGCCATGCCGACCGCCCTGGGCGGCGGCTCTTCCGACATCTGGTTCGGATACGGCGCTGCCCTGGACAGCTTCTGCCGGATCGGTGGCCCGCCCGACCGGGCCGGGTTGACGGACGGAGATGTGGAGGTGGTGATCGCCTACCGTCCCAACCTCGATTGGATCCCCGTCGTGGGGAACTGGATGTCGCCTCGCCTCAGCGCCTCTTCGGTTCAGAAGATCGACCCGTTTCGAAGCCGCGATCCCGCGCAGGATCCGACCGGCGATGATTGCTGAGCGCCCGAGGGCCTGCCAGACGGGCCAGCTCCTGCCCCTGTTCGCGCTGCTGCTGCCGCTGCTTCTGCTCCCGGTCACCGCCCTGGCGGTGGATGGTGGAGTCCTGCTCCTGGATCACGCTCAGCTGATCGCCACCGCACAGGCCGCGGCCGAGGCCGGGTCCCAGGCTGTGAACGTCAACCTCCTCAAGACCACCGGCGAATTCGCCGTGTGCGAGGCCCCTCTCGGTCGAGGTGACTGCGGCAACGGCATCGGGGGTGCCGCTGGGGTGGTCACCTCCGTGGTCTCCGCCCAGTTGTCGGGAGTCGCAGGCCGCTGCGTGACCGAGGCCTCGGTCCCGCTGCGCCCGCTCGCCGGCCGACCGCAGGGATGTGTGCTGGCCGTGCGTACCCGCTGCCAGCGGTTCCTGGGGGTGATCGGCGTGGAGCAGGGGATCGCGGTCCTGGTCTGGCGGAGCGGGCAGATGCCCCTGCTTGGTCTCGGCCCCTGGTCCCAGCTGCGGATCGAGGCTCAGGCCACCGCCTGGTTGGCTCATGGCTATGCGACTCCGGTTGTGACGGGAAGTCCCGCGGGGGCGACCTGCTGATGCAGGCCGGCACCCGAACCCCCCCACCACCGCCACCCGAGCCGGGCGGTCGCCTCACCTGGTACAACTCGACTTCACGTCCCCACCGGCCTCTTCCCCGCCACCCGCTGCTCCTGCTCGCCGAACCGGCGCCGGCCCGAATGGTGGTCGGGCCCGCGGGGCCGCTCGGGCTGTGGCGCGGGGTGTCCACAGCCCTTCGTTCTCGGCGTCCAGGGATGCTCCGCCAGCACGTGGGTGAGGACCTGGCGGTGGCGACATTGGGTGCCCCGACACCTGGCCCTGACCCCCTGGTGGTGGCGGTCGTGGGCGGTAAGGGGGCAATCGGCGGATCCGCCCTGGCCCTCAACTGCGCCTGGGCGTTCGGGCGACGGCAGAGCCCCGCCAGGGCGCTGCTGGTCGACGGGGACTGGGCCAGCCCCGACCTCGACCTGCTCCTGGGGGGTTGCCGCGCAGGGCACGACCTCGCTCCCCTTGCCCGTCTGGACCAGCTGGTGCTCCACCTGGCGGAACTGTGTGAGGGTGCCGCCAATCTGGACAGCTACCTCTTCACGGCCCAGGCGCTCGACTTCCAGTGCCTCTTCGCAGCCCTCCGGGATCGCCGATCCGCTCCGGTCGGGCGCGAGCATCTGGACTATCTCTTCCAGCGCGTGCTGCAGCCGGCATTCCGGGTGATCGTGGTTGACCTCGGCCGTTGCCTCAGCCCGGAGTCGGTGATCCAGCGGTTCTGGCTGGAGAAGGCCTCGGCGGCCCTGATCCCGACCGGACCTGGAGAGAGCCAGCGCCGCAGCTGCGTCCGCACGGTGACCTTTGTCGAGCAGAACTCGGCCCTCACCCGGGGGGGCTGCCTGGCCGTCGCGCACGCGAAATCGGGGTGGCAGGAGCTGCGCGAGGAGCTGGCCCGGGAGGGGATCGAGGTGATGGGCATGCCCTGGGCCCCCGGCGCAGCGCAGGTCGCCGAGGCCCGGCGGGTTCCCATGGCGGTGGTCGACCGCAGGATGCGCGCGGCCAGCTTTGCCCTGGCGGAGCAGCTCACCCGACTGGGATCGGGCGTGGGTGGGCATGGCAGCTAGAGACCGGGTTGATCTTGGTTGGGGCAGGATCAGGCGGGCCAGGCAAGATGGCGAGATGCAGACCACCCAGCAGCTGCGTGAGCTGGCAGACGGCCTGGAGCGCGCGATCGCGCAGGCTGACGACCTCGCGCTGGCGCAGTTCCTCGCGCCCCCTCTGCTGGGCCAGATGCTGGCGGCCGCCGCGGCGATTCGGGAAGAGGGTGGGCGGCTGCTGCCGGCCCGGTCGGGACTGTCATGGATGCTCAGCCGGCGCCCGCCGGCCGGTCCCGGCCGGTGCTGGCTGCGGCTTCGATTTGAGGACCTGACCATCTGTCAGTATCCGGAGGCAGCGACCAGCGCCGGAGCCGGCCTGCACGAGCTGGAGGTGGATCTCGACACCAGGTCCTCCCCCTGGCGCGTGCACCGGCTGGTGGACGTCACGCCGACCTGAGCACGGCCGGTCGCAGGCTCCGGTGGCCCTGCTCGCGATGCCTTTGGCTCCCGCAGCAGACTCAGATGTCCTCGAAGCACCAGGGGGCAGGGTCCCAGCTCAGGATCCTGTCCGCCTCCCGGACCACCGCGGCTTCGGTAACCCGGACTCGACCCGCCGCGACCAGCTGGGAGAGACAGGGCATCCCCAGGCTGAGAGATCCCAGCTCGGACCAACCCAGGTGGATGTCCGCGGGCCCGGCCGCGGGACGGCACCGTCCCACCCCCCCACTCACCTCCAGACGGTAGCCGGCCGAGGGGCCGCCGTCACCTGCTTCGACGGCCAGGGTGAGCCCGCCGTCGCAGCGGTAGCGGCGGGCCTCGAAGAGCCCGGGCACGTCCAGGACACTCGCCCAAAGGGTGATGGTTGCGGTCGCGACCAGCGCCTGGGGGTCGGCCAGCAGCCACCAGATCGGGTCATCGACCGGCCTGGCGCCCCGCCCCTTGGCCTCGATCCGGCGCACTAGGTCCACCTCGGTGCAGTAGCGCCAGAGTTCGGCGGTGGCGTGGGGGTTCTCCGCCACCATCTCGACCACGATCAAGGTGTTCTCCGGACCCCGGGGGGTCCAGTCCCCCCGGACGCGGTAGACCAGATACCCATCGACACCGCCCGCGCTCTCGTGCACCACCGTGAAGAGTCGGCTCTCGCCGGGAGCCAGGTGGGGGTCGTCGTTGGAGAGCGCATACCGCCACCCGATCTGGTCGCGGGAGATCATGGCGGGGCGCTGACGTACGACCTTCTCATGCACCGCGGGCAGGATCTGGCGGGCCTGCTCCAGCGAGACCATCCGGATCCGCCCGATCCGAGGCCGGGGCAAAAGGGACGCCTTCGGGTGCTGTAGCTCCATCCCCAGGGAGCGGGCGGCCGGCCCGAACCCGAACCTGGAGTAGATGCCGCCCTCACTGGCCCAGAGCACCGCCAGCGGCAGCCCTTGGGCGCGGGCTTCCCCCAACAGCCGGTCGATTATCCGGCGGAGGATCCCCTGGCGCCGGTGGGTGGGGAGAACTCCAACGGCGGTGACGCCGGCGGCGGCGACGGTGGCCCCGGGGACCCCGACCGTGACCGGCAGGCTCATCGAGCTGCCCACCATCACCCCGTCATCGAAGGCGGCCATGGTCAGCGCGCCCTCGAAGTGGCTCTCGAACCACCCCGTGTGCCAGGGATCCAGATTCTCCCCGAACGCGGTCAGGTTGACCTCGGCCAGAAGCGGGAGCTCTTCTGGCCGGATCGGGCGGAACTCAAGACCCATCAGCAGAGGATATCTGGCGCTCAGGGAAGGGCTCGCAGCTCGGGCCGGGTCGCGGTCCAGAGCAGCACCACCCCCACCACCACGGCCCCCGCCGCGATGGCGGAGAACAGGGGGACGATCCGGCTCAGCGCGGCGTACAGCAGGGTCCCCAGGGGGCCGCCACCAGCGTAGGCGAGGCTGTACAGGGACATCACCCGGGCCCGGATCTCGGCCGGAGCCGCCGCCTGCAGACTGGTCAGCATGGCGGTGTTGGCAGCCATGAAGCCGAGGCTGATCCCGGCCAGACAGGGGAGCGCCAGCCCCAGGTAGGGAGCCCGGGTGAGCCCGAACAGGCTGGCCGCGTAGAAGGGGGCGGCGAAGAGCAGCAGCTGACGCCGCTGGACGCGCCGGCTGAACAGGCTGAGCGCCAGGCCCCCTGCCAGGGCCCCGATCCCGCCCACGCTGTACATGAGACCCAGAACCTGGCCCCCGCCGTGCAGCTGGTCGCGGGCGAACACCGGCAGGTACGGCATGTAGCCGATTCCCAGGACCCCCAGCGTCAGGCTGCCCAGCAGCACCGACCGCACCAGGGGGTTGGATCGGCTCCAGCTAATCCCCTCCCAGACCCTTCCCAGTGCTCCCATCTCGGTGGAGGTGGTCCTGGCAGCCGGCCAGCGCCCACGGCCGAGGGCGATCAGGAGCGGCAGCACGCTGGCCGCCATGGCCAGAAAGCAGCTGGCCGCTCCCAGGGTTCCCAGCAGCACCCCCGCCACCGCGGGTCCCACGATCCGGGCGGCACTGCCCACACTGCTGGTGACGGTGACGGCTCCCACCAGCTGCGGCCGGGGAACCAGGTCGGCGATCAGGGCTTGGCGGGTCGGCCCGTTGAACGCATCCGCCGCCCCAAAGCAGATCGCGGCGCCGATGAGCACCGGCAGGGATGCCCGTCCCAGCCCGGCGGCCAGGGAGAGCCCGAGTGCGGTCAGGCCGAGGGACCCGGTCGCCACCAACAGCACCCACCGGCGCGGGAACCGATCGCCGACAGCCCCCGCGGGGATGGAGAGCAGGACCGCCGGAATCCCGTCGGCCGCTCCCACCAGACCGACGGCGGCCACCGAGCCCGTCACCTGCAGGGTCAGGTAGCCCAGCGCCACCAGCTGCATCCAGGTGCCCAGGGACAACGGTCCCAGCCCCAGGAGATAGCGCCGGAAGAGCGGTTGCTGCAAGGCCTCCGGCAGCCGCTGGAGGAGCGGCGGCCGAAGGCAGAGCGCAGGGCCGGCAGGACCAGAGGCGAGGTGCGCTGGTGAACCACGGTCGACGGCGCCCTCCCCAGGCGGTCGGGCGGCGGTCGGGCCCTCCTCTGGCATACTCGCCTCCTAATTCTCTGGCCGGTCCCACTGAGGGAGTTAAATGTCGTCCGATCTGTTTCGCGGCTCCCGGATCCGGCTGTGCGCGCCCCGCCAGGAGGACTCGGAGATCCTCTCGCGCTGGAGCGAGGACGCCGACTACCGGCGCCTGCAGGACACGGACGCCCCCCGGCCGCTGGCGCCCGACCACTTCCGGGAACGGGATGAGTCACTGGGTGAGGATTCGAGCAACTTCGAGTTTCGCATCCGCACCCTGGAGGACGACCGCCTGGTCGGCTTCGTCGCCATCGTCGGGATCGAGTGGCCGAACCGCCATGGTTGGGTGGCCATTGGGCTGGGAGATCCCCGCGATCGCGGCCGCGGCTTCGGGACCGAGGCGATGCGCCTAGCCCTCAGATATGCCTTCGATGAGCTGGGGCTGCACCGCCTGAGCCTCGACGTCATCGCCGACAACCAGCCCGCGATCGCCCTCTACCGTCGCCTCGGGTTCGTGGAGGAGGGGCGCCTGCGGGAGCGGGTCCTGCGCGACGGGCAGCGCCTCGACCTGCTGTACATGGGGCTGCTGGCCCAGGACTGGGAGCTCGGCCGAACCGGGGCTCCCCCCGCCGGTTGATCGTGTCTGCGCGGCCGCCGGATCCCCGGCGTCCCCCGCTGCAGGTGTACGGCCTCTGGTTCGCCCGGCGCTCGGCAGAGTCGCTCTTGGTCTCGGATCAGGAGCGGGAGACGGCCGCGGCGCAACTGGTCGAGCAGCATGCAGCGGGCCGGCTGACGCTGGATGAGCTGCGGGAGCGGACCGAGATCGTCTACGGCGCCCGGACCCGGGGCGAGCTCAGCGCCGCGCTGGCTGACCTCCCTGGAAGTGCCGGACCGCCCGGCAACCCCTGGGAGGCACTGGTCCAGCTGCGCAGCCGCAATCCCTTCCCCGGCTATGGCTACGCTCGATTCTGGGCCCGGGCCGCCGGGCTCTGGGTGGACTTGATCCTTATCGCCGGACTGTTCTTGGGCCTCGGGCCGGTGGCTGGGGCAGCCCATCTGGCCGCCCTCACCCTGCTGGTCCCACCGGCCTACTTCACCTCCTTCTGGACGGCCCTGGAGCGGACCCCCGGGATGTGGCTGGTCGGAGCCAAGGTGGTGCGTGCGGAGGACGGCGGGCGTTTGGGCCTCCGGCGGAGCTTCGTCCGCAGTTGTGGGTACCTACTCGACCTCGCGTCGGGCCTGGTTGGCTTCGGCTGGGCGGCCCTGGATCTCCGGCGCCAGGGCTGGCACGACAAGCTCGCGGGCAGCCTGGTGGTGCGCCGCCTGCGCTGAGAGGGGAGTCGCCTCGGGTAGCGGCCACGACAGCTGCAGTCGCTGACCCACCCGGTGCAGTCCCACCAGGATCGGCAGCCCCAGGAGCAGCGCCATCAGCGCGTTGCCGACCGCCCGAAAGGAATCGTAACCCAAGGATGTCAGCAGGTAGTAGCCGGCGAACCGGTGGAGGGCCACCAGCGGCGGCAGATGGGGGGTCCACCCCAGCTGCCCGGACCCTGCATAGAAGGTCCAGTTCCAGACATCCATCACCGCCCCGAACCCGAATCCGGTCACGATGCCGACCCCTGCCAGCAAGGCGACATCGAGCCGGGTGGGGCGCCCACTGCGGCGCCAGCTGCCGGCGATGCCGGCGAGCATTCCCACCCAGCCGACCGCGAAGAGCTGGTACGGGACCCAGGGCCCCAGCCCCCCGGTGACCAGCGCCGAGGTCAGCAGTGAGCCCGCACCAACTAAGAATCCGAACTCCGGGCCCAGCGCGTAGCCACCGCACAGGACCAGCAGGAAGATCGGGCTGAAGCCCGCGATCCCGGTGACCAGGGCCGCTCGCAGAGCGGCGTCGGCGGCGCTGAGGGCGGCCAGCAGCGCGAACGCGCGGGTGCTCATCCTGCGAGTCCCGACCTCGAAGGCGAGGAGCCCGAGGAGGGTGCCCAGCCCGATCGCCAAGGCGGGGGTGCTGGCCGGCAGTCCCAAGCCCGAGAACGGCCAGAGAAAGAGGCCGATCCCGAGCAGGCTGATGACGATGAGGATCACGCCGGGGCAGCCGTCATCCGGGTGAGACCGCTAGATTCCGCGACCCAGGTGGAGTCACCGACATGTTCAGCGAAGTCACGGTCGCTGGTCGCCACCAGCACCGCCGCCCCCGACTCCGCCAACGCGTCGATGGCGGAGATCAGCATCTCGCGAGCGGGCTGGTCAGCCCCCCGGGTGGGCTCGTCCAGGAAGACGCTGACGGGCGAACCGATCAGCACCGCAGCGAGGGCCACCCGCTGCCTTTGTCCGGTGCTGAGGTCGCGCGGGTCGCGATCGGCCAGCTCCGAGATCGCGAACTGTCGCAGGATCGGGTCGACCTCCAGGGGCAGCTTCAGCCATCTGGCGGTCTGCTCCACCTCCTTGCGCACGGTCGCCTGGTGCAGGAGGGAGCCGGGCTCCTGGGGCAGGTAGGCGGCCCGACCGGGGCTCCGCTCCACCATCCCGGACAGGGGCGGAAGCAGCCCCGCCACCGTCCGCAAGAGGGTTGTCTTGCCGGCGCCGTTGGCGCCGGTCACGGCGACCACCTCCCCGCGCCGGCAGCTGAGGTTGAGATTCTGCAGCAGCGGGAACCCATGGCCGATCGCCAGATCGTCAGCTGCCCAGGCGACATCGCCCCCGCGGGCCGTCCGCGCACGGCGAGTGGGCCAGGTGACATCGAGACGGGCCGGCAGTAACCGGCCGCCGACCATGGCCAGCTCCTGGGTGGCGATCGCCGGGACGCGGTCCGGCCGGTGCTCGGCGACCACCACGCTGACGCCCTCCCTGACCAGGGATGTGAGGCACCGTCCCAGCAGGTCGGCGCCGGCGGGATCCAGCTGGGAGGTGGGCTCGTCCAGCACCAGCAGCTCCGGGGCCATCGCCAGCGCCCCTGCCAGGGCCACCCTCTGCAGCTCCCCGCCTGAGATCGCGTCCAGGCGGCGGCCGGCCAGGTGGGAGATCCCCAGGGAGTCCATCGCCGCCTCCGCGCGCCGCCGCACCACAGCCCGCCCGAGGCCCAGGTTGGCCGGACCGAATGCCACCTCCTGCTCCACCACCGGCATCACCATCTGGCGCTCGGGCTCCTGGAACACCATGGCGACGTGCCGGGCGAGCTGGCGCGGGGTGATGTGGCGCAGGCTCTGGCCCAGCACCTGGACCTCGCCGCGCGCCCGGCCCCCATGAAAGTGGGGAACCAGGGCATCCAGGCAGCGCAGCAGAGTCGACTTGCCGCCACCGGACTCCCCGGTAAGCAGCACCAGGCCCGGTTGGAGCGCCGCTTCCAGCTCCGCCAGGGCAGGTTGGTTCGCGCCTGGATACCAGTAACTGAAGTCGTGGAAGCGCGCGATTGCGCTCATGTCAGCGCCCCCGGAGCCGCCAGCAGGGCGCAGGCCAGGGTGGGCATCCAGGTCAGCCCTGGCACGACCAGGCTCGGGTAGGGTTGCCAGTTCGAGACGCCGCCACTGAGCAGCCCGATGACGAACAGGACCATGGCTGCTGTGGAGGTTGCGCCAACCATCACGCTGAGCCGGTTCCACTTAACCGGGAACGCGTTGGTCCGGGCACCCGTACCGAAGCCCCTGGCCTCCATCGCCTCCGCAAGCAGCACCGAACCCTCGATCGCGGTCAGCACCGACGGGACCGCGACCGCAGTCACGGAGCGCAGCCCGTGAGGACGCCAGCCCCGCATGGTCTGGGCTTCGCGCACGGCCAGGAAGCTGGTGCGCAGCCGTGGCAGCAGGCTGGTGGTAGCGCCCAGGGCGGCGCCCGTGCGGTGGAGCGCGCGGGGTAAGGCGTCGATCAGCTGCTGGGGCTCCACCACCAGCCCCAGGGTGGAGGCCGCCAGCAGGCAGGCCCCCAGCCCCAACGCGATGTCGCCTCCGTACACCGCACCCTCGATCGTGAGCTGTCCGCCCAAGGCCGGCAGCCACCCGGGCAGGGTCACCAGCACGTCCTGGCCGGTGTGGCTGAGCAAGAGGTTGAAGACCACCGCCAGGAGGCAGACCACCCCGACCCAACGGATCACCGGCAACAGGCTCGTTCCCGGGCGGCGATGGCGGGCCAGAACCGCTGCCGCCGCCGCCAGAGTGAGGACCCGATAGATCGGGTCCTCACTCCCCAGGGAGAGCAGCAGGACCGCGCCGACCCACAGCAGCAGGGCCCGCGCGTTCATGACCTTGTCAGCTATTCAAGGGTGGCTTGGGCGGAGCCCCCGGGGTGCCGCTGCCGAAGTGCCAGCCCAAGGCGTCCCCGTTGCGCAGCTTGATGTCGGTGACCCCGACCTGAGCCACCTTCCAGGGGCCCTTCCCAGTCCAGACGAAGAGGGCCCAGTAGGGCTTGCCGGAGGCGAAGCAGCTGCTGTACGAGCTGGGCTCGTGGTCGATCTGGCACACCGCGTTGCCGAAACTGAAGTGCTGCTCGGCGTACTCGATCCCGCTTCGCTTCATGGCGGTCTGGGCCGGGATCTCGGGACCCTTGAAGTTGACGCAGCTCTCCACGACCTTCTTGCTGGCCAGTTCAACCACGACCTCGACCCGGTTGCCGCTCCCGCACTGGGATCGGGGCCCGGTCGTGGCCGCCGACGTGGCGCCGCAACCCGCCAACAGCACCGCCGCGAACATCGGGGCCAGTATCGCGCTGGCCACTTGAGACGACCTCATCGTCTCCACCTCCTGGCGGCTGCTCTGGCCCCACGCTGAAAATGGGCCCGCCGCCTGGGGCCTTCCTTCCCGTTGCGCGCGGGGGATGCTCGGCACCCGCTCGGGCCGGTCTCCTGGCTCGCGGATCGCTGCCTCATCGCCGCCTTCCCAGGATCGTTCCCGGTGGCACTCTGGCAGAGGCTCCCCGCTCACAGTTGCGCGACAGCTCCGGATTTGGGCACGTCCCCGCACCGGATTCCCATTCGCCCGAGGGGCTATTCGGTTGTGGAGGGAATCTTAGAGCAACCAACCCGGTCCCGGGGCAGGGACCTGTGCACCACCCGGGCCAAAGGGTCGATGCGAACGCCGCGAGGGTCAGGCGGTCCGCGGCGGCGGCAGGTTCACTGAGTTCGGCAGGTGGTGCCCGAGCTTGCCCGCCCCGACTGCCAGGCCCAGGAAGACGGTGGCCCACAACACCCACATCCCCGGCCGCAGCTGCGACCCGACCACCAGCCCGCCAACCGCGGGGCCGATGATGAGACCCACCGACCAGGAGAGGTTGAAGGTTGCCATGTAACGTCCTCTGGCCGCCGGTCTTGCCATGTCGGCGACCAGAGGGCCGATGGTGGAGCTGAGGAGACACTCCGCCGCCCCGAACGCGACCGCAAACAGCCCCAACAGGGCGGCCGCGGCCAGGCCCCGCTCCCAGCTGGCGACCTCACCGATGAGCCAGGCGCTGGCCCAGGCGGCGGCCGCCAGCATCAGGGTCCTGGTTCGGGGCAGTCCCCGTACGAAGCGGGCGATGGGCAGCTGGGCGAGCACTATGAAGCCCGTGTTCGCGGCCAGGATGAGGCCGATCGCGGCGGTGGGCACGGCCAGGAAGACGCGCGCGTAGAGCGGGACTGCGCTGTCGAGTTGGGCGTATGCGCCGACCACGACCACCAAGTTGAAGACCACCACCACCATGAACCGGAGGTCGCGCAGCACCTCGAGGTAGCCGCTGCGGCGACCGGCGGCCGAGGCTGCCCTCCCCGACGGCACCAGGGCCACGACCAAGAGCAAAAACGCGACAAATGTGGCCGCATCGATGAGGTAGATCGTGGTGAAGGTCCCGGGCCGGACGGTGGAGACAATCAGGCCGCCGCTGATCGCGCCGATCCCGATGCCGAGATTGTTGGCGGCGTACTGCAGCGACGCCGCCGAGGTCCGCTCCTCCCTGGTCGTGAGCGCGGCCAGCAGCGCGGCGATGGCGGGATAGTAACAACCCGCTCCGATCCCGATGAGCAGCATCGCCCCCGCCGCCTCGGGAAGGTTGACCACGTAGCCGAGGTAGGCAAACCCCATGGTCTGGGCCGAGAGCCCGGCCAGGATCAGCGCCTTGGGGCTCGCCCGGTCGACCAGTGAGCCACCGACCAGCGCCGTCAGCAGCGAGGCGAGTGCCGACAGAGAAAGGATGGCTCCGACGATTGGGATCGGCAGCCCCCGGACCACGTGCAGGTAGATGGATCCGTACGGCAGGACGAATCCGTTACCGAGGGCGGAGATGGCCCCACCGGCGACCACAATCCACACTCGCAAAGGCAGGGCCGGGCGCAGGCTGCGCAGGTAGCCGATCGCGAGGTGGCCCGGCTGGGGGTGCGTCCCGGTGCTCCTTGGCCCCGGCACTCAGGTGACTCCTGGCGGCCGACGGTCCAGCAGGTGGCCGAGCCCCGGTCCGGCGCCGACGATCATCGACGGACGCGGTCGACGGCCCGCGCGCAGCGCGGCCCTGACCCGAGGCGAGCGATTCCTGCCGTGCGCTGTCTGGGGTGGGGAGCGTGCCAGCGCTCAACATGTCCACCCCCGGGCCGCCAGGCTCGGCCGCGGGCGCCATCAGTCACCGAGATCGTCGCCAAGGTCAGCGGCGGCCGCCGCATGGACGTGAAACAGCAGCCGGTGCATCTGCTTGGTCAGCTGCAGCCGCTCCTCCTCCAGGCGGCGGCGGCGCCGACTCTGATGGATCAGATGGAGGGTGCCGCCGGCGGCGATGCAGGCGCCGATGTCACTGGTGACATTGGTGTAGTTGCCCCCGATCAGCTCCGCCTTGGCGCTGACCACTATCCCCAGGAAGGGGAGCACCACCAGGTAGATGCCCAGCCCGAGCAAAAAGAAGATGTGCACCTTGCTGGATAGAACCCGGGGGACGTACCCGAGCGCCCGATCGATCCGGGATTGGGGCACGGCCAGATTGGCGAGCGAGTCGAAGTCAGTGGGCGGTGAGGCGGGCGCATCTGGCACTTTGGTCTCCTTCGAATGAGCGGGTCATCGGGGGCCAGGGTACCGAGCCCAGAGCCGAGGGCGAAGTGGTGAGGCCACTTGGCAGGATGGTTCAGCGGGCCGGTGCCGCGGCCGAGCTGGCTGCGCGCTCCACCCTCAGTAGAAGACCTGGGCCAGCGTGTAGAGGTCCTCGGGCACCCGGCGCTGCCCTGCCGCCACCTCCGCCAGCTGGGCGATGGCGACTCCGTCCCCCTGCTTCACCGGGATGCGTCCGAACTCTCCAGCGACGGCCAGATCGTAGCCTGCCGCCCCCACCCTGGTTGCCCAGATGCGGTCGTAGGCGGTGGGCGCCCCACCCCTTTGCGTGTACCCCAACACGGTGACTCGGGTTTCGAAGCCGGTCTCGGCCTCGATCGCCTCGGCAAGTTGTGGCCCGACTCCGCGACGGCTCAGCAGGAGGTGCCCAAACGCATCGCGGGGCCCGCTCTCGGCTGTCGCCTGGGTCAGCCCGGCCACGGTGGCGCCCTCCGCCACCACGACGATGCTGAAGTCGCGGCCGCGCTCGCGGCGGGCCCGAAGGTGGGTGGTGATGTCCTGGAGTCCGACCGGGAACTCGGGGATCACGATCATGTCGGCGCCTCCCGCGAGCCCGCCCATCACCGCCACCCACCCGGTGTCCCTTCCCATCACCTCCACCACCATCACCCGGTGGTGGGCGGCCGCGGTGGTGTGCAGCCGGTCCAGCGCCTCGGTGACGATGGCGACCGCGCTGTCGAAGCCGATGCAGTACTCCGTGACCTGCAGGTCGTTGTCCATGGTCTTCGGAACCCCCACGACGGGGAGCCCCTGGTCCGCGAGAGCGCGCGCCACCGAGAGGGTGTCGTCGCCGCCGATGGCGATGAGGGCCCCGAGCCCGGCGCTCTCAAAGTGCCTGATGACGGCTTCCATCGCCTGCTTGTCCGCGAGCGGGTTCACTCGGGAGGTGCCCAGGATCGTCCCCCCGACCGAGAGGATCCCTGAGACCTGGTGGGGGTCGATGGGACTCAGCCCCTGGTCCTGAACCAGCCCGGCCCACCCGTTGTGCACGCCCACCACCTCGTGGCCGTCGGCCTGTGCCTTGCGGGCGACGGCTCGAATTGCCGCGTTCAACCCGGGCGCGTCACCCCCACCCGTCAGCACCCCAAGCCTCATGTGCGCCTCCTATCTGAGTCCTTAGCGACCGCTTCCACCCTGAGGATAGCCAGCGCGCGGCGATGCGGGACCGAAAGGCCCCGTCGTCACCCGCGTGAATCCACCTAAGCCCGGCGACGGTTACCGCCCTTGGTGGCGGTGCCGGCACGAATCAGCATGAAAGACAGCGAGCAGTGCCTGAAGAGAGGAATCACAACATGGCAGTCAGAACCTCAGCGGCGACTTCGGACCAGGAACGTGAACCCGGGATGTGGGTGATGGGGGCTGCCATCGTGGCGGTCCTCATGGCAGCCGTGGTCCTGATCGGCGGGTACGCCTCGGGGTGGGGGGGACACCTGAAGATCTCGCAGGCGGCGGTTCCGCTGGCGGCGTCGAGCGGGACGAGTCAGGCGACGCTGAACCTGTCGATCGTGACCGGGAAGATGATGGGATCTGGCGCGCTCGGGCCGGCCTACGTTCCCAGCAACTTCACCGTGCCTGCGGACTCCACGGTCAAGGTGACGGTCACCGACTTCGACACCGCGACCCCGCTCACTGGCCCACTGGTGAAGTACTCCAAGGTGACCGGCACCGTGGGGGGCACGATGCAGGTGCAGCCGATCAATCCCCAGGCCCCCAACAGCTTTGTGGGCAAAGCCCACACCATGAGCTACCTAGCGCCAACTCTGGTCGCCCACACCCTGACGATTCCGGCGCTGGGGATCAACGTTCCCATGGCCGGACAGTCCCGGATCACCTTCACCATCAAGACCGGCAAGCCCGGCACCTTCGAGTGGCAGTGCATGGACCCGTGCGGGAACGGCGCCAATGGCATGGGTGCCCCGATGGGGATGGTCGGTTACATGGCCGGGACCATGACCGTCGCCGGCTGACCGGCGCCAACTCCGCCCTTCGCGACCGGGCCGGGGGCCCCTCCCACAAGGAGGTGAACCCCCGGCCTTCTGGCGTGAGAGATCTCGCTTAGCGGGTCGGTGACCCGGACACGCTGCCACGACGGTGGCTGACGGACGGCGGCCACCGCAAGGAGCCCACCCGGATCGCGGATAGAACTGGGGGCCTGGCATTCGGTCCCTGGATCGGGGTCGAACCCCAGTGCGGCGGCAGGCACCGCCGGTGCCGGAAGGTCAACTGCCCTGCAGGGGACCGCCGGCTCCACCGGCAAGGCCCGACCCCGGCGGCCCGAAGAGCCGGTCACCGGCGTCACCGAGCCCGGGGACGATGTAGCCCCGGTCGTCGAGGCTGCGATCCACCGCTGCACAGACCACCTTGACCTGCGGCATGCGGGCGAAGAAAGCGGCCACCCCCGGCTCCGACGCCACCAGGCAGAGGGCCGTGATGGCGGAGGCCCCGCGCCGCTGGATCAGGCCGCAGGCCTGGGCGAGCGAGCCGCCGGTGGCCAGCATGGGGTCGCACACCAAGACTCGCCGTCCGGCCAGCGAGGCTGGCAGGCCGTCGAGATAACAGACCGCGTCGAGGGTGTCATCGTTCCGCTTCATCCCCAGATGGGCCACCTCGCACTCGGGCGCCACCCGTTCGACCCCCGGGACCATGCCCAGGCCCGCACGCAGGATGGGGACCACGAGCACCTCCTCGACTACCCGCACGCCGAGGGCGGAGCCGACCGGTGTCTGCACCTTGGCGGTGGCGGTACCGAGATCACGCAGCGCCTCGTAGGCCAGGAACATGGCGACCTCGGCCATGAGAGTCCGGAACCGATCCCGGCCCGTCCTCTGGTCCCGCAGCTCGCTGAGCCGGTGGGAAACGGCCGGGTGCGAGACCACCGTGACCTGGGAATCCATGCCGTGTCATGATCGCGGTCTCAGGGCTATCGCTGCTGGGCCGGATCGCGGGATCGCAAAGTGGTCCAATGGATGTGATGGAGGACCCTGAGGCCGCCGGCGCCGAGTCCTTGGCGTTGGCTGAGGTCTGGCAGTACGGTGCCGAGGTGCGGCGTCTGGCTGGGCATCTCTGCCAGCACCGTGAGGATGCCGAGGATGTGGCCCAGAACACGCTGATGAAGGCTGCCAGTCACCTTCTGGGCTTTCGCCATGAGGCGAGCATGCGCACCTGGCTGCATCGCATCGCCACCAACGAGTGCCGCCAGCTCCGCCGACGCACTCCGCCGGTCTCGCTCGATCGCCTGCTGGAGTCGACCTGGCACGACGACGCGTCTGCCATAGGCCAGCTTCAGGTGACGGACCCTGAGGAGGCGGCGATCGAGGCTGAGATGAGGAATGCGGTGCTCGCCAGCCTGGAGGAGCTGCCCGCGGGTGAGCGCACAGTGCTCCTCATGCGGGACGGTCAGGGCCTGGGAATCCCCGAGATCGGTGCCGCGACCGGTTCCTCCGAGCTGGCGGTGCGATCTCGCCTGTACCGGGCTCGGCACCACTTGCGGGACCGGTTGGCGAGGCGGCTCGGCTCAGGGGACCGGACCCAAGCTGCCACAAAGGAGCCGCCGGCGCATCTATGAGTCAGGACCATCCTGACATGAGGTGCATCCGATGGCGCTACTCTCAGAGACCCTGCGGCAGGATCTCGCCCAACGCTTTGCTGATCTCGACCAGACGGTGACGATCGCCCTGTTCACGCGAGCCACATCCTCCGGGGGTCTGGACTTCGAGGCCTGCCCGTACTGCGCCGAAGCGGTTCAGCTGGCCCAGGAGCTCGCGGCCGTCTCCCCCCGAATCTCCACTGAGATCCATGACCTGGCCCAGCCCACCCCGGGCGATGGGGTGGGTTCCGACGTGACCCGGGTGCCGGCCTGGAGGCTCCTCGGGCCCAACCACCAGGACTTCGGGATCCGGTTCTTCGGGATTCCGAGCGGGTATGAGTTCTCCACGCTCGTGGCCGACCTCATCCAGCTCGCCAAGGGTGCCCCCGACCTCCACCCGGCCACTCTGGCCGAGCTGAACGGGCTGGACCGGGACATCGCGATTCAGGTGTTCGTGACTCCGACCTGCCCGTACTGCCCCCAGGCGGTGTATCTTGCACATCAGATGGCGATGGCGTCGCCCCGGGTGACGGCCGATGCCTTTGAGGCGACCGAGTTCCCCGAACTGGTCCAGCGCTACCACGTGCGCGGAGTGCCGCGCACCGTCGTCAACGAGACCTTCGCGGTTGAAGGAGCGGTCCCGGAGGCTCAGCTGCTGGACCTGGTGCGGCAGGCGCGCGGCCGAGAGCAACCCGCGACGTTCAGCCGCTGATCGACGCGATCCCGGGTGGCGCCTCCGGAGGTCACCAGGGTTGCTGCACCAGCTGTCCGGAGCAGGCAGGAGGATGATTATGAAGTACGTGCGCAACGTCGAGCTGGACGAGCCGTTTGCGGCGGCGTGCCAACGGGTTGAGGCCGCATTTCAGGAACAGGGCTTTGGGGTCCTCACCAGGATCGATGTCGATCAGGTGCTCCATGAGAAGCTGGCGAAGACGCTGCCCCCGTTTCGGATCTACGGCGTCTGCAACCCCGGGCTGGCGGACCAGGCGCTCGCGGTCGAGCCCGAGGTGGGGGTGATGCTCCCCTGCTCGGTCACGGTTCGGGAGCTGGCCGAGGGTCGGACCATGGTCAGTGTCCTGGACCCGGAACTGGTCAAGGAGATGGCCCCGGGTGCTGAGCTGGAGCGTGTCATGGCCGATGCCGGCAGCCGGGTGGCCGCCGCGGCGGCGGCTCTCTCGCGGGATAGTCGATAGGGCACCGGCCCGCCTCGCCGCCACCAGGGACCGAGGTGGGCGCCACAGGCCGCACCTGTGCGCCACATCCCCAGCCGACCTGGCCGGCAGCTCAGTCGGTGGGGGCCGCTCGTCGTGCCCATGAGCGAGGTTCCCCTCCTGTCCGCGCTCTACACCGCATTCCGCTTCCACGCGGGCCTTGCGTCGGCCGCGACGCGTCGCATCCAGGGGGACCGCCGCGGGCACGCGGGGATGTACAGCCAGGGCGCCCCGGCGCCCTGGGGCGGCGGGCGATGGGTGGGCGATGGGCCAACCTCGCCCTGCCGAAGCAGAGGTCGCCGCTCCGGCACGATCGGCTGTCGCGGGTTCGATGGGTGGGAGCACCGCCGAAACGGCGCCGTGCGGCACCGGAGGACGCCGTCGATCAGATCGCTCGCTGAGGCCCCGGGCTCGTGGGGGCCTTCCGCGAATCGACCACCGACACCAGCCTCCAGGGCATTGCGGTTCATCGCCCCCGCGGCACTCTTCGCTCAGACTCTCTCGGAATCCGCGAGGTGCTGCAGGTCGAACGGTGGAGGGCGATCACCGCCCTTTCCCCCGCTGCCCGCACGCGAGCCACGGGGTCGTCCAGGAGTCCAGCCGCCGCGGATAGGCCGTCTTCGACGCCGTGGCGAGCGATCACCTTGGCGGCCATCTCTCGGACTCGCCAGGCATCGTCGCCGGTCGCGTGGATGACGGCCGCCGTGGCATCTCTTTCCCAGGTGTACAGGAGCCCCCGACACGCCCAGACTCGCGGCCAATAGCCGTTCCTGCCGCCCTCCGCACCCGCGAGCACCTGCGCAGCAGGCGGTCCGCCGAGCGCCCGCACCAAGGCATCGTCCACTTCCCTGCCCTGGAGCAGGTCAACACATCCCGAGACGACCGCCGCGGTTCCCCTTCGTGAGCATTCTGCCGCGATCCTCTGCCGTGGACTCTCCTGCCCGATTCTGGCCACCGCGTCAGTGTGTCATGGCCGGCCAAACGGTGGCGCCGGCCCCTCGGCGACATCCCTGGCCAGCCGCTTCCCGCGATCGACTGCGGGTGGCACGCCGGAAGGACTGCGGTCATCCCGAGCCGAACCCGATTCCATGCCTGGCCGGGCAAGAGCGACGGTGGGCAGGGCACTCTGGGTTCGGCCGCGGCCGGACCTGCACCCACTCCATCGGCGCAGGTGCCCGTCTTGCTGAGTACGCTCACCCGCATGGAGCTGGACTTCACGGGCGGCCTCTGGTACTGGCGGGGCCCCTCGCCCTATTACTTCATCTCCGTACCGGACAAGGAGAGCCGTGACCTCCGCGCGCTGTCTTCGGTCGTCACCTACGGTTGGGGGATGATCCCGGTCCGGGCGCGAATCGGCAGCTCGGAGTGGGAGACGTCACTTTGGCCCAAGGCCGGGCAGTACATAGTTCCCGTGAAGGACGCGGTGCGCCGCGCCGAGAAGCTCGACGTCGGCGACTCGGTCGCGGTACGGCTGAATGTGGCACCCCGGAAGTGAGCGCACCTGACGGAACGGCTGGCCCCGGAGTGGGGCGATGAAACGGCGACCGGATGGGGCGAAGGCGGACTCGTGGCGGGTCTTCCTCAGGATCCGAGTGCGCCTGATGAAGTCGTTGGCTGGGGCGGGAGGGGTCGAACCTCCGATCTCCTGATCCAGAGTCAGGCGCCTTACCACTTGGCCACGCCCCACTGCGCAGGCCATCGTCAGAGCGGTGAGCTGGGCTGGGCGGTCAGCCGCCAGCCGAAGACGATATTACCGTGCCCAGCCGGCACTCCCAGCGGAAGGGAAAGGCGAACTCCGCCGGGCCGATCGCTGAACCGCCGGCCTCAGGCCGCAGAAGTGAGCAGCGCGATGGCGTGATCCAGGCGCCTCAGCGCCGTGTCAGCGCCGATGAGGTCTATGGATTCCGGAAGGGGAGGAGACACCCTCTGTCCGGTGATCGCGATCCTGACCACCTGCATGCATTCTCGGAGATGGCGTTTGGCCAGCTTCGGGTCCGGCGGGGCGGTGGCGGTCGCAGCCTGCTTCAGCCCCTCCAGGAGGTCCTGGCCCGGCCCGCGCAGCAACCGGGCGGCCTCCTCCAGAAACGCTGCCGCCGCACCAGGGTCGAGAGTGCCGGCGAGGTCATCTCGAGAGGGGGTGGGCTCCTGGAACGCGAATGCCACCAGCTGGGGCACCTCGTCCAGGCGGTGAATCCGCTCCTGCACCATGGCTGCCACCGCCAGGCGGGCGTCCGCAGTTGCCTCGGGCAGGAATCCCGCCAGCCGGTCGGCGAGCTCGCTGACCGGGATCCTGCGGATCCACACCCCGTTGAGGTAGTCCAGCCGTTGCTGGTCGAAGATCGCGGGGCTGGATTGCAGGCGGTCGAACGTCATCCGGCCACGCAGCTCGGCGAGAGTGAAGATCTCCTCCTCGGTGCCGGGTGACCATCCGAGAAAGGCCAGGAAGTTGGTCAGTGCCTGGGGCAGGTACCCCATGTCACGGTACTGGCTCACCGCCATCGCGCCGTGGCGTTTGGCCAGCTTCTTGTGGTCCGGCCCCAGCACCAGGGCCACATGGGCGAACGCGGGCGGCTCCCATCCGAGCGCGCCGTAGACCGCCAGGTGCTTGGGAGTCGACGGGACCCACTCTACTCCCCGGACCACATGGGTTATCCCCATCAGGTGGTCGTCGACGACCTGGGCCAGGTGGTAGGTCGGGAAGCCATCAGACTTGAGCAGGACCTGATCATCGACCTCCTGGTTTTGAATCTCCTGGGAGCCCAGCACGAGGTCCGTCCAACGGCTGGTTCCCTCCGGCATCAAAAGCCTGACCACGTGGGGGGTGCTCCGAGCCAGCTCGGCGTCGACCTCCGAGGGGCTGAGGTGCAGGCAGCGCCGGTCATATCGCGTCGCCTGCCCCGCCGCCTTCTGGGCGGCGCGCAGTTCTTCCAAACGCTCGCGGGTGCAGAAGCATCGGTAGGCCGCGCCCACCTGCAGCAGGCGCTCCGCAGCCGCGTGATAGTGCTCCAGCCTCTCCGACTCGACGTAGGGGGCGCATGGCCCACCGATGTCGGGCCCTTCGTCCCAACGCAGGCCCAGCCAGGCCAGAGCGTCCAGGTAGCCGGCGGTGGCTCCCGGAACGAACCGCTCCCTGTCGGTGTCCTCGATCCGGATCAGGAACCGCCCGTCGGGGCCGGCCAGGCTGTAGCTCAGCAGAGCCGTCCGCACAGACCCGATGTGGAGCTCTCCCGTCGGGGATGGAGCGAAGCGGAGCCTCCTGAGACCGGGAAGGCCCGACTCGGGGGACGAGTCGGTCAATGGTGCAGCACGACCAGGTAGATCCCCATGGCCAGGCAACTCGCGAGGATTAGACCGGCGGCGACGAGCCACCCCTCCCATGGCGAGCCGGGAGATACCCTGCTGGCCCGAGAATCGCTGCTGACCGTCAGGCCGGTCGCTCCCAGCTTGCTGTATCTCCGGGCCACCTCAGCTGGATCGTCGGGGTTTCGCTCGTCCTCAGGAGATTCTCTTCTCGCCATGTCCACCCTGTCTTGGCCCGCGGCTCCTCAGCCACCCACACTCTTCCTGCGAGTATAGGCAAAGAGTTGCTGAATGCCCGCATCGTCTAGCGGTCAGGACATCACCCTTTCAAGGTGGTAACCGGGGTTCGACTCCCCGTGCGGGTACCCGCCCTGCTGCGGAGAGCGCTTGCCGGTGGCGTGGAGGGACGGGCTCGCCAGCCGCGAACTGGCTCCCGGATTCGCGCATGTACGGTCCCCTCCGTCGGTGCCGCACCGTGGGCCGGTGCAGCGTAGCGGCCGCTCGAAACCGATGTCGGTGCGGCTCAGCCGCGAAATGTGCGGGCTGCGGCTCCAGTCAGCGCGACCCCTCCGAGGATGCCGCCGAAGATCCCACGACGCTGACCCTTACCGACTCTGAGATGGACCCCCATCAGGGCCAGATTGCCCAACCCGCAGAGCGCAGCCAGCCCCGTGGTCACAAGGGAACAGCGGCGTCCGCCGCGGCCGCTGCGCTCGACTCCAATGGCCACGGCCAAGCCAGCCCACAGCGCCAGCCCAATCACGGAGCCACTCAATCGTCCGGGCGCCGACGAGAGCAGGGTTCGCCAGCGCGTGAGCAGAAAGCTTCCCACGTCGACGGTCCCCAGCACCGCCGCCACCGCCAGAATCGGGTCGCTCGCCGTGCCGTGCGCGGGGATGCGTTGGCCCACCATTCGATCCCCAGTATGTACCACGTCCCATCCCGGTAGCCCCGCCGAACCGTCGCCCTCCGAAGCGCTCGATGGCGCTCCCCGTCAGCCCCCCAGATGGGGAGCCGTCGCCGTCCCCTGCCGGAAGTCCGGAGAGAGCGCCTCGAGCAGCCGGTGTCCGCGCAGGGCGAGCTCCAGGCGAAGCCGATCGTCGGGCCGCTCCCAGGGGCCGATCAGCGCCTCGATCCTCTCCAGCCGGTAGAGCAGGGTGTGTCGGTGGATGCCCAGGGAGCGGGCGGCCTCGGAGAGCCCACCCTCGGTGAGCACCGCCTCCAGCGTCTGTCGCAGCGGGGTGCGGCGAACGCGCTCGCGGGCCAGCATCGGGCCCAGCGTGTCGAGGACGAAGTCCGTCAGCCCGGGCAGGTCGTGCAGCCAACTGAGGTAGGGATGGAGCTGGCTGGATCTATAGAGGTGCAGATCCGGCATCAGGATCTGGCCCACCACCAGGGCGTCCCGGGCGGCTCTGACGGCGCCGGGAACCTGTCCCAGGTCTGCCGCGACCGGCCCGCAGGCGAAGTCCCAGGGAAGAGTCTCTCGGCCGACGGCCACCCGCAGAAGCCGCTGGAGGGTCGAGATCTTGACCTTGGCGGGCACCAGCGCGACCACCGTCGACTGGTAGAGGGCGACCTGGGCACCGACCATCATCCAGGCGGTGGCGATGGTGGCCTCGGCCAGGGTGTCGTCGGCGGAGCTGACCACCACCTGATATGGGAACTCCAGCCGCGTACCCCCCGCCGCGGCGCGCGCCACCATCTCCTGGTCGGCTGTCCCCTGCAGCACCTCGGCGAAGAACTGGTCGTACTGGCGGTCCTGCTCCCTCCGGGTCCGCTCCCTGGTCTCCAGGTAGCTGGTGCTGACCGCCACGCTGATCGAATCCAGGTAATCGAAGAGGGGGCCGACCGCGGTGAGCACGGACTGGGCATCGATCTCAGGGTGGTTGCGCACGACATCGATCACGTGTTGCCAGATGACGAGGGCTGCGACGCGGTAGGCGCGCAGGATCGCGTCCAGGGGGACGCCGGTGCTCGCCAGCCGCCCTCCCATCCGGGAGAGCCGCTGCAACTCCGGGTGCGAGGGTCCCCGGGACTCGGCCCAGAGCGAGAGCAGCGTCCCGACTCCCTCGCGGCACGCCGCCAGCACCTCGCTGCCGAACGCCGAACCGCCGCTGACGCTCTCGGCCAGGGGGATGGTCCGGGCCATCTCGATCGCCATCCGCCGAGAGACCCGCTCCATGCGAGTCCTCAGGGATTCGATGATGATCGGGCTCACCGAAGGCATGCCCTCGTAGCCTCTGCGGCGCGGTCGAGCCTCCCGGGGTGCTCGCGGAGCAGCTGCCATTGGCAACGAAGGATAGATCACTCAGTGGGCGCTGCCGGACTCCGGGCCGGGTTGCCGATGGCGTTCCGGACCAGGACGCAGCTGATGGCCGGCGCCTTCCCGGTTGCCGTCGCAGGTGACCGATAGACTGGCCCGGGGGCACCCGACGGAGTCGGCTCGGGGCCGCCTGGCAACGCTTTGGAGGTGCTCGGTGATGCTGGCTGCCTACGCGAGCGGGGCGGATGCTGACCGACCGCTCGACAAACTTGACATCGGAGATCTGCCCATGCCGGAGCCGCCCACCGGATGGGCGCGCCTGGCGGTGACCGCCGCCGCCCTCAACCACCACGACCTGTGGACGCTCCGGGGGGTGGGCGCCGCGCCCAGCCGCTATCCCAGGATCCTCGGCTCCGATGTGGCCGGCCGGGTGGATGCCTATGGGCCCGACACCCCAGAGACCGTGCCGGTGGGAATGGCGGTGGTCGCCCACGCGGTCATAACCTGCGGCCGCTGCCGCTGGTGCCTGGGGCCAGACGAGACCCTCTGCCGCCAGTTCGCGATGCTCACCGAGGGGCCTTACGATGGGACCCTGGCCCAGTTCTGCCTGGTGCCCGCGGCCAACCTGCTCCCCGCGCCGCAGGGTTTGACCGCCGCCGAGGCCGCTTGCCTTCCGACCGCGTACCTGACGGCCTACCGCATGCTGTTCACCAAGGCCGCTCTGCGCCCCGGCGACAGCGTGCTCATCCAGGGTGCCGGCGGCGGTCTCTCCACCGCTGCCGAGCGTCTCGCCCTGGCCGCGGGGTTGCGGGTTTTGGTGAGCAGCCGATCGGAGGCCAAGCGCCAGGCAGCAGTGGAGCGTGGGGTCCACCATGCGCTGGCGACCGGGAGGGAGGCAGTCTCAGAGGTGTTGAAGCTGACCGCCGGAGAGGGGGTGGACGCGGTGGTGGAGTCGGTCGGTGAGCCCACCTGGCCCACCAGCCTTCGTGCCCTCCGTCGCGGGGGGGCGGTCGTGGTGGCCGGAGCCACCGCCGGCAGTGAACCTTCCGCTGACCTGAGACGGGTCTTCTGGCGCCAGCTCCAGATCCTGGGGTCGATGATGGGCACCCGCTCCGAGTTCGTGTCCCTGCTCTCCTGGGCCGAGCTCGGTGGGGTCCACCCCCTCATCGACTCCACGTTCCCGCTCGCCCAGGCGGACCAGGCGTTCGTCAAACTGGCCTCCGGCTCGTTCACCGGGAAGGTCGTGGTGACAGTCGGGTGAGGGCGGCGGTCGTCGGGGCCGGCCCCGGTTCCTCGGCCGGCCCCCGCGGTGGCGGACGGTGAGCTCCGGCACTAACGCTCCCCGGCCGGAGTCAACCCACTGGTTCAGCCGGGGGGTGGCCAGTGTCGGACTCACCAGCTTCTTCTCCGACTCCGGCCATGAGATCGCGACCGCCGTGCTGCCCACCTTCCTGGTGTCGGTCCTGCACTCCAGCGCGGCCACCCTGGGTCTGATCGAGGGCATCAGTGACGCGCTCACCGGGGTGGCCAAGCTGGTGTCCGGTCCGCTTGCCAACGAGCAACGACGGCGCGGGCGGCTGGCGAGCAGCGGCTACCTCGGGACGGCGCTCGCGACCGGGGCGATCGGGCTCTGCGTCGCCGCCTGGCAGGTTGGGGTCCTGCGCGCCCTGGCCTGGACGTCGCGGGGGATGCGCTCGCCGGCGCGCGACAGTCTGCTGGCGTCCCTGGCTCCCAAAACCGGCTACGGACGGGCCTTCGGGGTGGAGCGGGCCGGGGACAACCTGGGCGCGGTGGTCGGGCCGCTGCTCGCGGCCGGGCTCGTGGCCTGGGTGGGGATTCGTCCCGCCATCTACTTCGCGTTCGTCCCGGGAGCGCTGGCGGCGGTGGCGATCTCAGTCGCGGCCCGGGAGGCGCGCCGTCAGGGACACAGCGTTGTCCCGCGGCGACTGCGGCTCGAGCTCTCCGCCATGCGTGAGGCGGGGGCGGTGCGCGCGCTCGTTCCCATCGCCCTCTTCGAGCTGGGCAACGTCGCCACCACCCTGCTCATCCTGCGGGCCACCCAGCTGCTGCACAACGGCACCACCACCCTTGCCCTGGCGACCCTGCTGGCGATCCTCCTGTACAGCGGGCACAATGCCAGCGCCGCGGTGTTGGCGCTGCTGGGGGGCCATTGGCTGGATCGGACCGACGCGCGCCTGGTCTTCGCCACCGGGGCTGGTCTCTACATCCTCGCCTACGCCGGCTTCGCGCTGCCGATGCGGGCCCCCCTGCTGCTTCTGCTGGCCTTCCTGCTGGCCGGTGCGGGGATCGGCCTGGCCGAGACCGCGGAGTCGACCGTGTTCGCGCGGCTATTGCCCGATCATCTGCGCGGGAGCGGCTACGGCCTCCTGGGGGCGACCCAGGCGGTGGGGGACTTCACCTCCTCCGCAGTGGTCGGGCTCCTCTACGTCGCGGTCTCGCCCACCGTCGGATTCGGCTATGCGGCGGCCTGGATGGCGCTATCCCTGACCACCGTGCTCGGCTCACAGCGCCTCGCCAAGGGCGTCAACCCGGGGGCTTCTGCCTGAGCGTCTCCGCCGGTTCCCGCTTCTGATACATTCGGTCACGGCGATGAGGCCCGCTGCCGCCGGGGTGTCCCGGCTGATGGCTTCTACTGGGATCCAGCAACCCAGGGGAAATCGTGATGGCGGAGCGCCTCTTCCAAGCGGCCGGAGACCGGGTCGACTCGAGCGCCCCGGGCTTCTTGGCCGAATGGCAAGCTCGGCGGGAGCAGCTGGCGGCAATCCTGAACGAGCTGGCGGATCTCGCCCAGGGACGGGACGATCCGCAGCAGGCTGAGCGCTGCTCAGCCGGTTCTGTGAGGCTCACCGAGGGGAGGCTCACCCTGGCGATCCTGGGGGAGTTCAAGCGCGGCAAGAGCACCCTGATCAACTCCCTCCTGGGAGCGGAGGTGATGCCCGTGGGGGTCATCCCCATGACCTCGGTCCCGCTGCTGGTTCAGCATGGCGACGAGCCGCAGCTGATCGTGGAGTTCGAGTCGGGAGAGCGGCGGCGGATCGACCTCGGGGAGCTGCGCGAGTACGCCACCGAGAGCGGGAATCCGGGCAACCACCAGCGGGTGCGCCAGGTGGAGGTGGCGCACCCGGCCGCGCTCCTTCGCTCGGGGGTCGTGCTGGTGGACACGCCGGGCATCGGCTCGATCCATGCTCACAACACCCGGGTCGCGTATCAGCTGCTGGCTCGTGCCGACGCCGCGATCTTCGTGCTCTCGGTCGACAGCCCGGCGAGCCAGGCCGAGCTGGACTTCCTGGCTGCGGCCAGAGCGCAGGTCAGCCATCTGATCTTCGCCCTCAACAAGGTCGACCTCCTGAGCCCCGAGGAGCTCGAGCAGTCGACCCGATTCGTGCAGTCGGCTTTGGAGCGGGTGGTGCCCCAGGAGGGCCTCCACGTCCATCCCATATCGGCGCGGCTGCGCGACCAGGGCTTTCGAGCCCTCGCGGCCGAGCTGGAGCGGTTCTTGGCGGTGGAGCGCGGCCGCTTCCTGCTCCGGCGGGCCCGAGACGTGGCGGACGCCGCCCTCCGCGAGGAACGCCGGGCGGTGCAGCTGGAGCAGGCGGCGCTGGCCCTGTCGGCATCCGAGTCGGAGCGGCGGCTGGCTGCCCTCCAAGAGCGCCTCAAGGAGATCTCGCGCTCGGAGGTGGAGGTGGCGGAGCTGCTGAGCGGCGACATCCGGCGGTTGGTGGCCGGGACACTGGAGCCGGCGATCGAGCGGTTCCGCAGGCGAGGGGAGGCGAGCACGCGCGCCGCGGTGGAGGCGGAGCTCGCCGCCGGCGGGGCCGGCCTGCGCCCGCGGCTGGAGCGGCGCCTCGCGGCCGTTGTGGCCGATGAGGTCGCCGGCTTCGTCCCCCGGCTGGATGTCGAGCTCGAGGACGGCCTGGCGGCGGTGGCACGAGGTCATGCGGAGCGGGCCAACCTGCTCATGGCCGAGGTCGCCAGGGCGACCGCCGAGCTGTTCGAAGTACCCCCCGACCGGCTGTCCCTGGCTCCTCGTCTCAAACCGAGCAGTGGTCGGCTCGTCCTCACCCAGTTCGAGGACCTGGCCCTTGGGCGCATCTCCTCCGCCTTGAAGGGCGCGGTGCCGGGATCGATCGGGCGCGGCCTGGCGCGTCGCGACGCCCTGGCCCGCGGTGAGGAGCTGGTCGACCGCCACTGCGGCCGGATCCACCATGACGCGCTGGAGCGGTTGAGGGAGCGAGAGCACAAGTGGCGGCGCGAGTTGAAGGCTGCGCTGGAAGAATCCGAAACGGTGGCGCGCCGAGCGGTGGCCGCCGCGGCTGCGGTCCGGTCCACCGATGCTCGCCAACAGGAGCTGGCCAAGGGCGCCCTGGACCGTCGCATGAACCGGGTACGCGAACTCGAGACCCGGCTTCTGGCCACGGGCTAGATCCGGCTCTCGTGAGCGCCGCAGGCCGCGAACCACGACGGTCGCGGTCACTCGGGCGGGTTGACGAGCGCGCCCCCTTTGAGTACGATGCATAAGGTGATCTTTATGAAAGGTTTGTTTAAGTGAATTCTCCCGGGCCCTCTGAGGAGCTGCACCCGCTGCGACATGTGCTGTCGGGCGCCTCGCAGGCCGAGTGGGAGCTGGCCGCCTACTTCGAGGGGCTGGGCAATCCCACGCGGCTTAGGATCCTGGCGCGTCTGGCCCAGGTGAAGGAGGCCCGGGTGTCCGATGTGGCCATGCTCTTGGGGATAAGCCAGCCGCGGATGTCGTGGCACCTGCGGCTGCTGCGCCGGGCCAGGATCGTGGTCACCAAGCGCGAGGGACGGGAGGTCTTCTGCCGCTTGGACCGCGACTCCATCGCGGCCAGCCTGCAGCGCTTCGCGGCACTGCTGGGGGGGGAGACCGAGATCAGAACCGATGCCGTGCCCGCCGCGGGCACGACCGATGCAGTTAATCAGCCGCTTCCCAGCTCCGGCCGGGAGCGCACGCTTCCGGAGGTCATCTAGATGAGCAGCAAGGTACGTG
>DAHVMY010000189.1:0-511 GCA_027319585.1 Candidatus Dormiibacterota bacterium | reverse complement strand
ATCTTCGCGCTGGCCGCCATCGGCCTATACATGGTGGGCATGCCGCTGGGGCTGGCCAAGCTGAAGATGTATCTGCTGCACAAGGCGCTGGGCGTGACCGTGTTGGCGCTGGTGCTGCTGCGGCTGCTGTGGCGCTTGTTCGACCGCCATCCGCGCTATCCCCCGGGCATGCCGCGCTGGCAGGTGGGCGTCGCGCACGCCAGCCACGCGCTGCTGTATCTGCTGTTGCTGCTGCTGCCGATCTCGGGCTGGGTCTACAACTCGGCCTCGGGATTTCCGCTGCCCTGGTTCGGGCTGCTGCAATTGCCGGCGATCGCGCCGGTTTCCAAGTCGCTGGCGCACGTGGCGCTGAGCGTGCACGAGATCGCGTTCTGGGTGCTGGCGGTGGTGGTGGTGCTGCATGTCATGGCGGCGCTGGATCATCACTTCCGGCATCGCGACACGGTGCTCGCGCGCATGCTGCCGTGGCGCTACCGCAGCCGCGTATCGAATACCCGAGGAGATACCCCAT
>DAHVMY010000188.1:0-515 GCA_027319585.1 Candidatus Dormiibacterota bacterium | reverse complement strand
CAACCCCGACCTCGAGGGCGCGTTTCGGGCCTATCCTCTATGGTTTGTTTCTGGTGGGGATCGTGGCCGGGGTGATGATTTGGCACACGCATGGGCATAAGCACCAGACGGCGCGCATGGCCGGGGCGGCGGCACCGGTGACCGGTGTGCTCCCGCCGCGGCTCACAAACCTCACCGCGATGCGTAACCGGAGCGGCGAACTACGGACTTTCCCGCTGCGGGCACCAGCCGACATTGGTTTGCCAGCGCCACAGGTGGCGCCTCGCGCGCCCATTTCGCGCCCGCGGCCGACCCCCGCCCGGGTGGCACCGGCGGCCGCCGCAAGGGTCACCACTCCCCCGCGTGGGCCGATCGCGCATCCGGCGGCGCCGACCGGCCCCGCGGCCCTGGCCGCCGTCCCGCAAAGGCCTGTAAGCCATGCGCGTCTGCAGGCGGCCCCCGCGCGCGTGCCGGCGCCGGCCGTCGCCTCTCAGTCGCCTGCTGTACCGAGCCCCGGAGGATTGGTAAGCTTGCCG
>DAHVMY010000187.1:0-515 GCA_027319585.1 Candidatus Dormiibacterota bacterium | reverse complement strand
CTTGCTCGACCCGCGCCCGGTTATGCGGATGTTTTCGACGAGCACCGCTGGGCACGGCCGCGCACGGTCGTAGGCCGGCACGGTCGCCACCAGACGGAGCGCCGGGGCAGGCGGCGCTACGACCCCGTCCGCCAGGGCCTCCAGCACCGCATCGCCCCACGCGCGCGCCGTCTGCTCGTAGTCGAGATCGCATTCGCCAAGCCCGTGCAGGCGCGTGGCGCCGAGCGCCGCGAGTCGCGCATCGAGATCGCGACCGGTCTGGCAAAAGCGTTCGTAGCCGCGATCGCCGAGGGCCAACACCGCGTAACGGAGGTCTGCGAGCCGCGGGGCGCGCTCACCCATCACGAAGGCATGGAAGGCCTGCGCGGCATCAGGCGGCTCGCCCTCGCCGTAGGTGCTGACGACGATGAGCACCACCCGCTCGCGCCCTAGGCGCGCGCCCGGATAGGCCCCGAGGCTGTCAATGCGTGCGGCAAGCCCACGCCCGGCAAGGCGCGCGTGCAGGTCGCGGGCGA
>DAHVMY010000186.1:0-516 GCA_027319585.1 Candidatus Dormiibacterota bacterium | reverse complement strand
CGCACCGACCGCCGGTTCACGGACCGCCGGTTCACGGACCGCCGGCGATGGCTCGACCCGCAGCAGTCGGGCCGCCCAGACCGGCAGCCACCAGTTCCACCGGCCGAACAGCGACACCAGCGCCGGCACCAGCAGGGAGCGGACCACCGTGGCGTCCAGCAGGATGCCGGCCCCCACCCCGGTGGCGAAGATCTTCAGGAACGTGAACGGCGCGCTGGCCAGCGCGGCCATCGCCAGGAACAGGATGAGCGCGGCCGAGGTGACCAGCCGACCGGTGCGCCCGATGCCGGTGACGATGGCCTGGGTAGTCGACCCGGTGGCGTCGTACTCCTCCCGCATCCGGGCCAGGATGAACACCTCGTAGTCCATCGACAGGCCGTACAGGAACGCGAACACGAACAGCGGGATCCAGGCCGTGATGGCGCCGGTGGCTGGCAGCCCCCAGATCAGGTTCGAACCATGCCCCTCCTGCCAGACCAGGACCATGACCCCGTACACCGCTCCGACCGAGAGCAG
>DAHVMY010000185.1:0-517 GCA_027319585.1 Candidatus Dormiibacterota bacterium | reverse complement strand
AACGGGGTGCCGACCGGGCCGGCCTCACCGCAGCTCTCGAACCTGGCCACCTTCACGCCGAACAGCCACACGCTGATGATGAACCCCGGCGATCAGATCACCGTCCACATGTACGACGCCAAAGCCCCCGGAGGTGGGCACGCCTTTGAGGTCGTGATCCAGGATCTGACCACGGGCCAGACGGGTTACATGCAGGCCTCGGCGGCCAATGGTTTTGCCAACACCTCGCCCGCCAGCTGCTCGGGGACCCCGTTCAACTTCCAGCCTGAGTACGCGACCGCGGCGAAGGCCAACATCGTGCCGTGGGCGGCGCTGCAGACCAACATCTCGACCGAGTTTGAGATCGGCCACTTCACCCCGTGCACGTCGGTGAGCAGCCCGGCCACACTCACCCTCGGGCTCGGGGTGCATGACACCTACTACAACACCTGCAACGGACCCTACGAAACGGCCGGTGGCGCCAGCGGCGACGGCCCGACCAGTCTGAGCGGGGAGGTCTCAGACGCGCTCTGCTATC
>DAHVMY010000184.1:0-519 GCA_027319585.1 Candidatus Dormiibacterota bacterium | reverse complement strand
CTCGCAGCATCACTCAAGCGCGAGGTGCCGAGGCGCACCGCCGCCCAGGTCCTCCGGGTGATGGCCGAGGCGGGCACCACACCGTGTCCCTCCGAGCGCACCATCCAGCGCCACTTCGCCCGTCTCGGGCTCAACGTGCGGCCCGACGGCTCCCCTCCTCAGGCCTACGGGCGCTACGAGGCTCAGGCGAGAAACGACCGCTGGCTCGGCGACGCGATGCACGGGCCCCAAGTCGGCGGCCACAAGGCGTACCTCCTCGCGTTCTTGGACGACCACTCGAGGCTGCTCCCTGGCTATCGGTGGTGTTCCTCGGAGGACACGATCCGCATGGAGCAGACGCTTCGCGCCGCGCTCAGCGCGCGCGCGAAGCGCTCGGCGTCCGGCTCGCCCAGCAGGATCGCGACCAGCGCCGAGGTATCGACAACCATTCAGCGCCACATGCCGGCTTCGTCGTAGCCGACGATCTCGTCCGGGCTGCGGGGATCGAGGTCGGGCAAGGAAGCGCAGTGGCGGCCGATC
>DAHVMY010000183.1:0-522 GCA_027319585.1 Candidatus Dormiibacterota bacterium | reverse complement strand
CTATGCCTACTACGGCAACACGATCTCCACGCCGCAGATCCTCACGCTCATCTCGCCGACCGCCTCGCCGATGACGAAGATCGCGATCCAGCTAGCGATCTTCGTGGTGGCCGCCGTGCCCGGGTACGCGCTGGGCATCGCCCGGATCGACCGGATCGGCCACCGGCGGCTGCAACTGGCCGGCTTCGCGATGATGGCGATCTGCTTCGCCGTGATCGGCCTGGTGCCCGGCATGACCACGCTGGTGCTGCCGTTCCTGCTGGTCTACGGCCTGAGCTACTTCTTCACCGAGTTCGGGCCCAACATGACCACGTTCGTGCTGCCGAGCGAGTTGTTCCCGGTCTCGATGCGGGCGACGGGCCACGGCATCTCGGCCGGGGTCGGTAAGTTCGGGGCGTTCATCGGGGTCTTCCTGTTCCCGATCCTGCAGACCTCGCTCGGCCTGCGCGGCACGCTGCTGCTCACTGCCGGGGTCTCGGTGCTCGGTGCGCTGCTCACCCTGGTGCTGCCCGAGCCGTCGGG
>DAHVMY010000182.1:0-522 GCA_027319585.1 Candidatus Dormiibacterota bacterium | reverse complement strand
GGCCGAGAGTCATGTGGACCGGTCCATCCTGGGCCCCGAGGACTTCGTGGCAACGAATGTCATGGGGACTTTTCGACTACTCGAGGCGGCGCGCGGCTATTGGTCCGGGCTTGCCGGACTCGAGAAGGAACAGTTTCGCTTCCTGCATGTCTCGACCGACGAGGTCTACGGGTCTTTGGGGCCTTCGGACCCCCCGTTCACCGAATCCTCGCCCTATGCCCCCAATAGTCCCTACGCGGCGTCCAAGGCGGCCTCCGACCACTTGGCGCGCAGCTATTACCACACCTATGGGCTGCCGGTCCTCACCACCAACTGCTCGAACAATTACGGGCCCTATCAGTTCCCCGAAAAGCTCATCCCCTTGATGTGTCTGAATGCCCTGGAGGGCAAATCCCTTCCAGTCTACGGGGATGGCCGCAATGTGCGCGACTGGCTCTATGTGGGGGATCACTGTGAGGCGATCCGCACGGTCTTGGCCCACGGGCGCTTAGGCGAGACCTACAATATCGGGGGCGACAGTGA
>DAHVMY010000181.1:0-522 GCA_027319585.1 Candidatus Dormiibacterota bacterium | reverse complement strand
CGCCGCCCCCAAGCCACAGGGGCCCGGCCAGAGCGCTCTGGACATCTTTGACCGCCAGCGTCGCCAGCGCCTGGAGCAGACCCTCCAACAGGCCCTGCCCGTCGTGCCCGACGGCCTGCCCTTCACCGAGGCCGCGGCCGCCGCCCTGCTGGAACGCCTGCTGGATCGCCGCCTGGACGAGCAAGAACGGCGCTGGCTCGGCGAGACCTGGCGCCGCTGCGGCGGCCTGCAGGCCGAGCGCTGCGACCGCGCCCTCACCGCCTTCATCTCCCGCCACGGCACCGACCAGCACCTGCTCTATTACCTCGACCAGATCGAGGCCGCTCACCTGCGGGCGGCCAGGGAGGGGAAGTCGTAATGCTCACCGACCACTTCGGCCTGCAGCGCGTCCCGTTCGGCAAGGACATCCCCGTCGCCGCCCTCTTCCAGCCCGCGGCCCAGACCCAGGCCGTCGCCCAACTCCACTTCGCCATCGCCCAGCGCCAGATCGCCGTGCTCGTCGGCGAGATCGGCGCCGGCAAA
>DAHVMY010000180.1:0-527 GCA_027319585.1 Candidatus Dormiibacterota bacterium | reverse complement strand
ATCTCGGCTCGCGTCCGCGACAGGCAGGGGGTTCCAAGAGGTGCTGTCCGAGGATCCCGAAGTGGCCCTGGACCCTGGAGCGCTCGACGCGGCCTTCGACCTCGACCGCGTCCTGCGGCACCGCCGCCGCTTCCTCGACGCGCTGGAGATGCTGGACGAGCCCGGGGCGCGCGACGAGCCCGGAGAGGCCGACGAGCCCGGGGAGGCGCGGGGATGAGCGCGACGCTCGTCCACTCGGGCAAGGTCCGCCAGCTCTACGACGTCGGCGACGGGCTGCTCTTGATGGTGGCCTCCGACCGCGTCAGCGCCTACGACGTGGTCTTCGCGGAGCCGATCCCGCAGAAGGGCCGGGTCCTCACCGCGATGACCGCGTTCTGGAGCGAGGAGCTCGCGGACGCAGCCCCCGGGACCGTGCTCACCGCCGACCCCGAGGAGATCGTGGACCGGGTCCCCGAGGCGGCGTCGCTGACCGGTGAGGGCTGGTCCTCGATCGCCGGACGCGCGCTGCTGGTCCGGCGCGCGGAGAT
>DAHVMY010000017.1:0-37586 GCA_027319585.1 Candidatus Dormiibacterota bacterium | reverse complement strand
TCGACGCTCAGGTCCAGGGCGTCAACCGCCTTGAAGTCGGCTCCGGAATAGATCTTGGTGAGCTGCTCGGTGCGGATGACCGCCCCGACGCAGGGCTCGCTTGCGCTGGGCATGACCACCCACGAGACGGCCAGAGTGGTGACCCTTCCCTACATCTCGACCGGCGTAATAGCCACCGCCTTCCTGGGTTGGGGGCGTGCCATCGGGGAGACCATCGCCATGTTTTTCATCATCGGCAACATCTTCACCGGGATCCCCTTGAACATCTACCACAGCGGGGCGACGCTCTCCTCGTTGATCGCGGGCACGCTCGATGCGGTTCTGCAGGCCAAGACCGATGTGAGTGCGCTGTTCGCCGCCGGCCTGTTCCTGCTGGTCATCAGCCTGCTAAGCAACTTCGGGGGCCGCCTCATCATCCGCCGCGTCGCGGGCGGTCAGGCGCTCCCGGTGGGCCGCGGTGTCTAGTCAGAGACTCCCGCTCCCAAACGGCGGGATGCTCCGCCTCCGCGGTGGGCTCGACGGCGCCCAGAGGTCGCGACTGCTTCGCCTCGCGCGTGGTGGGGTCTTCTGGGGGGTGTGCGGGCTGGCGTTGCTGGCGATCCTCCTGCCCCTGCTGGACATGATCTGGACCTTGATCCGGCAGGCGGCGCCTGTGCTGAGCCTCAATCTCCTGACCCACGGCAGCGCGATCGATCCGGCCCACCTCAACGCCCCGGTCGGGGTGCAGGACGGCATCCTGGGTTCACTGCTACTGGGTCTCGGTGTGCTGATCGTGGCCGGGACCATCGGGGTTGTCGCCGGACTCTACATCGCAGAATTCGCCCCCCCGCGGCCGCGGGCGGTGATGCAGTTCGCGTCCGAGGTGTTGTCGGGCATTCCGTCGATCGTGATCGGTTTGGTCGCCTACACCGTGCTGGTCAACGGTCCCTTCCAGTGGCACTACTCACTGATCGCTGCGGTGATCGCGCTCTCGGTGATCACCATCCCCTACATCGTCAAGAACACGGAGGTCGCCTTCGATCAGGCGCCGCGCAGCCTGCGTGAGAGCGCGGCGGCGCTGGGACTCTCCCGCGTCACCACCATTCGCAGGGTCCTGCTCCCGACCGCGCTGCCCGGGATTGTCGGCGGCCTCGTCCTGGCTCAGGCGATCGCCATGGGCGAGACCGCGCCACTGCTCTTCACCGCCAACTGGACCGACGCCAACCCCATCGTCAGGCTGACCAACAACCCCGAGCCGTACCTCACCGGGGTCACGTTCAACACCCTGATCCTCCCGTACGTTCAGGCTCACGAGCTGGCCGCCGCCGCCGCCCTGGTCACGGTCCTCATCATCCTGCTGCTCCTGCTCCTGGGCCGAGCCGCCACCGCCCGCTCCAAGCGGTTGACCGAGCGCATGGACCTATAGAGGCCACCAGCCCGGGCACAGCAAACGGCCGTCCTCGACCCCCAGCCGGCGCCCCGGTTCTTAAGGCAGAGGGACAGCGCAGCTCGGCCACCGGTGCCGGAGCCGCCGGCGGCCGGGACACCGCTCGGGGGTCGCCGGCCTCTGGCAAGCCCGCCCCCGCTCAGGGCCAGGGCCTGGCTGCGGCCGTGATCTTCGGTGCGAGATGATGGTGCCCCGACCTTTCACCGGAGGAGGCACTGACCCTTGCCATCACTGAACCAGGCAGCCCGGACCGCGATTCTGGCGGCCGCCCAAAATCGGGCGACGGAGAGCTTCATGAGCCGCTACGGGATGCGCCTGGGCGCGGCCCGCTTCGTGGCCGGCGAGACCCTGGACGAGTGCATCGCGGTGATCCGCGAGCTCAACCGCCAGGGTTTCAAGTGCAACGCCACCGAGCTGGGCGAGGCGGTGGAGAGCGAGGCCGATGCCGCCCGCGCGGTCCAGGACTACGAGGTGCTGCTGCACCGGCTGGCCGCGGAGCACCTCAACGCCAACGTGGCGATCAAGCCGACGCTGATGGGGCTGGCGATCGATGAGGGGCTGGCGGCGCGCAACCTGAGCCATCTCCTGGAGGTCGCCCGCGAGCTGGGCATGTTCATGCGCATGGACATGGAGGAGTCGGCCCGGGTGGAGCCGACCCTGCGGCTGTACCGGGAGCTCCGAGGTCGGGGCTTCGACAACGTCGGCTGCGTCCTGCAGTCGTATCTCTACCGGACGGTGGCGGACCTGGACTCCCTGCTGGAGCTGAAGCCGAACCTCAGGCTGGTCAAGGGCGCCTACCTGGAGAGCCGTGAGGTCGCCTACCCCGACAAGGTCGATGTCGACCGCAACTACGTGCGGATCATGGAGACCGCGCTGCTGGGCGGGGGCTACACCGCGATCGCGACCCACGACGAGCGCATGATCGAGCACGCGATCGGCTTCGTGCAGCGCCACCGCATCGGTCTCGACCGCTTCGAATTCCAGATGCTGTACGGGGTGCGGCCCCAGCTGCAGCGGTCCCTGGTCGCCCGCGGCTACACGGTGCTGGTGGCGACCTCGTACGGCACCCACTGGTACCCGTTCTTCATGCGCCGGCTGGCGGAGCGGCCCGCCAACCTGCTCTTTCTCGCCCGCAACATGGTCCGGCGCTGAGCCGGTTCGCCGGCGTCTCCGCCGGAGACCGACGGCGCCCGACAGAGGAGATGCAATCGTGATCATTCCACCGTTCCGCAGCGAGCCGTCGCTGGACTTCAGCGATCCCCGCAACCGCACCGACTTCCAGGCCGCGCTGCGGCAGGTGGAGGGCCGGCTGGGGGAGCGCTATCCGCTGCTGATCGCGGGGGAAGCGGTGGATACCGAGGAGAGCCTGGACTCCTACAACCCGGCCCACCCCGGGCAGGTCGTGGGCCGTCACGCGATGGCCGACCCCAGCCATGTGGAGCTGGCGCTGGAGCGGGGATGGGAGGCGTTCACGCGATGGTCGAGGACGCCGGTGGAGGAGCGCGCCCTGATCCTGCTGCGGGCGGCGGAGCTGGTGCGGCGGCGCCGCCACGAGCTGGGCGCCCTGATGGTCTACGAGGTCGGCAAGCCCTGGGACGAGGCGGACGGGGAGGCGGCGGAGGCGGTGGACCTCATGGAGTGGTACGCGCGCCAGGCGATGGGGCTGGCGGCGAGGGACCAGATGACGCCGTGGCCGGGGGAGGCGACCCAGTTCCGCTACCTCCCTCTGGGGGTGGGGGCGGTGATCTCCCCATGGAACTTTCCCCTGGCGCTCACGACCGGGATGACCACGGCGGCGCTGGTGAGCGGGAACTGCGTGATCCTCAAGCCCGCCGAGACCGCCAGCACCACCGCCGCCTGGCTGGTCGAGCTCCTGCACGAGGCGGGGATCCCCAAGGGCGCGCTGAGCTATCTCAGCGGCCGGGGGGAGGTGGTCGGCGAGGCGCTGGTGGACCACCCGAAGACGAGGTTCGTGGCCTTCACCGGCTCCAAGGAGGTGGGGATCAGGATCTACGAGCGGGCCTCCAGGGTGCATCCCGGGCAGCGCTGGCTGAAGCGGGTGCAGCTGGAGATGGGGGGCAAGAACGCGGTGGTGGTGGATGAGACCGCCGACCTCAAACTGGCCGCCGCGGAGATCACCCGCTCCGCCTTCGGCTTCCAGGGGCAGAAGTGCTCGGCGGGCTCGCGGGCGGTTTTGGTCTCCTCCATTTACGACGAGCTGGTGCCGCGGGTTCTGGAGCTGACCCGAAGGCTGCGGATGGGAGACCCGGTCGACCCCGAGGTGGGGCTGGGTCCGGTGATCGATGGGGATGCCGAGGAGAAGATCCTGGACTACCTGCAGCTGGGAAGGCAGGAGGGGGAGCTGCTCACGGGCGGGTCCCGAGCTGACGGCGACGGCCACTTCATCGAGCCCACGATCTTCGGCTCGGTCGCAGAGGGGGCGCGGATCGCGACTGAGGAGATCTTCGGGCCGGTGCTGGCGGTCGTCCGGGCCAAGGACTTCGAGGATGGGCTGCGGATCGCCAACCAGACCGAGTACGGGCTGACGGGGTCCTACTTCAGCCGCGACCCGGAGCGGATCGCCTGGGCCAAGGACCGGTTCCACGTGGGGAACCTGTACATCAACCGCCGCTCCACCGGGGCCCAGATGGGGGTGCACCCATTCGGGGGCTTCAACATGAGCGGGACCGACACCAAGGCCGGGGGGCCGGACTACCTGCTCTTCTTCGTGCAGGGGCAGAGCGTCGCCGAGAAGCTGTAGGCATTTTTGTGCCGGCGGTGCGCGATGTGGTGGCGATCGACCTCCACGCCGGGGGTGAGCCGGGGCGGGTGGTGGTGGGCGGGGTGCCGGACGTCCCCGGCCGGGACATGTTCGAGAAGATGCAGTACTTCCAGGACCATCTGGACGACCTGCGGCTGCGGATGCTGCGCGAGCCGCGCGGCTATCCGGCCGCCAACTGCAATGTGATCCTGCCTCCGACCGATCCCCGGGCCGCCGCCGGCTACGTGATCATGGAACAGGTCGAGTACCCGCCGATGTCGGGCAGCAACACCATCTGCGTGGCGACCGCGCTGATCGAGCTGGGGATGGTCGAGGTGGAGGAGCCGGTCACCACCTTTGCCCTTGAGGCGCCGGCCGGCCTGGTGGAGATCCGCGCCGAGGTGGTGGACGGCCGAGCTCGCAGCATCACCTTCGAGAGTGTCCCCAGCTTCGTCTTGGCCCAGGGCCTGAGGGTGGAGGTCCCCACTTTGGGCAAGGTGGTGGTGGACATCGCCTACGGGGGGATGGTCTACGTGCTGGCGGAGGCGGCGCAGCTCGGCTTGGAGCTCGTCCCCGTCAGGGCGCGCGAGCTGGCCCGGGCCGGGGAGCTCATCAAGGCCGCGACCAAGGAGCAGGCGCCGCAGACCCATCCTGAGAACCCCAAGATCCAGGGTCCCACGATCGCACTGCTGCACGGTCCCCCCAGCGGTAGCCACGCCGACTCCCGCAACACCGTGGTGGTCTCCACCGGGGAGCTGGAGTGGGGTAGGCCGGACAGCTGGACCGGAGCGCTGGACCGCTCACCCTGCGGAACCGGCACCTGCGCCCGCATGGCGGTGCTGCACGCCCAGGGCCGGCTCCCCCTCGGCCGCGACTTCCGCCACGAGGGAATCCTGGGCACGGTCTTCACAGGCCGGCTCATTGGTGAGACCATGGTCGGTGGTAGACCAGCGGTAATCCCCACGATCACCGGGCGCGCCCATGTCACCGGTCACGCCCGCTACGTGCTCGACCGCGACGACCCCTTCCCGCAGGGCTTCACGGTGGGCGACATCTGGGGCGCCGGCAGCTGAGCCCATCGAATCGTCATCCACCCGCCGCGACATGAGGAGCAAGACCCGATGACCATCAGCGCAGACCGCGTGACCCAGCACTTCCCCAACCGTCTGGCGGCCGTGATCCGCTGGAGCGATCCGGACGCCGCCTACCAGGCCGTGCTCACGGTGGCACGAGCCGGGGTGGGCTCGGTGGAGATCACCTCCGGCACTCCCCGGGCGTTCGAGTTGATCCGGAGGCTGCGCCAGGAGGTGGCGGGCAGCTGCATGGTCGGGGCGGGGACCATCACCGACGCGGCTCTCGCCCGCCAGGCGGTCGAGAGTGGGGCCGACTATGTGGTGACCCCGTACCTGACCCCGGAGGCGGCCGCGGTCACCCGCGAGGCCGGCCTCTTCCTGGTCATGGGGGCGACCACCCCGAGTGAGATCGCCCGGGCCGAGGCCCTCGGCGCCGACCTGGTGAAGGTGTTCCCGGCAGCTCCCATCGGCGGCCCGGGGTACATCCGCGCCGTCCGCGGTCCGATGCCGACCGTGCCTCTTTGGGTGAGCGGCGGGGTGGGGATTGCGGACGTGGCCGCTTATCTGCAGGCGGGCGTTCAGGTGGTCGGGCTCACCAACGACCTCTTCCGCAGCGAGATCCTGCAGCGCGGAGACTGGGAACAGCTGGCCGGTCTGGCGCGCCAGGCACTGGCGCAGGCGGGTGCCAAGGCCGCGGTCACGGTCTGAGGGGCGTCCCTCCTTAAGCGACCCGGGGCGCGAAGGTCATAGGAGCGAGGGCTCAACCGCCTCCTCAGGCGTGGTCTGGGCCACCGCCTCCGCGTCCCGGCCGTGGAAGAGCACGGTGCCGGTCGTGCGCCGCTTGGTCCACCAGGCGAACGCCAATCCCAGCACCAGCAGAACCGCGATCGTCTGGTCGATGCCGTTGCCGATCGCCTTCGGCCCGTAGATGAAGAAGGCCACCAGGAGCGCCCCCATCACAGTGGTCGAGAACAGGGCCCCGACCCTCAGCAGGCGATGCTCATGGGGGGCCAGCCAGGTCCCCGGCACGCGGCGGTGGCCGATGGTCAGAAAGACGCTGGCGGTCACCGAGTCCAGGAAGAACTCCGCCAAGAGGAAGAAGCCGGCGGCGGAGAGCACCAGGTTGAAGAACGAGCCCAGGGAGGTCACGAACACCTGGAGGGCGACCACCACCAGCGCCAATCCCAGGCTGGCCACGATGGCTACGTGGGGGACCTGGCGGCGGTTCAGCGAGGCGAAAACCGAGGGGATGAGGCGCTCGCGCCCCATCGCGTAGAGGGCCCGGGTCAGGATGTAGGTGGTGAGCCAGAGCCCGCCGGCGGTGGAGGCCAGGATCGGGATCAGCATCACCCAGGGGGCGCCCGGGATAAGCCGGGCCGACCACAGGGCCAGCGGGTTGGTGGCCCCCGCCAGCTGGTGCAGCGGGGTCTCGCCCAGCATCAGCGGGTAGAGGATCGCGTAGAAGAGGAGGGCCCCGATCGCTCCGATGATGCCGCCGATCCCGGGATGCTGGCGCGGCCGCAGCGACTCCTCGGCGGCGTAGCTGTCGATCTCCCAGCCGTCCAGGATGGTCGCCGCCACCACCGCCACGATCAGGATCCCACCGATCGGGGGTGGACCAAAGTGGATGGGGACGCTGATGCGGTGCCAGTTGAGCACGCCGAGGACCCCGAAGGTCGCCAGCGAGACCATCTCCAGGACGAAGAACGCCTGGGTGATCCGCGCCGTCGGCCGCCCGCCGAGCAGCAGGGGGACGGCCGCGAACAGGATCCAGAAGAGGGTCACTCCCACGTGCACGATCGCCGGGGCCTGGTAGTGGGGGGCGATCAGCGCCAGCGTGTAGCTCCCGGCCGGGATCGCGATTGGCGGGATCGAGGTGAAGTAGGCCAGGATCAGGATCCACGCCTGGTAGCGGGAGGCGGACTTGCCGATCACCCTCGCTGACCAGTGATAGGAGGCCCCCGAGTGCGGGAAGTGCTGGTTCAGGAGCCGGAAGACAAAGCTTGACACCAGAAACGGCAGGGCCAGGATCGCGATCGCGGGCAGCGTCCACCAACCCGCGTCGGCGGCCATGACGCCCCCGGTGGCGGCGACTGAGAACAGGGGGCCCACGCTCGAAACCGACAGCGGCACCAGGTCGGTCAGGTGGAAGAGCTGGGCCAGCTTGCGCTCGCCGGTGGGCTCAGGCGCTTCGACTCCCTCGGCCAAGATGTCCTCGCTGCAAACCGACCCTTCGCGGCCCACGTAACCGCCACCGCTCCCCAGAAGAGTCTATCCCACTATTGCCAAGAAGATGCAACTGGAATCGGATCGCGACACGGAACGCAGGACCGGCCGCCCGTCGGGCTCACCAGAGGGGCTGGCTGCTGACCTTGGGATCCGGTGGCAGCCCGACTCCGAGGTGAGCCAGCGCCTCTCCGACCACGTAGATCGACCCGATCACGACCACCAACCCCTGGGTCCCCGCCGCCGACCGCGCCGTCTCGAGCGCATCCGCGACCGCGGGCACGACCACCGCCGCTCCCGGCCACTCACCAGCCAGGAGCCCGGGCTCGACGGCGCGGGCGGAATCGGCCTGGGCGAGGTAGGCTCGCTCGAAGGGCAGGGTCGCGAGCAGTTCCAGCATGCCCCGGTGGTCGTGGTCCCCCATCGAGCCGAACACCAGCATGCCGCGATGCCCCGCCAGCCACCGCCGCAGGTCGTCGCGGACCGCCGCGACCGCGTGGGGGTTGTGGGCGGAGTCGACGATGACCAGGGGGCTGGTGGCGGCAACCTGCATCCTCCCCGGCCACTTGGCCTGGGCCAGGCCCTCCCTGATGTCGCGGGGGCCGATGGGGAACCCCCGCTCTGTGAGGCAGTCGGCGATCGCCGCCGAGAGCGCCGCGTTGGCGAGTTGAACCCCCCCGCCCAGTCCCACCGAAATCCCCTCATGCTCCCGAAGCGGGGTGTGGACCGAGATCGCAGCCGGCGACGATTCCGAGCCCGCGGGCGCCCAGCGGATCTCCCTTCCCAGCTCCCACAGCCGCGCGCCGGCGCGCTGGGCGGCCGCGCGGATCACGGGCAGGGCATCCTCGCCCGCCCCGGTCAGCGCCAGGTCGCCCGGCTTGATGATCGCGGCCTTCTCCCTGGCGATCTCGGCCACGGTGTTGCCGAGCTGCGCCTGGTGGTCGAGCCCCACGGTCACGACCACCGCCACTCCGCCGTCCCAGACGTTGGTCGCGTCGAGCCTGCCCCCAAGGCCGACCTCGCAGACGGTGAGTTCGGCGCCGTATTCCGCAGCAGCGATGAAGCCCATGGCGGTTAGGAGCTCGTGGTGGGTCGGGAGCCCTGCGGATCGGTCCATCCTCGACTCGGCCTCGAGCACCCGGTCGACCAGCTCCTCGAACCGCTCCTTCGACACCGGCTCTGCCCCCAGGCGGATCCGCTCCCTGTAGCTGGTGAGGTGGGGCTTGGTCAGGAGCGCCACCCTGAGCCCGGCCTGCCGGCCGATCTCGGCCACCATGGCGCACACCGAGCCCTTGCCGTTGGTCCCGGCGACCAGCACTCCGCGCAGCCGGCGCTCGGGGTTGCCCACAGCCGCGAGCAGCGACTCGGTGGTCGCCAGGCCCAGACGCATCCCCCGGTGGCTGGCGGCACCGAGGCGGGACAGCGATTGCTCGTAGCTCACTTCTGGCATTCTGAGGGAGTGACCGCTGGGAGCCCCCGCAGCCTTGCTCCGATCGTCCTCGGCGCTCTCGCCTCCACCTGGTTGCTGGCGTCGTGCGGCGCTCCTCCCGCCCCCAGGCCCACACCCAGGCCGCGCCCAACCCCGGTGGAGCTGGCGTTCGGGGTGCTGCCCCTGGGCGGCGTGGTGTCGGCGCCGCTTTCGATTGCGGGGCCATACCAGCTCTCACCGGCCCTGCCCCCCCTGCCCGCCCGGGTGCTGGCGGCGAAGGTGGAGGGCAGCCCGGAGGTGACGCTCAACGACCTCGCCAGCGATCTCGGAGTCCCGGGGCCGCCGATCAGCTTCGGCGGGGGGCTCGCCTACAACCTGGGATCGACCACCGGCTACCAGCTCACCTCGACGCCGGGCCTTGCCGACTTCAACTTCCATCCCAACACCCCGGTCGACGAGACCGGGGCGACTCCCACCGTGACCGCCGCCGACCTCTTCGTGGAGCGCTTCCTGGCAGCGCACCACCTGCCCGGGCCGGGGTCGGGGCTCATCCCCCTGCCGCAGCTCACCAATGCCCATGCCGCCGACCGCCGGGTGTTCTTCCAGTGGAGCCAGGACGGCTATCCCGTGGTCAACATCCTGGGCCAGCCCGAGGAGATCTACGCGGACGTGGCCGCCAACTACCTGAACCACCTCTCCCTGGTGGGGATATCCGGGGCTGTGCCGGTGCCGATCCTGGGCGCCGACGCCCCCTATCCCGCCGCCTCCGCCAAGCTGCTGGTGGCGGACCTCAATGAGGGGCTCTTGAGCCCGGACTCGTACCTGCTGCAGGCCGACCTTGAGCCCTGGCCCAGCCCGTCCTCGACTCCCGCGGCACAGCCGGCGGTGGTGATCGGAGCGAAGCCGGCGGCGGTCGACAGCGCCGGTTTCGCAGTTCCGGTCTTGGTTCTGCAGGTGGCGGGACGCGCCCCGGGCACGCGGTTCGTGATGTGCGCCGCCGCGACCGATGCCTGCGCTCCCCTGCGCTACGCCAGTCCGCAGGCTACTCCATCACCCGGCTCTACCCCGGGCTGAGGGGCGAGGCGCTCAGGCGGCCTTCACCGCCGCCACCAACTTGGTGAGCGAGTCCTTGGCGTCTCCGAAGAGCATGATGGTCTTGGGGTCGTACATCAACTCATTGTCGATGCCTGCGAATCCGGGCCTCATGGAGCGCTTCATGAAGACGATGTTGCGCGCCTGGTCCGCATTCAGGATGGGCATGCCGTAGATGGGACTCCCCGGCGAGCTGCGCGCGGCCGGGTTCACCACGTCGTTGGCTCCCACCACCAGGGCCACGTCGGCGGACCGGAATGAGTCGTTGATCTCATCCATGTCCTTGAGCTGCTCGTAGGGGACGTTGGCCTCGGCCAGCAGCACGTTCATGTGGCCCGGCATCCTGCCGGCCACGGGGTGGATCGCGTACTCCACCGTCACCCCGCGCTTCTCCAGAGCGTCGGCGAGGTCCCGGGCGGCGTGCTGGGCCTGGGCCACCGCCAACCCGTAGCCGGGGACGATGATCACATGCTGGGAGTAGGCCAGCAGGGTGCCGACGTCCTCGGCAGATCCCGAACGGACGCTGCCGTGGCCCGCGGCCGCCGTCTCGGGGCCCACCTGGAGCTTGCCGAAGGCGCCGAAGAGGAGGTTGGTGATGGAGCGCCCCATCGCCTCTGACATCATCATGGTGAGGAAGGTTCCGGAGGCTCCCACCAGGGTTCCACCGACGATGAGCACCGGGTTGCCCAGCACGAACCCATCGCCGGCAACCGCCAGCCCGGTGAAGGCGTTGAGCAAGGAGATGACCACCGGCATGTCCGCGCCCCCGATGGGCAGCACGAAGGCGACCCCCAGCACCAGGGCGAGCAGCAGCACGAACCAGAGCGCGACGACCCCGACCCCGGACACCACCACCAACACCCCGAGCACCACGATGGCGGCGGCCACCACCGCGTTCACCGGCTGCTGCAGGGGATAGGTGATCGGGGTCCCCCGCATCAGCTCCTGCAGCTTGGCGTAGGCGATCCCGGATCCGGCGAAGCTGGTGGCGCCGATGACCACCGCGAACACCACCGAGATCGAGACCACCAGGGGTGCGGCTCCTCCCGGCAGGCGCAGGAACTCCACCATCGCCACCAGCGCCGCCGCCCCGCCGCCCACCCCGTTGAAGGTGGCCACCATCTGCGGCATCGCCGTCATCTTCACGGCCCGCGCCGCGATCGCCCCGATGGGGATGCCGATCACGATCGCGAGTGCCATCAGGATCAGGTTCAAGATCGCATGGTGGAGGACGAATAGGGTGGTCACGAAGGCGATCACCGCTCCCCCCGCCGCCACCAGGTTCCCGCTCCGGGCGTGGCGGGGGGAGCTCAGCTGGTGGAGCCCCACGATGAAGAGGACGGCCGCCAGCAGGTAGAGCAGGGTGATCCCCGGGCTGAGACCCATCACCAACTCCCGAGGCAGCGGCCGGAGCGTTCGAGGCGGCTCACCATGCAGCCCAAGCAGCTCGCCATCACTGCGGACCTGGCTGCTTGCGGTTGCGGCTCTTGAACATCTCCAACATCCGGTCGGTGACCACGTAGCCGCCGACCATGTTCACAGTCGCCAGCACCACGGCCAGGAACCCGACCCCCAACTGGAGGGGCCCGGTGGCCCTGGCCATGATCACCATCGCCCCCACCAGGATCACCCCGTGGATGGCGTTGCTGCCAGACATCAGCGGGGTGTGCAGGATGGTGGGAACTTTGGAGATCACCTCGAAACCCAGAAAGACGGCGAGGACAAAGATGGTGATCTCGTTGACCAGCTGGGTGCTCATGCGGTTGTCCCTCCGGTCTGGGCGGCCTCACGCAGGCGCTGGTTGCGGATCTCGCCGGCGTGGATCGCGCAGGCGGCGCCGGTGATCTCGTCGTCCAGGTCGAGCACCAGCTCGCCGTCGGAAACCAGGTGACCCACGATCGCCGCCACGTTGCGCGCCAGCATCTGGCTCGCGGTGGTGGCCACGGTGGCGGGCAGGTTGCGCCAGCCCAGGATCGTGACCTGGCCCGCCCGCACCTCCTCACCGGGCTGGGTCAGCTCACAGTTGCCGCCACTGTCGGCGGCCAGATCCACGATCACCGATCCCGGCCGCATGCCCGCGACCACCTCCTTGGTGATGAGGATGGGAGCGCGGCGGCCGGGGATCGCGGCGGTCGTCACCACCAGGTCGCTCTGCTGCACCCGCTGGGCGATCAGGGCGCGCTGGCGAGCGAGGAACTCCTCGCTCTGCTCCCGGGCATAGCCGCCCTCGCCCTCCTGCGCCTCGAGCTCCAGCTCGACGAAGGTTGCTCCCAGGCTCTTGACCTCCTCCCTCGCCGCCGAGCGCACGTCGGTCGCCTCGACCACCGCGCCCAGCCGGCGGGCGGTGGCGATCGCCTGCAGGCCTGCGACTCCAGCGCCCATCACCATCACCCGGGCCGGTGCGATGGTGCCCGCCGCGGTCATCTGCAGCGGCAAAAGCTTGGGCAGCCTGGCGGCTCCCACCAGCACCGCCTTGTAGCCTCCGATGGAGGCCTGGGAGGACAGGGCGTCCATGGCCTGGGCCCGGCTGATGCGGGGTATCAGCTCGAAGCTGAACGCCGTCACCCGCCGCGCCGCCAGCGCCTGGAGCACCGGGGCTGGCGTCAGCGCGGGCAGGAAGCTGATCAAAACCGCCTCCTCCGGCAGCAGGCCCACCTCCGCCTCGGTGGGGGGCTGGACCTTGCACACCAGCCTGGCCTCCCGGAGGCACTCGCCGAGGTCCTTGGCGACCTTCGCCCCCGCCCCCTCCAGCTCCGCGTCGGAAAAGCCCGGGCCCTGCCCCGCCCCGGACTGCACGCAGACCTCGAGCCCCAGCGCCAAAAGGCGGGCCACGGAGTCGGGGCTGACTGCGGTGCGGAGCTCTCCGGCGACGGTTTCGCGCGGAACGCTGAGCTTCACGCCCGGCATGGTAGCGGACCGGAGCCACTCAGGAATGGGCGATTACCCGGGGATTCCTGGCGCTTCCCCGCGGAGCGGCCGGCGTCTGGGGGTTCCGTCCCAACGCCCGCTGGGTGGAAACCTCTATGCAGAACGTCCCCTGCGGTTGCACAATCACCACCGTGGCAGCCCACGCGATCCCGAAGGTGCCCTGGTCTAACCGGTGTCTCTGCCCGCGCGGAATGGGTGCTGGTCCGCTCAGGGCTGACGTGGAGCAGCGACGGTGAGCCAGGATGGCACCGGGCGCGCCGAGCCGCCGCCGCCCACCGACGTCGGCGATCCCAGCTACTACCACCGCGTGGTGGACTGCCAGTGGGCGTGTCCAGCCCACACCAACGTCCCCGAGTACATCCGCCTGATCGGCCAGGGGCGCTACGGCGAGGCCTACCTGCTGAACCGCCAGTCCAACGTGTTCCCCGCGATTCTCGGGCGCACCTGCGACCGTCCGTGCGAGCCGGCATGCCGGCGCCAGCGGGTGGACGGCGAGCCCGTCGCCATCTGCCGCCTCAAGCGGGTGGCGGCCGATCTTCGAGGGGATGTGTCCGCCGGCTTGCCGCGGGCCCCGGAGCACAAGAACGGCCGGCGGATCGGCTGCATTGGCGCTGGCCCCGCCTCGCTCACGGTCGCCAACGACCTCATGCCGCTCGGCTACGAGGTGACCATCTTCGAGCGACACCGCCAACCCGGCGGGCTGATGCGGACCAACATCCCCGCCTTTCGGCTGCCGGCCGAGGTCCTGGAGGACGAGGTGGGGGTGATCCTGGACATGGGGGTCGACATTCGCTATGCGACCCCGGTCCACAGCCTGCGGCAGCTGCTGGGGGAGGGATTCGACGCCATCTTCATCGGCAGCGGCGCTCCTCGGGGGAAGGAGCTGGACCTGCCCGGGCGCTGGGGCGACGACCCCGACGACCCGCACATCCACATCGGGATCGATTGGTTGGAATCTATTGCCTTCGGCCACGTCAGCGCGGTCGGGGAGCGGGTCCTCATCATCGGGGTCGGCAACACCGCCATGGACTGCTGCCGTTCCTCGCTGCGCCTGGGCGGCCGCGACATCAAGGTGATGGCGCGCCGCCCGCGTCAATTCTTCAAGGCCTCCCCGTGGGAGTTGGAGGATGCTGAGGAGGAGGGGGTTCAGATCGTCGTCAACCACGCGCCCCGCCGCTTCGTGCGCGAGGGCGGACGGCTCGTCGGGGTGGAGTTCGACGTCGTCGAGTGGGACGAACCGGCGGTGCACTCCCGGGTGCTGCGCCAGGTCACCCTGCCCTGCGACGACGTCATCCTGGCGATCGGGCAGGAGAACGCCTTCCCCTTCGTGGAGAGGGACCTGGGGCTGGAGTTCGGACCGGGGGAGGTGCCGGTGGTCAACCCGGTCACGATGGAATCGACCCTGTCTGGGGTCTTCATCGGGGGGGACGCCGCCTTCGGCGCCAAGAACATCATCTGGGCGGTGGAGCACGGGCACCAGGCCGCCATCTCCATCGACAACCACTGCCGGGGGGTGACGGTGGACGAGCGGCCCCCCGTCACCATGAACCTGCTCAGCCAGAAGATGGGACTGTCGCAGTGGAGCTACCACAACGACTACAACCCTGCGTCCCGCCAGCCCATGCGCCATCTGGAGCTTGAGCGGCGCTTCGCCGAACTCAATCTGGAGGTCGAGTTGGGCTTCAGCGCCGAGGCCACCGCCCGGGAGGTCCAGAGATGCCTGAACTGCGACGTCCAGACCGGGTTCGAGGCGCCGCTTTGCATCGAGTGCGACGCCTGTATCGACATCTGCCCGGTGCGCTGTCTGACCATCGTCGACGCGGCCGGGCTGGAGCCGGCGCAGCTGGGGCCGCTCCTCAGCACCCCTCCCACCAATCCGCAGCAGGCCCTCTTCATCTCTGAGCCGCTGCCGCAGACGGGCCGGGTGATGGTCAAGGACGAGAACCTCTGCGTGCACTGTGGGCTGTGCGCAGAGCGCTGCCCCACCGCAGCCTGGGACATGGTCAAGTTCGACCTCCAGATCCCCTACGCGGGGCGGGCCGGGATCCCGATCTCGTGAAGCAGCGGATCCCGGTCGCCGGTGCGCTGACCGAACCCACCCTGTCGGCCGGCGGGCGGGTCCTTGGGAACCGGGTCAACGACTTCGCGATCAAGCTGGCCAACGTCAACGGGACCGGGTCCGCGACCGCCAACAGCCTGCTGATGCAGGCGATCTTCCGGATGGGGGTGCCGGTCTCGGGCAAGAACCTGTTCCCCTCCAACATCCAGGGGCTGCCCACCTGGTACGAGATCAGGGTCAATGCCGCCGGCCACACCGCCCGCAGCCGCGAGTACGACCTCATGGTCGCCATGAACGGTCAGACCTACGCCTCGGACATCGCCGAGGTGCGCTCGTCCGGCTACGTGCTCTTCGACGACAGCTGGCCGCTGGACCAAGCGCTGCTCCGTCCCGATGTGAACTTCCTGGGGATCCCGCTGGCCCGGCTCTGCGCGGATCACTTCGGCGGCAGCCGTGAACGGATTCTCATGAAGAACATCGCCTACGCGGGGGCCGTGGCCGCGCTGCTGGCGATGGAGGTGGAGGTGCTGGCGGGGCTGCTGGAGGAGAGCTACGGCGGTCGGCCCCGGCTGCTGGAGGCGAATCGGCTCGCTGTGCAACTCGGGCATGACTACGCGACCGAGAACTTCGATTGCCCCGTGCCGTTCCACCTGGAGCGCGGGGACGGCACCGACGGCCTGATCTTGATCGATGGCAACACCGCGGTCGCGCTGGGGGCCCTGTACGCGGGGGCGACGGTGGCGGGGTGGTACCCGATCACGCCGGCCACCTCGGTCATGGACAACTTCAGCCATCTCTGCGCCCGCTTCCGCCAGGAGCCGGACCCGAACGCGGGCCCGGGAGGCTCGCCGACCGCCAACAACTACCTGATCGTGCAGGCGGAGGATGAGCTGGCCGCGCTCGGGGTCGTGATCGGGGCCTCCTGGGCGGGGGCCCGCGCCTTCACCTCCACCGCCGGTCCGGGGCTCTCCCTGATGAACGAGTTGCTGGGCCTGGCCTACTACACCGAGATCCCGGCGGTGGTGGTCGACGTCCAACGCGCCGGACCCTCCACCGGGATGCCGACCCGGGTTCAGCAGGCCGACATCCTGATGGCCGCCTACGCATCCCACGGTGACACCAAGCACCTGCTGCTGTTCCCCGGGGACCCCGGGGAGTGCTTCGACTTCATGGTCCTGGCCTTCGACCTGGCCGAGCGGTTTCAGACCCCGGTCCTGCTCCTCTCCGACCTGGACATCGGCATGAACGACTGGGCGGTGCCCCGGCTCACCTGGGACGACTCGTACCGGCCCGACCGGGGCCGGGTGCTGGGGCCGCGCGAATTGGATGCCGACCCGCACTTTCACCGCTACGACCAGGCCGATGAACTGGGGGTGACCCCCCGCACCCTGCCCGGCGTCGACTCGCGCGGAGCCTACTTCGCCAGGGGATCAGGCCATGACCGCCTGGGGGGCTACACCGAGGCGGAGGGTGCCTACCAGGAGGTGGTCGACCGGTTGCTGCGTAAGCACCGGGCGGCCGCCGCCCACATGCCCCGTCCCGTGATCACGGCCTCCCCCCAAGCCGACGTGGGAATCGTGACCCTCGGCAGCTGTGGACCGGCGGTGCAGGAGGCGGTGGAGATCCTGGCGGACGCGGGCATAGGGGCTTCGTACATGCGGGTCCGGGGCTTTCCCTTCGGTTCGGAGGTGTCCGAGTTCTGCGAGCGCCACCCGGTCTGCTTTGTGGTCGAGCAGAACCGTGACGGCCAACTTAGGGCGCTGCTTGAGATCGAGGCCAAAGTCCCCGCCTCGCGGCTGCGCTCCGTGCTCATCTACGGGGGCCTGCCCCCCAGTGCGGACCAGGTGGTGGCGCAGATCCGAGAGCAGCTGGAGGGCTGAGGGTGCCATCGATCACCAAACCATTGATTCCGTTGCTGCCGCTGGCGCGCAACGAGCTCGGGCTCACCCTTCAGGACTACCAGGGGGGGATGTCGACGCTCTGCGCCGGGTGTGGCCACGACTCCATCACCGCGGCCCTGATTCAGGCCTTCTTCGAACTATCGCTGCCGCCCCATCTGATCGCCAAGCTGAGCGGTATCGGCTGCTCCTCCAAGACCCCCGCCTACTTTGTCTCCGGCGCCCACGGCTTCAACTCCGTCCACGGCCGTATGGCCACGATCGCGACCGGTGCGGCCGCCGCCAACCGGGAGCTCATCCTGATCGGCGTCTCCGGGGACGGCGACTCCCTCTCGATCGGGCTGGGCAATCTGGCCCACGCCATCCGGCGCAACGTGAACATGGCCTATCTCATTGAGAACAACGGGGTCTACGGGTTGACCAAGGGTCAGTTCTCGGCCTCTGCCGACGTGGGCTCGCGCTCCCGGCGCGGGGATCTCAACCGGTTGCCCCCGGTGGACCCGATCATGCTGGGGCTCAGCCTTGGGGCCACCTTCCTGGCCCGCGGTTTCTCCGGGGACAAGCGCCAGCTGGTGCCGATCCTGAAGGCGGCGGTGGCGCATCGGGGGTTCGCCCTGGTGGACGTCATCTCGCCCTGTGTGCAGTTCAACGACCACGAGGGCTCGACCAAGAGCTACCGGTACATGCGCGATCACGAGCTGAGGGAGATCGAGGCCGACTTCATCGGGCAGCATCAGGAGATCGTGGAGTCGCTGGTGCCGGACCGGGCTACCGAGGTCACCCTGCACGACGGCGCCCGGGTCAAATTCCGGGCGGTTCCGGAGGGCTACGACCCCGCAGACCGGGGCGCGGTGGAAGCCTACCTGCGGGAACGCAGCCGCCACGGCGAGATCGCGACCGGGCTGCTGTTTTTGGACGAGTCCGCCCCGGAGATGCACGAGTTGGCGGGAACCTCCCGGACCCCCCTTGCCCAGCTGCCCTTTGCCAAGCTGTGTCCGGGCGCCGCTGAGCTGGACAACCTCCAGCGCCAGTTCCGCTAGTAACCGCCGCCCCGGGGCGGAGTCCGGCGCGGGATCCGAAGCCCGGGCGTCGTCCAAGCTCCCGTAGCCTCACCCATGAGCGGGGGCCGCTTTGTCATCCTATGCGGCATGCCCGGAATCGAACCGTACCTGCGGCGGATGCTGCAGGGGTGGCAGACGATCGTGGTCGCCAACCGCCCCCCCATCGACGTCCACCTGGAGGAGGGAAGGGTGGAGCGCATCACCAGAGGTGGTGGGGGGCTGGTGACCGCCATGGCCTCCCTGGCCCGCTCCAGCAACTCCACCTGGATCGGGGCCGCCCGCGGGGACGCCGATCGCGCCCTGATCAGGACCGCCGGCGCTGACGGCGTGGTCGAGGTGACGACCGAGGACCAGGAGAGCTTTCGGGTGGTCTTCGTGGAGTCCGACCCGGAGGCCTACGACCTCTACTACAACCAGATCAGCAATCCGCTCCTGTGGTTCATCCAGCACTATCTCTGGGACCTGGGCCGGGAGCCGATCCTGGACTCCGCCACGGGCCGGGCCTGGCGGGAGGGATACGTCCGGGTCAATCAGGACTTCGCCGACCAGGTGGTGAGGGTCGCCACCTCATCGCCGCTGCGGCCGCTGGTCATGACCCAGGACTATCACCTCTATCTCCTGCCGGCGATGGTCAGGGCTCGGCTGCCCGAGGCGCGGCTCCAGCACTTCATCCACATCCCCTGGCCCACCCCTCAGTACTGGAAGGTCATCCCCCGGCACATGCGCGACGGGATCCTGACCGGGCTGCTGGGGAACGATGTGGTGGGGCTGCAGACCAGCCTGGATGTGCGCAACTTCCTCATGACCTGTGAGGAGAACCTGGGGCTGGGGGTGGACCACCGCCAGCGGATCGTGTTCTACGAGGGCCGCTCGGTCTGGGTGCGCGCCTACCCGATCTCCATCGACATCGACGGGATGACCCAGATGGCGGCCAGCCCGGCGGTGAGGCGCGAGGAGGAGCTGATCGCCACCTGGCGCCCGGAGATGCTGATCCTGCGGGTCGACCGCACCGACCTCAGCAAGAACATCGTGCGCGGCTTTCTGGCCTACGAGCGGCTGCTGGAGGCGCATCCGGAGCTGCGCGGCCGGGTGGTCTTCTGGGCCCTGCTGCAGCGCAGCCGGCAGAACGTGGACGCATACCGGGCCTACCTGGGGGCGCTGGTGGCGGCCACCGCCCGCGTCAACCGCCGCTTTCAGTCGGGCAGCTGGCTGCCGATCCGGCTGGAGGTCGCCGACAACCTCCACCGGGCGGTGGCCGCCTACAAGAACTACGACGCTCTGCTGGTCAACCCCATCTACGACGGCATGAACCTGGTCGCCAAGGAGGGGGTGCTCTGCAACGAGCGCGACGGGGTCCTGGTCCTGAGCGAGAACGCCGGCAGCTACGAGGAGCTCGGCCCCCAGGCCCTGGGGATCAATCCCTTCGACATCGATCAGACCGCGGAGGCGCTCCATTCGGCGCTGACGATGGCCAAGCGATACCGTGGCAACCGCGCCCGCCAGCTCCGCCAGATCGTGAGGCGCAACGACATCACGCGCTGGATCAGCGACCAGCTCCAGGACCTCAACGACCTGCTCGCGCAGTAGCCGGCCTCGGGCGCCTGGGCGCCTCCTTAGCCAGGGATGCCGCCAGCTCCTCCAGGACCGCCGCCCACGCCGCCGGCCCGTCCAGGCACCGGTCGGCGGTCTCCGCGACCAGCGGGCTGGACTCGGGGCTGAGGATGCCGATCGCGCAGGCCAGCTCCAGGTCGGGGCGGCGGCGGTGCAGCTCCTCCATCGCCGGCAGGTCCCCCAGGTCGTCTCCCGCGAAGACACACCCGCGCGGGCTCAGCCGGTCCAGGATCGCCGCCAGGGCGGTGCCCTTGTTGCCGCTCTTGGGGGGACGCACCTCCACCACCAGCTTGCCGCGCACCACATCCAGCCCATCGGCGCGGGCCACCTGCTCCACCATCCGGCGCACCAGCTGGGCCGCCCGGCGGGGCTCGGGGGAGTTGCGGTAATGCACCGCGACTCCCATGGTCTTGGTCTCGACCTGCACCCCGGGCAGCCAGTCGGTGAGCTCCTCCAGGCTCTGCGCCAGCCGCACCAGCCGCTCGGACGGTGGAGTCGGTGGAGGGAGCGGCTCCTCCCTGGACAGCCGCATCCACGGCTCCAGCCCGTAGCTGCCCAGCAGCAGGACCCCGGGGATCGGGCATTGGACCGCCAGGTTGGCCAGGTCCCGGGCGCTGATCACCGCGACCGGCGTCCGGGCTGCCAGGGTCGCCATGGCACCGGCCGCCTGGGGTAGCGGGCGCGCCCTGCGCGGATCCCTGACCACCGGTGCGATCGTCCCATCGAAGTCGGTGGCGATCAGCAGGCTGCCCCGGCGGGCGAGCCGCACCCAGGGGGCGATCAGCTCGGACCGGTCGCCGGCAGCTCTAAGTCCCACCTTTTGATCATAGGAGGCGCACGGGAGCCGGCCGCCATCCGCTACCCTGCATGAGATGGCCAGGTCCGATCCCGCCGAGGAGCCGATCTCCCGACTCGTGAGCGAGTTCTCCGACGAGATGCGGCAGCTCGCGGCCGACGAACTGGCCCTGGCCAAGGCCGAACTCAAGCGCAGCGCCCGTCGGGGGATCCGGGTGGCGGTCGCGGGCGCGCTGGCGATGGTGGGTCTCAGTGTGTTCTGCATCTTCGCCCTCATCACCCTGGTCGAGTGGATCCCCAACCACACCCTGGTGGCGGGGATAGTCGCGTTGGCGGGGCTGGTACTGCTGGGGGCGGGAGCTGCGGCGGTCTGGTCCAACCGGCACCTGTGGCCGTTCACCGACAGCAAGCAGAGCCTGATTGAGGATCTCGAGTGGGCACGACTCCAGAGCAAGCGCGCGCACAGATAGCGGTCACCCGGGCGCGGGCCGGGGCGACCCTCGACCGCATCGAGGCCCGGCTCCGCAGGGAGCTGGACCCCAAGTGGCGGCTTCGTCGGGACGGCGCCCGCCTCGCGGCCGGGGTGCTGGTGGTGGCGGTGGTGGGGACCGTCTACGTGGTCCGGCAGCGCCGCCGCCGCCGCGAGGAGCCGACCACCACCGACTGGATCGAGGAGATGCCCGATGAGTGGCGTCGCCGCCTGCAGGAGCTGCTCGAGGAGGCCGCGGGCCGAACCATGGTTCGAGGCGCCACCTCCCGGGCCAAGCGCTCGCGCGGGCCCCTGCAGGCGCTGGCGCTCAGGGCCGGTCGGATGGCGGCGCCGGTCGTGATGAACGCGGTGGCCGAACGGGTGGCGCGCGGACAGGGCGCCAACGCCGACGACTGATCTCACACTCAGCGGGCTCCGGGCTCAGGGGGCGGGACCCTGGGCCTCCGGATGAACGAGCCATCCGCACCCAGCTCCCGGGTCGGGGTCCGGCGGCTCGATCAGTCCGACGCCGACCGTATCGGGGAGATGCTGGCACGGGCCTTCGCCGCCGACCCCACCTCGGCGTGGCTGTTTCCGCAGGCCGCGTCGCGCGCCGCCAAGCTGAGCCGCTGGTACCGGCTCACGGCGCGGATCCTGCTCGCGACGGGGGAGGGCTGGGGGACTGAGGACCTCAGTTCGGCCGCCCTCTGGCTGTCGATGGGCGCCGCGGCCGCCGGCGGCACGCATGGCAGAGCCGGCGACCTCTTGCGTTGGAACCTTCGCGCGGTGGCCCTGATGGGGCGGAGGCTCCCCTCGGCCGCCTGGACCACCGCCCGTGTCCACCAGCTGCACCCCCGCGGCCCGGCCTGGTACCTGGCGGTGCTGGGCACCGAGCCGGCGCGCCAGGGGCAGGGGCTTGGCTCCGCGGTCCTGGCGCCGGTGTTGGAGCGCTGCGACCGGACCGGGGTCCAGGCCTACCTGGACACGGTTACCAGATCCGATGTGCGCTTCTACGAGGGCCGCGGTTTCCGGGTCGTGGCCGAGCTCAGCCCCGCCCGCGCCCCCCACTTCTGGGTGATGCGGCGACCGCCGCTCCCTGAGCGACCCCGACCCGAGCCCGGAGCGGCCGCTCACTCGTAGCGCAGCACCTCCAGGGGGCGCACCCTGACCGGCCCCCAGGCCACCAGGGCGGCGGTGAGCACTGCCACCACGATCGCACCGACCACGATGGCGAGCGCCAGCGGGGTCGGGATCCCCAGTGAGATCTTGATCACCAGCCGCCCCAGCGGCAGCAGCGCCAGCGCGATCGCGAGCATGCCGCCGGTCGCTCCCAGCCAGGCGACCGCGCCGGTCTCGATCAATACCTGCGCGAAGACCTCCCGGCTGCCCTGCCCCACCGCCTTCTGGATGCCGATCTCGCGGCGGCGCTCCAGCAGCGCCAGGGCCACGGAGTTGGCGATGATCACGATCCCGGCCAGCAGCGCCAGGGAGGCGATCGCGGTGAGGAAGAGGATGGCGTTGTTGAGGAACTGGTCGATGATCAGGGTGAAGTCGGCGAGGCTTATCACCTGCGCACCGGTCACCCTCTGGCGCAGGTTGGTCGCCGCCGCGTCCGCGCGATCGGGCGGGAACTTCATCTCCACCACCTCCATGACCCCGCTGCCACCGATCCGGGCGGTGGTGCCGGTGGTGGCCAGGATGGGCGCCACCGTGGTGGTGATGGAGATCCCGCTCTTGGCGCCGCGATGGACGACGCTGTAGAACCCGACCACCCTGACCTCCACCACCCGAGCGCTCCTTGAGAGCGGGTCGAGCAGCCCGATCTGGTCTCCCAGACGCAGGTGGTAGGGGGCACCGTGCAGGACGTTCTCGACGAGCACGCCGTTTCCCGCCTGATCGGCCGCGTCGAGCTGGCGACCGGAGGTGATCGAGACCGGCGGGGTGACACCGCCCTGCACGTCGAACCCCTGGATCCCGCTGAGCAGCGCGACCGCCTCCTTGCCCCGACCGGTGGTCGCGCCGCCGGCGACCGCCTTGGCGAAGGGGACACCGGCGATGGAGACCGGCTCGGTGATGGCGGCGTTGGAGACCAGCTGGTGACCGGGATGGAGGCGGCGCACGGCCCGGGTCAGGGCCACCTGGTCGGTGCTGGGGGCGACCGCGATCACGTTGTAGCTGGTCGACTGGGTGATGATCGAGTCGAGATCGGCGCGAATGTCGGTGCCCAGGACCAGGATCAGGCCGACCGCGAACACCCCCACGAACAGCGCCACCGCGGTCGCCGCGGTGCGGGTCCGCTGGCGGCTGGCGTTGCGGAAGGCGAAGCGCACCACCGACTTCAACGGGCGCGGCAGCACCACCACCAGGTAGCCGAGCAGGGCAAACGCGATCATGAGCGCCCCCACCGCCCGCAGGCTGGAGACCCGGGTGATCCCGATCGCCACCAGCAAGGCCGCGGTGACCAGGGCCAGATAGCTGGGGGTGAAGCGCTCGGGGACGGGGAGTTTGCCCATGACCATGAGCGCCAGGCTGAAGAGGCCAGTCAGGATGAACAGGGCGATTCCGGTCCCCACCACCAGGGCCAGGGCCAGCGTCACCGAACCCAGGATCGCGGCCGCCAGCAGCCAGAACAGCGCACCCACCAGGGCCAGCAGCAGCAGGCTGGAGCCCACGACGGCGGCACTGGTGCCCCCCGGGTCGTCGCGCAGGACGGCCGCTGGGCGCACCCGGCTGAGGCGGACGATGGGGAGGATCGCGAAGATGCAGGTGGTGGCGACCCCGATCCCCACCCCCGCCAGCACCACCTCCCAGTCGAGGACGAAGTTGATATCCAGCGCGGCGATGTTCTGCAGCAACAGCCGGATCCCGTCGGACAGCCCGATCCCCGCGAGCGCCCCCGCGATCCCTCCGGTCAAGCCGAGGAGGGCCGCCTCCAGGCCGAAGAGCACATAGAGGTCGCGCCTCCTGTACCCGGTGGTCTTCAGCATCGCGATCTCGAGGCGGCGCCGCGAGAGGCTCACCTGCATGGTGTTGACGATCCCGATCCCGCCGATCAGAAGAGCCGCCAGCCCCGCGACCGCCAGGAACTGGGTCAGCTGCTGGTCGGCCTTGCGATCCGAGTTCAGCGCCTGCTGGACGGTGGACACGGTCGCCAGCGGCAGCTGACGGCTGAGCTCGGCGGCGACCTTCGCCGCCTGGCCGGAGTTCCGGGTAGTGAGATAGACCTCGCCGTAGTCGACCGGCGCCGATCGGGCAAGGCTCGAGGCCAGGGTGGCGTAGGAGGTGATCACGTCCTGGGACAGCCCCGCCGGGGCGGTTCCCTGGATGACCCCGCCCACCGTCCAGTAGATCGGGTGGGTGGCGGCGGCAGCGTTCACCCGCACCAACGAACCGACTCGGGCCTTGAGCAGGCTGGCGACCGAGGCGGAGAGGACCATGGTGTCCCGGCGGCGCATCAGCTGGGTGAACGTGCCCTGCGCGCCCGGGTTCAGGGTGAGCCGGCCGACCAGGGGGAAGGACGCCGGGTCCACCGCGTCGATGACGGTGGAGACGCCCTGGCCGTTGCTCCTGATCAGGGTCGCCTGGTACTCCCGCACCGCCGTGTACCGGGTGATCTGACCGGTGCGCTTGAGCTGGGCCAGGACCGGCAGTTCGGAGGCGGGCAGTGGGACCGCGGTGGAGACCACGGATACGTCTCCTCCGTTGGCCTGCCGCACGTTGGCGGTCAGGGACGAGGACACCATCGCCGCCGCCAGCTGCAGCCCCACGATCGCCATCACCCCCACCCCGACGCAGAAGGCGCCGAGGACCGTGCGTCGTCCCCCGCGCCGCAGCGATCGGGTGGTGTAGCGGAGGTAGAGCCCGGACTTCAAGCAGCTGTGGCCCGAGGGCCGGGAGCGTCACTGACCAGCTGGCCGTCGCTCAGCTGGAGCATCCTGGTCGCGTACTGAGCGACCGAGGGATCATGGGTCGCGATCACAAAGGTGGTCCCCAAGGTCTGCTTCAGCTGCCACAGCAGGTCGAGCACCTCCCGCCCCTGAGCCGCCGCCAGGTTCCCGGTTGGCTCGTCGGCGACCAGCAGCGGAGGCTGGGTGGCCAGCGCCCGGGCGATCGCCACCCGCTGCTGCTCCCCGCCCGAGAGCTGGCTCGGCCGGTGCTCCATCCGGTGGGAGAGCCCCACCAGGCCCAGGAGCTCCTCCGCCCTGGCGGAGGGAGAGCCCTTCCAGGAGCCGGCGTAGAGGGGCACCTCGACGTTTTCCCGGGCGGTCAGCGTCGGGATCAGGTTGAAGGCCTGGAACACCATCCCCACCGTGCGGTTGCGGATTCCGGCCAGCTGGCTCTCCCGCATCGCCGAAACGTCGATCCCGTTCAGCAGCACCTGGCCGGAGCTGGGGGTGTCCAGCCCGGTGATGCAGCCAAGCAGGGTGCTCTTGCCACTGCCCGAGGGGCCCATCAGGGTGACGAACTCCCCGGCGGGGATGCGAAAGGTGATGTCCTTGAGAATCTCGATCCGCTCCTCCCCCAGGTGTAGGGTGCGGCCGAGGTGCCGCACCTCCAGGACCGGGACTTCGCCATGGGACAAGCCGTTGCTTAACCCACCTGCGGGGGAGGTTGCAGGAGCAAAGTCAGCCAAGAGGTCGACTCCGGACCGGGCCAGGGTCCGAAACAGGAGGGGGCACCTCGGCGACTGCCAATTCTGCGCCCCAGCGTGGCCCTCTGCCATCCGCCAAAAGGATGAAATTTTTCCTCATCTGATGAGCCAATATATTGGGGCGAGAGTGTTTCCCGCCGCCGTGATTTCCGCCGAGCTCTCCATGCCTCGCCAGGCGGACCTGCGCCCCGTGGAGCGCGCCCTCGACCTCCTCTCCCCGGCCATCGGGGTGGTGGGTCTCACCGACAACCACATGAGCCGTCCCCGGCTCTCCCCCCTGGCGGCAGTATCCGCCTGCCAGAGCCGCCGACTCCAGGCCATCGTGCACCTCTCGTGCCGCGACCGCAACCGCCTCGGCCAGCAGCAGCAGGTGATGGGCGCCGCCGCCCTCGGGGCGCTGGGCGTGCTCGTGGTCAGGGGTGACCGGGGGGCCGCCGTCGACAGCGGGCTCACCGTGGTGGAGACGCTGGCCTCCATCCCCGAGTGGGCCGCGCCCCGGTCCCTGCTGCGCGGGGTGGTGGCCAACCCGTTCGCCCCGCGGGATCGGGAGCTCAGGCTGCTCGAGCGCAAGGCGGCCGCGGGAATCGACTTCGTCCAGACCCAGATGGTGTTCGACCTGGAGCGCTTCGACTCGTTCCTGGTGCAGCTCAAGCAGGTGGTCTCCCCCGAGGTGGTGCTCTTCGCAAGCATCGGGCTCATCCGCTCGGCCCGCAGTCTGGACTTCGTCGTTCGCTCGCTGCCGGACTGCCCCATCCCAGACCGACTGGCGGAGCAGATCAGAGCGGGCCGCGGCCTGGAGGTCGCCGCCCAGCTGGTGAAGGAGATCGGTGCCCGGGACGGCCTGCGCCTCCATCTCATCCCGCTGGGTGGGGAGCGCCACGCGGCCCCGCTGGCGCGGGACTTCAGTGTCGCTCGGGAGCTCTCAACCGAGGCGACCGCCTGATGCCGGACCTGCCCCGTCCTCAGAGCGCCGGTCCCAGCCTGGAGATGTCCCCAGCGGAGTTCCGCAGAGTCGGGCACGCCGCCATCGAGGAGGCGGCCAGGTATCTCGATGAGATGGCCAATCTGCCGCCGCTGGCGGCGGTCGAGCCCGGCTGGCTGGCCGAGCGGCTGCCGCAATCGGCGCCGGTCAGGGGAGAGTCGATGGATGCGATCCTGGCCGACTTCTCGACCCGGATCGTGCCCGCCACCACCCACTGGAACCACCCCCGCTTCTTCGCCTACTTCAACAGCTCCGCCGCCGGTGCCGGCATCATCGGGGAGCTGCTGAGCGCGACCCTAAACGTCAACGCGATGCTGTGGCGGACCGGACCCGCCGCCACCGAGCTGGAGTGGGTCGTGTGCCGCTGGTTGGCGGAGCTGCTGGGGCTGCCCCCAACCTTCGACGGCCACATCAACGACACGGCCTCCACCTCGACCCTGGTGGCGCTGGCCGGCGCTCGGGAGCAGTTGGGATTGGGGATAAGAGAGCACGGGCTGGTGGGTCGGCCCGACCTGCCCAGGCTCCGTGTCTACGGCTCGGACCAGACCCACTCGTCGGTCGAGAAGGCGGTCGTGACCTTGGGCCTGGGCCGAGACGGTTACCGCGCGGTGGCGACGGATGCGCGATTCCGGATGGACCTGAGCGCTCTCGACCAGGCTCTGCGGGAAGACCTGGCGGCGGGGGTCAGGCCTCTGGCCGTGGTGGCGACCGTGGGGACCACGGCCACCACCAGCATCGACCCGGTCCCCGAGCTCGCCGACATCTGCGACGAGCTCGGGGTGTGGCTGCACGTGGATGCTGCCCACGGTGGTGTCCTGGCGGCGCTGCCGGAGCACCGGGAGCGCGTCTTCGGGGGGGTGGAGCGGGCGCAGTCGGTGCTGGTGAACCCGCACAAGTGGCTGTTCACCCCCATCGACTGCTCGGTGTTGCTGACCACCCGACCGGAGGTGTTGCGCCGCGCCTTCTCCCTGGTTCCCGAGTACCTCTCCACGCCGGAGGCCGGCCGGGAAGAGGGAATCGGGGCTCGCAACCTGATGGATTTTGGGGTGGCGCTGGGTCGGCGGATGCGGGCGCTCAAGCTCTGGATGGTGCTGCGCTACTTCGGCCAGGAGGGGATACGCGAGATCCTGCGCTCCCATCTGAGGATGGCGGCCTGGCTCTCAGACCGGCTGAGCGGCGAGGCAGGCTGGGAGTTGCTCGCTCCGGTGCCCATGTCCACCGTGTGCTTCCGGCACCACCCCCCGGGCCTGAGCTCCGAGGAAGAGCTGGAAGAGCACAACCGGCAGCTGATGAGCCGGGTCAACCAGCGCGGCCGGGTGTTCATCTCGCACGCGGTGCTGCGTGGGCAGTTTGCCCTGAGAGCCACCATCGGCGGCCTGCGGACCACGCCCGAGGACGTGGCGGTGCTGTGGGAGGAGCTTCGGGCCGCGGCCACCTGAGAGGCGGTGGCGCACCTCCCGGGCCGGGAGGTGGCGGCGCTCAGGCCTGAAAGAGCCCGTCGAGTTGCCGGTACCGCGCCCGGCGACGTGCGGGGTCGAAGCCCCTCTCGGTAAGCTGGCGCAGGCGCAGTTCCAGGCGAGGCCGAAGGATTGCCGCGGTAGCGTCCCAATCGGTGTGCGCCCCCCCCTCGGGCTCGGGGACGATCTCATCAGCGATGCCCCACTCGAGCAGGTTGACCGCCTCCAGGCGCAGCGCGGCGGCGGCATGCTGCTTCTGGCTGGCATCGCGAAAGAGGATGGCGGCGGCGGCTTCGGGGGACGCCACGGACAGGAACGCGTGCTCCAGCACCAGCACCGAATCCGCCAGCAGGGTGGCCAGGGCCCCCCCGCTGCCACCCTCACCGATCACCACCGCCAGGTAGGGAGTCGGCAGGGCGAGCTGCGCCTCCAGGGTCTGGGCGATTGCCCAAGCCTGCCCCCTCTCCTCGGCGGCCACTCCCGGGTAGGCCCCCGGGGTGTCGATGAAACTGACCACCGGCAGCTGGAGTCGCCCCGCCAGGGTGAAGAGCCGCTGAGCCTTCCGATATCCCTCTGGGTGCGCCATCCCGAAGTTGCGCCTTCCGCGCTCCTCCAGGGTCCTTCCCTTCTGGTTCGCGACCACGGCGAGTCGCTGACCTCCGAGCCGGGCCAGCCCGATGACCATGGCGGCATCATCGCCACCCTGCCGGTCTCCGTGCAGTTCGATGAAGTCATCGAGGCAGCGCTTGATCAGGTCCAAGGCGTAGGGCCGCTCAGGGTGGCGCGACATCTCGACGTGCGCCCACGCCGCCGCTGCCTGGCCGGCCTCGACCTCCCCCTTGGGTTCCACGGGGGTCATGCCAGGATCCGGTCGCTCTCCCGGTTGGGCACCGCCAGCACAGCGAGAATCTGGCCCAGGGTTGCCTTGAGCTCGCGACGGTCCACCACCCGGTCGATGAGCCCGCGTGCGTGGTGGAACTCGGAGGTCTGGAAGCCGGCGGGCAGCTGCTCGTAGGTCGCCTGGGTGATCACCCGGGCGCCGGTGAACCCGATCATGGCCTTGGGCTCGGCCAGGATCACGTCACCGAGGGCGGCGAAGCTGGCGATGCTGCCCCCCATCGTCGGGTCGACCAGAATCGAGATGAACGGCAGGTGAGCCTCGGCCAGCTGGTGCAAAGCGGAGACGCTCTTGGCCATCTGCATCAGCGAGAACACCCCCTCCTGCATGCGTGCGCCACCGGAAGAGGTCACGCACACGAAGGGGATGCGCTCCTCCGCGCTGTGCTCGATCGCGCGAGCCAGCCGCTCTCCGACCGCGGTCGAGAGGCTGCCTCCGAGAAAGCCGAAGTCGAAGGCGGCGACGCCGGCACGATGCCCCTCGATGGTGCCGGAGCCGGTGAGCAACGCGTCGGGTAGCTGCTGGCGGAGCCGTGCCTCGTCGAGCCTGTCGGTGTAAGCCCGGGTGTCGAAGAAGCCGAGCCGGTCGGTCCCGGCGAGATTGGCGTCCCACTCCTGGAAGCTCCCCTTGTCCACCAGCTGGCGGATCCTCTCGTGGGCGCCGATCCGGGCGTGGTGCGAGCACCCGGGGCACACATAGAGGCTCCCGGCCACCTGGGCAGCCGGATAGGTCGCGTGGCAGGCGGAGCAGGTGAAGGCTCCGGGGTCGTTGCTGGTCTGGGCTCGGGTGTAGCCCGGGCTTATCGCCATCCGCGTCCTCCCTCAGAAACTTCCGGCTCGGGCGCACAGCCGGTACCTGGGGCGCCAGCCGCCGCAGGTCTCACGTGAGCAGAGTCCCGAGCCGCGAGAAAGGTTACGCCACGGCTTCGCCCAGGCTCGAGTGCGTAACCTTGGAGCCACTGTGAACCTTGAGGATTCCGTGGGGTCCGTTTGGCGATCCGCTGCGTCGCCCGGCGGCCCCGGGAGCGGATGCCGGGTCATGGGCCTTGGCAGTGCCCTCCCCGAGACCCTGGTCACCAACGCGGACCTTGAGCGGTTCCTGGACACCTCCGACGAGTGGATCGTGAGCCGCACCGGGATCCGGGAGCGGCGGGTCGCCAGTCCCGCGGAGGGTCTGCTGGAGCTCGCCGCGCGCAGCGCCAGAGCGTGCCTGGCCGCGGCCGGGGTCGGGGCCGGCGAGGTTGACACCATCATCTGCTCCAGCAGCTCCCCCGATGAGACGTTCCCATCCTTGGCCTGCAGGCTGCAGGCGGCGCTCGGCACTCCCCTGGGGCCCGCCTTCGACATCCAGGCGGCCTGCTCCGGGGCGGTCTACGGCCTGGCCATGGCCCAGGCGCTGATCCAGAGCGGCATGAGCCGACGGGTCCTGGTCGTGTCGGCCGAGATCTTCTCCCGCTTGGTGGACTGGTCGGACCGCTCGACTGCGGTCCTCTTCGGCGACGGGGCCGGGGCGTTCCTGGTCGGTGGCGCCGACGCCGGCGGTAGCGAGATCGTCGCCCTCGAGCTCGGTGCCGACGGGGGTGGGTCGGCGGCTCTGGGGACCAAGCCGGCTCCGCTCGAGCCCCCGGGGCTGCCCGGGATGCCGGAGTACACCGCCTCCCAGCGATCCCTGGGCCGGGTCATCACCATGAACGGTCGGGAGGTGTTCCGCTTCAGCACCAAGATCCTCGAACAGGTGGTCGAGCGACTCGCGCATTCGGTGGGGCTCACCCCCGCTGATATCACCCTGGTGGTGCCGCACCAGGCCAATTCCCGCATTCTGGCGACCGCTGCCGGCCGGCTGGATTACCCCATCGAGCGGTTCGTCTCCAACGTCGACCGCACCGGCAACACCTCCTCCGCCTCCATCCCCTTGGCGCTGGCGGAGGGCGCGGCCGCGGGGCAATGCCACGACGGCGACCTGATCTGTTTGGTGGCCTTCGGCGCCGGGCTCACCTGGGGAGGGCTGCTGCTCCGATGGGGATCCACCGGGGTCGTCGTGGACGATCCGCGGGCTCGCCCATGAGCGGGTGGAGCGAGAGGGTCGGCGATGACCGGGGCCTTGCGCGTCGGCGGACAGGCGGGGTGAACGGTTGAGCAGGGTCGGACCGCGGCGGGTGGTCGTCACCGGCCTAGGAGTGGTCACGCCCCTCGGGGTCGGGGTCGCCGCCAGCTGGGACGCCCTTTGCGCGGGACGCAATGGGATCGCCAGGATTCAGGCATTCGATCCTGAGCCCTACGGGTCTCAGATGGCCGGGGAGGTGCGCGACTTCGATCCTGCGGATTTCATCGAGCGCAAGCAGATCAGCCGCACCGCGCGCTTCACCCAGTTCGCCCTGGCCGCCACCAGTGAGGCGATGGAGCAGTCGCGGCTGCCGATCAATGACTCCAACCGGGATCTGGTGGCGGTCATCGTGGGCTCGGGCATCGGTGGTCTCAGGGTGACCGAGGAGGCCACCATGACCCTGGCGGAGAGGGGACCCCGTCGCCTCAGCCCCTTCACGGTACCGATGATCCTGTCCGACATCGCGGCCGGCGAGATCGCCATGCGCTTCGGCGCCAGCGGGCCCAACTTCGCCCTGGTCTCGGCGTGCGCCAGCGGCGCTCACGCCATCGGCGAGGCGGCTGAGATCATTCGCCGCGGAGATGCCATCGCCGCCATCTGCGGGGGGACCGAGGCGTCGATCACCCCGCTGGCGGTCGGCGCGTTCAACTCGATGCGCGCGCTCTCGCAGCGCAACGACGACCCCGAGCACGCCAGCCGCCCGTTCGACCTCCATCGGGACGGGTTCGTGGTGGCCGAGGCGTGCGGGATCCTGGTGCTCGAGGAGCGAGACCACGCGCTGGCTCGAGGCGCCGAGGTGCTGGCGGAGCTGGCCGGCTACGGGGCCAGCGCAGACGCCTACCACCTGACCGCTCCCGAGCCCAGCGGACGGGGGGCGCGACGGGTCATGGAACGGGCCCTGGAAAAGGCCGGCGCCACCCCGGCCGACGTCGACTACATCAACGCGCACGGCACTTCGACCCCCCTGAACGATGCCGCGGAGACCGCCGCGATCAAGCAGGTGCTGGGTGAGCGCGCCCGCGAGATCCCGATCTCGTCGACCAAGTCCGCGACCGGGCACAGTCTGGGGGCGGCCGGCGCGATCGAGTCGGTCTTCTCGGTCATGGCCCTGGTCGACGGCCGGGTCCCCCCGACCATCAACTACGAGACCCCGGACCCCGAGTGTGACCTCGACTATGTGACCGAGGGCTCCAGGATGGTCCGGCCCCAGCTGGTGCTCAACAACTCCTTCGGCTTCGGCGGGCACAACGCCTGCATCGCGTTCGCCGCCGCAACGGACTGAGCTGGGCGGGCGGCGCTCAGCCTCCGGCTATCATCGCCGGGTGGGGACTTCGCTGACGACCTCTCTGCCCGGGGCCTTCCGATGACCGCCGAGATCCTGGTCGCGCTCTCTGTGTTCGGCGCCTGCTCGGTGGAGATGGTGGAGGCGCTCACCATCGTGATGGCGTCCGGCTTCACCCGCGGTTGGCGGTCGGCGCTGGAGGGCAGTGCCCTGGCGGTCGTCTGTCTGGCCATTCTGGTGGCGGCCGTGGGACCCGCCCTGATCCACTACGTCCCGCTCTACGTCCTTCGCCTGGTGGTGGGGAGCCTGCTGCTGGTGCTGGGGTTGCAGTGGCTGCGCAAGGCGGTTCTCCGCGCGAGCGGCTACAAGGCCAAGCACGATGAGGAAGCGATCTATCGCCGCGAGGTGGAGCGGCTCTCGGGGCAGCCCCGCTCGGGCTCGGGGCGCGACGCCACCGGGTTCGTGATCGCCTTCAAGGGGGTGTTTCTGGAGGGGATGGAGGTGATCATGATCGTTTTGACCCTGGGCCTGAGTTCCGGCTACCTTGGCGTCGCGACCGTGGCGGCGGCAGCGGCTGTGGTCGTGATCGGAGCCATCGGGGTCGTGGTGGCCCGTCAGCTGAGCGAGGTGCCCGAGAACGGCATGAAGCTGGGGGTAGGCCTGATGCTGGTCACCTTCGGCACCTTCTGGGGAGGCGAGGGGGCGGGGGTGCGCTGGCCAGGATCCGACCTGGCTCTGCTGGGTCTGCTGGCGATCTACGCGGCCATCACTTGGGCGGCGGTGGCGACACTCACCCGAACCCGCGCGCTGGGGGCGGCTGAGCCGACATGACCGTGCAGCGTCTACTGGTGAGCTTCGGTCGCTTCTGGTGGGACTTCATAGTCGGGGACACGCCCGAGATCGCGGTCGGGGTCGCCTGCCTGATGGTCGTGGGCTGGTTCCTGGCCCGTGGCCTGTCCGCGGCTGCGGTCGTGGTGCTGCCGGTCGCGGTGATCGCGCTACTTGTGGCCAGCCTCTACCGGGGCATGCGTTCCGCCTGACGACGCCGCTCCCACTGCCGCCGACTGCCCGCGACCGTCCGTGATTCCACGGAGGGGTGGGATCGCGTAACCACCCTGTCTTGTGTGCCCCCGTGCGGCCACGATGGAGTCAGTGATGATCGCCGCCGATGCCTCCTCCGCACAGGGGAACAGGACGGCGACGGTGCCGGTGGTTTTGGAGGCTGGTCATGAGACGCAAGACATTTGACGGGATTCTCACCGCAGGCGGGGCGATGCTGACCCTGGTCCTGATCGTCGCGGGCGCACTGCTGATGTGGGGAGCGGTGTTCACGCAGAACGAGGTGCACAGCCAGCTGGCCGCCCAGAAGATCTACTTCCCATCGGCCGCGGCCTTTGCACACGCGAAGCCGGGCACGGAGATCACCCCGAGCATGAAGCCGTATCTGTTGCAGTACGCTGGTCAGGAGGTGTTGACGGGGGCCCAGGCGGAGGCCTATGCCGACCACTTCATCGCGGTGCACCTCTCCGAGATGCCATACCACGGCGTCTATTCCCTCATCAGCACCGCAGCCCGCTCGTCAGCTCCGGGCTCCTCCCAGGCGCAGCAGCTGTCAGCGCTTGAACAGACCTCCTTCCAGGGCACGACCCTGCGCGGCCTGCTGCTGGAGGCGTACGCGTACGGGACCATCGGCACGATCGCCTTGGTCGCAGCGATCGTGAGCTTCGTGTTGGCGGCGGTCTCGCTGCTGCTGACCCTGGCCGGCTACATGCACTGGCGGCGCACCTCTCCTGCGGTCCAGATCTGAAACAGCCGGCGCTTCCGCAGAGTTCAACGCTGGGATCGGGCCCCGTCCCCTGAGGGGACGGGGCCTGGTTTGTGCCCGGGGTCTCTGCCCGCTGCCATGGGGCTCACGGGGATCCCGCCTGAGCACGTTGGGCTGCGGGCATGGGCCCGCGCCGACCGCGTGGTCCCTAGGACCGGGTGGGCACCGCCTGCTCACGGGAAGCGCGCAGCGGGGCGAGGGCCTCGGTCCAGCGCTGCAGCTCATCGAGCATCGTCTGGGCGGCCTCATCCAGCACCGGATTGCTCTGCAGGCGACCGTCCTCGTTCAGGAACTGAGCGACGAACGGGATGTTGACCGACTCGAACACCGGCACCATCTTGAGCGTGGTGACCACCTGCTTGAGCATCTGCACCGCCCGGGTACCGGCTGCGACTCCGCCATAGCTGACAAACCCGATGGGCTTGTACTGCCACTCGTGGTTCAGGTAGTCGATGGCGTTCTTCGTCGCGGCGTTGAACCCGTAGTTGTACTCCGGGACCACGAAGACGAAGGCGTCCGCCCTGGTGACGGTGCGACTCCAGGCCTTGGTGTGCTCGTGGACGTACTCATGGAAGCGCGGATGCTTCGGCTCGTCCAGCAGGGGCAGGTTCACGCGGGCGAGGTCGACCACTTCCAGGTCGAAGCCACCATGAGTCACGGCGTGGCCATGAAACCACTGCGAGACCGGCAGGCCGACCCGTCCTGGGCGGGTGCTGCCGATGACGATCTGAAGTAAGGGTCTGGGCAAAAGAAGGCTCTCCTCAACGCGGCCAAAGCGGTGAAACCGCGACCTGGGTCTGTTGATCAGCTTCTCTCGAGCGTAGCGCGCCCAGACCAGTCGAGTTCGCTCGAACTGCAGGCTCGAGGTTTGGCGTCTCTCCTCTCAGGGGTGGTGGCTCGGGTCACGGCCCAACGCCGCGGCGACTTCGTCGAAGTCGGTCCTGGCGTCGCCAGCCTCTGCGAGGCGATGCCTTGCCTCGGTTGCATCCAACAGGTCCTCGACGGCAGGAGCTAGCTCTGCCCAAAGCTCCCAGGGCACGATCACGCCCTGGGGCTTCCGGTGGCTGCCAAAGGCCACGGGCTGAGCCGCAGCGCCCAAACGAGCGAAGTCGGCGACAATCAAAAAGTGGTGCCCGCACCAGGACTCGAACCTGGAACCTTGGGATTAAGAGACCGCGCAGCTGACGTCCGCCGGTGACCGGCACGGTTCGCCTCCGACTTCAAAGCGTGGCGGTCAGGTGGTAGGCGGGTCCGCCGGGGACCGGGCGAGTACGCACCCGTTGCTGTCAGAGTTGCTGTCAGTCCAGGAAGTCCCGACACGCCTCGTAGGTTGGGGGTGATGGCGGCAAGTTTGGCCCTGAGCACAGCGAGCGGGACATGTGGACAGCCGCGGGCGGGGGCGCCAGCGGACGAGCTGAGTGGTCTGGTTGCCCGGAGCCCGGCCGCTGCGAGGAGCCGCAATGGTCCCACGACGGTGCTTCATCGGCACTGGTCCCGCTGTACCTTCGGGAAGAATGGGCGTAGCCTTGGCTTTGACAAGGGATTGGTCGGGGCCAGTGCGACGCGGAAGAGCTACACATGGAGGGCCTGCCGTGAACGTTGCCGGAGCGCGTTCCGACCTGGCGGCACACGAGAAGGCGGTCCGGTCGTCGCTTGAGCAGGTGGTAGCCCGGCTGAGCGCGGTCCTGGGGGAACGTTTAGTGGCGTACATCGGCGGAGTGACTGAGGCCCGAGCAGTGCGAGAGTGGGGGACCGGGGAGAGGGCTATCAGTGATCCCCGGGTTCCGCCCCGGCTCCGGCTGGGCCTGCAGCTGGCGGAGATGCTCAGCGATTGGGGAGACCCACCCGACGTGGTGCAGGCCTGGTTCCAGGGGGTGAACCCGCAATTGGGCGACCGAGTCCCGGCGCAGCTGCTTCGCGAGGGTGAGGTGAGTGAGGTGGGGCCGACGTTGCTCGAGGCCGCGCGTGCCTTTCTGATCGGGGGCTGAACAGGTTGGCGTTGGTCGGGGCCCGACCGGAGCAGCCAGTGTTCCGAATCGGCCGCCGACCAGATCCCTGGGCGTGGCCGGATTGGCGCCTTGCGGGCCCAGGGGGTACCTCTGGCAACCGCTGGGACGATCCTTTGGGTCGGTGCCGCGTCCTGTGCGCGTCCTCCCAGAAGCTTGGCGCGTTCCTGGAGACGCTGGCCCGGTTCCGCGCGGCGCCCCAAGTGGTCCGCGATCTGGCTGCCATCAACGGTGAGATAGACGCGATCCCGCCGGGGAAGGTGCCGGCGAGCTGGTGCCGAGGGCGGATGGTTTCACGGGCCCTCCTGGTCGGCGAGTACGCGGATGTGGGGCACCACGAGTCCCTGGTTCACCTCAACACGGAGTTGGCCCACGAGGTCGCTCCAGCGCTGGCCGCGGCAGGGGTGACGGAGCTCGATACCGCCGCGATCCGCCTAGCCGTGCCCAGACAGATCACCCAGCGAATCTCACGTCACGTGTACGAGTTGTCCAGGGGAGATGGCCGGCCGCAATTCTCCGGCATTGCATACCTCTCCAGACTCGGCGACGACTTGACCAACTGGGCGGTCTTCGAGCCGACGCCACCTGCCCTCGACAGCCCGATCGCGGTAGCGGCCACCGAGCCGATCGAGGTGGACGACCCGGACTTCCAAGTGGCGTGCGAGCTGCTGGGCCTCGAGGTGGCGGTTGCCGGCTGAAGATTCAGGCTTGGTCGGTTCGGGTAAACCATCGAGGATTTCGCGGCGTCTCAAGGGCATGGACGAGTCGCTTCCAACAGTTCCACCCAAATCCGATGCTGGTTACGGCGACTTCGACGGCGTTGTGGCAGCCAACTGGCCTCGCCTCGTCGCCACAGCTTTTGCCATTGTCGGGGACTGGGGGATCGCTGAGGATGTGGCGCAGGAGAGCCTTGAAGCAGCCTGGAAGAACTGGCCCACACTCCGCGATCCCAGTAGGCGTGAGCCGTGGCTTCTCCAAATCTGTGCGCGGAGGCAGGGCCACGTCAAAGTAGGTTGAAGTGAACTGAGGGGAGGGGGGCTGGCTTTTTCGGCCGAGATGCGGTATACCCTCGGGGATGGACCACCTCGAGGTCGGCGCGGGAGGGGCTGAAGCCGACAGGCAGCCGGTGACAGTCCGGCTGGTGGCGCCAGACGAGGTGAGCCGGTGGGATGAACTCATGGTTGCCCACCATTACCTCGGGTTCCGGATCCTGGTCGGTGAGTCGCTGAAGTACGTAGCCGAGCAGGGTGACAGCTGGCTCGCGCTGCTGGGCTGGGGAGCTGCGGCCTTCAAATGCGGGCCCCGGGATGCCTGGATCGGCTGGAGCAAGAGCCAACAGTGGCGGCGGCTGCGCTACATCGCCAACAACATGCGCTTCCTGATCCTGCCCGGAGAGCGCCGGCCCAATCTCGCCTCGCAGATCCTGGGGGCGAACCTACGGCGGCTTTCGGGGGACTGGCAGGCGGTCTTCGGGCATCCGATCGTGCTCGCGGAGACCTTCGTGGACCCCGACTTCCAGGGCACTTGCTACCGCGCCGCCGGCTGGCAGGAGCT
>DAHVMY010000179.1:0-530 GCA_027319585.1 Candidatus Dormiibacterota bacterium | reverse complement strand
TTCCACGTACTCTGAGCCGAAGCGGGCAAATCGGTCCCTGGGCTCGACCACGATCGTCGTTACCGACTGTCAAGGGACAGGAGGAACTGACCACTGGCGGCCACCAAACCTGACCACTGGCGGCCACGGGAATTGACCACTGGCGGCCACGAAACCTGACCAGGGGGGCGGCGTGGTCGGGGGAAGCTTCGTAGTCGTCGTTAGGGGGAAAGAGGTCCGGAGAAGGGGGGTTGAACAACCTGGAAACTGTGGACAACCGCAAGTTCGGGATGAGATGCGTGCCGTCTGGGGATGCGGCGGACGAGTCGGAGAGGCCGCGTGGCACGGTACCAGCCATGGTGGTCGTCATGAGCGGGTCTCGCTCAGAAGCTCCGCGACCACGATGAGCTCGTCGCAGTGTCAAGGGACAGGAGGTACTGACCACTGGCGGCCACCAAACCTGACCACTAGCGGCCACGGGAATTGACCACTGGCGGCCACGAAACCTGACCAGGGGGGCGGCGCGGTCGGGGGAAGCTTCGTAGTCGTCG
>DAHVMY010000178.1:0-531 GCA_027319585.1 Candidatus Dormiibacterota bacterium | reverse complement strand
TGTCTCTCCCCAGGTAACCATGCAAACTGATGTGTCGGCCACGCCGGTCAAGCATTCCAGCCACCCGCTCGCAGTGAGCGCGAGACGTCGTCTATCTCCAGGGTCCCAGCCAATTGCCGAAGCTGGTCGACAGCGTCGTGAGTCAGGTAGAAGCGCACCGCCTGTTGAATCGCCTCCGTCTCCGATACCCCGGAGAGGCGTGCCATGAGCGAGGCAAGGAGTCCGTCATCCAGATCGAGGGTCGTTCTCACAGGGCGAGTATGCCCTATGGTCTGGCGCGCAGACATGGTGGCCGCCGGGGGACTCGAACCCTCGACCTCACGGATGTGAACCGTGCGCTCTAACCGGCTGAGCTAGGCGGCCCCGAAGCCAGCAGACAAGTCTATCCGACCTGCCAGGGCCTACCCGAGGTCGGCCTGGACCTGCTGGACCGGGTAGGGGAGCGACGCCTGGACCGTGAGGGTGCCCACCCGGACGCTGGCCAGAGGATGGACTGCCACCCCGTCCGACCAGAAGCCGGACGCCGTGACC
>DAHVMY010000177.1:0-534 GCA_027319585.1 Candidatus Dormiibacterota bacterium | reverse complement strand
ATGACGCGGCGCGGGACCTCGCCCGCGCGGGGGCGGCGGCGATGCTGGTTGGGCAGGCGGCGGTGTTCGCGGTGTTGCTGGCGGTCGCGGCCATGCCGGCCGGGGCGGCGGCTGGGGTCGCGGGCGCGACCCTGTTGTTCCTCACCCTCGCCGCCTTCGAGGCGATTGCCGTTCTGCCTCGCGCCGGCGCTTTTGCGGGCAAGGTCGCGGCGGCGGCGGCGCGGGTGGTGGAGGCGGCCGAGGAGAAAGTGGCGATGGCGGAGCCGCCGCTGCGGCGCGTGCCGCGCGATCATACGCTGCGCTTTGAGGCGGTTTCGTTCCGCTGGCAGGCCGACCGTCGGCCGGTGTTCGATGGGCTGAGCCTCGAGCTCCCGGCAGGCGCCCATGCCGCGCTGCTCGGCCCTTCTGGCGCCGGGAAATCGACCCTCGCCGCCCTCGCCCTCAAGGTTGTGCGACCGGATAGCGGGCGGATTCTGCTCGGCGATGCCGATTATGCCAGCGTGCCGGCCGCCGAGATCCGCCGCCGGATTGCTT
>DAHVMY010000176.1:0-534 GCA_027319585.1 Candidatus Dormiibacterota bacterium | reverse complement strand
TACCCGGCATTCCGGGCGGGATCATGGGCCTAACGGGGGGTACCTGGACTCGCGGGGAGCGGGAGCGGACTCAGGCAGCGTGCAGCGTGCCCGTGCGGAGCGTGCCCGTGCGGAGCGTGCCCGTGCGGAGCAGGGCCGCGCCCCGCCGGGATACCGTGACCGTGCGGTCGCCGCCGCATCCGGCGGGCGGCCAGGGAAGGGCGGAAACATGCACGAGATCGCGGAACTGCTGCGCGAGTACGACCGGGCCCGCGGCTACACCGACGAGCTGTGGCGGGACCTCAGCCCGGACGAGGTGACCTGGCGGCCGCACGAGGACTCCAGCGCCATCGGCTGGCATCTCGGGCACCAGGCGCACGTGGCGCACTTCATGGTCCGCAACCTGACCGCGGCCGAGCCCAGCCCGGACCCGGAACTGGACGCCCTGATGGACTCCGCGACCCCGGAGCGGTTCCGCGGTGCGCTGCCCACGGTGCACCGGCTCGCCGCGTTCCGGGCGAAGGTCGCCGAGCGGGTGCATGCCCGGATGGGTGA
>DAHVMY010000175.1:0-536 GCA_027319585.1 Candidatus Dormiibacterota bacterium | reverse complement strand
CTCACGATCACCAGCACGGCGATCGCCTGCAGCACTCGCCGGATCAGGTAGGTGATCACGCTCCGCTGCCGCTCCGCCCTCGCCGCGGTTCAGCCGGGGCGCCGTGCCGTCCGCACGCCCGGGCCAGGATCCGGGCCGGGCTCACCGCACGTAGTACCAGTCTTCCGGGGTGATCGCCAGGGTCGGGCTCTGCGTGCCGATCCGCAGGTTCGCGACGCTCTCGATCAGGGCGGCCGGCGCCTCCGGCTGCAGTACCACGGGCAGCTGCCCGGTGAGGTAGTTCTCCCACTTCCACATCGCCCGCAGGCTGGCGTCGTGCAGCGTGGCCGCGATCAGCGTGTTGTCCCTGGCGTTGCTGTACTGGCCCAGGTTGCCCGCCGACTTGGTCTGGAACAGCTCCTCGCCGGTCGGCAGGTAGTCGGGCACGTAGCTCCAGCCCTGGCCCCAGTCCGCCAGCTCCCATGGGCACGGTCTGGGCGCGGCGCTGGACCCGCAGCCGCCGACGATCTCGCTGAGCACGCCGTTGAACGTCTTCG
>DAHVMY010000174.1:0-537 GCA_027319585.1 Candidatus Dormiibacterota bacterium | reverse complement strand
GGCAACCATAAAAGACGTCGCAGCGAAAGTCGGTGTATCAGTTGCCACCGTTTCCAACGCGCTGAACGGCAAGCCCAATGTCGGCTCCGCCGTGCGCCGCAAGGTCCTGCGCGCAGCCAAAGATCTCGGTTACCGCCCGCATCGCGCCGCCCAGGCGATGCGCAAAGGCCGCACGCGCGCAATCGGCCTGGTGCTGCCGGATCTGACCAACCCCTTCTTCCCGCAGCTCGCGCAGACGGTCGAGAACAAGGCCCGCAAGCTCGGCCTGCTGGTCTGTCTCATCGACAGCCAGGACAGTCCCGAAGGGGAGGCCGACGGCTTGACCCTGCTGGCCCAACACGGCGTCGACGGCATCATCTGGTGCCCGGTCGGACCGCGGATCCCGCGGCCGATACACACGTTCGGCCGGCCGGTCGTGCTCATCGACCGCCCGCGGCCCGGATTTGCGGTCGTGCATTCGAACAATCTCATGGGCGGGCAACTGCTCGCCCAATATGCATTGCGGCACGGCCACAGGCGGGTGGGCCTGCTATCGGG
>DAHVMY010000173.1:0-539 GCA_027319585.1 Candidatus Dormiibacterota bacterium | reverse complement strand
CTCCCCGGCTCGTCCGAGCCGACCGTGGACCAGCTCGGGCGGGCCGGCAGCGCGCTCGCCGCGGCCTGGACCGACCGGGGGAGCCAGCTTCGGGCGCTCCAGAAGCCGGTGCTCCTTGCCGGGCGCGAGGTCGAGCAGTGCACGCTCGACGCAGCCCGTGCATGGCACCGCGAGGCTCTTGCCGGGCTCGGACCGTCCGCAGCAGCGACGGCGCCGGGAAGACCGGCGCTGCACACGGTTTCCGCGTCGCTCGGCGCCCTTGACGACGCCGACGGCGCGCTGGCCATTGCCACGGAGGCCGCTGCGGCAGCCGACCGGGAGAGGTGGGAGATCCGCTGCAGGTGATCCTCCCAGGAGCACAGGGGCAGCGACGCAGGCTCGAGAAGCGAGAAGCGCCGGGAGGCGGCACCCGCGTCCTGCACCACCGTGCCGGCTGCGCCGGTGGCGACCATCTGCGCAGCCCACCTCGCTCGTCCCAGCAGGCACGGTGACGGCCTGGTCCCGGCGGAGCCGGTGGCGACCATCTGCGCAGCCAGCAC
>DAHVMY010000172.1:0-539 GCA_027319585.1 Candidatus Dormiibacterota bacterium | reverse complement strand
CGGCGGCCAATGCCTCGCGCGCCGGCTCGGCATCGAAAGACAGCAGTCCGGGAATCGAGGCGCGACGTTCCTCAGGCAGATAGCCCGGACCGGCATCGCTGGCCGGATCGATGGCGATCGCGCTGCTGGCGCTTCCCTCCAGCGTGCAGCGCGCGGCCATCAGTCCGGTGACCTCCCAAGCGTCGTTCAACTCGCGCCCGGAGAAACGGTACGGATTGGACACCGCCAGCAGCAGCGCATGCAGATACAGCGCGCGCGGCGTGCGCCGGGTGTTGGCGTCGTCCAGCGCGGCCTCTTTGTCGGCCAGCGCGCAGTCGCGCGCGAACGCATAGGCCGCGTGCAGCCGCAACCAGCTGTCCGGCTGCGGGGTGCGGTACAAGCGGTAGCGCCAGAGCAGATCCAGACCGCCATGCTGCAGAGCCGACACCAGCGCCTGCAGCACCGACTTGCCGCGCATGAAGCCCACCTTGCCGGCCGGCGCGCACATCTCATAGGCGGCCAACGCGTAACCCTGTGCCAGCATGCGCTGGAACGCGGAC
>DAHVMY010000171.1:0-537 GCA_027319585.1 Candidatus Dormiibacterota bacterium | reverse complement strand
AAAGGGGTGATCCTCCTGCGCGCCTTCTCCCGCGCGGGGGATGGCGCGGCCTGGCAGGAACTTGATATCGAACTCGACCATGACTGAGGCCCCAGAGTTTTCTGTGACGTCCTTCAACATCCAGGTGGGCATCGGCTCCCACCGCGCCCGGCACATGTTCCTGCACGGCTGGAAGTACGTGATGCCCCATGGTCAGAGTCTGCGCAACCTGGAGCGGATCGCCGCGGTCTTGGAGGGAACCGACGTCGCCGGACTCAACGAAGTCGATGCCGGCTCTTTTCGCAGCCAGTATGTCAACCAGGCGGGTTTTCTCGCTGACCGCGCCCATTTCCCTTACTGGGCGCAACAACGTACCCGTGACTTTGGCGACTTCGCCCAGCACAGCAACGGCATTCTCTCCCGCTGGCCCATTGAAGAGTCTGCGTAACCTGGAGCGGATCGCCGATATTGCGGGAAGCCGATATCGTCGGGCTCAACGAGGTCGACGCCGGTTCGTTCCGCAGCCAGTACGTCAATCAGGCGGGCTTTCTCGCCGAC
>DAHVMY010000170.1:0-539 GCA_027319585.1 Candidatus Dormiibacterota bacterium | reverse complement strand
TTGTGACGCAGACCTTGCGGACCTTCCCGGACCTCACCGCCACGCGCCTCTATCACATGGTCCGGGCACGCGGCTACCAGGGGAGCGAGAGCCACTTCCGGCGGGTGATCCGCCGCCATCGCCCGCGCCGGCCGGCCGAGGCCTATCTGCGGCTGCGCGCCCTCCCTGGGACCGAGGGCCAGTGCGATTGGGGGTCGTTTGGGCATCTTATGATCGGACGCGCCCGCCGCCCGCTCATGGCCTTTGTGATGGTCTTGTCCTACTCGCGCCAAATCCATCTGCAGTTCTTCCTGGATGCGCGCATGGAGAACTTCCTGCGCGGCCACATCGGGGCCTTCAGCGCCTGGGGCGGGGTGCCCCGGACCCTTCTTTTCGATAACCTTCGCAGCGCCGTGCTCGAGCGCCGCGGGCAGGCCATCCGCTTCAATCCCGCGTTGCTCGCCTTCGCCGCCCATTACCGCTTCGAGCCGCGTCCGGTGGCCATTGCCCGCGGTAACGAGAAAGGGCGCGTCGAGCGCGCCATCCGTTTTATCCGCGAT
>DAHVMY010000016.1:0-40234 GCA_027319585.1 Candidatus Dormiibacterota bacterium | reverse complement strand
TGCCTCAGGGAGCGAGTCTCGATGACTCACGGTGGGGGCTTCACAAGTGTGCATGTGTTGTGGTATACATGCACGCCATAAGACGACCCCACCGCGAGCGGGGTTGTGACCGGCGGAGCTAGATCACTGGGGGGGATGCATGTCAATCCGACAGCCGGGCGAGTGGAGATCCCGACCCCTTGTACGGCGGGAGTCGGCTGCACAGGTCGTCTACCGACTTCTGCGCGATGCGGTCGTCAACCATGACCTGGCGCCGTCGACGCGCCTGCACGAGCCGGAGTTGGCCCTCCACCTATCGGTCAGCCGTACGCCTGTTCGTGAGGCCCTCCGGGCGCTGGAGGCGGATGGGTTCGTGAAGCGGCTCCCCAATGGGGGGCTAGTCGTAGCCGGAGTCGATGCCCGAGATGTTCGCGAGCTCTATGCAGTGCGCATGGTGCTGGAAGCCCTGGCCGCTCGCGAAGCGGCCCAGAAGGCCACCATGCACGACGCGCGCGAGCTAACGGCGATCTTGGACGAAGCGGATCGCCTCGCCGAGACCTCGTCCTCGGTGATAGCCCTGGGGGAGCGTTTCCACCGCCGCATCACCGAGGTTGCGGACAACCTACGAGCGGCAGAATTGATTGAAAAGCTGCATGACCATATCGTGAGGTACCGCCTCGCTGCGGCTGTCGAGAGTCGGGAGCGCCAAGACTCTGCGCGGCAGGAGCATCGCCGAGTCGCTGAGGCTATTCTCGAGGGCAGCCCCATGGCGGCAGAGCGGGCTATGCGAGCACACGTTCAGCGTGAGGGTGCGTTTCTAACCAAGGCTCTCGCATCGGAAGGAGGGGCGGCAGCCGTGGGGCGGGTGCCAGCTGTTGCACTTCGTCCGGCCATGGGCGACCTCCGATGAACCGGTGCCTCAGCGACCGCCTCTTGATGGCGACAGGCGGGCTCAGGGTGGGGTACAACCGGTGAGACTCCGTCACGTCGGCAACCCGAATGACGAAGGCCCAAGCCCTCGCTCCAGCCGGGTTGCGAGATTCGTCCCATGGGATTGATCGTCCAGTCGGTCGGATTCGGGTTGGTGACTGCATCGGTGCTGGCGGTCGCCGCGGTTGGTCTGACCCTTCAGTTCGGAGTCACAAACTACATAAATTTCGCGTATGGCACGTATTTGCTCCTGGGCGCATATTTCACCTGGACCTTGAGTACCAAGGCGCATCTCAACTTTGTAGTGGCGGCCCTCCTGGCATGCTTGCTCATGGGGGTCGTCGCGGTGGTGATTGCCCGTGTAGTAATGCAGCACTTCGTCTCCCGTCAGGCGCCACTCTTCTATCTCTTGATCGTCACCTTTGGGCTATCGCTGATCCTCAGCAATGTCATCGAGGCCATTTGGGGCCCTGCCTTCCAGACCTATAACCTCGCGGTGGGCAACCCGCTGATCCTGGGACCATTCTCCCTGACCCCAAACCAGATCATCATCATGGGTATCGCCGTGGCGGCCATGCTGGGGATCCACTTGATGCTCACCCGTACGGTTCTGGGCAAGGCGATGCGCGCCATGTCAGATAACAAGGACTTGGCGCAGGTCAGTGGGATCAACACTGACCAAATCACCACTGTGACTTGGTTCGTGACTGGTTGCTTAGCGGGATTGGCTGGGGTCGCTCTCACCGTCACCACCGTGAGCTTCGGTCCGGCGAGCGGCTCGAACTTCCTGTTTGTAATCTTCGCAGCCGTGATCCTGGGCGGGATCGGAAAGCCATATGGGGCGATGCTGGGGGCAGTCATCCTGGGCATCATCACCGAAGTATCTGCGGTTCTCGTCAGCGCAGCGTACAAGGACGACATCGCCTTCGTCGCTCTCATCGTGGTCCTGCTGCTGCGCCCACAGGGTTTGATCGCATCGCGCGGGAGGGCTTGATGTGGATCTGATTCTGCCTTATTTGGCGACGCTCGTCGTCTTCTTCTTCGTGTACAACATCCTGACATGGGGTCTCAACATCCAATTTGGCTACGCCGGGGTCTTGGACTTCACCTTTATTACGTTCGTTGCCTGCGGCGCTTACTTCGCAGGCGTGTTTGCGCTTGGACCCGGCTCGCAGCAGAATGGGTTCGAATGGATTTTGGGGCTGAACCTGCCCTTTCCAGTTGCGCTCGTAGCTGGTGCCCTGGCTGCCGGGGTGCTTGGGATTCTCATTGGCTTGATCGCCATCAACCGACTCCGGAGTGACTACATGGCTATCGTCACTCTGGCGACCGGGACGGTGCTGTACGGCCTGGTCAGCAACTTTACCCCGCTCTTTGACGGGTTCGACGGCCTGGCCGGACTCTCCCCGCCGTTCGCTCAGGCCCTGGGACTGAACTCGAACCAATTCACCTACCTGTGGGTAGTGGTCTGTGGCGTGGTGATGGTGATTTGCTGGTTCATCGCTCAGCGGATTTTGAACTCTCCGCTGGGACGCACCATGCGGGCCATTCGTGAGGACCAAGACGCGGCCGAGACCTTCGGCAAAGACACGGTCCGAGTGCGGCTGACGGCCATGGCGATGGGAGCCCTTCTGGCAGGGGCAGGAGGTGCTCTGTTGATGGGATTCATTGGGGCCTTCAGCCCCGCCGGATGGACGTCAGGAGAGACCTTTGTCGTCTGGGCCGCCCTGATCGTGGGCGGCCGCGGCAACAACTGGGGCGCGATCGTTGGGTCCTTTGTCGTGGCGGTTTTGATCAATGAAGCCACCCGTTACATTCCCCCGGTCTCGGTGGACCCGACCCTCGTCCCGACACTGCGCAACATGCTGATTGGTGCGTCGTTGATCCTGGTCCTCTGGGTGCGGCCTCAGGGCATCATCCCGGAGACACGACGCCGTTTCTTACAGTTGCCCCTGCGGCCAGGGACGCCGCCCATTCGGGGAGCCGAGCGTGCCCGTGGCTGAAGCCATCCTTAAGGTCGACCACTTGAGCCACTCCTTCGGCGGTTTCCGGGCCGTCGACGATTGTAGCTTCGAGATCGCCGCTGGCTCCATCAGTGCACTCATCGGTCCCAACGGCGCCGGCAAGAGCACCGTGGTGGGGATCATCGGGGGAGCGATGCGCACCCAGCGCGGGTCGATCCACTTCGACGGTCGCGACATCAGCCGGATGTCGGCATTCAAGGTTGCTCGGCTAGGGTTGCTGCGCACCTACCAGGTGTCCCGGGAGTTTGCTGGGCTGACGGTGATGGAGAACTTGCTCGTGCCACCTCCAAACCAGAGAGGCGAGAACCTCTTGAACGCACTCTTCAGGCCGTCGGTCGGACGGGCCCAGGACCGCGAGCTTGCCGACCGTGCCTTTGAAGTCCTCGAGACGTTCGGGCTGCTGGCTCTCCGGGATGAGTACGCGGGCAACCTCAGCGGTGGCGAGAAGCGGCTTCTCGAGTTGGCCCGGGCGGTGATGGCAGAGCCTAAATTCATGCTTTTGGACGAGCCGATGGCTGGCATCAACCCGGCTCTGATCGCCAGGTTGGACGGGCACATTCGGCGCCTTCGTGACGATCACGGGATCACATTCTTGCTGGTGGAGCACAACCTCGACGTGGTGGAAAGGATCTGCGACCGAGTAGTCGTGATGGCCTTTGGCCGAACGCTCGCTGAGGGGCAGATGTCCGAGCTGCGCCAGAACCCGGACGTGGTACGCGCCTATCTCGGGGGAGGGCTCGATGAGCGTGCTGCGGGCTGAGCGGGTCACCGCCGGCTACGGCAAGGTACCGATAGTCCAAGGGGTGTCGGTTAGGGCCAAAGCCGGACAGGTTGTAAGCATCGTTGGCCCCAATGGGGCGGGCAAGTCCACCTTCCTGAAAAGCGTGTTCGGGCTGTTGCGCAAGCTGGAGGGGCGGGTGGAGGTGAACGGGCGCGACGTAAGTCAGCTACCGCCTCACCGCATTGCGGTCACCGGGATGGCGTATGTGCCCCAAGTGAACAACGTTTTCCCTTCAATGAGCATCGTCGAGAACCTTGAGATGGGTGCCTATACACGCCGGGTTGGCATGCGGGAGCGGATCGAAGAGGTTCTGGATATCTTCCCGGATCTCAGGGCCGCTCGCAGAGGCAAAGCGGGAGTGCTCAGCGGCGGCCAACGCAACATGCTTGGCATGGCACGGGCGCTAATGCTAAACCCCCAGGTGGTCTTGCTGGATGAGCCTACTGCCGGCCTTTCACCCGCCTATACCACGGTGGTGTGGAAGCAGGTGCGGCGCATTGCGGAGTCCGGCACCGCAGTGGTAGTGGTCGAGCAGAACGTGGATCTGGCAGTGAGCCACTCGGATTGGACCTATGTGCTAGTGGCAGGCCGCAACCGCCTCGATGGAGCAGCTGCGGAGGTTGCTAAGCAGGATCTAAGTTCCATCTTCCTGGGCGGTGGGGGGGCCAGTCCGGTTGCGTCGGAGAGACCGTAAATGGGCATGGGAGGTGGGCCTATGGTGGCCGAGCTGGGCCTGACATGATCCGGTAGCCGCGGCAACGCATTTCCGCAAGTAGAGAATGGAGGTACGGCATTGAGATCGGGGATCAATCGGGCGGTTTTCGCGGGCATAGGACTGCTCGCGATCCTGGTGGCGGGATGTGGCGGTACCACTACCAACACCAGCCATACTTTTCCCAAGGGGCCGATAAGCGTCGGCGAGCTGCTGCCGATGACGGGGGCCGAGTCGTTTGTGGGTCAGTGGTTCCTGCATGGGATCAGGGCCGGAATAGAAGCGGTCAACGCGAGTGGCGGCGTCGACGGTCACAAGTTCTCGGCGACCCTTGAAGACACCGCCGGCGACCCGGTTGACGCGGTCACCGCGCTGCAGACTCTGCTGGTGCACAGCCCAGTCGTGGTGTTCGGTCCGAGCTCGCTATCGATCGAGGGCGTTGACAAGAGCTTTCAGACGGACCATGTGGTGGACCTTATGGAGGGTGGCGCAACCTTCCTTGACCACATGAGATTCCCGTATGTCTACCGTGTGTTCCCATCGGACTCCGTGCTATTGACCGGGGAGGCGTACTACGCTCTGCACACGGGGTGCTCTAGAGCCAGCCTGATCTACACCAACGACGCGAATGCGCAGGCCGAGGTGCCACCGCTCCTGGCCGCTTTCAAGGGCCATGGCGGAACTGTGCTTAGCAACCAGCAAATCACCGCCCATCAAACCTCCTATCTGAGCGAGGTCCAGGTTGCCTTTCAAGGCAATCCTCAGTGCATCTTCTTCCACGCGGACCCGCAGACGGCGAGCACGCTGTTCGCCAACGTCAAGCAGCTGGGCCATATGAACGTGCGCTTCATAACTGGGGACACCGGGGCCAGCCTGTCGATGGCACAAGCCATGGGCTTGAGCTTCGCTAGGCACTATCTCACGGGAATGGCAGGAACCACCCCCTACGGGGCCGCCGATTCCGCGTTCCTGAACGCATACCAGGCGGTTTGGCATACGCGCACGCCACTGCCCGCATCGCCGGCGATGTATGACGCAGTTGTGATAGCGGCGCTCGCGATGACGGCGGCCGGTACGAGTAACCCAGTTGTCTGGAGATCATATATCACCAAGATCTCCAACCCCCCGGGAACCGCGTGCTATACGTATCCAAGCTGTGTGAAACTGCTGAAGGCAGGAAAGAAGATCAACTATCAGGGCGCCAGTGGCAACGAGGACTTCAACCAATTCCACAACGTGTTCACCCCGCTTCAGGTGGTGCAGTTCGATTCCGCCGGCAAGCTTCACACGATCTACTCGATCAGCACTTCGGACTTGAATTCGTATTACTGATGAGCTGACGGGTGTCAGGCGGTGGGGTTGGGGCGGACCGGCCGCTCCGGCCCCACTGCTGTGGGTGGTGGCGTCGCTACGGGGTGGACTTGGGAGTGACAGCGATCGGCGACTCGGTTTGCAGTGTGGACGTTCTTCTTTGGGACGGGCCCAAGGTGGTCTGGCTTGCCTCCAGACCATAGTCCAACTCGGTGCGTCAATCGTGGCCAGTCGCCGCCAGTCCGGCAGTCAGCTTCCTTCGTCCCTGCGAAGGGGTGGTTGTGGAGCGCCAACTTATTGAGGCGGTGGGCAGATTGGTCGAAATTGAGGGTAAGCCAAGTAGCGTTACCGGACTTCGGACGTGTGGCTTGGCCCGAGCTGGCCCGTAACGGCGGGGGGCGGTGTGCAGCGCGGCAGGACAGGCTCGGCCTTCACCTGCATGACCTCGGACCGATGGTGTCGGCGAACGCGTGGGCGGCTCAGGGGGCGGTCGCGTGCAGCGGAGACCGCGGTTTGGGTTGCGTCGGGTCTGGGATCGCCATTGCGCCCCGCGTGCTTTGCCTTGGCGGTGCGTTCACCAAGGACCCGAATCACATGATCAATCCAGCTGGCCTCCAGGCTCGCATCGAACAGGTGGCAATTACAGTGCTCGGAGCTAGGGCTATGCGCTTCGCCCGCGGCGGTGGCTTCCACGCCGCACGCTTTCGGAAGTCGGATCCATTCCCCGTCCAGAGTCGCCGGGGGGGTTCAGCCATGGAGAAGGCCTTTCCTGGAGTTGGTGCCACTACAGTCGGGTCCCATACATGAGTGCGGCTCCCAACTCAGATGGGCCGAACCTCCCGCTGCGCGGAGTGAGGGTCCTTGACATCGCGACGATGATGGCGGCCCCCGCATCTGCAGGCTATCTGGCCGAGTTCGGGGCCGACGTGATCAAGGTCGAGAAGCCGCGGGATGGCGATCCGCAGAGGCAATGGGGGACCCGCAAGAACGGCGAGTCCTTGTACTGGAAGTCCTTAAGTCGGAACAAGCGCTCCCTCACCCTGGACCTACGCACCTCGGACGGCGCGCAGATCTTGCGGCAACTGGTGTTGGCCACGGACGTAGTCATTTCCAACTTCCGGCCCGGGGTGCTGGAAGCCTGGCACTTGGGGTACGACTCCCTGTCCGCGCTCAATCCCAGGTTGATTATGCTTGAGATATCGGGCTTTGGACGCAGCGGAGCCCTGTCGCGTCGGCCTGGGTTCGGCACTTTGGCGGAAGCCAGGTCCGGCTTCGCCCATTTGAACGGGCAGTCTGATGGTCCTCCCACGCTGCCCAACATGGGACTTGCCGACCAGTTCTCGGGCCTGATGGGTGCGTTCGCGGTGATGGTCGCGCTCTATGAGCGGCAGCGTGGGGATGGGCGTGGCCAGCGGATCGACCTCGCGTTGTGCGATCCCATCCTCCGACTGGTCGAGCCCTCGCTGCTTGATTGGGATCAGCTGGGAATCGCCGGGCAGCGCACTGGCAGCCGTAGCGTTCATGTGGCTCCGCGGAACGTGTACAGATGCGGAGACGGCCGCTGGGTGGCTCTGTCGGCCAGCACGCCGGCAACTGTGGCGAGGGTCTTCGCGGCAATGGGTCAGCCCGAGTTAACTGACGACCCCCGGTTCTCCGACAACGCCGCGCGGTTGACTAACGTCGAAGAGCTTGACCTGGTGATTGGGGATTGGTGTCGGGCGCACTCTGCGGACCAGGTGATCGAGATCATGGAGCGGGCGGAGGCAGCAGTGGGTCCGGTGCATGACATTCCCGAGGTGATGGCTGATCCCAGTCTCGCCGAGCGAGAGTCCCTGGTGTCCGTTGCCGATCCCCAACTCGGAGCGATGCGCCTGGTCAATGTGGTGGCTCGACTGAGTCGCACCCCGGGGCGGGTCACCAGTCCGGGTCCGGCCCTGGGTCAGCACACCGCGGAAATTTTGGGCGAGCTGGGACTTGGAACGCAGCTCGAAGATCTCAAGCGCCGCGGGGTAGTTTAGAGCCCGCTGCGCGTGGGAGGCGGGGCCTGGTGGCTATGAAGGGGCCTCGCCGGGGCTGACGCTGAACCATTGCTAAGCGAGTCCAGTTTCCGCGCGGGCGATGAAGTGACCTTCCGCAGATAGTCCAGAGTGCGTGACAGTTTGTCATCAAGGGCGGCCCGGTCGGAGACCTGGAGGCGGCGCTCGAGGCACTTAGCTCCAAACCCCACGGCCATGTGCTGGCGGTGCCATGGTTCGTGCGCCACCCGGGGCTGGACCAGGTGCTGTCCACCGGACCGCGGCTGGGGCGGGACCGAGTGGTGGCGACGGAGGTGCACCCGTGATCCGACCCACCTCCAAACTGGCCACCGCCCGGAACCGGCAGAGCATCACCCTAGGATCGTGGCTGGGCGTGGAGGATGCTGATGAGGGCGATCTTTCCTCGACGCTGGACTGGCTGGGACGAAGCCAGATGCAGGGAGAGGCGTAGTGGGCCAGCCGGCACCTTCACAGCGGCAGCTTGGTGCTCTACGACCTGACTTCGGTGTTCGTCGAGGGACGGCGCTGCCCGCTGGCGCGACGCGGCTACAGCCGCGATGTCATGGAGGGTACCTTGCTGGTGGAGTTCGGGATATTTGCCAACTGAGAGGGCCGTCCGGTGGCGGTGGAGGCGTTCGCCGGTAGCACCTCGACCCACACGGCCGTGGCCACCCAGGTGGAGAAGCTCCAGAAACGCCTCGACTTGAGCAGCTGGTGCTGGTGGGGGCCCAAGGGATGCTGACCTCGGCGCGGGTGGAGGCGCCGAAGTGCCGCGACGGGATCGAGTGGGTGTCGGCCCGCAAGGGAGTCCGCATCGGGGCCGTGGTGGAGGACGGCGAGTTGCAAGCGGGACGGTTCCATCACCAGAGCCTGGCTGAGACGGTGTCGCCCAGATTCTCCGCGGAGCGCCTGACGGTCTGCAAGAAGTCCGACCTGGCGCGGGAGCGAGCCCTCGCGCGCGACGATCTGCTCTCGGCCACCGAGCGGGAGCTCGAGAATGAGGCCAGCTATGGCGGGCCGACTGTACCGCTAGCCCGAAGTTCCCCCTCGGAAAGGCCTCTCAATCCGTCCAGAGCCCATGCGGGGAGTTCAGATCCAAGCCTCTGGAAGCACACGGACAGCCAGAGTGTAGGCATGTAAGCCCAGGGGTGTCTGCGAGAAATATTCACTTTGGGTATTGACGCAGTGCCAGCTGAGGCTTACACTTGTCGCCATGTACGTGGCCCGGGTGCCCAACCGCCAGTCGCCTCCCGCCATCCTCTTGCGCGAGAGCTTCCGTGAGGATGGCAAGGTCAAGAACCGCACCCTGGCCAACCTCTCCCACTGGCCACAGGAGAAGGTCGACGCGCTCAGCTTGGTCCTCAAGGGGCTCCCACCCAAGTTCGCCCTCGAGGACACCTTTGAGATCACTCGCAGCCTGCCCCACGGGCATGTGGCGGCAGTTCTGGGGACGCTACGGAGCCTGGGGGTGGAGGAGATGATCGACCCCGTTCCCTCCCGCCAGCGAGACCTGGTGACCGCCATGGTCGTGTCCCAGGTGCTCGACCCCTCCTCCAAGCTAATGGGAGCATGCGCCAGAGGACTGAGAGCCGACACGGCCAGCTCCTCCCTCGGGGAGGTGCTGGGGCTGCAGTCCTGCGACGAGGACGATCTCTACTCAGCGATGGACTGGCTGTACCGGCGCCAGGGTCGAATCGAGGAGAAGCTGGCGGAACGCCACCTCCGGGGCGGGACTTTGGTGCTGTACGACGTCTCCTCGGCCGCCTTCGAGGGAAGGACCTGTCCGCTGGGGGCGATCGGGCATCCCAAGGATGGGGTGCGGGGCCGGCTCCAGATCGTCTACGGCCTGCTCGCCAACCCCGAGGGGGTGCCGGTCGCGATCTCGGTGTTCAAGGGCAACACCGGTGACCCCAAGACGGTGGCCACCCAGGTCAAGCAGCTGAAGGAGCGCTTCTCCATCTCCCACATCTGCCTGGTCGGCGACCGGGGAATGCTCACCAAGGCCCGCCTCAGAGACGACGTCATCCCCGCTCAGCTCGACTACATCACTGCCCTTCGAGCCCCGGAGATCAAGGCTCTGGTGGAGACCGGGGCGCTCCAACTCGGGTTGTTCGACCAGCGAGACCTGTTCGAGATCACCCATCCTGACTATCCCAAGGAGCGCCTGGTGGCCTGCCGGAACCCCCTGCTGGCCGAGGAACGGACCAGAAGGCGGGAGGAGCTGCTCTTGGCCACCGAAGCCGAGCTGCAAAAGATCGCCAAGGCCTGCACCAGGGCCAGGCAGCCGCTGCGGGGCAAGGACAAGATTGCTCTTCGAGTGGGCCTGGTGCGCAACCGTTTCAAGATGGCCAAACACTTCCAGATTGAGATTGGCGAGGACTCGCTCACCTTCTCTCGGAAAGAGGCCCAGATCGCTGCCGAAGCAGCCCTCGATGGGATCTACGTGATCCGCACCAGCCTTGGTGAAGAAGCCGCCGATGCCCCCCAGGTGGTCTCCTCCTACAAGGCGCTGTCAGGGGTGGAGAGGGTATTCCGCGGCTTCAACACCGACCTCGACATCCGCCCCATCCGGCATCGCACCGAGGAGCGGGTCCGTACCCATGTGTTCCTGCGGATGCTCTCCTACTACGTCAGCTGGCACATGGAGAACCGGCTGGCACCCATCCTCTTCCGCGACGCCGAGCACTCAGTCGCCGAGGCGGCCCGCACCAGCCCGGTCGCCCCCGCCCAGCGCTCCCAGAGCGCGCTCCAGAAGATCTCGAGCAAGAAGGCGGCAGACGGCCTACCGGTCCACTCCTTCAAAAGCCTGTTGGCAGACCTCGGCACCATCTGCTTGAACAAGATCAAGCCCAAGGACCCGGCCCTCCCTGCCTTCACCGTGATCACCACCCCCACCGCCGTCCAGCATCGGGCCCTCACTCTCCTCGAGGTGTCTCCGCGCCTCGGCCTCTCGTAGTCAGCACCCCGCCCAAATTGAACTGCAACTTGGCCATTCAGGGGGAACTTCGGGCTAGCACAAGATCGGGCTCAGACTGGAAGGTGCTGAATCGTTACAGGGTGGGCAAGCCCTTTGCACTTGCGATCCTCGTCTGGAGCTTCGACCTTTCCCGGCTTCAGAAGAACATCGCTCGGGATGCAGCGCGGGACGGGATCTACGCGATCCCCCCTAGCCTGAGCGGAGAGCGCAGCGGCCCCCAGGAACTGGTGCAGATATACAGGTTGTTGGCCCGGGCGGAGCGCGCGCTGGCACCTCGGACTACGACTGCGGCGGACTCGTCGACGAACTGGGCATCAGCACTCACCAGCAGATCCGAGGCGGTGCCACCACTTGCCTCGAGGTCACCATTCCCACCCCTCTCGGGTAGAGCGCCTTCCGTCTCCGCCGCGTACCCATCACCGTGTAGCCCGACACAGTCTCCGCACGCCGATCTCATCTGATCTCCCGCCATCTCAGCTACGTCCGATTAGCGTGGCGGCGCACCGTCAGCGGAGGTTGGGCGATCCCCTCACTCCAGCAGCTGGGCGAGCTCGATGAGCGCGGCGACCAGCGCCTCGCGTCGCTGGTCCGAGACGGCCCGGAGCCGCTCGTCGAGGATGGCGGCCCGGGCCCGGCGGAGCCTCGTCAGAAGACGCACCCCGGCCGGGGTCGCCCGCAGCAGCGCGGCGCGGCGGTCGCTGGGGTCCGCCTGGCGAACCACCAGCCGCTCCGCCTCGAGCCGCTGCAACTTCGGGGTGATGGTCGAGTTGTCGACCCCCACCTGGGTGGCCAGCGCCGAGGGGTGGCAGGGGCCGCAGTTCACGATCCGGGCCAGCAGCCAGACGTGCGAGAGCGGAAGATCACACTGAGCTCGCTGCATGACCCGGGCCTGCACGTCGTGCCGGCTGGCCCAGCGCACCAGAGTGGTGACCGCGTCATCGAGCCGCTCTCCGGGGGGGGCGGGCGGAGCGTCGTGTACCTGCTCATCGGAATCGGTCGCCAGCGCCACATCCGGGTTCACGGAGCGGGATCCTCGACCCTGACGGTGGCAGCCCCGGCGTCCGTGGCCGGACGGGACTCCGGGCGGCGCGGGGCAGTGGAACGGGGCTGCCCCGGGACCGCCACCATCTGGGCCTGATCGTCATGGACGTACTTGCCGCCGCGCAGGATGCTGGCCAGCGCGGCCAGCAGGCAGGCGGCGATGGCGAAGTCGAATGCCGCCCGCAGGCCGGTCATGAAGGGCGGGGAGATGAGTTGAGGGAAGAATGCCCGGCCGGTGAGGTAGGCCGCCTTGGCATGGCTGAGGTGGGGGAGGATGGGCCCAAGCAGCGTCCCCACGGGGTTGTAGCCCAGGAAGGCAGCGAAGAGGCTCCCGACCGCAGGCAGATGCGCGACCCGGTTCGCGTAGGCCGAGGGCACCCCCTGGGCGATAAGGCCGTGATAGAGCGCGTGGGGCAGGGTGCCGGACAGGCCGATGATGATCAGGGTGAAGAAGATCCCGATCGAGAGCACCATCGCGGAGTTCTGGAACGTGGCCGCCATTCCGGCGCCCGCCCCGCGCTGCTCGGGGGGCAGGCTGTTCATGATGCCGGCCTGGTTGGGAGACGCGAAGAGGCCGCTGGACAGGCCGTAGACAAACAGCAGGGCGGCGAATATCAGGTAGTTGAAGTCGGCCGGAAGCAGCTGGAAGAGACCGAAGATCACCGCGGAGCCGAAGACGCCCAGGGTGGCGAAGGTGCGGGATCCGTAGCGATCCGAGAGAATCCCCGCCAGCGGGCCGGCCACCAGGAACCCGACCGTCAGCGGGAGCAGGTAGATCCCGGCCCAGAGCGGGGTCTGGGCGAAGCTGTAGCCGTGCCGGGGCAGCCAGACACCCTGCAACCAGATGATCAGGATGAACATCAGCCCACCTCGGGCCAGGGATGCGAAGAGGCCGGCCGCATTGCCTGCGGCGAAGGCACGGATCTTGAAGAGCGGGATCCGAAACATCGGCTGCGCAACCTTGGTCTCGATCCAGACGAAGACCCCGAGGAGGACGGCCCCGCCGATGAGCGCTCCCAAAACCCAGGGGTTGGTCCAGCCCATGGTCTGCGAGCCGTAGGGCAGGATCCCGTAGGTGATCCCCACCAGCAGCGCGATCAGACCCGCCGCGAAGAACAGGTTTCCCCACCAGTCGATGCGGGAGGGCCGCCGCACGCCGGTGTCATGGAGCTTCAGGTAGGCCCAGACGGTTCCGAAGATGCCGAAGGGCACGGAGACCAGGAAAACCAGGTGCCAGGAGACCGGCCCTAGCAGCCCCCCCAGCACGAGTCCGATGAAGGAGCCCGCGATCGCGGCCACCATATTGGTGCCGAGCGCCAGCCCCCGCTGGTTGGAGGGGAAGGCGTCCGTCAGGATCGCCGAGGAGTTGGCCCAGAGCAAAGCCCCTCCCACTCCCTGGAGGATGCGCATCGCGATCAGGTAGAGGGCCGCACCCGATCCGGTGGTCCAACTGATGGAGAGCAGGATCGAGAAGATGGTGAAGATGGCGAAGCCAAGGTTGTACATGCGCACACGGCCGTACATGTCGCCGATCCGGCCCAGGCTCACCACCAACACCGCGGTTACCACCATGTATCCCATGAGGAGCCAGAGGAAGTACGGGGTGTTGCCGCTGGTCAGAGGGTTGAGCTTGATCCCCCGGAAGATGTCGGGCAAAGCGATCAGCACGATCGAGGAGTTGATCGTCGCCATCAGGATCCCCAGGGTGGTGTTGGAGAGCGCGATCCACTTGTAGTGGGGTCCCAAACGCTGGCCAGTTGTGCTCACCAATCCCGCCGAACCTGGACCCTGGGGCATGCTCTATCCCTCCTTGACCTCTTGATAGTTGGTTGGTACATACTAACCAATTGCGGTGGACCGGCGGCGGCGGGAAGTGAGCCCACCCGCCGCTGAGAGCCAGTCGAGCAGCGGCGCCGAGGTTCGTACCGCTGGGCTCAGGAGGTGGACCGGACCAACGCGCTGGGAGCCGGGCCCGGGGCCAAGCGCGGCCGATTTCCCCGATCGCGACCACAGAATCTTGCGCAGCGGGATATATTTACGGGAGATGGACCCCATTCAGACTCCCAGCCGAGGGTGGCGGCGCCACTGGCGAATTGTGGTCACCGCGCTGGGGGCAGCGCTCGTGATCGCGGGCGGAGCCGCGACCGGGATCGTGACCGCCTCGAAGTCGGGGCCACCCGTGATCCCCACCGCGGCCATCGTGGTCCCCGGCAGCCCGACGGCGGTGAGTCCTACCGCCACCATCGCGATTCATCTCCGGCACGCGAAGCTGGAGCAGGTGAAGGTGACGACCGCGGCCGGAACTGCTTTGAGCGGAAAGGTGACGCCGGCGGGCTGGAAGCCGGAGCAGCCGATGCCCTGGGCGACCAAGCTGGAGATGACCATCACCGCCAAGGGTGGTCTCCCGGTCAAGACGATCAGCGCCAGCACCAGCTGGACCACTGCCCCCCAGCCGCTGCCGGTGGAGTCCATCGGGCTCACGATCTCCCCCAGCAACGGAGGGCAGGTCGGCATGGGCACCGCCTGGGTGATCCAGTTCTCCAAGCCGATCCCCGCCGCGGACCAGGCCTTGGTGGTCCAGCATCTGATCACCAAGGAGTCGATCCCCGACACGGTGGGCTGGCATTGGTGGTCCTCGACCGAGGTGGACGGCCGCCCGGAGCAGTTCTGGCCGATGAATGAGCAGGCCACCCTCTCGGTGAACCTCGACGGGATGGTGATCGGTGGCTACCGGATCGTCGGGACCACCGCCAACAGCGAGTTCACAGTCGTCAACCAGCACCTGACCAAGGTCAGCGCCATCACTCACGAGATGCAGGTCTACAACGGCAACCAGCTGATCAAGACCCTCCCCGTCAGCCTGGGCAAGCCGGGGTTCCCAACGATCTCCGGTACTCTGGTGGTGCTCTACAAGACCCCGGTCGTGTTCATGAACTCGGCCACCATCGGTTATCCGGGGCTGTATGCCCAGAACGTCTACGACGACGTCGCCATCAGCACCGACGGCTACTACATGCACGCTGCCAACTGGGACGTGTACGACCACGGCCGGGCGAACGTGTCGTTCGGTTGCATCGAGCAGAACCCCGCCAACGCCGTGTGGTTCTACAACTGGTCGATTCCCGGTGATGTGGTGGAGGTCACCGGCACCCCGCTGCGCGCCAGTGAGGTCAACGGTGAGGGCGACTGGAACATCCCCTGGAGCGAGTTCCAGACCAACTGAGGGATCCGGAACCGACCACCCGCGGCTCGCTCAGGGGGCGGGGCCGTCCGGCAGACTGAGTTGCATCTCAATGGCCGCTTGGGATCCGCCACCGGCAAGTCGCTCCTTGCGGCCGGTCGGCTGGAAGCCGTGCCGCTGGTAGAGGTCTATGGCCCGCAGGTTGTCGGCCGCGACATGCAGGAGCACCTTCCGGGCGCCCTCGGCGCTCGCCCAGCCCAGCAGGAATTGAAGCATCGAGGAGGCGGCCGAGGTGCCGCGGGCTGAGGGCCGGACCCACATGGCGAAGACCCGCCGGCATGAGTGATCGTCACTCGGATCGCGGCCCAGGCACGCCAGGCCCACGGACTCGCCCGAGATCCGGGCGACGCTCCATATCGAGGTTTCGCAGCGCCGAATCCACTCGTCCTGGGGGAGGGCCAGCTCCCGCTCCAGCGTCGCCCCGAACGCGGACGGCGCGTCGGCCAGCGCCTTCAGACGGAGATCCCGTAGCTCGCGCCACTCGATCAGCCGGGTGACGGTCAGCTGGCGCGGCCGTCGGCTCCGCTGGACGGTTCCCGCCTGCTCCTCCGGAAGAGGGTTCACGATCCTAGTTGGACCCGAGCGTCGAGGGCGGCTGCAGCTGAGTCGAGACGGCCGCCGACCCGTCGGCCAGGGCGCTGGCGGCTGCTGGCGCGGTCCGGGTGCCGGGGCCGCATCCGATCGGCAGGGTCCAATCCACTCTGAACCATCTACGCTAAAGCGGAATCGGTCCGCGCGGGCGGGCGAGCCGCACCTCATTTGGAGATGGTGTCATGACCGCTCCCTTCTTCGGGTTCCACATCCCCAACTTCACGTTCCCCGGGGTCGAGCCTGCCGACCTGTTCGAGCGGGTGGCCCAATCCGCAGTCGCGGCCGAGGCCGCGGGATTCGATCTGGTGACAGTGATGGACCACTTTTACCAGATCCCCATGACCGGCCCCGAGACCGAGCCGATGCTGGAGGCCTACACGACGTTGGGGGCGCTCTCACAGCGCACCAGCCGCGTCTACCTGAGCGCCCTGGTGACCGGGGTCACCTACCGAAACCCGGCGCTGTTGGCCAAGCAGGTGACGACCCTGGACACTCTCTCTCGGGGCCGCGCCATCCTGGGGATTGGCGCGGCCTGGAACGAGGCGGAGCACCGGGGCTACGGCTACGAGTTCCCACCGGTGGGAAGGCGGATGGATCGGCTGGAGGAGGCGTTGCACATCGCCAGGGCGATGTTCACCCAGGAGCGCCCGAGCTTTTCCGGCCGCTACTACCGCATTGATGAAGCCCTCAATGTGCCCCGCCCGCTGCAGCCGGGAGGGCCCCGGATCCTGGTCGGGGGTGGCGGCGAGCAGCGGACCCTGCGGCTGGTGGCGCGCTACGCGGACATCTCGAACTGGTTCGGTTCGGTCGAGGACATGCGCCGCAAGGGGGAGATCCTGGAGCGGTACTGTGCCCAGGAGGGGCGGGATCCTGCGGCGATCCTGCGCACCGCCATGGCCCCGGTGCTGCTAATACCCTCCGAACGCGACCGGGAGCCGGTGATTCAGGGGATCCCGCCGGCGCGCCGGGCTTCACTCGGCGAACCCGTGACCCCGGATCAGGCGGCGGAGCAGCTCTCGACCTACATGGAGGCCGGGATCGGCGGCTTCACCTTCGCCAACGCCGCCTTGCACAACCCGGATCTGATCGCGGCCGCTGGAGAGGTCAAGCGGCTGCTGACCTGAGGAGGGAGCGCGACCCGGCCGCACGTCCGGGTGGGAAACTGGACCCCATGGCCAGCGCTCGGGGACATGACTCTCAGTTCGCCAAGCGGTTGGCGGCGAGCTGTCGCCCCAGTGCGCGCCCGCTCCCGCTCAAGCGCGACGTCGCCCAGTTCGTGGACAACCTCTTGGGACTGCTGTTCCCCCAGCTGGCCGAGGCGATGGCCGGAACCGCAGAGGAGATCGAGGCCCGGCTGGAGCTGGTCCGCTGCGAGCTGGCCCGACTGCTGCAGCCCGGGCTTGAGCCCCGCCGGGCCGAGCAGGTGTCGCGCGCCTTCTGGAGTGAGCTGCCCCGGCTCTATTCGCGGATCCAGCTGGACGCGGAGGCGATCCTCTCGGGAGACCCGGCCGCCGAGAGTCTGGATGAGGTGGTCGCCGCCTACCCTGGCTTCCTGGCGACGGCCACTTATCGGGTGGCGCATCAGCTGCACGCGCTGGACGTTCCGGTCGTGCCTCGGCTGCTGGCCGAGGTGGCGCACACCAGGACCGGGATCGACATTCATCCGGGCGCCTCCATCGGCCGGTCTTTCTGCATCGACCACGGCACCGGCATCGTGATCGGGGAGACCGCTATCCTCGGGGACGAGGTCAAGCTCTACCAGGGAGTCACCCTGGGGGCCCTCAGCGTGAGCAAGCTGGCCGCCGGCAGCAAGCGCCACCCGACCATCGGCGATCGGGTGGTGATCTACGCCAACGCCACCGTCCTGGGGGGTGACACGACCGTGGGCCATGACAGCGTGGTGGGAGGCAACGTCTGGCTCACCCACAGCGTCCCCGCCTACTCCCTTGTCTACCACAGCAGCACCGTGAGGGTGCGCAAGGTGACCGAGGGGGAGGAGTTGATGGATTTCGTCATCTGAGACATCGTCGGCAACCGACAGCAACGGAGAGCCCATGAGAGCTGACAGCATTCTGGAGACCGTGGGGCGCACCCCCGAGGTTCGGATCAACCACCTCTTCGACCCCCGGATCCAGGTGTGGTCCAAGCAGGAGCGCGTCAACCCGGGTGGCAGCATCAAGGACCGGATCGCCCTGGGCATGGTGGAGGATGCCGAGCGCCGCGGCATCCTGAGCGCCAACTCGGTGATCGTCGAGCCGACCTCGGGCAACACCGGCATCGGTCTCGCGCTGGTGGCGGCGGTGAAGGGCTACCGCCTCATCCTGGTGATGCCGGAGTCCTTCTCCATGGAGCGGCGCAAGCTGATGACCGCCTACGGGGCCGAACTGGACCTGACTCCCCGGGAACTGGGTATGCGCGGTGCGATCGCCAGGGCCGAGGAGATCGTGGCCAGCACCGAGGGGGCATGGATGCCGATGCAGTTCGACAACCACGCCAACGTCGAGGCTCATCGGCGCACCACCGCCGAGGAGATCGCCCAGGACTTCCCAGAGGGGCTGGACTACCTGGTGACCGGGGTTGGCACCGGGGGCCACATCACCGGTTGCGCGGAGGTGCTGAAGCAGACCTGGCCCAAGCTCAGGGTCTACGCGGTGGAGCCCAAGCTGTCCCCGGTACTCTCCGGCGGCAAGCATTCGCCACATCCGATCCAGGGGATCGGGGCGGGATTCGTGCCTGGGGTGATGCGGAAGGACCTTCTCGACGGCATCCTCCAGGTGGACGCCCAGGACGCCTACCTGTTCGCGCGCCGCTGTGCCCGCGAGGAAGGCATGCTGGTGGGGATCTCGTCGGGCGCCTCTCTGGCCGCGGTCGCCGCCCTGGCACCGGAGATGGCCGATGGATCCCGGGTGCTCACCTTCAGCTACGACAGTGGCGAGCGCTACCTGTCGGTGGAAGCGCTCTTCGACTAGCCGGCGGTCAGACCACCGATCCCTTCGGCACCAGGTGGACGCAGCTGGGCTCGGCTCACCGGGGCCGAACTCGCCGCGCGGAATTCCAAGAACAGTGGAGATCATCGACATGAGCTACAGCTACCTGGACCATCTCGAGTGCTCCCGCTGTGAGCGCGCGTACGAAGCGGAGCAGCCCCAGGGGGTGTGCGCCTGCGGTGCGCCCCTGCTGGCGCGCTACGACCTGAGGGCCGCTGCCATCGCGGTCGACCCGAGCCGGCTGGCGGGCCGGCCCTCTTCGCTCTGGCGCTACCACGAACTGCTGCCGGTCGCGCGATCTGAGTCGGTGGTGTCATTGGGTGAGTCCATGACGCCGCTGCTCCCGATGCCCCGTCTGGGGGCCGAGCTCGGGCTGGCGCGGCTTCTGATGAAGGATGAGGGGCTGCTCCCCACGGGAAGCTTCAAGGCCAGGGGTGCAGCGGTGGGGGTCTCCCGGGCGCGTGAGCTCGGGATCCGCAGGATCGCCATGCCCACCAACGGGAATGCCGGCGCAGCCTGGGCCGTCTACGCCGCCCGCGCCGGGCTCGAGGCGCTGATCGCGATGCCTGCCGACGCTCCCCTGATCACCCGGGCGGAGTGTGCCATCGCGGGGGCGCGGCTCTACCTGGTCGATGGTTTGATCAACGACGCGGGCGCCATGGTGGGAAGGGCGGTGGCTGATCAGGGCTACTTCGACAGCTCGACGCTCAAGGAGCCCTACCGGCTGGAGGGAAAGAAGACCATGGGCTTGGAACTGTTCGAGCAGCTGGGTTGGCGGGTCCCCGACGTCATCTTGTACCCGACCGGCGGCGGGGTCGGACTCGTCGGCATCCACAAGGCGCTTCAGGAGTGCCGCGAGCTGGGATGGATCGATGACAAGCTTCCCCGGCTGGTGGCCGTTCAGGCCACCGGCTGCGCGCCGATCGTCAAGGCCTGGGAGCTGGGCCAGGATGTCTCGCAGCCCTGGGAGGATGCCCAGACTGTCGCCTTTGGGATCAACGTGCCCAAGGCGCTCGGCGACTTCCTGATCCTGCGAGCGATCCGTGAGACCGCCGGCTGCGCGCTGGCGGTCGCGGACGCCGACATTCTCCGCGCCCAGGCGCTGGTGGGCAAGATGGAGGGAGCGTTCATCTGCCCGGAGGGGGCGGCCTGCTTCGCGGCGGCCGAGCGCCTGCGCCGCCAGGGTTGGATCGGCGAGTCAGAAGAGGTCGTGGTCCTCAACACCGGAGCGGGGCTCAAGTACCGGGAGACCGTGTCGGTCGAGGTGACCACCCTGGGGCGCGGCGACTCCATCCCGCCCGTCTGAGGTGCGATTCAGACGGACTGCCGGGGGTTGGCACTTTCGCTCGGGGACGGTAGCCCCAGCGGTCGCGGCGGGCGGTCGGTGCCATCCCCACCTGGCCACCGCTCGGGGCCGGGCCCCGCTGCCAGTAAGCTTGGCAGGGTGTCTGTGCGTCCGGCGGTCCTGTTCTTGCCTGGAGATCCGGCCCGGGAGGGGCGGCTCGCCGTGGCCGGTCGCGCCGGGGCTGTCCGCGGTGGAAAGTCGGACCTGGCGGATCTGGTGGTCGAACACGGCTCCACGACCCGACGGGAGCTGATCCAGGTCCAGACGCTGCCGATGAAGGCTGGCATCGAGTGGTTGTTGGCAGGCGCCCCCGGGGCCGAGGAGGTGGCTTCGGCGCGGGCCTGGGAGGTGGTGCTGCGCAGCGGGCTCTCCCTGGTCGCCCGGGGCCGGATCTTTCCTTCATGGAGCGCGGCACGATGGGACACCTGGAGGGTCGGTCCGCTCGACCGCGCTGACGAGGAGTGGCTGCGGCAGGCCTCGTCCCGCTTCCCCTGGGAGGGCAGCGGGGTGCCGTCCGCAGAACCAGGGAACTCCCGGATCCTGCCTCCGGATGTCCTGATCCGGGAGTTCTGGGACGCGCTCGCCGACACCCTCCCGCGGACGGCGGCGGCCCCGCTGCGGGCGGGGGTTCGGGTCTACTGCGGCGGCGCGCGCATTGGCCTGGGGGATTGGGAAGGCTGGCTGGCCGTCACCGACCAGCCAGCAAGGGAGGAATCCCGGCCCGGCCTGCGCGTCGAGCTGCCGACCGGTTCCGACCGCCCCGCGCGCGTCAAGCTGCAGCTGCGCAGCCGTCAGGACCCGGCGGTTGTGGTCGACGCCGTGGACCTCTGGCGTTTCCCGCAGCGGGTGATGGCGCGCTTCGGGCCGATGGTGGAGACGGACCTGCTGCTGGCACTCCGCCGGGGCAGTGCCGCCTGGAGCCCTGTGGCCAGGCTGCTCGAGGCGGCCCGGCCGGACGTTGCCGAGGTTTCCGATGAGGAGGTGGAGCAGCTCCTGGGTCCTGCGGCGGCGAGTCTGGGCGCCGCCGGCTTCGAGCTTTTGTGGCCGAGGGAGCTGCTGGGAGCGCCGACCGTCACCGCGACCCTGGCTCCGGCGCCGGGGAAGGGTGAAGGGCCGGCGCTGTTCGACCTGCGCCAGCTGCTGCGGTTCCAGTGGGAGCTCGCCCTCGAAGGGGAGGTGTTGACCGCCGCCGAGATGCATGAGCTGGTCGAGGCGAGGCGCCCGTGGGTCCGGCTTCGGGACCGGTGGGTGACGGTGGATCCGGAGCTCATCCGCCGGATCGCGCAGCCTCCCCGGGAGCTCCGGGCGGGGGAGGCGCTGGCGGCGGCTCTCGGCGATGGCATGGTGGCGGTGGCGGAGCAGCGCGTGGCGGTCCGGGTTCCTTCGGCGCTGGCCGATCTGGCAAACCGGCTCAAGCATCTTGCGGTGGCGCCGATCGGGGAGCCCCCGCCGGGGCTGCGCGGGGAGTTGCGCCCCTATCAGCACCGGGGCCTGGCCTGGTTGGACCAGATGTGTCAGCTGGGGTTGGGCGGATGCCTTGCCGATGACATGGGCCTCGGCAAGACGATCCAGGTGATCGCGCTCCAGCTGCGTCGGGCCGGAGGCCCGGCTCTGGTGGTGTGCCCGGCATCCCTGATCGGCAACTGGGAACGGGAGCTCGAACGGTTCGCTCCTCATCTGCCGGTCAGACGCTTTCACGGGGGTGGTCGACACCTGAGCGAGGTTGCCAGCAACGAGGTCGTGCTCACCACCTACGGCGTGGTCAGAAGAGACCGCGAGGCGCTGGAGGCGGTGGAGTGGGATCTGGTCGTCGCCGATGAGGCTCAGCATGTGAAGAATCCCCTCTCCAAGGGCGCTCGCGAGCTGCGCCGGGTGAGCGCCCGCGCGCGGGTGGCGCTCACGGGCACGCCCATCGAGAACCGCCTGAGCGAGCTGTGGGCAATCCTGGACTGGACCACCCCGGGGTTGCTGGGCAGCCTGCCGACCTTTACGGAGAAGATTGCGACCCCGGTGGAGAGGCACGGTGACCAGGCCGCCCGCGAGCGCCTGACCACGGCCGTGCGGCCCTTCATTCTGCGGCGGAGGAAGTCCGACCCGGACATCGTCCCGGAATTGCCCGCCAAGACCGAGACCGATCAGCTGGTGCCGCTGAGCCCGGAACAGACCACCCTCTACGAGGCGGTGGTGCGCGAGACCCTGGATGCGCTGGGGGAGATGGAGGGGATCCGACGGCGCGGCATGGTGCTGAAGCTGCTCACCGCGCTGAAGCAGATTTGCAACCACCCTGCCCACTACCTGCGCCAGACCGGGCCCCTACCCGGGCGCTCAGGAAAGTTGGCAGCGCTGGAGGAGCTGGTCTCGATCATCGGGTCGGAGGGTGAGTCGACCCTGGTGTTCACGCAGTACGTCGCCATGGCCCGCCTTCTGGAGCGTCATCTGCAAGCCCGGGGCGTGCCGACGCTGCTGCTGCATGGAGGGGTCGCGGCCCGCCAGCGAGACCGGATGGTGGAGGCGTTTCAGCACGGTGAGGCGCCCGTATTCTTGCTCTCGCTCAAGGCGGGTGGCGTGGGCTTGAACCTGACCCGCGCCTCTCATGTGATCCACTACGACCGCTGGTGGAACCCCGCGGTCGAGGACCAGGCGACGGACCGGGCATACCGGATCGGGCAGACCCGGCCCGTGCAAGTGCATCGCTTCATCTGCCAGGGAACGCTGGAGGAGAGGATTGCGGTGCTGATGGAGCGCAAGCGCGGCCTGGCGGACTCGATCGTGGGCGCGGGGGAGTCATGGATCACCGAGCTCTCCAACGAGGAGCTCGCCCGGCTGGTGGAGCTGGGAGACCCCCGGTGAGATCGGTTCCGGCGCGCAGCCGCCTGGCAGGTCGCCTGAGCCGGTCTCGCACCGGGTTCGGGAAGACGTGGTGGGGCCGTGCCTGGGTCGAGGCGCTGGAGTCGACCGCTCGGCTGGATCCCAACCGGCTGCCCCGGGGACGCACGTACGCGCGCAACGGCGCGGTCAGCGCGCTCGAGGTCGTCCACGGAGAGGTCCGGGCTCGGGTTCAGGGGTCGCACTTCGAGCCCTACCACGTCCGGCTCCGCGTCAGGCCGTTCTCTTCCGAGGAGTGGGAGCGCGCCACCAGGACTCTGGCAACGACCGCCAGTCACGTGGCGGCGCTGGTGGACGGGGTGATCCCCGGGGGGGTGGAGGCGGAGTTGCGCAAGCAGAGCTTGAGCCTGCTGCCGGGACCGGGAGAGCTGAGCCCGCAGTGCTCCTGCCCCGACTGGGCCGTTCCCTGCAAACATGCGGCCGCTGTCTGCTACCTGGTCGCGGACCTGCTGGATGCCGACCCATTCGTCGTCTTCGCCCTGCGCGGGCGCGGTAGAGACCATGTGTTGGCCTCCCTGCGCTCCCTAAGGGCCGAGACTGGGTCGGCGGGATCGCTCCCTCCAGAGGACTTCAATGTGGCGGCGGTGGACCGCCTGGCGTCGGGGGTGCCGCTCGACTCGGTCGCCCGCTATCCCGGGGAATCGCACCTGCCCGAGCCGCTGCCCTTGCCAGCGTCCCCGGGGGGGCCGAGCCCGCTGATCGACCAGCTGGGGGACGACGGCCCGATTGATGTCGAGGCCCTACGGTGGTTGGCGTCGGACGCTGCGGCCCGGGCCCTTGAGCTCGCCACCGCAGCTGGCGATGGTGCCCTCTTGCTCACGGAGGAGGAGGATCTCGCCCGCATTGCAGCCTCTCGGATCGGCGATCCCATGTTCGACACCTGGGCTCAGAGCCTGGGCGTGCATGCGCGAGTCCTGATGCGTCTCGCCCTCGCCTGGAGGGCCGGCGGGAAGAGGGGGCTGGTGGTGCTGGAGGCTGAGCCGGGGCGCGCTCCCGAGATGGAGTTGAAGCGGGCCCGAGCCGCGATGGCCCGGCTGGGTCCAGGGACGATCGCCAGAGGGGACCGCGTGACCCACGGGCGCGTGGGCCTCCAGCTGCGCTGGGGCGGGGATGGTCTCTGGTACCTGCTGCGGCGCCGTGGTACGCAGTGGGAGCTCCAGGATCCGCCGTCGGCGGACCCCACAGCGCTGGTCGGACCGAACGTCGGGCCGCGAAGTGAGCCCGTGCCAAGTCCCCGGCGCGGTGGGATCGCCCCGCGCTGGCTCGACGAGTGGGATAGTGGCGAGCTGGGTGACGATGATGACGAGGAATTCGATGAGGACGGCCTTGATGTCGACCGGTAGGTGCCCCGGCGGCACCGTCGTCCAACCCTTCCGGCCGCGTCCGGTCGGGGTCACTGGCCGATGACGACCGAGGAGGTCAGGCTGCGCATCGGCAACCTGGCCAAGGCGGTGCTGGTGACCGGACAGGCTTACCAGGATCCCAAGGATGCGCTCAACGAATTCATCTCAAATGCCGCTGACGAGTACCTCGAGGCGGGTATCCGGGGCGGGCGCATCACCGTGGTCCTGCGCCGCCAGGGGCGGCATCCCGTGATCGCGGTCGACGATGCCGGACGCGGGATGTCGGTCTCGGAGTTGCGCCGGGTGGCGGCCAACCTCTTCGAGTCCAGCAAGGCCGCCGATCCTAAGACCCTGGGTGAGAAGGCCATTGGGATACTCGCGTTTCAGCAGCTGGGAGGGCGCTGCGACATCGTCACCCGCCCGGTCGGGAGCGAGCGGACCCACTCGCTGCGACTGGAGCGCGGCAGCGTGCGCGCCCGCCTGGACCTGGATGAGCGCCGCCGCGCCCGCGTGCGTGCCGGGACCACCGTCTATCTCAGCGACCTCGATCCGGAGGCAGTCCGAGGCCTCACCCTGCGCCGTTTGGTCGACTACCTCCAGCGTCGCCGGGGCGTGGCGCTGGCCCGGGGTGACTATCAGATCGAGGTGGTTCAGGGCCGGAGCTCGGAGGTCGTCCATCCCGAACCGCCCGACGGGGTGCGCCTGCCCGTCCCGGTCAGGCCCACCCTGCTGGGACCGGTGGAGTTCTCCCTGTACCTGGCCCCGCGGCCTGATCGACATCGGCGGGTGGCCCTGGTCGGGCGCGCCGGGACCACCATCGTGGATGACCTCTGCGAGCTGGAGGAGTTCGACCACGCCCCCTGGAACAGTGACCATGTCGGCGGCCAGATCATCTACGAGCCCCTCCAGCAGAGTGCTGGACGCCGGGCGGTGCTCCGGGACCGCGATGCCTTCCCGGCCCTGGTACAGGCGATCACCGATGTCGAGGCGGCCGTTCAGCGCGCGCTGGAGCGGATCACGGCGGAGCTCGACCGTGAGCTTACCGAGCGGATCTCGGAGGCGGTGCGGCAGGTCTTCGCCCGGGTGCTGCGCGAGCTCGCCGACCTGGACAACCCCATGCACACCTGGCTCGGCGCCGAGCCGGGGGAGGGCGGAGTGATGGCGATCCCCTTCGACGAGGAGGTTGGATCCGAGGCTGAGGTGCCTGCGCCGGACGACCACGAGGAGTTCGCCCCGGTCCAGCTCGAGCCCAGCTCCGCCCCCAGTTCTCCGCCGGATCCACCGGCTTCGGTGGGCACGGCCGGTTCGGACCGGCGCCGGTCCCGGGCCCTGCCCACGCTGCTGCCGGACCCAGACCCCACCGGCGGCCGGAGCCGGTTCGACGCCGAGGAGGGGATCGTGTTCTACAACCCGGGCCACCCCGACTTCCTTCTGGTCAAGGACGATGAACCGTCCCTGCTCGACTACCTGGCGACCCTGGTGGCCAAGGAGTACGTCGTCTACAACCATCCCCGGGCGGCCGCCGATGAGCTGGGCGAGGAGATGGTGCGCATGCTGGTGCGGGTGCGCCGTCAGCTGCAGCAGATCCGGCCCGCGCGGCGTCGCTCACGCCCAGGGCTATGATCAGGCGGCGTCGGCCTCCTGCCAGCTCGACTCGGGCGGGCCGGCGGCCCTCGCCATCGGCGCGGTTGGCGGTCGGCTCCGCCCCTGCTGGCGAGGCACGGCCGGCGCCGATGGGCAGCGATTCTGGCGCGCCTTCGGGGATTTTCACGGGTGATGCAGGGAGGGACGGCGAGTGATTCACTCGGGGGCGCCGGTCAGGATGGCGGGGCTGGTGGTGATCGACCATGAGGTGGAGGTGCCTCTGGACCACGCCCAGCCCGGCGCTGCCACCATCACGATCTTTGCCCGCGAGGTGGCTCTCCCCGAGGGGACTGATCGTCCGTATCTGGTGTATCTCCAAGGCGGCCCCGGGCACGAGGCCAGCCGTCCCACTGGTTCGCCGATCTCCCCATCATGGCTGCAGCGGGCGTTGCAGGACTACCGGGTGCTCTTCCTCGACCAGCGCGGGACCGGCAGGTCGACTCCGGTGGGGCGCTTGTGCGGTCTCAGCGCCAGCGCTCAGGCGGAGTATCTGAGCCACTTTCGCGCCGACTCCATCGTTGCTGACCTGGAGATCTTGCGAAGTGGTCTGGGCGCGGATCGCTGGAGCCTGCTGGGTCAGTCCTTCGGCGGGTTCTGTGCGCTCCGCTACCTGTCCGCGGCTCCCGAGGGTCTCCTGGAGGTCTATTTCACCGGTGGGCTGCCTCCCGTCGCACGCCCGGTCGATGAGGTCTATCAGGCCACGTATGAGCGGATGGCGGTGCGGAACCATCGCTACTATCAGGCCATTCCCGGTGACAGAGAACGCGTGCTGGCGCTCCAGCGCCGCCTGCTGGAGGAGCGCATCCTCCTACCGGGCGCCGACCGCCTCAGTCCGCGGCGTCTGCGCCAGCTGGGGATCATGCTGGGAATGAGCGATGGTCCACAGCGGCTGCACTACCTGTTGGAACTGCCCCCGGACTCCCCGGCCTTTCTCCACGATCTGGAGGGAGCGCTCGGGTTCGCGCGCAATCCGCTGTACGCCATCATCCACGAGGCCTGCTATGCGGATGGGGCGCCCACCCGGTGGTCGGCGGAACGCGTCCAACCGCAACTCTTCCGCGACCAACCCGAGCTCTTCACCGGCGAGCACGTCTTCCCGTGGATGTTCGAGGAGTACGGCGCCCTGGTTCCTCTGCGTGAGGCCGCCGGGATCCTTGCCGACTGGCCGTGGCCACGCCTTTACGACGCTGGGCGGTTGCGGGCGAACCAGGTGCCGGCGGCAGCGGCGATCTTCGCCGAGGACCCCTACGTCGAGAGGCGGTTCTCGGAGGAGACGGCGGAGCTGGTCGCCGGGCTGCGGCCCTGGATCACCAACGAATACGAGCACAATGCGCTGCGGGTGGATGGGTCTCGGGTTCTGGATCGCCTGATCAAGCTGGCCCGGGGGCTGGCGTGACGTCAACCGCGGGCGCGGCGGCCGGTTCGGCTCCGCCGGCCCCGTGACGCCGGTCCTTGGCGCCGTTACGATCTGACCTGTGATGGGGGACAGGGCCGCCGCCGAGACCGGCCCCCAGGGAATGCCTCGGGTGGCGCTCATCACCGGGGGCAGCTCCGGGATCGGGCTGGCGACCGCCCATCGCCTGAGTCGGGACGGCTTTTCGCTGGTGCTCACCGGCCGCGACCGGGAGCGCGGGGATAAGGCGACTGCGGAGCTGCGCGCCCGGGGCGCGATGGCGCACTTCCTGGTGGCGGACTCTCGGGACCAGGCCGCAGTGGCACGGGTCGTGGAGTTCGTGGACCGCACCTTCGGCCGGCTCGACCTGCTGGTGGCCAACGCCGGAGTCGGGGTGGTGGCGCCCCTGATCGACACCCCGCCGGAACAGCTGGAGAGGCTCCTGGCGGTCAATGTGCTGGGCTACCTGATCCAGGTTCAGGCTGCCCGTGGCCTGTTGGCCAGAACCCGGCCTTCGGCGATCGTTTTGGTCTCCTCCGACTCCGGAGTCCGCGGGGATGTGCCCCTGGGCGCCTACTCCGTCTCCAAGGCGGCGGTGAACATGATGGGCCGGATGCTGGCCGTGGACCTGGCTCCGCAGGGGATCCGGGTGAACGTGGTTTGCCCCGGCGACACCCTGCCCGGGATGCGCTACATGGGCACGCTGCAGGATCCGGAGGCGAGTGCCGAGGACCCGGCGCGCTGGACCGCCTCGCCGATAGGGCGATTCGCCGAGGGCGAGGAGGTGGCTGAGGTGATCGCCTTCCTTGGCGATGAGCGTTCCAGCTTCGTGGACGGGGTGGTGATGCTGGTCGACGGCGCGGCCGCGGCCGGCTATCCATGAGCCGGCGCGGACGGCCCTGATCGGGATCGTTGCCGACCGAACTCCCGCCCACTTCCACCGCAACTCCTCAGCCAGCTCGTACCGCTCCCGGATGCGGATGGGCCCTGCCCCCTCACCGCCACTCTCCGGCGCCCGGCCCTCGGTGTCATTCCCTGGTGAGGGAACGATCGCCCCAGGGTGCGATTCTCGGTGACTCAATGCGCCTCCTTGACAAGTTGTCCGCGACAACATATGCTGCCGCGAGCAGCAGTCAGCGGGTCCTCCGGGGACTCGACATCGGGAGGGTTAAGAGGGCAAGGTGAGGGATCCCCGGTAGGGCCGGGGCCACCGTGGGGTCGGCCGGACCCACAACAATTGCGGCCTCATCGAGCCGCGAAGTCGTTGGCGCCTGGTGGGGCTGCGCAGCCCTGGCAGACGGCGGATCAGAGGTACCGATTGCTGAAGCAGGCCACGACGGTGGCAACCGACCAAAGGCGAAGTTCGACCGTTATTTCGAAGGAGTTTTTTACATGTCTCTAGAGGCTGAGGCGACTGGAGGGGGCACCCGGCCGGGGGTGCGCTCTCGGAGAGGGCTGAAGCGGGTGGGCTGGGCGGCTCTGGTAGCCGGGGTGGCCCTGGTGGCGGCCGCCTGTGGGGGCACGACCACGACCACGACTCAGAAGAAGCCCAGCGCGACCGTGCCGAACATCGGCATTCACTCGTTCACCCTGAACTTCTCCGCGATGACCGAGCTCAAGGGGCTGGAGAAGGCGGGCAAGGGTCTGGTGGGGGCGATCCTGCCGGACACCACCTCGTCGACGCGGTACACCGAGTTCGACGCCCCCTACCTGACTGAGGCGTTCCAGAAGGCGGGTTACCCGAGCTCGGAGTTCACTGTGACCAACGCCCAGGGCAGTGATGCGACCGAACTGTCGATGGCGGAGTCGGACATCACCCATGGGGCCAAGGTCCTGATCGTGGACCCGCTGGACCCGACCGTGGCCAGTGAGATCCAGGCGTATGCCTCCAGCCACGGGGTGGCGCTGATCAGCTACGACCGGGCCACTTTCGCCGGCACCAACACCTACTACGTCAGCTTCAACAACTTCAACGTGGGCCAGCTGATCGGCCGGGGCTTCGAGGCCTGCGTCACCGCCTGGCACGTGGCTCACCCCCAGGTGTGGGAGGTCGACGGTGGCGAGAACAGCGACCCCAACGCGATCTCCTTCGCGCAGGGATATAACTCGGTGATCTGGGGGACCAAGAAGACCCCGCTCACCCCGCCCATGACCAACAGCCTGGGCTACAAGCTGGTCGGCGACCAGATCACCCTGAACTGGGATGTGGCAACCGCCGGGACCAACTTCGCGCAGGCGTTGACGGCCCACCCGAACATCAACGCGGTGGTGGTCGCCAATGACGAGATGAACGCCGACGTGGTCCAGGATCTCAAGAACAAGGGTGTCAGGCCCTTCACGGTTCCGACCACCGGTCAGGACGCAACCCTGACCGGGATGGAGAACATCCTCGACGGCTATCAGTGCGGCACCGTTTACAAGCCCATCTACCTGGAGGCGCAGGACGCAGTCGCCCTGGCCACGATCCTGCGGGCGGGCAAGACGCCTCCTGCCGGATTGGTCAACGCCACGACCGTCGACCCGGCCAACGCCAGCATCACCGAACCCGCCTCCCTGCTCACGCCGGAGTGGGTTACCCCAACTAACATGGAAGCGACGGTGATCAAGGACAAGTTCATCCAGGCTTCCCAGCTGTGCGCCGCGGTGGGGCAGAGCGTGTGCAGCAAGTACGGCATCAGCTGACCGAAGGAACCTGAGGCTCTAGCCGTGAGGGGCCGCACCCGGATGGCGGGTGCGGCCCCGATCGCAGAGCCCTGAGCATGGGCATTGAGGAGGTGGCGAGCAGTTGATGAGTCCGGGCTCGGGTGACGGTCCCACGGCCCAGGCGCTGGGTCCTGGTTTGGCATCGCCGGCGCTGACCCCGGGGGCGCCCGCCCTGCTGCAGATGCGGGGGGTCGCCAAGCACTTCGGTCCGGTGCAGGCGCTCTCGAATGTGGACCTCGACCTGCCGGCGGCTCAGATCACCGCCCTCTGCGGTGACAACGGCGCCGGCAAGTCGGTGTTGACGCGTTGCATCGCCGGCATCCATCAGCCCGACCACGGGGAGATCATCTGGGAGGGCAAGCCCGTCCACATCACCGGGCCGCGGGTCGCCTCGGCTCTGGGGATCGAGGTCGTCTACCAGGACCTCGCCCTGGCCGACAACCTCGACATCGTCCAGAACATGTTTCTCGGGCGGGAACGGATCCGGCGGGGCCTGCTGGACGAGGACTCGATGGAGCGCTCCGCGGCAGAGACCTTGGCCAGCCTCAAGGTGACCACGGTGCGCTCCATCCGCCAGCCGGTCGCATCGCTCTCCGGCGGCCAGCGCCAGGCGGTCGCAGTCGCCAAGGCGGTGATGTGGAACTCCAAGCTGGTGTTGCTGGACGAGCCGACAGCGGCGCTGGGGGTGGTGCAGACCCGGATGGTGCTGGACCTGGTGAAGACCCTCAAGGAGCATGGGCTGGGGGTGATGCTGATCTCCCACAATCTCAACGACATCTTTGAGGTTGCCGACCGGCTCGCGATCCTGCATCTGGGGCGCAAGGTAGCCGAGGGTCCGGCGTCGAATTTTGACCGGCAGAGCGTGGTGGATTACATGACCACTGGGCGGTCCGACCGCTAGCGGGCACCCGAGCGACAGGGATTAGAGGAAAGGCAAGAAGATGGCCAAGACCAAGGACGAAATCTCCGATCCGGCCGCTGTCGGCGCTGCCCCGGACGGGTCACCAGCGGCCCCCGCAGTCGATGTGGTCCCGGCGGAGATCGTGTCCGATTCGCTGGCTGCCTACGCCCGCGCGCGCGCCGCCCGGATCCTGAGCGGCGACAGCGGAGCCTTGCCCGTGATCCTGGGCCTGGTGGTGATCGCGATCGCCTTCCAGGTCTGGACCCAGGGCCTCTTCCTGTCGCCGGGAAACTTGGTGAACCTCTTCATCGAGAGCATGGTCTTCATGACCCTGGGCATGGCCGAGATCTTCGTCCTGCTGCTCGGGGAGATCGATCTCGCCGCCGGGTACGTGCTCGCGGTCGGCGCCGGGATCGTCGCCATCCTGGTTCAGAAGCCGGGGTTCGACTGGCCCTGGTGGCTGGCGATCATCGTGGCGCTCCTGTGCTGCGGACTGACGGGCGCGGTGTGGGGCACGCTGGTCTCTCGCCTGCACCTCCCCTCCTTCGTGGTCACCTTGGCCGGCCTGCTGGTCATGTGGGGGGTGATGCTGGTGATTTTGGGCAATGCGGGGGCGGTCTCCATCGCCAGTCCGATCCTGGTCAACCAGCATGTGATCTATGAGATCGTGAACGGCAACATTCCCCCGCTTGCCAGCTGGGTGGTGCTGGTGGTGGCGGCGGTTCTCTTCGGCGCCTTCTTGTGGGCTCGCGATGCCGGTCGCCGCCATCGGGGGCTGGTGGCTCCGCCGCTGGGGCTGACCGCTCTCAAGATCGCCTTGTTCGCGGTGGCCGGGGCGGTGGTGGTATTGATCTGCAACGCCAACCGCGGGTCGGCCACCTCGGTGGTGGAGGGGGTGCCGTGGGTGGTGCCGATCGCCACCATCGTCTTGTTGATCTGGGTCGTGCTGCTGCAGCGGACCCAGTTCGGCCGCTATGTGTATGCGATTGGGGGCAACCCCGACGCGGCTCGCCGCGCGGGCATCAACCTGGCCAAGGTCAGGACCTGGGCCTTCGTGCTGTGCTCGGTCACGGCCGGCTTCTCGGGCCTGCTCTACCTGTCCTGGCAGGGGGGCACGTCCACCAACGTCAACGGCGGGCAGTACGTCCTCTACGGTGTGGCTGCGGCGGTCATCGGCGGCACCAGCCTCTTCGGCGGAAGAGGCAAGATCGCCCAGGCGGTGCTGGGGGGCCTTGTGATCGGAGCCATCTACAACGGGCTCTACCTGCAGGGGGTCCAGGTCCAGTGGCAGCTGATCGCGACCGGGGCGGTGCTGGTGGCGGCCGTGCTCATCGACACCCTGTCGCGGCGCGGCACCCTGTCGGGGAGTTCGGTCCGAATCTGATCCCCATGCACAGCTGTTCCCAGGAGGCCACGGCTGCCGTGGCGCGACCCGTCCCACCCAGTTCGGGCGCGTGGTCGGCCGGGCTCGGGCACTGCCGGCTCTCTCGCCGCGCCCCTCTCGAGGGGTGAGCCGTGGCCCGGACGGAGCGAGGCGCCACCCAGGAGACCGTGAGACGGCACAACCTGGCGGCTCTGCTGGGGCACCTCCATCGATATGGGCCGACCTCAAGGGCGCGCCTCACCCGCCTGCTGGGCCTCAACCGCGCCACCATCGGAGACTTGGTCGACGACCTGGTCTCCAGGGGGCTGGTCGACGAGCAGTCCGAGCCGGAGCGGGCGGCCAGAGGGCGGCCTTCGAAGGTGGTCGCGGCCAGCCCCAAGCGGTGCCAGGCGCTGGCCGTGCAGGTGGGCGTCGACGCCGTTGAGGTGGCCCTGGTCGGGCTCGGTGGACCGACCGTCTGGCGCGGGCGCGTGGCGATCTCGAAGGCTGCCGACCGGACCGTGGCCCATGTGCTCGGGGTGGTGACCAGGCTGGCGGTGCCGAAGCTGGAGGCAGTGGCCGGAGGAGTCGTTGGAGTCGGGGTCGCCGTCCCCGGCTCGGTGAGCCCGGACGGAAGGGTGGTCAACTTCGCTCCCAACCTCGGATGGCATCAGGTGCCCCTGGCCCAGCTGCTCCGCGACCGTCTGGGCTTCGAGGGGTCGGTGCAGATCGGCAACGACGCCAACCTGGGGGCGATGGCGGAGCACTCGCGGGGGGTGGGGATTCGTACCAGTGACCTGATCTACCTGCACGCCGAGGTCGGAGTCGGCGGCGGCATCATAACCGGCGGCCGGATGCTCACCGGGGCCCGGGGCTATGCGGGGGAGGTCGGCCACATGCAGGTCAACCCGACCGGCCTTCCGTGCCACTGCGGCGCGCGCGGCTGCTGGGAGACCGAGGTCGGCGAGGACGCCCTGGTGCGGCGCGCCGGCCTCCACCCGGGGGGGCGGGCCAAGGTCGAGCAGGTGCTCGCCAACGCGCGCCAGGGTGACCCCACCTGTCTGGCGGCGGTTAACGAGACCGCCCGGTGGATCGGCATCGGACTGGTCAACATGGTGAGCTCCTTGGATCCCGAGATGGTGATCCTGGGAGGGGTATTCGAGGACATCCTGGAGCTCGCTCGGCCGACCCTGGGTGAGCAGTTGAACACCACCTCCCGGTACACTCGCCCCTCCGGCGTCGCCCTCATGAAGCCCAAATTCGACGGCAGCTCAGTCCTCATGGGTGCCGCGGAGCTGGGGCTCCAGCGGGTGCTCAGCGATCCCAGCACCGTGCCGGTCGGATCCTCGGCGGCGGGGACCTGCGCCCCGCCCCAAGCCTCCTCGTTCATGTCAGGTCAGACCGGCCGGGAAGTGGCCCTGAGTCGCGACGTCTCGATCGCTGACGCCGTCGATGCCGGCGCGGCCGCAAGCACGCGCCAGACCGCCTGACAGCGCTGGGGCGCCCCGCGGCTGGGCGGGTCCTGCGGTCGGCGGGCCTTAAAGTTGGACGTGAGGCGTCTGGTACGGCTCGCGCGGATCGGCTGCCACCGGTTGACCGCGCCGATTCCAAGTGGTTGCGATCGGCGGCTGCGCGGTTGGGGTCCGCGGCAGCGCCCAAGGGGAGAAGATCAGTGACGCGTCACCTGCCGGAGCCGGCCGATTCCGGGGCGCCGTCTCACCAGAAAGCCGCGGCGACCGGCTGGCGGGGGTTTCGTCGACGGCCCTGGCTGGTGGTGGTCGGCCTGCTGGTGGCCGCAGCCTGCTTTCGGGCAACTCAGAACATGGCGCTCACCACGTTTTCCCTGCTCGCCCATGATGCGCTGGGACTTCAGGTGGGCGCGATCGGGGGCCTGGCGGCGGCGGCGGCGGTGGTGACGGTGGTGGTCAACGCGGCGGTCGCGAGCAGAGTGCCGGTGGATCGCAGCCGGCTGGCCGCCGCTGGTGGGATCGCCCTGTTGGTCCCGTCGCTTCTGCTGCTGGGCACCGCCCACAGCTTCTGGGTCCTGGGACTGGGCGCCCTGCTCCTGGGCCTCGGGGGTGGCGTGGTGTTTCCGGCTCTGGCGACCGCGATCGGGCAGGTTGAGGCCGCCGCGCGAGAGCGGGCCCTGGCTCTGTTCACGCTGACCCTGAGCGGGAGCCTGGCGGTTGGCCCGCTGTTGGAGTCGGGCGTTCTGGGGCTGGCGCACCAGAACGTGCGCAGCCCCTACCTGGTCTTTCTGGTCCTACCCTGCCTGGGGGTCGCCGCTCTGGTGCTGCTGGGCCGCGAGCGTGCCGGCGCCGCAGCCGCGGCGGCGGGCATGGGCAGTGACTCTGCACGGGCCAGAACAACCGTGCCGCTGCGGAGCCGCGGGCTGGCGGCCCTGCGCAGAAGTCCGCTGGGAAACCCCGGATGGCGGTTGGCGGTGAACGGGCAGCTGCTGTACTCGATCCCCTTTGCGGCCATCACCGTCTTCGGCGCAGTGATGGCGAGGATCGCCTTCGGGGTAACTCCCGAGCAGGCCCAGCTCGGGTTCAGCTGCTTCTTCGTGACCTCGCTGGGAGCCAGGGCGATGGTGGCCTGGCAGGCCCCGATCACCCACAAGATCCCGTTGCTGCTGGGTTCTGGTGGCCTCACCGCGGTCGGCCTGCTGCTGCTGGCCGCCGGCCATGGGTTCGGCATGCTGCTGCTGGCGATGGGGGTCTTGGGAGTCCCGCACGGACTCACGTTCCCGATCGTGCTCGCTCAGGTCGCGGCCAGCGCGGCGCCGGGGGGACTGGCGGGCGCCAACGCCGCTCTGCTGGCGGTGAGCAACTCCTCCTCAATCGTGGTGCCGGCGGTGCTGGGGGTGCTGATCCCCATCACCGGATACCGCGGCATGGCGCTGCTGCTGCTGCTCCCCGTCATCGGTTTCGGCGGGATCCTGTGGGGGCAGCGGAGGATGGAGTTCGATTCCGGAGGTGCTGCACTTGGGTGAACCCCTACTGTCGGTTGGCAGATGACGAGTGAGATGACCGCCGAGAGCGGGGAGAGACGGCGCCGGAGCCTCGCCACCTGGCTGGCGGGCGGGGTCGGCGTGGTCGGGCTCGCCGCCCTCATAGTGGTGATCAACCCCGGCGAATTGGGCCGGGCGCTCACCCACTTCGATCTGATCCTGATCCCTCCGATCGTGGTGTGCTCGCTGGCCTACTACGTGATGCAGGGAGTGCGCTGGCAGTTCCTGCTGCGGGACGTGGGCGCGCACCTGCCGATGGGGGAGACGGTGGCACTCAACCTGGCGGGCCAGGTGACCACCCTGCTGCCGCTGGGCGAGCTGACCCGGGTGGTGCTGGCGGCGCGCGAAACCGACACCTCCTTTGGGGACGTGCTGGCGACGGTGACGGTGCAGGAGCTCATCTACGGGTTGCTGCTGGTGGTGGTGGCGGTCCCCGGGCTGTTCGAGTTCCACATCAGCCCGGTGATCCCGATTGCGGCGGCGGTGGTGGCCGCCGCCGCCATATCGGTGCTGACGCTGCCCCCGCTGTTCCACGCGCTCCACACGGTGGGCGGGAAGATCCTGGGGGTGCGGCGGCTGCTGGGCCCGCTGGACGAGCTGCACGCGGAGACCGTGCAGCTGCTGCAGCGGCCCGACACCCTCGGTTGGTCGCTCATCGGGCTGGCCCAGGTCGCGGCCATGACCACGGTCTTCTGGCTGGTGGCGCAGGCTCTCGCGCCCGGGGCTTTGACCTGGCCGGAGGCGGCTTCGGTGTACGCGGTCGGCAGCATCAGCGGTGCGATCAGCCTGATTCCCGGCGGGCTGGGAGCCTCGGAGGCCACCCTGGCGGGGGTGCTCATCGTGGCCGGCCTGCCACCCGCGGTCGCGACCGCGGTCGCCTTGATGCAGCGGGCCGGCGGCCAGGGGGTGGCGACCGTGGCCGGGACCTGGGCCTATCTCTACGCCAAGCGCAAGTACCACATCCGGCGGCTTCTCGGCTGAGCGCCGGACCAGCTTCTGCTCCCCGACGGAGCCTGCGTCCATCCGCTGGGCCGGCGCGGCGGCGGAAGGGGGAGGGGTCGCGGGCAGACGGTGCGCGCGCCCGGCCCGTCGAGGGAGCAAGGGGCATCGCGTCCGCGGCGCTCCTGGGCCGTTGCTGCCGAAGTGCCCCGGGAGATGGCCGGGGCGTACCGGTCAGAGGTGCACGGTGGGGATAGCCGACTTCCACGGTTCCACGTCGCCACGGGTCGTATCCGGGTTGGAGCCACGCCGTCGGGCCAGCTCGCCCACCAGCCGCTGGAGGGGGATGATCGCAACGAACGGTCGCAGCAGGTAGCCGGTGGTGGCGAATCCCAGATCGGCGGACTCCGTCCCGCAGCTGAGCACCATGACCCCTAGCTTCTCGAGCAGTGCCCTGAGCTCCGGGGCGCGCCCGCCATCGTCACGCCCGGGCTGGATCAGGATCGCCGCCATTCTGGGGTCGAAGACCGCGGGGGTGCCGTGGAGGGCGAGCTCCTGCGACATCCCCTCGGCGTACAGGTAAGCCCCCTCCTTGAACTTCAGGGCAGCCTCGTCGGCAGTGATCTCGTCGATTCCGAAGCCCGTGATCAGGATGGGCTCGCGGTTGATGAGGCGGGGAGGGATACCGGTCGGAGGAGGCTGGGCCAGGGTCTCGCGCATGGCGGTGGGAATCTGCGTCAGGTGGTCCGCGAAGTCGCGGTCCTGCAGAGAGGTCGCGACCAGGCGTCCCAGCACGGCCAGGGCGGTGACGTAGGAGACCGTGTGGGTGCTGGCGCTCTCGTCGGGGCAGGTCCGCAAGACGAATTCGGCCCGCGGATGAGGGGCTCCCAGGCCGGTCACCAGGATCGTCGTGGCTCCGGCGGCACCGGCCCTGGCCAGGAGCTCGTTGGGGAAGCGCTTGGTGCCCCGATGGGAGACCACCACCAACTGGTCCTGGGGTCGGAACCGCCCATGCAGCGCCAGCTCGTGGGCCTCGACGGCCAACGGGCGCAGGGTTCCCCCGGACAGCTCGGCCACCCAGTAGGCGGCGACCCGGCAGGCGTGCAGCGACGTCCCGATTCCCGAGAACAGGATGGGGCGGGAAGGGTCAAGCCGGACCTCCATCTCCGCACCCATCGCCGCCGCCACCGCGTCCGCCTGGGACTTCACTTGGTCGTCGAATGCGAAGTGTGCCAGCGTCATCAGCTCCCCCGATGGATGAATCCCAGTGGCCCGCCGGGGCTCACGGCTTCGGGCAGGGCGTCAGTATAGGAGGCCTCGATACCGACTGCGTTGGAGATTGCGCTCGCTCCGCTCATGCCCGAATTGCCAGAAGTAGAGGCGCTCGCCACGGCGCTGACCGTCCGCCTGGGCGGCCGGGTCGTCACCCGGTGCCAGCTGTTCTCCTTCGCCGCCTTGAAGACCGTCGATCCGAAGCTGGCGGACCTCGAGAGCCGCCGAGTGGCGCGAGTCGCCCGCTTCGGCAAGCAGTTGGGGATCGACTTCGGAGATCTCTGGTTGGTGATCCACCTCGCCCGGGGCGGGTGGCTCCGGACGGCGGCGCCAACCGCCGTCGGGCCCACTCGCCGGTCGGGAGCCGCCCTGCGCCTCCTGCTTGCCCCAGACCTTGGGGTGACACCCGACCTGGCGCTCGAGGTGGTCGAGCCCGGCACCGAGAAGCGGCTGGGCCTGTGGGTGACTCAGTCACCGACGCTGGTTCCGGGGGTCGCCACCCTGGGTCCGGACCCCCTCGCCGCGGACTTCTCTCTGCCCCGGTTTGAGCAGGCGATCGCTCATGGCAACGCAACTCTGAAGGCGGCTCTCACTGACCAGCGTCGCATCGCCGGGATCGGCAATGTCTATTCCGACGAGATCCTGCATCGGGCGCGCCTGTCGCCCTTTCAGTTGACCGGCCGGCTCAAAGCCGACCAACGCGCCGCCCTGCACTCGGCCGTCGTCGCGGTGCTGAAGGAGGCGACCGAAGGGGCGCTCGGCGCCGCCGGCGAGGCCCCGACCCGCCATCGGAGGGAGGCTTTCAAGGTGCATGGCCGGGCGGGACTGACCTGCCCGGAGTGTCACGACCAGGTCCGCCAGGTCAGCTACGCGCAACGGGCACTCTTCTACTGCCCGCAGTGCCAGACCGGTGGGCGGATCCTGGCCGATCGCAGGATGTCACGTCTGCTGCGTTGACCCCAGGCCAAACCTGCGGCGTCGGCCGAGCCGTTCGAACTGGGCCTGGTGGAGCACCGTCGATGGGGCCTCCCCTTGTTCGGCCGTGCGCCGGTGGGTGTGCGCTACATTGGACCGATGACCGGTAACCACTTACCCCTTCGCACCCTGGGTCGTCGGGGGCTTTCAGTCTCTGCGCTGGGACTCGGCTGCATGAGCATGTCCCAGTCGTATGGGAAGGCTGACGAGGGTGAGTCCCTGGCGACGCTGGAAGCGGCGTTCGACAGTGGAGTCGACTTCTTCGACACCGCCAACGCCTACGGCGATGGGCACAACGAGCGGCTGCTCGGTCGGTTTCTCCGCGGTCGCCGCCCTCGGGCCAAGTTGGCGACCAAGTTTGGGATCGTGCATGACTCCACGTCCAACACTCCTGTGTGCGGCCGGCCCGAATACGTCCGCCAATGCTGTGAGGAGTCACTGGAGCGGCTCCAGACCGACTACATCGACCTCTATTACCAGCACCGCGTGGATCCCCATGTCCCCATCGAAGAGACGGTCGGGGCGATGGGCGAGCTGGTGGACGAGGGCAAGGTCCGATTTCTGGGGCTCTCGGAGGCGAGCGCCGACTCCCTGGAGAGGGCGGCTCGGACCCATCCGATCTCGGCTCTGCAGAGCGAGTGGTCCTTGTGGACGCGCGATCTGGAGGAGGAGGTGCTGGGTGTGGCCCGCCGCCTGGGTATCGGGATCGTCCCCTACAGCCCCCTGGGGCGGGGCTTCCTCTCAGGCAAGATTACCTCCGCCAAGGACTTTGGGGAGGATGACTTCCGGCGCCACAATCCTCGCTTCGAGGGTGAGAACTTCCAGCGCAATCTGGTCCTGGTGGATCTGGTCCGGCGGGTGGCGGAGGAGAAGGGGATCACCCCCGCTCAGCTGGCTCTGGCATGGCTGCTGGCGCAGGGCCAGGACGTTGTTCCCATCCCTGGAACCAAACGGAGGACCAATCTTCAAGAGAACCTGGCCGCGATCGAGGTGGTGTTGACGCCGGGGGAGCAGGAGCGCCTCTCCAGCCTGCTTCCGCCCGGCAGCGCCGCTGGCACCCGCTATCCCGATGCCGGGTACCGGTACGGGTCCAGTCCCCCGCTCGGTCGGGGGTAGGCCCACGACTCAGCGGGCCGCCCGAGCCCCTGGGCTGCGCCACCCGTGGCACGGCATAGCCGCCCGTGCCGTGCCCCGTTGGCAGAGGCCAGCTGATCTGGTGGCCCAAGAGGTCCGCCGCCGTCCGGCGGGTGCGGGCAGGGTCGGCTCGGCCACGGTCTGATTGCCTCTTATCCGTCGGAGGCGGCATCGGAATCCGGGTCCGGCCTGGGGATCTGTCGCCGACGCGTCAGCTGCGCCGGGCTCTCACCAGGCAGTCCCGCGTCAGCTCATCCACCGAGGCGATCCCGCTGAGACCAAGGGTCAGGTCGAGGTCGGCCAGCAGGCAGCGCAACAGGTGGCGCAGCCCGTCACCACCGCCAGCCGCCAACCCATAGACGAAGGGCCGGCCCAGCAGCACGGCCCGGGCTCCCAGCGCCAGCGGCTTGATGATGTCCGCCCCGCCCCGGAATCCCGAGTCGAAGAGCACCAGGTGGCCGGGCGCCGCGGCGGCGACCTCCGGTACGCAGTCCAAGGCCGGCCTGGCTCCATCCACCTGCCGCCCGCCATGGTTGGATACGATCACGCCGTCAAGACCGTGTTCAACCGCTTGGCGGGCATCATCGGGATGGCAGATCCGTTGCCACTGCGTGAACTCCAGCAAGCCCACTGCTGGTGGCACCCCTCGCGGGGTTCCTCCCCCATTGCTGGGTTCGGTTCTGGCCTCACCGCGAACCGCCCGCGCCGAAGCG
>DAHVMY010000169.1:0-544 GCA_027319585.1 Candidatus Dormiibacterota bacterium | reverse complement strand
GATGGACGTCCCAGCCCGACGCGCGCCAAGCCATGCCTACCCTGGCGAGGCCATAGCTGATGCCGACGCCGGCCGCTTTCAGCACCGCTTCCTTGGCGGTCCACAGCGCGTAAAACGCCTGCAAGCGTTCGGCCTCGGGGAGGCTGTGCAAGATGTCCGTTTCGGCGGCGGTGAAGTGGCGCTGCGCCAGCGCCAACAATCGCGGTCGCGGTCGCGGCGATTCCAGATCCACGCCCACGACCTGCGCATGCGCCAGCACCAACAGCGCCCAGCCGCCGCTGTGACTGAGGCTGAAGTGCCAGTCGTTGAGCGCGCCACCGAGTTGCGGCTTGCCGCGCGCGTCGCGCACGATCAGCAGTACGGCGGGGTCCACCTCGAGCGCTACGGCCAGCGTGGCGCGCACCCAAACCCAACCGCTGGCGGCCGACCATGGCGTCAGCCAACAATGGATCGTTGTGCGCGAGCTGAGCATGGCGCTCATCCTGCATCCCCTGAGCCGGCCGGAGTCGCCGTGGCTGCTCCCAGTACCTGCAATAAATCATGT
>DAHVMY010000168.1:0-556 GCA_027319585.1 Candidatus Dormiibacterota bacterium | reverse complement strand
GAGCGCAGGCCCCAGGACCGAGGCCGCGGCACCGTCCAAGGTCGGCTCGACCAGGAGGGGCTGGAAGAAGAAGCTCAGCACCCCGGCGGACGAGAGATACCCCGCCCCCCAGAAGGCGGCGGCGTAGCCCAGGGCGCCGCAGGCGGCGGCCAAGGGGACGGACGCGCCCGCCAGCCACAGGAACCGCTCCCTCCTTCCCATCCCCAGGGCGGCCAGGGTCGCCTCGGTGGGGGCGGCGCCCTGCAGCCAGTAGGCGGTGGCGAAGTAGACCGCAAGCAGGGACACGGCCAGGACCACCACGTCGAGGGACGCCAGGAGGGACTGCACGACCCCCGCCCCACCTGCCAGCTCTGTCGACAGCGACGGGGCGCTCCCGGGGGGAGACAGGGACACCAGGAAGGAGTAGGGCGCGAGCTCGAGCTGCTGGACGTAGGGGTTGGACGGCTTCGCGCCCCCCGGCTCGCCGCCGGCGACGGACCTGAGCATGGCGGGCTCGCTGAACACGGCAGGGTCGACCCTCAGCCTGAGGAACGTCGCCTGGCCTGCGGAGAGCCCC
>DAHVMY010000167.1:283-559 GCA_027319585.1 Candidatus Dormiibacterota bacterium | reverse complement strand
GAACGATCGTCATTGCCGGTAGTAGGTCATGAACATTCCAGCTGGGGGTAAACTAAACAGTCAATATGAGAAAGAGAGCCAGGAGGTAATCCATGACCAAGACCACGACAATCACGGTGCAGGAGATCCACTGCGAGAGCTGCGAACACACGATCGCTACCGCGTTGTCACGGCTCAGCGGCGTGCTGCGGGTCACCCCTGATGTCGAGACCAACCAGGTGAAGATCAGCTACGACGAGCGGTCGCTGGATGAGACCAACCTGCGCTCGGCGCTGG
>DAHVMY010000167.1:0-273 GCA_027319585.1 Candidatus Dormiibacterota bacterium | reverse complement strand
GGCTCGGGCTAAACCCGAAGACCATCCGATTTTATGAGGCATGGGGTCTACTACCCGAACCTGAGCGGCTTCCCTCGGGATATCGCGATTATGATATCAACGACGAGACTCGTCTCACGTTCATCAAGACCGCCCAGCGCCTTGGGTTCTCCCTCAATGAGATCGGCGAAATCTTGGCGTTCAAAGAACGTGACGAACCCCCATGCAACTACGTGCTTTCCGTCCTAGATGCTCGCCTGTCTGAAATCGATCGCCGCATTGGTGAACTGGTGC
>DAHVMY010000166.1:286-562 GCA_027319585.1 Candidatus Dormiibacterota bacterium | reverse complement strand
GGCGACGCGCGGCTTTGGCTTGGGCCTCGGCGGAGCGTTGCGCCGGAGCGACCGGATCGCGGCTCGCCAAGGCGGCGGGGTCTTCGTCGGTGAACATCAGTTCCCGCCATGCCCTCCGCAGGTGCCACTCGACGTAGTAGGCGAGCATGCAGAGAAAGAGGTGGGCCCGGACACGATCGGCCAGGCGGTGATGAATCGGGCGGATCTTGAGATCCATCGTCTTCAGGGAGCGGAAGGCGCGCTCGACCTGGGACAGCGACTTGTAGTGGCGCACAC
>DAHVMY010000166.1:0-276 GCA_027319585.1 Candidatus Dormiibacterota bacterium | reverse complement strand
CGGATGATGTAGATTCCGTCGAGCGCGGCCTCCGCGGTGATGGCCGCGGTTTTGCGGGCAAAGGAGAACGCGTCGTCCCGGATGACCGTTTCCATGTGCTTGGCCACCTTGTACCGGTCCATGATTCGGCCCACCCGCAGGCCGATCGCGGCGGCGCCCCGCAAGCGTCCCGCGTGCACCCGGGCCTGGATCTTTGCCAGCGACTGTTCCGTGGCGACGAGGAGCTCCTCGCGCTTGTGGGCCCGCCGTTTCCCGAGTTCCGGATTGCGGCAGGCG
>DAHVMY010000165.1:0-562 GCA_027319585.1 Candidatus Dormiibacterota bacterium | reverse complement strand
CGACGTGGTACATGACCTCTTCGTGTCGGCCCTCGGAGATGGCCTTGCGGATGCGCCCGCCGATGTCATCCAGCGCCTCGTCCCAGGTGACCCTCTGCCACTTGCCACTCCCACGGGGTCCGGAACGGCGCAGGGGGTAAAGGATGCGCTCGGGGTCCTCCAGCTGGTTGACGGTGGCCGGCCCCTTGGCGCAGTTTCGGCCACGGGAGCCAGGGTGCGCGGGGTTGCCTTCGAGCTTGCGGATCGATAGGTCGTCTTTGTCGACGTATGCCAACAGACCGCATGCGCTTTCGCAGTTGAAGCAGGTGGTTGGAACCAGCATGTAGGAGTGGGGGACCTTGCGAGGATGCGCCTTGGCGTCATGCTCGATGTGATGGTCCCAGTTCTGAACGGGGGGGAAGTTGGCTAGGCCCTCGTGGCGCCGTGCCCCGGGAAGGGGCGCCTCGGAGAACTCCGACGGAACGGCGATGGGGCGGGGTTCTGCCTGGGTCATGTGATCCTCCACTCAGGAAAGCGGGACGTCTTGGCCGGCGCGGACGAAGACCGACTCGTATGCAATAAG
>DAHVMY010000164.1:0-564 GCA_027319585.1 Candidatus Dormiibacterota bacterium | reverse complement strand
CGAGCTTCACCGGCAGCCGAGCTGTGCCGTCTTCGCCGGTGCGCACCCGGTGGGCCAGCCAACCCTCCTCCGCGCCGGTCACCTCCGATGAGTCTCGCGCTGTCTCGTTGCCGTGTTCGAGTGCGGTTGCCATGGCAGCTCACCTCCTGCCAGCTACCGTATGCCTTCTAGTTAGATGGAATGTCAAGGGCGAGCTCCCGGCTAGGCGTCCGAGGCTGGGGTGGGCCCAGTACCCGCGATTGCACCCGTCGCTGGAGCCCGCGGTGGCTCTGGCAGGCGGTCGTCGACGATCCTCGGTGTCGAGCCCTTGACCTTCCAGCAAGGGGAAGGCTATACGGTCAACGGTAGGAAGAGACCCAGGAGGTGGGCCATGGCCCAAACGACGACGATCACGGTGCAAGAGATCCACTGCGAGAGCTGCGAGCACACCATCGCCACCGCGTTGTCACGGCTCAGCGGCGTTCTGCGGGTCACCCCTGACGCCGAGACCAACCAGGTGAAGATCAGCTACGACGAGCTGGCGCTGAACGAGGCCAACCTGCGCTCGGCGCTGGCCGAGATCGG
>DAHVMY010000163.1:0-573 GCA_027319585.1 Candidatus Dormiibacterota bacterium | reverse complement strand
ACCTGTCCTGCGACATCATCTTCGTCGACACCTCCTCGACCTACTTCGAGCGGGACGTGGCCGACGGGGAGGACGACCTCGACCTGGCGAAGACCGCGGAGGACAAGGCCACCGCCGAGAAGACCGGACCGGACCGCTCCGGCCCGGCCGAGTCGGCCACCCGCCGGTTCAACAAGCACTCGAAGGACCACCGGCCCGACCTGCCCCAGGTGGTCCTCGGCATGGCGGTCACCGCCGAAGGGGTGCCGGTCCGGTGCTGGACGTTCCCGGGCAACACCTCGGACCAGGTGATCATCCGCACGATCAAGGACGACCTGGCCGGATGGATGCTGAACCGGGTGGTGTGGGTGGCCGACCGTGGCTTCAACTCCGTGGCCAACCGGGCCTATCTCCAGAAGGGCGGCGGCCACTACGTCGTGGCCGAGAAGCTGCGCAACGCCAGCGGCGAAGCCAAGGAGGCACTCGCCCGCCCCGGTCGCTATCACCGAGCCGCTGGCAACTTGGAGGTGAAGGAGGTCGTGGTCGGCGACGGGGAGCGCCGACAGCGCTTCGTCGTCTGTTTCAACCCCGAGG
>DAHVMY010000162.1:0-574 GCA_027319585.1 Candidatus Dormiibacterota bacterium | reverse complement strand
CGAGCGCTGGCTGACGCCGGCGGGCGCGACCATCGTGGCGACGCTGCCGGGCGGCATTCGCGGCCATTTCGGGCCACAGCGGCGCCCTTTCGTGCTGATGCACTATTACCAGGGCCAGGTAACGATGGAGCGTCTGATGACGCTGCTGTGAGCGGTCGGCGTTAGCATTTCCAGGCGCCAGGTCATGCGCCTGCTGATCGATCGGTAGGACGGGTTTCTTGCGGAGACCCGCGCGGTGTTGCGTGCCGGGCTGAAGGCAGCGGACTGGGTCAGCGACGACACCGGTGCGCGTCACGGCGGCGTCGACGTCCTCTGCACGCAGATCGGCAACGACGCATTCGCCTGGTTCGCCACCATCACCGGCAGCAAGAGCCGGCTGAATTTTCTTGACCTGTTGTACGTCGGCCACACCAACTAAGTGATCAACGACGCAGCGCTCGACTACATGCGTGAGCATCGCCTGGCGCCGCCGGTGAACCAGCAACTGGTCGCCGCTCCGCGACTGCTGTCCGCCGATCAGTCGGGCTGGACGCGCCATCTTGACCATCTCGGTATCGCCACTCCGCGGATGCTC
>DAHVMY010000161.1:0-554 GCA_027319585.1 Candidatus Dormiibacterota bacterium | reverse complement strand
TACCAGGGGCGGTGAGGCCAGGCGTGGTGGTCGGCGCCGACCTGCAGGAACCACAGCCAGACGGTGGAGTAGAGCCAGAGGCCGACGGCCACGTTGCGGCTGGGGCCGGAGCGGCGCCAGGACTGCGGGTGCTGGGGGGTGAGGTGCTGCTTGACCTCGCGGAAGGTCACCTCGATGGCCCAGCGGTCCGCGTACTCGGCGACGACGGCAGCCGGGTCGGCCTGGATGTCGGTGGTGAAGAAGAAGTCATCGTGCTCGTGCTGCGAGGGGTCGCGGACGATGACCACGCGGATGGGCAGTGTGCCGGTGACCTGGTACCAGAGGACAACGCGGCTGAGCAGCAGGCGGTCCACGGTGCGATCGCGGAAGCGGACTGGGACGAGACGCCACTGGTCGGCTGGGGCGGTGGCGGCGATGCACTCCAGGGCGGGCAGGCGGGCGCCCTTCTTGCGGGGGCGGCCGCGTTGGCCGGGGATGCGGGCGGCAGGCAGTTCGAAGAGGGCGGCATCGCGGCGCAGGCGGGAAGTGACGACCGTGCGGGGCAGGCCGAACTT
>DAHVMY010000160.1:0-579 GCA_027319585.1 Candidatus Dormiibacterota bacterium | reverse complement strand
TGACTGCGCCGGCATGGCCGCCGACCTCTTCGAGACCTATGCGGTGATCGTCGTGGCCACGATGGTGCTCGGCGGGCTGCTGTTCGGCAACAAGGGGACCGGCGGCGGAATCAGCGCCGTGGTGTATCCGCTCGCCCTCGGCGCCATGTCGATCGTGTCGTCCATCCTCGGCACCTTCTTCGTCTCGACAAGCGAGGGCGGCAAGATCATGACGGCTCTGTACAAGGGTGTCGTCGTGGCCGGCCTGGTCTCCGCGGTCGGCTTCTACTTCATCACGCGGTCCCTGATCCCCGCCGGCGGCCTGGCGCTCTACGGCTGCTCGCTGATCGGCCTCGCCCTGACCTGCGCCCTGATCGTGATCACCGAGTACTACACGTCCACGGAGTTCAGTCCGGTGCGCAAAGTGGCGGCGGCCTCCGAGACCGGGCACGCGACCAACATCATCGCCGGCCTGGGCGTCTCGATGAAGGCGACGGCGGCGCCGGTGGTGGCGATCTGCCTGGCCATCTGGGGCTCCTACCAGCTCGGAGCGGTGCACGGCGTGGGCCTGTACGGCATTGCCGTGGCCGCCACCGCCAT
>DAHVMY010000015.1:0-40674 GCA_027319585.1 Candidatus Dormiibacterota bacterium | reverse complement strand
CTCTGGCTGCTGGGCCGTTAGGGTCGATCCGCCGGTCTGGGTGTGAAAACGCAGCCGCATCGAGCGCTCCTGACTGGCATGGAACCGCTCTCGCATGATCCGGGCCCACATCCGCCTCGCCGCCCGGAACTTGGCAACCTCCTCGAAGAGGTTGTTGTGGGCGTTGAAGAAGAAACTCAACCTGCCCGCGAACTCGTCCACCTCGAGGCCAGCCTCGATCGCCGCGTCCACGTATGCGATCCCGTCGGCGAGCGTGAAGGCGAGCTCCTGCACCGCCGTCGAGCCAGCCTCTCGGATGTGGTATCCCGAGATGCTGATGGGATGCCAGCGCGGGATGTTGCGGCTGCAGAAGGAGACTACATCCGTCACCAGCCGCAGGCTCGGCTCGGGGGGATAGATGTACTCCTTCTGGGCGATGTACTCCTTCAGGATGTCGTTCTGGAGGGTGCCACCGAGCCGCTCCGCCGCCACCCCCTGACGCTCCGCCACCCCGACGTACATCGCCAGCAGGATGGCGGCCGGCGAGTTGATCGTCATCGAGGTCGTGACCCGGCCGAGATCGATTCCCGAGAAGAGTTGCTCCATGTCCTCCAAGGAGTCGATCGCCACTCCGCAGCGGCCGACCTCCCCCTGTCCCAGGGGGTCGTCCGAGTCGCGCCCCATCAGGGTCGGCATGTCGAAGGCGACGGAGAGCCCGGTCTGGCCCTGCTCCAAGAGGAACCGGTAGCGCTGGTTGGTCTCAGCTGCGGTCCCGAAGCCCGCGAACTGCCGCATGGTGAAGATCTTGTCCCGGTACATGGAGGGATAGACACCCCTGGTGTAGGGAAACTCGCCCGGGTAGCCGATCTCGCGGGCGTAGTCGTGCCCCGCCATCGCCGAGGGGGTGTAGAGAGGCTCGACCGGGAGCCCGGAGAGCGTCTCTGGCGGCGGCAAAAAGCCGTTGCGCCCGGCGCGTTCGCGGGAGGCACGGTAGCGCTTGGCCCAGCGCTCCAGGGCCTCCTCGTCGTCGACCATGGCGCTCTGCTTCTGGTCCAGCATCACAGGTCCCTCCGGGTGGCGGCCGCGACGGCGGCCGCGGATACATCTATGTTGCGCCGCTGGTGGGCGAGGCGGTCCAGCAGGAGCTCGGCGATGCGCTCGGGGTCGGCCCGCCGGGCGTCCTCCGCGGGCAGGGACGAATCCTCGCGGGCCAGTTCGGCCGCCGCAAACTCGCGGGCTCGCAGCGCCACCAGCTCGGCCACCTCATCCCGCAGGCGGCGCACCCTCCGCTGGCCCAGCTCGCCCGACTGCTGGAGGTGGGAGCGATGGTGATCGATCGCGGTCGCCAGCTCCGCGACCCCTTCCGCACCCTGAGTCGCGGTCGCCCGCACCACGGTGGGCAGCCAGCCGCGGTCCGGGTGGGAGAGCCGGATCATGTCCCGCAGCTCCCGGGTCACCCGCTCCACCCCGGGGAGGTCCGCCTTGTTGACCGCGAAGACGTCCGCGATCTCGGTGATGCCGGCCTTGATGACCTGCACCCCGTCGCCGGTGCCGGGGGTGGTCACCACCACCACCGTGTCCGCGATCTCGCAGATCTCCAGCTCGGACTGGCCAACCCCGACCGTCTCCACCACCACCATCTCCCACCCCAGGGCATCCAGCAATCGCACCGCCCCCCGGGTCGCCAGGGAAACCCCGCCCAGGTGGCCGCGGGCCCCCATGCTGCGGATGAACACCCCCTGGTCAAGGGCATGCCGCTGCATCCGCACCCGGTCCCCCAGGATGGCGCCGCCGGTGAAGGGGCTGTTGGGATCCACCGCCAGCACCGCCACCCGGCGACCCTGCTGCCGCCACAGGCTGGTGAGGCTGTCGGCCAGAGTGCTCTTCCCAGAGCCCGGGGGACCGGTCAGGCCGACGACGTGCGCCCCCGCTGCATCGGCGTCACTGCGCCCCGCCCAGAGCGCCTGGAGCAGCTCACCGCCGCCGGGCGCCCCGGCCTCGATCTCGGAGATGGCCCGCGCGAGCGAGCGGATGTCGCCCGCCAGCAGCGCCTCGGGTCCGATGCTTGCCACCATCTCATGGTAGAGACGCATCGCCCGTCATGCCCGGAGGTCGGCGGCCCAAGCGACGATCCCGACCGGGGCACGGCTGAGGGATGCCCGCCCGGCCCCGGATCCTGCTAGCAGCGCCGACTCCGACCGGCGGAGCCTGGGCATCCGGTCCGGGCCTCCAGCGGACGAGAGGTCCGGTGCCGGGCTGGGCCGGGGAGGCCGCGGGTGGCGAAAGCTCCCCGTCTCAGGGCCCGGGGACTCCGCCATTCAGACCCGTAGGGCGCTTAGGTAGCTGTCCTCGGCGGCGTAGTCGTCGGGGGCGGGGCCGTACTCATCGACCAGGGCCGCGAAGCTGCGATCCGGGTCTTCGCCTGCGGCCCTGGAGACCAGCCAGTCGATCTCGTCCGCCACCGTGGTCGCGTAGTCGCCGCACGGAATGTACCCGAGGCGTCGGGCGGCACCGGTGTCGAGGACCACCGGGGGGAATCTGTCCCATGGGTGCCACCCCAAGCCCTCCGGCGCTCGGTCGTCGAGCGCGACCTCCTGCCAGCGGTGACCAAGACGAGCGGCGATCACCTGGGCGATGCGGCGACCGTCGGGACAGTCCGGGTCGGCTGCGTTCAGCACTCTGCGCCCGGGCTGCTCAGCCACCGTCTGGATCAGCGCGGCGAGGTTGAGCGCGGCACTCGGATGATCCGCACCCCGACCGCCGCGCGCCAGCAGCACCGCGGGGCGGCGGTCCAACACGCGCTTCACGAAGTGCCACTCACGGGGCTGCCGGCTGCAGGCGCCGTGGACCTTGGAAGCGCGCAGCACGGTGACGGGATGCCCGCAACCCAGCAGGGTCTCCTCGGCCGCGACCTTGTTCGGCCCGTACCCATCGCGACTGTTGTACGCGGCCCCGTTGGGGCGGAGCGTCGGCTGGTCTTCGGCGATCGGCCGCGCGAACAAAGGGGGGCTCTCAGAGTTGGAATGCCGTCCCTGGTCGTCGACGTACACCGCCTTGCTGGAGATCATGACGGCCGTGGCCACGTCGGCCAGCAGTGGGATCAACGCCGCCGCATCCTCGGCGGTGTAGCAGACGCAGTCCACCAGCAGGTCCGCGCCGCCCACCAGGACCGTGGCGAGGGCCAAGCGGTCGTGCCGATCCGACGCGAGGAAGCGCGCGGAGGAGGTGGGGAACCCCGTCGGCACCCGGCCGGGATCGCGGCCGGTGACGGTCACCTCCCACCCCGCGACCGTGAGCCTGCGGGTGACCGCCCAGCCGATCGCCCCGGTCCCGCCCAGAACTACCGCCCGTTTCAAGGAACCGGCCAGCGAACCGCCGCCTCGACTCCGGTCCGAGGCGCCAGACGCGGCCGCGCGGGCCGACCCAGGAGTAGCGGGAGGCCACCACCGTCAGGCCCCCCCGCGGGACCCCTCGGGACGGCGGTGAACCTGCGGATGCAGACGGCTACCGGAACCGCTGGACTGACGACGCCCACTCCCCCATGGTAGGCGAGGTTCGCGGTCGCGGCCGGAGCTTTCCGGCTGGCGCCTGTTCTAGCGAGGCCGGGTCGCCGGCCGAGGGAGGCTGACACTCGGTCAATGGGCGGACTCCAACGGCCTTCGGGGAACTCCCCCGCGAGTGCCTGCGACAACGCCGCCGGGGCGTAACCGCCACGGCCGTCCGCTCGTTTCCCGGGCCAGGTGCGATGAGCTCCATGGGGACGGCGGTTTCCCACCTCGTCAGGGTGTGGGCCCGACACGGGCCCCACCGATTGGCGCTGGCCAGCCTCTGGGCGGCGGCGGGCCTGGCGATGGTCGGCTGCGCCGTGGGCCCGACGTCACATCCCCGCCCCACCCCCCAACCCTCGCCGAGGGCCTCGCCCTCGCCCTCGCCCCCGAGCTGGCCCCAGCCGGTGGGACAGGCGATGGCGGTTGTCGCCGCCACCAGCAGGATCCCACTCGAGGCTCCGCTGGAGCTGCCATTGGCGGAGACGACACCTAACTCGGCGCGGGTGGTGGCGCAGGCCAACAGCTACCAGGTCGAGCTCTACCACTGCCTGGTGGCACTGCCGGTCAACGACCCCTTGGTGGGCGGTGGCAGCTGTGGGTCCATGGCCAACATCTACGGTGACTTCGGCGGGACCGGGTACGCCACCGGGACCGCCGCCCGCACTGCGGTGCTCGCCACCAACATCCCTCCCGGCTCGCGCTGCCAGGAGCGCAGCCTGGCCTACCTCCAGCCCGGACTCCCAGCCACGGTGTTCTCGGCGCCGGGATCCGGACCGTGCCTGGTCACCTGGCGAGAGGGCGATTGGACGATTACGCTGGAGGGCGACCTGGGAGTGGGCGCCTCCTCCGATGTCGGCTCGGCGTGGCCGCCGGTCGCCCAGTCGGTGGTCGGCTACCTTGACCACCATCTGCTTCCACCGGACGTGGGCTCGTTCGTCCTGGACCTGGCACCCGACGGCCTTCACAGCTCGCTCGCCTGGGCGGCTGGGGACGTCGTCTACTCGGTCGGTGTGCTGCACGGAGCCGTACCGGCGGCGGAGATGGCGGTCACCATGATGCCCTTCCCCACCGCCCCCTGAGCAGCCCGACGCGGCGACGGTCGGTCGGCACTGCCGGCGGGCCGGCCTGAGAGCTCAGCCGAGCAGTTTCTTGGCGATCACGACCCGCTGGATCTGGTTGGTGCCCTCGTAGATCTGGGTGATCTTGGCATCTCGCATCATGCGCTCCACCGGAAACTCGTTGACGTAGCCGTAGCCCCCCAGGATCTGCACCGCGTCGGTGGTCACCCGCATGGCGGCATCGGAGGCGACCAGCTTGGCCATCGCCGCCAGCTCGGTCATGCGCGGGTCGGCGGCGTCCACGGCGCGGCAGGCCTCATGCACCAGGCAGCGGGCCGCCTCCATCTGGGCGGCCATGTCCGCCAGCATGAACTGCAGCCCCTGGAACTCCGCGATCGGGTGACCGAACTGGTGACGTTGGCGGGCATACCCCAGGGCGTACTCCAGAGCCCCCGCGCCGATCCCGAGCGCCTGGGAGCCGATCTGCGGGCGCGAACGGTCCAGCACCCCCATGGCGATCTTGAACCCGTCCCCCTCTGCTCCCAGCCGCCGCTCCGCGGGGACTCGGCAGGAGGAGAAGATGAGCTCCGCGGTGTTGCTGCCCCTGATGCCCAGCTTGCCATGGATCTCGCGGCGCTCCAGTCCCGCCGCGTCGCCGTCCACCAGAAATGCCGAGATCCCCCGGGTCCTGGCCTCCGGCTCCGTGGAGGCGAAGACGACGATGAGATCGGCGACGCCGCCGTTGGTGATCCACATCTTGGAGCCGTCCAGAACGTATTCGTCCCCCTCGCGGCGCGCCCTTGTCCGCATCGAGCCGGCGTCGCTGCCGGCGTCGGGTTCCGACAGGGCGTAGGCGGCGATCTTGCGGCCGCTGGCGAGCTCGGGCAGGTACGCCCGCTTCTGCTCATCGCTGCCGCCGATGAGAATGGGGTACCCTCCCAGCGCCTGCACCGCCAGCAGGAGCGCCGAGGTGGCGCAGACCTGGGCCACCTCCTCGATCACCTGGGAGAGGGTGAGCGCGGAGCCGGAGAGGCCGCCGTACTCCGGGGGGAAGGCGACCGCGAAGGCATCGTGCTCGCGGAACAGGTCCACGACATCCCAGGGGAACTCTCCCGTCCGATCGATCTCGGCGGCGCGCGGGGCGATGCGCGCCCGGGCCAGCTCCCGTACGCTCTGCCGGATCGTCTCGCGCTCGATCTCGACCTCAACTGCCATCCGGCGGTCCTCCACCCGGGATTGCCTCTGCAGGCGATTGTAGCCACCGCGCCTGGGCATCTTCCCCACCGCGCCCGACCGGGCGCCCGGCCGGCCGAGCCCGGCTACCCGGCGGCCGGGAACTCCACGGGCAGCTGGATCAGGAAGGATTGGCGATTGGGGAGGGGGCGTGGCAACACTAGGAGACGAGACCCGGTACTCTCGTCCCACCGCGCTGCCGCCCCCGCCATTCTCCAGTTGAGGAACGCGCCCACCAGCAACTGGGCGGCCGTGAACCCGAGCAGATTGGGGTCTGCCGCCGCGACCAGCAGCCCCAGCCCGGTCACCGCCACCGCCAGATACCCGCCCACAACCAGCAAGGGAGACCTCAGGGCCCGCGGCTGAAGCCGGGCTGAGGTGGTGGCGGCCTGCGCGGTGGCCCACCCCACCCAGCGCCGGAGGAGAAGGGTCATCGCGGCGCCGTAGACGGCCAGAATGCCGGCCATCTCCGGGTAGTAGAGCGGCGGCGGCTTCAGCCACATGGCGGTCGCAATCCCCAACGCCACCCCGCAGGCAGCCAGGGCGGCGGCCAGGCCCTTCAGGTAGGCCCGGGCCAGCACGTACCGAGAGGACTCGACCCGACTGGGCGTGAGCGTGGCCCGCATGGACCGGAGTATGCGCCTATGCCTGGTCCTGCCGCCGACCGGCTCAGGCCACCTCGACCAGGGTCGCCTCGCCCTGGGCCAGCCCCGAGCAGATCGTCGCCCCTCCGAGCCCCCCGCCGCGGCGCCGGAGCTCGAGGATCAGGGAGCCCAGGATGCGGGCGCCCGAGGCGCCGATCGGATGCCCGATCGCGATGGCGCCCCCATTGGGGTTCACCCGGTCCGCCTCCAGCTCCAACATGCGTGAGCTGGTGATCACGACCGAGGCGAACGCCTCATTGATCTCCACCACCTTGAGGTCCTGGGATGTCATCGCCCCAACCTGGCGGTCCAGCGCCTGCTGCAGCGCCAGGGCCGGGACGGTGGCCAGATAGGGGTGGTCGGCAGCGGACTCGCCGTACCCCAGCCAGCTCGCCAAGGGCTCGGCGTTCAACTCGGCGGCCCTGCGCCGGCTCATCATCACCACCACTGCCGCCCCGTCGTTGATCCCCGGAGCGTTGCCGGCGGTGACCGATCCGTCCGGTCCCCCGAACACGGGTCTCAGCTCCCGCAACTTCTCCAGGGTCGTGTCGGGCCGCGGCTGCTCGTCGCCGGCGACCGTCACCGCCCCTCCCCGTTGAGGGACCTCAACCGGGATGATCTCCTCGGCGATCCGGCCAGCCCGCCGCGCATGCTCGTAGAGCTGCTGCGATCTGAGGGCGAACTCATCCTGCTCCTCGCGGCTCACCCCGAGCTCAGCCGCGACGGCACTGCCGTGCTCACCCATGTGCACATCGTCGACCGGGCAGGTGAGGCCGTCCCAGATCATGGAGTCGTACATGGTGAGGTTCCCCATGGCCACCCCCTGGCGGGTGCCCCGCAGCAGCATGGGCGCCTGCGACATCGACTCCATGCCACCCGCCACCACCACCTCGGCGTCCCCCGACCGGATGAGGAGGGCCGCCAGATTGATCGCCTTGAGCGAGGAGGCGCACACCTTGTTCACGGAAAGCGACGGGACGCTGGAGGGGATTCCGGCCCGCAGCGCCGCCTGCCGGGCCGGGACCTGACCCATGCCGGCAGTGATGACGGTTCCCAGGATGCACTGCTCCACCTGGTCGGGCGTCAGCCCGGCACGGTCCAGCGCGGCCCGGATGGCGGCGGCCCCCAGCTCCACCGCCGGCAGCGAGCTCAGCCCGCCCCGCAGCCGTCCGAACGGGGTCCTGGCGTAGGCGACGATGACGGGATCGAGATCACTCATGACCCTATGGTACGCGCAGCCCTGGCCGGCGCCTCAGCTCTTGGGCGCGGGATCCAGCAGCCTGGTGACGGAGCCGCCGTACCCCAGGAGGTGGGAGGCAATGACGAGCCGCTGGACCTCCGATGTCCCCTCCCCGATCTCGTTGATCTTGACGTCGCGGTAGTAGCGGGCGACCGGGAGGTCCTCCATGAAACCGGAGCCCCCGTGGATCTGGACCGCCTGGTTGGCACACCAGGTGGCGGTCTCCGAGGCCTGCAGCTTCGCCATCGCCGCGAACTTGCCGGCCGGAAGGCCGTGGTCGATCAGGGTGCCCGCCCGCCAGACCATGAGCCGCGCCAGCTCGATCTGGGTTGCCATGTCCGCCAGCTTCAGCTGGGTCGCCTGGAACCGGCTGATGGGGCGCCCGAACTGACGCCGCTGCTGGGAGTAGCCGACGCAGGCGTCCAGGCAGGCCTGGGCCACTCCGACCGAGAGGGCGGCGATCGCCACCCGACCGGCCTCCAGGATCTTGAGGAACTGGCTGAACCCGCCGCCCTGCCGGCCCAGGAGATTGCTCTGCGGCACCCGGCAGCCAGCGAAGGTGAGCTCCCTGGTGTCGCTGGCATGCCATCCGAGCTTCCGGTAGGGGGCAGCCTGGGAGTAGCCGGGCGTGCCCCGCTCCACCATGATCGCGCTGATCTCGTTGCGCCCCTCCTGGCTTCCCGTCACCGCGGTGATCGTGACCCCGCGGCTGATGTCGGTCCCGGCATTGGTGATGAAGCACTTGGTGCCGTCGATGACGAACTCCTCCCCCTCCCGCACCGCCCTGGTCTTGGTCCCGCCCGCGTCCGAGCCCGCGTCGGGCTCGGTGAGCCCGAACGCCCAGAGCGCCCGCCCCGCGAGGAGGTCGGGAAGGTGGCGCTCCCGCTGCTCGGCGGTGCCGAAGTTGAAGATGGGGGCGATCCCCAGGGAGACCGCCGCCTCCAGGGTGATCCCCAAAGAGGCGTCGGCACGGGACACCTCCTCCAGGGCGAGCAGATAGCTGATGAAGTCGGCGCCCGCACCGCCCTCCGCCTCCGGGTAGGGCAGGCCGAAGAGGCCCAGCTCCCCCATCTGGGCGACGATCGGGTAGGGAAACCGCTCCTCCCGGTCGTAGACGGCCGCCTGCGGTGCTACGACCTGGTCGGCAAACTCGCGCGCCAGCTGGCGGATCGCCTCCTGCTCGGCGGTGAGCTCGAAGCTCAGCCCCATCCGGGTCAGACCGCTGCCGGGCGGGACAGCCGCTGGCGCACCAGTTCCACGATCTCCTCGATGGTGTCCGCCACCCGGACGCCGGCGCTCTCCAGTGCGTCCACCTTGGAGCGGGCGGACCCGGTGTTGCCACTGATGATCGCCCCGGCATGGCCCATGCGCTTGCCGGGAGGGGCGGTGCGACCGGAGATGAAGCCGATCACCGGCTTGGGATAGCCCCGCCCGATGAGCTCGGCCGCGCGCTCCTCATCCGCCCCACCGATCTCCCCCGCCATCACCACCACCTCGGTGGCGGAGTCGGCGGCGAAGAGCTCGAGCACATCGGAGAAGCTGAGTCCCAGGATGGGGTCCCCACCGATCCCGACCGCGGTCGACTGCCCGTAGCCGGACCTGCCCAGCGCCTGCATGATCTCGTAGGTCAGGGTCCCGGACCTGGAGACTATCCCGACCGGGCCGTCCTGCCCATTCTGGTTGGGGATGATCCCGACCTTGGCCCGCTCCCCGGGCGACATCAGCCCGGGGCAGTTGGGCCCCACCAACCGGGTGCCGCGGCGGGCGAGGAAGGCGCGGGCGCGCACCATGTCATTCACGGGGATGAGCTCGGTGATGCAAACCACCAGGGGCACCCCGGCCGCTGACGCCTCCATGATCGCGTCGGCCGCGAACGCCGGGGGCACGAAGACCGCGGCCACGTCCGCGGCGGTCCGATCCACCGCCTCCTGGACGGTGTCGAAGACCGGCAGGCTCAGGTGCTCGGTCCCACCCTTGCCCGGGGACACCCCGGCCACGACCCGGGTGCCGAACTCCAGCATCTGCTGGGTGTGGAAGGTGCCCTCGCTGCCGGTCATGCCCTGCACCACAACCTTCGACGAGCGGTTGAGCAGGATGCTCATCTTCTGCCTCCCTGAGCCGCCACCAGCTCCACAATCTTCGCCGCCGCCTCGGGCGCGGAGACCGCCGGGACGATGCCCGCCCGCTCCAGGATCGCCCTTCCCTCCTCCTCGCGGGTCCCTGTCATCCGGACCACCAGGGGGACGCTGATCCCCAGCTGGTCTCGGGCCGCCACCACCCCGTTGGCCACCTCGTCACCTCTGGTGATGCCCCCGAAGATGTTGATGAAGATGCCCTTGACCGCAGGATCGAGGAGAACCATCTCCAGGGCATTGGCGACCACCTCCGCCTTGGCCCCACCACCGATGTCCAGGAAGTTGGCCGGCTCCCCACCGTGCTGCTTGACCAGATCCAGAGTGTTCATCACCAGCCCGGCGCCGTTGCCGATCACCCCCACGTCGCCGCCCAGATGCACGTACGTGAGCCCCCGCCGCTTGGCCTCGACCTCGAGGGGGTCGTCGCCGCTGGAGGCGGCCTGCTGGTCATCCCCCAGCTCCTTGACCAGGTCCTGGTGGCGGAACTCGGCGTTCTGGTCGATCTCGATCTTGCCGTCCCCGGCGATCAGCCGCCGCTGGGCGCTCACCACCAGGGGGTTGATCTCGCACAGGGTGGCGTCGAGCCGCTGGCAGAGTGCGTACAGCCGCTGGACCAGAGGCACCAGCTGGTTGAGCAACGAGCCCTTCGGCAGGGTCCCCTCGCCTCCCACCGCCGCCAGCGCATCTAGCGCCAGCTGGCGGATCTCGAAGGGGTGAGGGCCACTGAAGGGGTCGGGCCAGAGCTTGGCGATCTTCTCGGGAGACGTGGCCGCCACCTCCTCGATCTCCATGCCCCCGGCGAACGAGAGCATCACGACCAGGCTGCGGCGATCGCGGTCGAGGGCGACCCCCAGGTACAGCTCGCGGGCGATGTCCAGCGCCTCCTCGCAGAGCACGGCGGGCACCCGGAAGCCGCGGATCTCCATCCCCAGGATCTGCTCGGCCGCGCTCCTGGCCTCCTGCTCGGTCCCCGCCAGCTTCACCCCGCCGGCCTTGCCCCGGCCCCCGATCGGAACCTGGGCCTTGACCACCACGCGCCCCAACTCCCGGGCCGCCGCGGCGGCCTCGGCAGGGGTGTGGGCCAGACGGCCCATCGGACATTCGATGCCAACCTGTCGGAACTGGGACTTGGCCTGATGTTCTAAGAGCTTCACCGATCCCTCCTGAGCGAGCCCTGCCGAATCGCGGCACCTTCGAACCTAGTGTAGGAGCAGGCCACCGCAATGACCCCGCCCGGGGGCGGCCCCACCCGCACGGTGGTGGTCACAATGGCCTGTCTGAGCTGGGGAGGAGGACTCGATGGCGAAGGGGCTGGAGGAGGGGATCCGTGTCAGGCTGGCCGCCGCGTTCTCGGCCTGGACCGGCACTCGCCCGGACGGGATCTGGTCGGCGCCAGGTCGAGTCACCCTGGTCGGGGAGTACCTGGACCTGTGCGGAGGGCCGGTGCTGCCGGCGACCATCGACCTGCGCGTCTGGGTGGCCCTGCGGCGCAGGCCGGGGGGCCGGCTGCGGGTGCGCTCGCTGCAGCGCCCGGAGGAGCTCGAAATCGACCGGGAGCAGCTGAGGCCTCGGAGGATTCGCGGCTGGGCGGCGTACCCCCTGGGTGCCATCTGGGCCGTGACGCAGTTCAACGATCCGGGTACTGGGCTGGACGTCCTCCTCGACGGCCTCGTCCCCGAGGGCGCCGGCCTGTCGTCCTCCGCGGCGGTCGAGTGCGCCGTGGTCGAGGCGGTGACCGACTCATTGGGAGTGCGGCTCTCGCGCCGGCAGAAGGTGGCGGCGGCCAGGCGCGCCGAGGCCGAATTCGTCGGGGTCCCGTGCGGGCTGATGGATCAGGTGACCGCGGTCTTCGGGATGCCCGGGTCCGCCCTGCGGTTTGACTCGAGCACCGGCACCGTCCTGCCCACGCCGTTCGATCCGGCCGCGGCCGGCGACCGACTGTTCGTGATCGACACCGGGAGCCGCCGCCGGCTCGCCGACTCGCCTTACCCCCAGCGGCGCCTTCTCCTGGCCGCGGCAGGCAGGATGCTCGGCCGTGAGCGCCTGGTCGACGCTTCGGCGGAGGAGGTGGATCGGCTCCTGGATCCGAAGATCCGCGGCGGCGCCCGCCACGCTCTGACCGAGCGCGACCGGGTCGAGCGGGCACTGGACGCCCTGGGCCGCACCGACCACGAGGAGTTGGGCCGGATCATGTCCGAGTCGCACCGCTCCCTGCGTGACGACCTCGACGTCAGCGCCCCGGAGCTGGACCTGGCGGTGGAGGCGGCCTGCTCGGCTGGAGCCTACGGAGCCAAGCTCACCGGGGCGGGATTCTCCGGAGCGGTGGTGGCGATAGGGCCAGAGGACTCCCAGAGCGCGATCGACTTCGGTCTGCGGGCGGCCTTCGCCGACGCCGGGCTGAAGCCGCCGACCCTGAGGGCGGTGGAACCCGCGCCCGGCGCCCGGCGCGACCGCTGAGCCTCGCCGCAGATCGCGGCGAGTGCTCAGAGAGGGATGTTGCCGTGGCGGCGCTGCGGCCCCCGCACCCGCTTGGTGGAGGCCATGCGCAGTGCCCGGATCAGACACGCCCGGGTCTGGCGCGGCTCGATGACGTCGTCGACATAGCCGCGCTCGGCCGCGTGGTAGGGATTGGCGAACTGCTCGCGGTAGGCGGCCGCCAGCTCCGCCTCGGCCAGGGGCGGCCCCGAGCCCCGCTGCCGGCTGAGAAACCTGACCGCGCCCTCCGCGCCCATGACCGCGATCTCGGCGGTGGGCCAGGCGGCGTTCCAATCCGCGCCCAGGTGCTTGCTGCACATGACGTCATAGGCTCCGCCGTAGGCCTTCCGGGTGATCACGGTGAGCTTCGGGACGGTCGCCTCGGCGTAGGCGTAGAGGAGTTTGGCGCCGTGGCGAATGATGCCGCCGTATTCCTGATCGGTGCCGGGCAGGAACCCGGGCACGTCGACCAGGGTGACGAGCGGGATGTTGAAGGCGTCACAGAAGCGGACGAAGCGCGCCCCCTTGACCGATGCCGCGATGTCAAGCGAGCCCGCCAGGTGCTTGGGCTGGTTGGCGATCACCCCCACGCTGGCGCCGTCGAGATGGGCGAAGCCCACGACCAGGTTGGGGGCGAACAGCGGCTGAACCTCCAGGAAGCGGCCGTCGTCGACCACCCGGTGGATCACGTCGCGCATCTCGTAGGGCTCGCGGTGGCTGCTCGGGATGATCTCCTGGAGCTCGGAGTCGCCCCGGTCCCAGGGGTCGGCGGTCGGTACCCTGGGAGGGGCCTCCCTGGAGTTCTGAGGCAGGAAGGAGAGCAGCTCACGGATCTGTTGGAAGGCCTGGTCCTCGCTGGTCGCCTCGAAGTGGGCCACCCCACTGCGCTGGGAGTGGACGTCCGCCCCTCCCAGCTGCTCGAAGTCGACGTCCTCGCCGGTGGTCACCCGGACCACCTCGGGGCCGGTGATGAACATGTAGCCCACGTGGCGCACCATGAAGGTGAAATCGGTGATCGCGGGCGAGTAGACGGCTCCCCCCGTGCAGGGCCCGGCGATCAGGGAGAGCTGGGGCACCACCCCGCTGCAGCGGACGTTGCGGTAGAAGATGTCGGCGTATCCCGCCAGGGACACGACGCCCTCCTGGATCCGGGCCCCGGCGCTGTCGTTGATCCCGATCAGGGGACAGCCGGTGCGCTCGGCCAGTTCCATGACCTTCACGACCTTCTCCGCGAAGGCCTCGCCCAGCGAGCCGCCCATGAAGGAGGCGTCATGGGAGAAGACGAAGACCCGGCGCCCGCCGATCTCGCCGAAGCCGGTGACCACCCCGTCACCCGCCACACGCCGCTCCGCCATGTCGAACTGCTCCGAACGGTGGACCACGAAGGCGTCGAGCTCGGTGAAGCTGTCGGGGTCGAGCAGCCGGCGGATTCGCTCGCGAGCGGTCAGCCGCCCCTTGCGCCGCTGCAGCCGCTCGGGCTCGCCACCGCGATGGACCGCGTCGTGGCGGCGCTTGCGCAGCTGATTGATGAGGCGCTCGTTCTTGGTCGGCTCCCGGGCGGGATCCGTAGCTGGCTTGGGGCCCTGATCGGGCCGCTCCTGCTTGGCCACGGCCTCATCTTCTCCGATCGCAGGGGTCGCCGGCCGAGCCTTCGCCGATCCGAGCCGCGATGAGCACGTTCCTGCGCGCGGCCTGGCGGCGCTGCCAACCGCCCGCCCTGCAGCGCCCGGCCCAGCCCGGCTGGCACCTGCCCGAGTGGGGGGCGGAGTTCCTCGGCACCTTCCTGCTGGTGCTGGGCGGGCTGAGCGCGGTCTGCCTCGACTTCGGCCAAGGCTCGCCGGTCCCGCATCTCATCCCCTCGGTCAGCGTGAGGCTGCTCATCACCGGCCTCCTCTTTGCCGGCTGCGGGAGCCTGATCGCCATCTCCCCCTTTGGACGGTTGAGCGGCGCGCACGTAAACCCCTGCGTGACCCTCGCCTTCTTCGTAGGCGGGCACGTCTCCACGGGGGACCTGTTGGGCTACTGGGGCGGCCAGTTCGCGGGGGCGGTGGCGGGCGACTTCGCCCTGAAGCTGGCGTGGGGGCCGGTGGCGGCCTCGGTCCAGGACGGCCTGACCGCCCCCCACCCGGGGGTGTCAGCCGTGCAGGCGATCGGGGTGGAGGCGCTGATGACGGGGATCCTGGTCCTGGCGATCTTCGTCTGCACCTCCTCGGCCAGGACCGCCCGGCTCACTCCACTTGTGCTCTGGATCGTGATCGCGCTGCTGGTCTGGCAGGGCGCGCCCTACACCGACTGCAGCCTCAACCCGGCTCGCAGCCTGGGGCCGGCCGTGGTATTCGGCAGCTACTCGGTGCTGTGGATCTACTTCATCGGCCCACCTCTGGGAGCGGCGCTGGCGGCGGTGGGCTACCTCCAGGTCGCCGGAGGTCGCCACCCCCTCACCGCCAAGCTCTATCACGACCTCAGATTCCGCAGTGTCCTGGGGGAGGCGATTCCCCGCATCTGACCCCGCCGGGCCGGGGATGATTTGTCGCGATGCGGTGACCACCGGCAGGAAGCCGCCCGGGGCGATCTAGGCTGCCAGCGTGCCCACCGCAACTGGAGCTGCGTCGGCGGACGGCGCGGCGGCGTGGTCGGGTCCACCGGTGCCGCACGCAGGGCGGACCGTCGAGCCGCCACCCCAGGCGAAGCTGCTGCAGGCGATCGTGGATGCGACCGCGGCCGCGGTCGGCGCCGACTCGGCTCGCCTGCTCCTGGTGAGCTCGGACCGGGCGAGCTCCATGGTGGTGGCGGTCAGCGGCCACGCGGATCTGCCCACCGGCCACGTTCGCCCGCTCGGGGAGGGGCTCGGAGGGTGGGTCGTCACCCATCACCGCCCGCTGCTGGTGCGGAGCCTGCGCCGACGCAGCTGCTATCCCCGGAGCGCTCTCTCGGTGGCGCTGACGATGCGGGGCAGCGATTCCATGGTCGGGGTGCCGATCCTGGACCGGCTCTCCGGCTCCTGCGTGGGCGTGCTGGGGGCGCTCGCGGTGCGGCCAGGTGCGTTCGGTGTGCGCGCCCGGCAGGTGCTCGAGCTCTTCGCCGAGGTGGCCGGCGCCGCCCTCACCGCCACCGCCCGAGAGCAGGCGCTCCTGGAGAGCCGGACGGATCGGCGGATCCAGGAGGACCGGGCCAACCTCCTCTCCAGCTTGGTGGAGATGGTCGACGAGGGGGTGGCGCTGGTCGATGGCCGGGGGGTGACTCGGTACGCCAACCCGGTCTTCGCCAGCCTGTTCGGGCAGCTGGCGCCGGAGCTGTTCGGACGGTCCATGGACTCGGTGCTGATCGCCGCCTCGGGTGGAGGCGGCGCTTCGGGAGGTGGGCCGGGCTGGGTCGACAATCGCCTCCAAATCACGCTCCCCCTGGAGGCGGGGGTCAGGGTGATTGCCCTAGCCCGGAACCAGGTGCACTACGGCAAGGAGCGCGCCGCCGGGTGGATCGTGACCGCCCGCGACAGCACGGAGAAGGCCCTCTGGGAGGAGCGGCTGCGCCATCAGAGCGAGCACGACGACCTGACCGGGCTGCCCAACCGCCATCAGCTGCAGCGCCGACTGGCCGAGGTGACGGCCGACCCCGGGCGGGAGGGGCAGGCGGTGGTGTTCTTCATCGACATGGACGGCACCAAGACCGTGAACGACGCCCTCGGCCACGGAGCCGGGGACGAGCTGCTGCAGACGATCAGCACCAGGTTGCGCGCGAAGATCCGCCCCTCCGACCTGCTGGCCCGGTACGGGGGCGACGAGCTGGTCGCGGTGGTCGAGCCACTGACGGCCGAGGGGGCCCCCGCCTTCGCCAGTCGTTTGCTGGGCGCCCTGGCCGACCCGGTGGAGCTCCAGGGGCAGCTGGTTCGCCCGTCCGCGAGCCTGGGCTTCACCATCTGCCGCCCCGGCTCCGATCCCTCCAGCCTTCTGCGAGGCGGACTCGGCGATGTACGCCGCCAAGCGCGCTGGTGGCAACCGCTGGTGCGCCTACCAGTCCGATCTCCACGACCTGGCGATGGCCGACCTGCGCCTGAGCTCCGAGCTGCGGAGCGCCCTGGACAGCCCCCGGGAGTCGGGGCTCCGCGTCGTCTATCAGCCGATAATCCAGCTTCGGAGCGGCCGCTGCACCGGGGTGGAGGCGCTGCTGAGATGGCGCCACCCGCGCCTGGGGATGGTGTCGCCCCCGCAGATCGTGCAGGTCGCCCACCGGTTCCATGAGATGGAGCGCCTCAGCGGCTGGATCCTCGACCAGTCCCTGAGAGATATTCGGACCTGGGTGTCCCAGGGGATCGACCAGGTGAAGCTGGGCGTCAACTTTCTGCCCACCGAGCTCACCGACCCCGGCTTCGCCCGGCGGACGCTGGAGCAGCTGGCGCGTCATGGGATACCGGCCTCACGGCTGGTGGTCGAGCTGACCGAGCACGAGCTGGGTGGCGAGATGCAGCCGCGGGTCGTGGCGACGGTGCGGGAGCTGGCCCGACACGGAGTCCTGAGCGCCCTGGACGACGTGGGCGCGGGGCAATCCAACCTCGCCCGCCTGGTGGATCTTCCGGTCAAGATCCTCAAGGTCGACCGGTCCTTCATCGCCGGGCTGCCCCGGGATCGGCGCAGCTCGGCCGTGGTGCGCGCGTTCCTATCCGTGGACCGGGACCTGGAGCTGGACGTGGTGGCTGAGGGGGTGGAGACCTTGGCGCACGAGGCAGCGCTGCGCTCCTACGGATGCGAGATCGTCCAGGGATTCCGCTATTCGAAGCCGCTCACCGCCCAAGCCTGTGCCGCCTTCATCCTGGGCGCGCCCGACCATGCGCGCCGGACCACCGTACCCGCCACCGGGACCGGTCAGCGGAGCCGGGCCACTAGCCCGTAGGGCGCCAGACCCCGAAGACGCCGCGCAGGCGCGCGCAGATCTCCCCGACGGTCGCCCCCGCCCGCAGCGCTGCCGCCATCGGATACAGCAGATTCTGGGGGCCGTTCGCGACCCTCTCGACCTCATCCAGGGAGTGCTGGACCTGAGCCTGGTCGCGACTTTGGCGGTGTTCCCGCAGCCGCCGCAGCTGCTCCGCCTCCAGGGCCGGGTCGACCCGCAGGATGGGGACCTCGAGCGGCGACTCGTCCTGGAAGCGGTTCACGCCGACCACCACCGACTCGCCAGACTCAATCTGCTGCTGACGGCGGTAGGCGGACTCCTGGATCTGGTCCTGGTAGAAGCCCTGCTCGATGGCCGCGACCGCGCCACCCCGGCGATCGATTTCGTCGATCAGCGCCCGGGCCCGGACCACCAGCTCCTCGGTCAGCGCCTCCACCAGATGGGCACCGCCCAGGGGATCGGCGACCTTGGCAACCCCGGACTCGAACGCCAGCAGCTGCTGGGTGCGCAGCGCCAGGGTGGCCGCCGGTTCGGAGGGCAGGGCCAGCGCCTCGTCGTAGGAGTTGGTGTGCAGCGATTGGGCCCCTCCGAGCACCGCGGCCAGCGCCTGGATCGCCACCCGCACCACGTTGTTGAGCGGCTGCTGGGCGGTGAGGGTCGCCCCCGCGGTCTGGGCGTGAAAACGCAGCTGCAGCGCCCTCGGCGAGCGGGCCGAGAAGCGCTCCGCCATCAGGGTCGCCCAGAGCTGCCGGGCGGCCCGGAACTTGGCGACCTCCTCAAAGAGATCGTTGTCGACGTTGAAGAAGAAGCTCAGCCGCGGCGCGAAGTCATCGAGCTCGAGCCCGGCCGCGAGCGCGGCCTCCACGTAGGCGAGGCCGTTGCCCAGCGCAAAGGCGAGCTCCTGGGGAGCGGTCGCCCCGGCCTCCCGGATGTGGTAACCGGAGATCGAGATGGGATTCCAGCGCGGCAGCTCCCGATGGCAGTAGGCGAAGGTGTCCGTGATCAGGCGCATGCTGGGCCGCGGGGGGAAGATGTAGGTGCCCCGGGCTGCGTACTCCTTGAGGATGTCGTTCTGGATGGTGCCGCCCAGGGCGGTCCCGGGGATGCCCATCCCGGCGGCGGTCAGCTGGTACAGCAGCAGCAGCAGGCTGGCCGGGGCATTGATGGTCATGGAGGTGGTCACCTCCCCGAGCGGCAGGTCCGCCAGAAGAGTCCGCATGTCCCCCAGATGGTCGATCGCCACTCCCACCTTGCCGACCTCGCCCCGGGCCATCTCATCGTCGGAGTCATAGCCCATCTGGGTGGGGAGGTCGAAGGCCACCGAGAGGCCGGTCTGGCCGCGCTCCAGAAGGTACTTGAACCTTTGGTTGGTGGCCTCCGCCGACCCGAAGCCCGCGTACTGGCGCATGGTCCAGAGCCGGCGCCGGTAGCCGTCGGCCCGAATCCCTCTCGTGTAGGGCGGGGCTCCGGGAGGTGGCGGGTCGACGCGCCCGGGATCCCGTTCGTAGGCCGGCAGCAGAGGCAGCCCCGACCCGGTCTTGAAGCCGCCATCCTCGGCGCTCACCGGCTGGATCCCGGAGGCTCCAGCCAGCGGACCGGCTTGCCCTGGGCGCTCGCGTAGGCGACCTCCCTGGCGGTGGACTCCCCAACGTAGCCGCCGACGTTGAGCACCAGCACCTCATCCGCGAGGTCGATCTTCGAGCGCGAGCTGAATCCCTGAGCTCCTGGGGAGGTCCCGGGCGCCTCCGGCTGGTCGGCTCCCGCGGGCCCGGCGTAGCAGGCGACCGCGATCCTTCCGGCGGCGGTCTCTTCCCGGTCAGCCGTCGAGTAGGCGTCGGCGAAACGGCGCGACCCGCAGACGAACACCACCCGGGCAGCCCCCGGAGCCGGCCCCGGTGGTGTCACCGCCACAGCCTGCACCAGCTCGGTGAGCACCCCATGCTCGGTGCGGGGATGGACGAAGGCGACCAGCCGGCCCCGGGAGCCCGGCCGGGGCTCCGAGTCAATGAGCTGGGCGCCCAGCCGCTCCCATCGGCTCAGCTCCCGCTCGATGTCGGTGACCCGGTAGGCGACGTGGTGGAGACCCTCACCACGTCGCTCCAGGAAGCGCGAGATGCTCGAGTCGGGGCGGACCGGGCTCAGAAGCTCCACCGCCTGGCCGCCCAGATCCAGAAACAGCGCCCAGATGCCGTCGGGCTCGATTTGCTCCAGCGGGCCCGGGCCCGCTCCCAGCCGCGCCTCCAGATCGGCTGCGGCCGCCCGCACGTCGCTGACGGCGATCCCCAAATGGTCCAGCTGATAGTCGGGGGCAGTTGGTCCCACCCTGCGATTATGGCGGCGTCCTGACCGGGCTCCCGGCTTACGCCGCGCCTCTCAAGCTGACGGCGGGGGCGAAGGCAGGTAGTCGAGGCCCATCGCCTCCGCCACCAGGACCGCCACGTCCGCACTGCCCAGCTCTCCCCCCAGCGACTGCGACGAGATCCCCTCCTGGAACATGGTGGCGCAGAAGGGGCAGGCGACCGCCGCCCGCTCCGCACCGGTCGCCTGGGCCTGCTGGACCCGGACGCGGTTGACCCGCTGGCCCTTCGTCTCCTCCATGAAGATCCGCCCGCCGCCCGCCCCACAGCACATCGACTCCCCGCGGCTGCGGGCCATCTCCCGCAGCTCCACCCCAGGGATGGCGTTCAGGAGCCGCCGGGGGGCGTCGTACTCGCGGTTCCACCGCCCGAGGTAGCAGGGGTCGTGATAGGTGAGGCGGCGGGGGCCATGGTCGGCCTCGAAGTGGATCCTCCCCTGGTCCAGGAGCAGCTCGAGGAGCTGGGTGTGATGGATGACCTCATAGTTCCCGCCCATGTCCGGGTACTCGTTGGCAAGGGTGTTGAAGCAGTGCGGGCAGCTGGCCACGATGCGGCGCACCCCCAGCTTGGAGAGCCGACCCACCACCTGCTCCGCCTGGGTCTGAAAGAGGTACTCGTTGCCCAGCCGGCGGGCCGGGTCCCCGGTGCAGGTCTCCTCATCGCCAAGGACCGCGAAGCTGACGCCGGCCGCCCTCATGATCGCCACCGTCGCCCGGGCCGCGGGCCAGTTGGCCTCGTCGAAGGCCGTCGCGCACCCCACCCAGTACAGGTATTCCGCGTCGGGGTGGTCAGCGAGCCGGGGGACGTCCAACCCCTCCGCCCAGCGCATCCGGGCCGACTGCGGCATCGAGTACGGGTTGCCCCGCTGCTCCAGGGACTCCAAGGCGCGCTGCGCCTCCTTGGGGATGCGTGACTCCTCCAGGACCAGGGAGCGGCGCATCTCCACGATCGCCGGCACGTGCTCGATCAGGACCGGGCACTGCTCCACACAGGCCCCGCAGGTGGTGCAGGACCAGAGGGTCTCCTCCAGCACGCTCCAGTCCAATAGGGAACCGTCGGTGGGCGCAGTCCCGCGGGGCTCAGGCTCCGCCCAGTAGCTGCGGGGCGGAGCTTCCCCCCGGGCATTGGCGTACCAGGCGTCCCGGAGGTCGGTGATGAGGAGCTTGGGCGACAGCGGCTTGCCGGTGTTGAAGGCGGGGCAGTGCACCTGGCAGCGCCCGCACTCGGTGCAGGTGGCGAGGTCGAGCTCCTGCTTCCAGGTCAGCTGGTCGACCCGAGCCAGGCCGTAATGGTCGGCCTGCTCGATGTCCAGCTTGGGCAGGTGCCGACCGGCCGGCTCCAGGCTGCGGGTGTAAACGTTGAAGACCGCGGTCAGGATGTGCAGGTGCTTGCTGCGGGCCAGGTAGACCAGGAAGCCCGCCACCAGCAGCAGGTGCGCCCACAGGAAGAACTCGTGCCACGCCCAGATCGACTCGCCGTGAAAGCCGCGGAAGACAAACGCCACCGCATCCGAGATTGGGCGCAGGTTGACGACCTGGTCGGCTCCCGCCGCGATCTGGGTGCCGTAGATCCCCAGCTGGGTGGCGATCACAGCCGCGATGAGCACCAGGATCAGGGTGGCGTCGCGCTGGTGGCTCCCGTGGAAGCGGCTCGGGCGCAAGAGGTAGCGGTTCAGCGCCGCCAGCGCCAGCCCCAGCAGCACCGCCGCCGCCAGCAGATCCTGAAGGAACGCGATCGGACCCCACCAGTACTGCTGGTCCAAGTTCAGGGGCGGGACCAGGGCCTCCAGCACCGCCTGCAGGATCTCCAGGTTCAGGATCACGAAGCCCCAGAAGATCAGGAAGTGGGCGACCCCCGAGAACGGCCAGCGCAGCAGCCGCCGCTGCCCCAGCACGAACACCGCGACCCCGAGCAGGCGACTGCCGGGATGGTCGAGGCGCGACTCCGGCTGGGCCTGCCGCATCGACCTCATCAGCGGCCCGATGCGGCTCCAGAAGAGGAATCCGGTGACCACGCCCAGACACACCAGGGCAGCGGAGTTGAGCCAGATCAAGGGTGGTCGAAGCTCATCGCCAGCACGAACAGAGCCACCCCGGCGACCACCAGGACCGCCCACGCCGCCCAGAACCACGCGGGCTCCTCGATCCAGAACGGGCCAAGTCGCCGACGGGCCCCTCCCACGGAGCGGTTGGGGTCGTCAGGGCCCACCGGCCCCCTCACCGGGGAAACGCTCACGCAGGAGATGGTAGGGCGTGGCCGCCGGGCATTTCAGCCGGCCCGCCAATGCGGCGGTCGCTTCTCCAGGAAAGCCGCTATCCCCTCGCTCGCGTCTCGACTTCGGAACGTGGCGTCGAATTCGGCCAGCTCGATGCCGAGTGCTTCCGCCAGGGGCCGGTCCAGGCCGTCGGCAACCGCCCGCTTGATCGCGGCCGTCGCCAGGGGCGCCCGCTCACCCAGCTGTTCCGCCAGCGCCTGCGCCTCGTGGCCGAGTTCAGCGGGGGCAGCCACCCGGTTCACCAGCCCCAGGGCCAGGGCCCGCTCGGCATCGATCTGCTCACCGCTCAGCAGCAGCTCCATGGCCATCCCCCTGCCGACCAGCCGGGGCAGCCGCTGGGTCCCGCCCCAGCCCGGGATGATCCCCAGGAGGATCTCCGGCTGCCCCAACCGCGCGCTCCGACTGGCAATCCGCACGTCGCAGGCCATGGCCAGCTCCAACCCACCACCCAGGGCGAATCCATTCACCGCAGCCACCAACGGCAGCCGGGAACGCTCCATCTCCAGGGTGAGGCGCTGGCCATCGGCGATCTTTTCCCTGGTCGCATCGGGCCCGTCGCTCACGAACTCCTTGATGTCCGCTCCGGCCACGAAGAAGCGGTCCCCCGCTCCGGTCACCACCACCGAGCGGACGCCTCGGTCAGCCTCGAATTCGCCAAGGCCATCCCTGAGCCCGCCCAGCACCGCGCGGTTCAGGGCATTGGCCGGGGGATGGTCGATGATCAGCCACCCGACCGGACCCCGCCGTTCCCTTCGTACCACCTCGGCCATCTCACCCTCCAACTCTGCGTCCGGTTCGCCATCCAGCCGGTACGCTACCGGCAATGGACACCCAGAGTAGTGACGACCAGGCTCCCAACCCCTCCGAGCTGGACGACCTCGGCTCCCTCGACGAGGCCGAGGTGGCCAACATGCAGGCTGAGCTGGAGGCGGCGGAGCGCGCGCTGAGGGTCGAGATGGCCCCGCTGCAGGCGCGGCTGGCGGAGCTGAACCGGCGCCGGGGCGTTTTGGCGACCGAGCTGCGCCGCCGCGAGCGCCAACGCCACCTGGTCGAGCGGCGCCGGGTGCGGAGCGAGGTCGCCGAGGGCCAGGCACCTTCCCTGCTGCGGCTGGTGGAGGCAGCCGAGCCTCCCGTCTTCGGGGAGCTCCCCTTCTCGGGGCTCGAGTTCCTGCTCGATACCGGGGGCGTGGTGGCGCTGGGATACCCGGGCAGCAGGGCCCCCACGCTGCAGATGACCGACGGCAGTGGGGTGGCGACCGTGGCCGACCTGGCGGAGGCCCGCAGGCTTTACCAGCTGGGCTGGGACTTCGGGGTGCCCCAGCGCGCCGGGGTTCGGGTCCACACTCCGGGGACGCGGCTGGAGCGCCTGCTGGACCCGGACCGGTGCTTCGTCCGACCCCGCCCGCCGGCCGAGCCGCGGTAGTCGGGAGTGCCGCCGCCCTCCGGGTCTGGGCGTCCCCCCTCATCCCGGGTCGTGGCGCTGACGGGGGGGATCGCCACCGGGAAGACGACGGTGGCGGAGATGCTCAAGGAGCTCGGAGCCTCGATCATCGACGCGGACCAGCTGGCGCGCCAGGCTGTGGCCAAGGGGTCCCCCGGCCTCCAGGCGACCGTGGCCAGGTTCGGGAAGGGGATGCTCACCGCCGATGGAGAGCTGGACCGCAGGCGCATGGCGGAGCTGGTGTTCGCGGATCCGCACCAGCGCGCCGCGCTGGAGGCGATCGTCCACCCGATCGTGGCGGACCTCAGCCGGCAGGCCATCCGGGCCGCGGAGGCAGCCGGGGCCAGAGTCGTGGTCTACGACATCCCGCTGCTGTTCGAGGTCGGCCGGGCCGCCGAGTTCTCAACCATAATCCTGGCCTACCTGCGCCCGGAGCTCCAGCTGCGCCGGCTGATGGAGCGCTCGGGGCTCAGTGCGACCGAGGCGAATGCTCGGATCGCCGCCCAGATGCCGATAGACGACAAGCGCGACCTGGCGACCTGGGTGGTGGACAACTCCGGCACCAGAGAGGAGACCCGGGATCAGGTCTTCGACCTCTGGCAGAAGGAGCTCCGCTTCGGCCGCTGACGGCACCCGACGGCGCCTCAGGGGATCTCGACCAACACCTTGCCGACCGCGCCCTGCTCCACCGCCTCCTGGGCCCGGGCGCACTGCTCCAGCGGGAAGCGGTGCACCGGCAGCTCGCTCAGCCTGCCTGCGGCGAGCGCCCGAGTGATATCGGCGGCCGCTGCCTCCAGGGCCGGCCGGGGCACTCCGTAGAGCAGGACGAAACGGAAAATGGCGTTGCTGTTCATGCAGCCCCGAATTGGCAGCACCGGGTCCGGGCCGGTGGCGGCATAGACCACGATCGAGGTGGGAGGCCCGGCCAGCGCCAGATCCATCGCAAGGTTGGCCGCGAGGTTCACCTCGATGATCCGGTCGTAGGGCAGGGCGAACGCCCTGAGCTGCTCCAGGGCGCTGTCATCGCGGTAGTTGACCACCAGATCGGCGCCGGCCCGGCTGGCCAGGTCGGCCTTCTCCGCTCCGCTCACCGTGGCAGCGACCCGCGCCCCATGGAGCTTGGCCAGCTCGATTGCGAAATGGCCGACCGCACCGGCGCCACCCGCCACCAGGACCGTTCGCCCATCGAGCTCCCCGTCCGCCAACAGGCACCGGTGAGCAGTCATGGCAGGGACCCCCAGGCTGGCTCCCAGTTCGTAGGATGCGCCGTCGGGCAGCGCCACCGCCTGAGCGCTGGGGACGACTGTCCACTGGGCGGCGGTCCCCCAGCGCCGGCCAGCCGCCGCCCCCCAGACCCAGACGCGTTGGCCCACCAAAGCGGGGTCGACCCCGGGGCCGACCCGGTCGATGTCGCCCGCCCCGTCGTGGTGCGGGATCTGATACCCATCGATGGGTCCCGGGGTCGCCCCGCTCCGCGACTTCCAGTCGGTGGGGTTGACTCCGGAGTAGCGGAGTCGGACCCGGACCTCGCCGGGCCCGGGCTCAGGCGCCTCCACCTCGCCCACCTCGATCACCTCACGGGCTCGGCCATGGCTCCGGAAGAACGCAGCCCGCATCTGACACCTCCTGCCCGCGGCGGCCCCGCAGGCGCTTCCCCGCGCGATTTCCGACCCTCCGATCCTATCCGCTGACAGGTGCGCGCCGGATGCGCCCTCCACCGGCGCACGGATGCCCACGGACTGCGCTATCCTCAAGGTCCAAGGTGGCCAGCGCTGCTGATCTCTGGATCAAGGTTCCGAACCCGTTGTTCGGGGTCGACAACGTGGGCTTCTCGGTGCGATACCCCGCCGGAGACCCCGACCCCAAGGTCACGGACCTCCCGTTCTTCGTGGAGGGCGAGGCCTCGGTCATGAGCCGCCTGGCGGAGCGCCTCCGCCTCTTCCCGACCCGGGAGCTCTTCGTAGATTGCAGCCTGAGCGGCGAGGCCTACTCCTGGACGGACCCCATCGCCCTCACCGACGAGGTGATCGTGATGGCCTTTCGCGATCAGAGTCTGGCCGCCACCACCCGCGATCCCGTGCAGGCGGTCCGCAACCGGCTGCGCAACCAGCTGGTGCCGCTGGCCTTTCCCTTCCTGCGCGACCTGGTCCGGGTCGCCGGGCTGAGGCTCAGTCCGGTGATCTCCCTCCGGGTCGCGCTGGAGGACAGCCCCGAGCTCGAGCTGTCAGTCCCGGCTCAGGAGATCGTGGACCGCAACGGTGAGCGGCTCCTGACCGACTTCTGAGTCAGGGGGTGGGGCTGGCCGTGGCGCTGGCCCTAGGCGACGCCTTGGCGCTGGGGGACGCCTTGGCCGAGGTGCTGGGCTTGGGCGTCGGGGTCGGCGTGATCACGGTGACACTCGGCTCGGCGCAGCCGAAGGGTACCGAGGGGAGCGTCACAGCCGGTGCTGGCGAGACCGAGACGCCGGGGGATGGGGTGGGGGTGGCGTGGATCACGATCGGGGTCTCGCGCGGGCAGGGGGCGGGAGGAGGCAGCGGTGAGGCGGTCACGGCCTTGACCAGGAGCCACGCCAGCACCACCAGCCCCCCCACGATGATCGTGCCGATGAAGGCGGCCGCCCCCCACTCGTGCTTCAGAAAGTTCCGGTTCAAGGATCAGACCCCCTCGCGGCCGATGTTGCCGCTCCAGCGTTGCCAGGTGAGCCAGCCCATGCTGCGTGCCTGCTGCTGCAGGCGGGTGCCCAAAGACGGCCCGGGTGGCCGGCGGTACCCCTCCAGGGGCCTGGTCTGACAGTCGATGATAGCTTGACGCAGGTCCCGCGCGGTCCGACCCGGGAACACGGTCACCGTGCGCGCCAGATCGCGCTCGCCGAAGTGGCTGTCGCTGGACCCGATGGCGGCCCCCAGACGGTCCTGGTGGAGCTCGTAGAAGGCGTCCAGCTCACGGATTCGCTGGGGCAGGGTGAGCGCGGTGTGGCGCAACTCGATGCCGTCCACGGTCTCTCGGGCCAGCAGCCGCCGCAGCGCCGCCGGGGTGATGGAGGCGAAGTAGGTGGGCATGAAGGGATGAGCCAGAATCGCCAGACCACCCTGCTCGCGAATCGCATGAATGGTGTCCACCACCGGCCTGCCCATGCGCACCGGGCCCTTGAGGAACAGGCCCAGCACGTGGACGTTGGCCCGGGGCTCCGTTGTCACCTCCTCGCCCGGGACCACCTCGACCCCAAATTCGAGGCCCGCCTCGACCGCCTCGCCAACGCCCCGGAAGGTGTCGTGATCGGTGACCGCGAGCACCTGAACGCCGGCTTGGGCGGCCGCCCTGACGAGCTCCCGGGCGCTCACCATCCCATCGCTGGCGAGCGTGTGCGCGTGGGGGTCGGCCACCGAATAGCCAGGTGGGATCTCAAGCAGAGCCGCGGGCCGGGCCCCTGAAGCTTCAGGCTGGCTCAGGGGGCCTGGCCCCCCGGGTCGCCCCCGGCATCGTCCGCACCGGCCTCCGGCCGGTTGCGCATGTTGAGAATCCGCAGGAAGTCCTGGGCGCGCGCCATCGCCTTCCAACGCTCGGGAAAGAAGTCCTGGGCCACGATGCTGGAGTCAGCCAGGCGCATGACCGACACACACCACTTGTTGAGGGTGTGCGAGACCTCTACCTCGAAGTCTCCCTCCTGGCTGCGGTAGCGCAGAAGGTCATCACCGCGCCGCGGGCGTTGCATAGCCATTGCACTACCTGATGGTGTCCGGAACTGGGGACGGCACTTTCCGCCTCGATTGACATCTGGCCCTGCAGTATAGCGCCGCCGGCTGACCAGCCCCACGGATCGGTTGACAGGCGCCGACCCTTCACGGTCAGCGTTCCGCTGACTCCAGCTCGGCGATCCGAGCTCGCAGCGCCGGACCCAGATCGGGGTCGCGCCAAACGACCGCGGCGTTGGTGGCAAGCCAGCTCTCCAGGGTCCCCACATCCAAGAGCTCCCCGGTGAACTCGACCCCCACCACCCGGCCCGCCCGGGCCGCGGTCCGAATGGCGTCGGTCAACTGGATCTCCCCAAGGGCACCCGGCTCAGTCGTGGTGAGCGCCTGGAACACCTCTGGGGTCAGGATGTACCGGCCCATCATCGCCAGGTCACTCGGCGCCTCCTCCGGCGCTGGCTTCTCGACCACATCGGTGACCCGGAAGACGGGACCATCGCCCTCAACGGTCGCCACCCCGTAGCGGGAGATCTCCGCGGGGGCACAGCGGCGCAGCGCCAGCACGGTGCAACCGGTCGCGCCATGGGCCTCCAGCAGCTGCGCCAGCAGCGGCGGCGAGCCCGCGAAGAGGTCATCCGGCAGCAGCACCGCGACTGCCTCCTCGGCCCCGACCGTGGGTGCGGCGCAGAGCACGGCATGGCCGAGCCCGAGGGGTTGCTCCTGCTCCACGAACTCCACCCTCAGGAGGTGACCGATGCCATGGACCCGGTCCGCCAACTCCTGGTTGCCGCGCTCGGACAGCACCGCTTCCAGGCTCGGGTCGGGGGCGAAGTGAGCTCGGATCAGGTCCTTGCCCGGGGCGGTGACGATGACCGCGCGCCCCAAACCGGAGGCCACCGCTTCCTCCAGTCCCCACTGAATGGCGGGCCGGTCGCCCACCGGGACCATCTCCTTCGGCAGAGCCTTGGTGGCAGGCAGGAACCGGGTGCCGAGGCCGCCGGCCGGCACCACCACGGTGGTGACTGAACTCACGGGTGGGGATTCTACGGAGCGGACCGCCGACCCTCCCGCGGCGATCTCGATCAGAGTGAGAGGCGGGCCTCCCGCTGGCGCAGGACCGCCAGCCCCACCACCACCCCGGCCGCCATTCCGCCAATCCCGACCCAGGCCGGCACCGGAACCTGCCGGGCCACCCGCAGCACCTCCGGCATCAGGTCGTCGCTCTGCCGCCGGAGGTTCGCCTCGGAGAGCGCCCGCTCAAAGATGTGCGCCCTGGTGTGCGGGTGGAGCGGTCGGGGAGCCAGCGCATCCACCAGCAGAACGGCGGTCTCGGCGATGGCCCGGGTCGCGGGATCGCCATCGGGCATCCCCTGCTCACCCTCCAGCCAGCCGGCGAGGTCGCCGGCCATCCGCTTCTCATCACGACTGGTCATCAGTTCCCTCCTCGGGGCTGGGTGGCGGAGCCACCGTGAGCCGGGGTCCGAACCCCGTCTCGAAATCCGGTCCGAGGCGCTTCTCCAGCGCCCGCAGCGCGCGGAACACCAGCAACTTCACCGCCCCCTCGCTCTTGCCCATGACCTGGGCGACCTCGGCATTGCGCAGACCCGACCCGAAGCGCAGCGTGATCGCCTGGCGCTGATCCGGGGACAGCCGGCGCACCGCCGCCTGGACCCTGCGCACCCGCTCGCTGCGGACCGCGGCCTCCTCCGGGCCCTCTCCGGGATCGACCAGCCCCTCGGGAAGTTCAATCCATCCCGGGTGTCGATGGTCCCGCAGAACCAGGTTGGAGGCGACCCGATAGAGCCAGGCCGAGTAGGGCACCCCCCGCCACTCGAACTTGCCGATCTCGGCGTAGGCGCGCATGAAGGTGGTGGCGGTGACGTCCTCGGCCCGCTCCCAGCTCCCGGTCTGGTGGTACACGTAGGCGTGGATGGAGTCGACGTAGCGGTCATACAACTGGGCGAACGCCGCCGGGTCCCGCTTGGCGGCCTCGACGAGATCGCGTTCCTCCTCCAACTCCTCCGGTGACCGGGGGCCGCGCCGGACGCTCAGGGGCCGGTCACCCCGCGGCGCGGAGCCCTCCACCGACTTCAATTCGGGCAGGCCGGCCATGGTTACGCCGGGCTGGCGCCGACCGCCGGATGCAGCGGCAGTCCCAGCGTCCGAGCCGAGTCCGCGAAGGCCTCCAGCGCCCGGTCCAGCTGCTCCTTGGTGTGGCTGCTGGTGACGATGGTGCGGACCCGGCCCTGGTCCCGGGCCACCGTGGGAAACCCAATCCCCTGGGCGAAGACTCCCCGCCTGCGCAGCTCGTCCGAGAGCGCCATGGCCTGGCGCGCCTCCCCGACGATCACCGGGGTGATGGGGGTCTCGCTGTGACCGCAATCGAACCCCAGAGCCAGCAGCCCGGCCTTGAAGTGGCGGGCATTGTCCCAGAGGCGCTCCTGCAGCTCCGGTTCAGACTCCATCACGTCCAGGGCCGCGATGCAGGCGGCGACCACGGCGGGCGGATGGGAGGTGGAGAAGAGAAACGGCCGGCCCAGGTGGATCAGGGTGTCCCGCAGCTCCTGCGAGCCGGCCACATAGCCACCCAGGACCCCGACCGCCTTGCTGAGCGTGCCCACCTGGATCGCCACCCGACCCTCCAGGCCGAAGTGGTCGACCGAGCCGCGGCCGTTGCGGCCCAGGACCCCGGAGGCATGGGCGTCGTCGACCATGACGGCGGCCCCGAAGGCCTCGGCGCGCTCCACGATCGCGGGCAGCGGCGCGATGTCACCGTCCATGCTGAACACTCCGTCGGTCACCACCAGCACCCTCCGCCGGCCGTCCCGCCGCGCCTCCTCGAGACGCTGCTGCAGCCCGTCCAGATCACGGTGCGGGAAGAGGTAGCGGCTCGCCTTGGTGAGCCGAATGCCGTCGATGATGCTGGCGTGGTTCAGGGCGTCGCTGACCACCGCGTCGGTCTCCCCGAGGACTCCTCCCAGAACCGCCAGGTTGGCGGTGTAGCCGCTCTGGAGGGTGAGCGCCGCCGGGGTTCCCTTGAAGGCCGCCAGGCGCGCCTCGAGCTCCTCGTGAATGGACTGGGTGCCGGCGATGGTCCGCACCGCGCCCGAGCCCGCCCCCCAGGTCCGGACCGCCTCGATGGCCGCCTCCTTGAGGCGGGGGTGGGTGTTCAGCCCCAGGTAGTTGTTGGAGGACAGGTTGATCAGGCGGCGTCCGTCGATCACCACCTCGGCGTCCTGAGGGCTCTCCAGCACCACCAGGGGCCGGTAACGCCCCTCCTCACGCAGCCGGTCAAGGTCCGTGCGCAAACTCGTGTCCAGATCAGTCATGCCCATTCGCCCTCCGGAGGATAGAGAACCACCTTGCCCACGGCCCCGGCCCGCGCCAGCTCGGCGGCCGCGGCAAACTCCAGGATCGAGAATCTGTCGGTCAGGATGGGGCTGACGTCAACCGCTCCCGAGGCCAGATACGCGGCGGTCTGGTCCCAGGTCTGGAACTGGCGCCGCCCGGTCACCCCGAACAGGGTGGCGCCTCGCATCACCACCAGGGTGGAGAGGTCGAGGGGGACCGTCCCATCCCCGAGGCCGAGCAGGCTCACCCATCCCCCCGGGGTCAGGGCCAGCAGGGAGCTCTCGATCAGCGCGGGGTGGCCGGACATCTCCAGCACGACATCCGCGGTGCCGCGGCAGGCCCGGCGCAGCGCGCTTCCCAAATCGCCGCTGGAAGTGGTGTCGATCACCTCGTCCGCCCCCATCGCTTCGGCGATCGCCAACCGGGCTGGGACCCGGTCGACGGCGACGACCCTGGCCGCGCCCTCGGCCTTGGCGATCCCCACAGCCGCCAGCCCTATCGGGCCGCACCCAGTGACCACGACCACGCGGTCCCGCAGGGGCCCCTGGGAGGCCGCGTGGACGGCGTTGCCCATGGGCTCCTGGAAGGCGATCACGGCAGGGTCGAGCCCGGCCGGGGCGGGGCGGCAGTTGCGCGCGGGAACCACCACCAGTTCGGCAAACGCGCCATCGATGTCGACCCCCAGGATCCTGGTGTTCTGACAGACGTGGTAATCGCCTCGCAGACACTGGGCACAGGTGAGACAGACCACATGGGTCTCGACGCCGACCATCTCTCCGATCAGCGGCCGCTCCACCCCCTCACCGAGCCGCAGCACCAGCCCCGCCATCTCGTGGCCCATCACCCGCGGCGGCCTGACCCGAGCCGCCGCCCAGGCGTTCCAGTCCAGGATGTGCAGATCGGTGCCGCAGATCCCGGTCGCGACCGGCTTGAGCAGCACCTCGCCCGGACCCGGGCGGGGATCGGCCACCTCTCCCAATACCGCCCCGGGACCCGATCGCCCCTTGAGAACTGCTCGCAAACTCTTGCCTCCCTCGCCTGCTGGTGAAGCCGGGCTCCCCGGTAATCATGCAACTACCACCACGGACCGGGACGCCCACAGCTTCCCCCCCGGAGGTCCTCAGCCGGCCAAGGAGGCTGGCGAGGACTTCGGCCGGCCGCAGGCAACTGGAGGAGCGGTCCACCTCGATCAGTTGGGCCGCCCCCGCAGGTGGCTCTCGCCGCGAGATCTTCCCTGAGCGGCAAGGATCGGATATGGTCACCTGGAGGGCCCGGCGGGGCCAGTTGAAAGGCAGAGGAGGGAGGTCATGGTGCGGGCGTACATCCTGATGACACTGGAACCGGGCAAGGCCATGGATGTGGTGCAGCGGCTGCGCAACGAGCCCGGGGTGGTTCAGGTCGATGCCATCACCGGCGAGTACGACGCGATCGCCCAGGTTCAGGCGGATGACGTCAAGGGGATCGGGACCCTCATTGTGGACCGCATCCAGAGCTTCAGCGGGGTCGCCCGCACCATCACCTGCCTCGCGGTGGAATGAGAGCGGGGCCCGCGCGGAGGGACCGGTCGACCTCCGCTCGCGATCTGGAGGGCTCGACCACCACCAGATCCCGGAAGTAGGCCCGGTAGAATCCGCGATCCCGGGTCAGCAGCCGGTCGGCCACGTCCAGCGCGTGGGCACCGACCAGAAAGTCGGGGGCAAGGCGGCGCCGGTCGCCCCCCCGCCTCTGGTACTCCCGCTGGATCCTCGAGGCCCGCAGCGCCGCCTCCTCCGAGGTCGGCAGGTAGTGGATTCCCAGCTCGGCCAGGACATGTCGGGCCTCCTCCTGGTTCGCGAAGAGCCCGGCGACCTCGGAGTACACGACGTCGCAGGCGACCAGGGAGCCGCGCCGCCGACTCGCTCCCAGGGCCTCCCAGGAGGCGGTCCCCCGGACCCTGTCAGGGCTCAGCACGTCGATGAGGATGTTGGAGTCGACCGCCGTGATCACAGGTGGTCCACCGGCCCGCGCAGCTGCTCCATGAGAGCGTCCGTCGAGACCTCGAGCCCCAGATACCCGAACAGCTTCCGGTCGAGATCTCGAGTTTGCTGACCCTCATGGCCGCCCACCCTGGATCCCGCCGGCCCGGCCCCTTTGCCATAGCCGTCCCGCCCATCGCGCCGATCGCTCGAGCTGTCCATCCCCCTCCCCTGGCGGCAACCGATGAATCCGGAGCTGCGAGGGCTCGCCGCCACCTCCCCCACTGGGCATGGGTCCGGTGGGGCAGCCGCACGGGTGCGTCCTAGCTCAGATAGGGAGCGGCGCCGTGCCCCTGCTGCGCGGCGTCCATCACCACCTCGCTCACTGTGGGATGGGCGTGGATGACATCTCCCAGCTCCGCCATGGTGAAGCCGTCGCTGATCGCGACGCCCACCTCGTGGATCAGCTCGACGGCATGCGGCCCCATGATGGTGGCGCCCAGCAACCGGTCATCCCCGGCGTCGGCCACCAGCTGGACGTAGCCCTCCGGCTCGCCCTCCGCCAGCGCCTTGGCCTCGCCTACGAACCGGGCCTGGCCGAGGCGCACCTCGTGCCCGGCCTGACGCGCGAGGTCCGCGTGAAGTCCCACCGTGGCTATCTCGGGACTGGTGAAGATGCAGTTGGGCACGACCGTCCGATCCATCGGTCGCATCCGCGCCGGCTCGAGCGCGTTCTCCACCGCCCGGGCGGCCTCCGCGCTGGCCAGGTGGGCGAGCTGCAGCCCCCCGATGCAGTCCCCCGCCGCCCAGATCTTCGGGTTGGCGGTGCGCAGGTACTCGTCGACCTCCACGTGACCACGGGAGTTGAGCTCAAGGCCCGCCTCCACCAGCCCGATGTCGGCAGTCTGGGGTGTTCTGCCCACCGCCACCAGCAGCAGGTCGGCGTCCACCTTCTCACCTCCCGTGAGCGTCGCCTCCACCCCGTCGGCGCGGTATGCCAGCTCCTCGACCTTGGTCTCCAGGTGGACCTTGACGCCGTGGCCCTCGACCAGCTTCTGGAACTGCTGGGCGGTGCGCCGGTCCACCCCCGCCAGGAGCTGGGGGAGCATCTCCACCATCGTGACCTGCGAGCCCAGCGGGCCGAAGAGGCTGGCGAATTCGCAGCCGATGACGCCACCCCCGATGATCAGGAGGCGCTGGGGAATCTCGCTCAGCGTCCAGACCCCGTCCGAGGTGATCACCCGGGGATGTTCCATGTCGATCCCCGGCAGCCCGGAAGGCTCGGTCCCCACACATACCACCAGGTGGTCGTAGGGATAGCTCACCCCCCCGGCCACAACCGCACCGTCCTCCAGATGGCCCTGCTCCCGGACCACCTTGACCTGGTGGCGCTCACAGGCCAGCTCGACCCCGCGCCGCATCTTGAGCACGATGTCGTCCTTCCGCTGCTGCATCTTGGGGAAGTCGAAGGAGAGTCCGTTGACCACCAGACCGAACTCATCAGCGCGCTGGATCTTGCTGGCCAGAGCCGAGATCGCGAGCAGCGCCTTGCTGGGCACGCAGCCGCGGTTGAGGCAGGTCCCCCCAAGGTCGCGCCGCTCGACCAGCACCACCTCCGCCCCGAGCTGGGCGGCGCGCAGCGCAGCGACATCCCCTGCCGGGCCTCCCCCCAGCACGGCCACCTTGGGCGCGGTCACTCCGGCACCGCGGGATCGGTGGTCGCTCCGCCCATGACCGCCTCCCTGATCAGTCGCTCCTGCTCCTGCTGGTGCGCGCTCATGGATCCTTCGGAGGGCGATGCCTGCGCGCGCCGGCCCACGTAGTGGAGCGCAAGGCCCGGCCGCAGCAGCGGTTGCAGCCGGGGCACCAGGTAGCTGTAGGCGCCCATGTTGCGCGGCTCCTCCTGGACCCAGAAGACCTGTTCCACCCCGGCGTAGCGCGCCAGGATCTCGGCGACGGCCGCGGCCGCGAACGGGTACAGAAGTTCCAGCCGCACCACCGCGACCTCCGCGCGCTGCTCCTTGTCCCGGCGCGCGATCAGCTCGTGCGCCACCTTGCCGCTGGCCAGCAGCAGTCTGCGCACCGATTCGGGGCCGGGTCTGCGCGGATCATCCAGGACCGCCTGGAACGATCCCTCGGCGAGCTCGGCCGGGCTCGACATCGCTGCGGGCAGCCGCAGCCCACTCTTGGGGGTCAGCACCACCAGCGGCCGCCGCTCATCCGCCAGCGCCTGCAGCCGCAGCAGATGGAAGTACTGGGCGGCGGTCGAGGGATTGGCCACCCGCATGTTGCCCTCGGCGCAGAGCTCGAGGAAGCGCTCGACCCGGGCGCTGGAGTGCTCCGGGCCGCTGCCCTCGTAGCCGTGCGGGAGCAGCAGGGTGAGGCGCGACTCCTGGTCCCACTTGGCCTGACCCGCCGCCACGAACTGGTCGATGATCACCTGGGCGTTGTTGAAGAAGTCCCCGTACTGGGCCTCCCAGATCACCAGGGCGTCGGGCTTGGTCACTCCGTAGCCATACTCGAAGCCCATCGCCGCCACCTCGGAGAGGGGGCTGTTGTGCACCTCGAAAGCGGCCCTGGCCCCGGCAAGGTGCTGGATGGGGGCCCAGCTGGCGCCCGTCTCCACATCGTGGAGCACCAGGTGGCGCTGGCTGAAGGTGCCCCGAGCGGTGTCCTGCCCGGTGAGACGGATCGCGACCCCGTCCTCGATCAGGCTGGCGAACGCCAGCGCTTCGCTCTGGGCCCACAGCAACCTGCCGTCCGGGCCGAACGCCTGCGGGCGTTGCGCGAAGAAACGGGTGAGCTTGGGGTTCAGCTTGAAGGACTCAGGGGTCGCCGCCAGCTCGAGGTCCAGCGCCCTCAGGCGGTCCACGGAGACGGAGGTCTCCACCACGGGGAGCCCCGACGGCTCCGTCATGGTCCCGGCCGGCTGGGCGGCCGCCGCCAGCTCCTTGCCGTCGGCGAGCGCGCGGGCGTGGGCATCGACCATCTCCTGGTAGGCGACCTGCTGGGCACGCTCAAGATCGGCCTCGCTGACCACCCCGCGCTCGACCAGGCGGGCTCCATAGACCTGCACGGGGGTCGGATGGCGGCGGATCTTGGCCATCATCACAGGCTGCGTGTAGGCGGGCTCGTCGCCCTCGTTGTGCCCCAGCCGGCGGTATCCGATCAGGTCGATGAGCACATCTCGTTCGAAGGTCGCCCGGTAGCTGACCGCCAGCCGGACGGCCTGCAGGCACGCCTCCACGTCGTCCCCGTTCACATGGATGATGGGTATGTCGTAGCCCTTGGCGACGTCGCTGGCATACCTCGTCGAGCGCCCCTCGCCGGGTTCGGTCGTGAAACCGATCTGATTGTTGGCGATGATGTGCACGGTGCCGCCGACCCGGTAACCCTCCAGGCTCTGGAGGTTGAGGGTCTCGGTCACCACGCCCTGTCCGGTGAAGGCGGCATCCCCGTGGATGAGCACCGGAATGGCCCAGCGGGTGTCCTGCTGTATCGCGCCGGCCGCGGTCTGGCGAGCCCGGGTGCGGCCCTCGACCACCGCGTTCACCACCTCAAGGTGGCTGGGATTGTGGGTGAGCACCACCTTCACCTCACGGTTCTCACGGGTCCGGGCGACGCCCTCGGCCCCGTAGTGGTACTTGACGTCCCCGGTCGACGCGCCCCCCAGGTACGCGCCTGACTCGAACTCCGCGATGATGTCCTCAAGGGAGCGGCCCACGATCCGCGCCGTCACATTGAGGCGGCCGCGATGGGCCATCCCCAGCACCACCTCCCGGGTGCCGTCCCGGCTGAAGAGGTCGATCAGCTCCTCGAGCATCGGGACCAGCGCGTCCAGCCCCTCGATCGAGAATGTGTGCTGGCCGAGATAGGTCTTGCGCAGGAAGCGCTCGAACGCGTCGACCTGCGCCAGCCGCTGCAGGAGCTGACGCTGCTCCTCCTGACTGAGCGGGACCAGATGGGCGCCGGACTCGATCTGGCTGCGCAGCCAGGTCCGCTGCTCGTGGCTGCTGATGTGCTCGATCTCATAGGCGATGGTGCCGCAGTAGGTCTGCCGCATCCGGGGCAGGGCGTCTGCCAGGGTGGCCCCCGGCACGGCAACCCGGAGCATCTCCGCCGGCACCTGGGTCATGAGGGTGTGGTCGAGCCCCACGGTGGCGGGCTCGAGGGAGGGATCTCCGGGCGGCTCCGAACCCAAAGGGTCGAGATGGGCGGCCAGGTGGCCGTGAGTCCGATACGCCTTGACCAGCGACATCCCGGCCGCCACCGCCCGCATCAGCTGCTGGTTGGGGGTCGCCAGCGCGGATCCGGCGCTGACGGTCAGTGGCGGCGCACTCGCGACCTCCGGGAGCGCGGGCAGGTCAAGCTGCAGGCTCCTGAAGACATCCTCGTAGAAGCCCTGCCCTCCCGCGAGCAGGACCTCCATCTGACGCAGGAGCATCCCGGACTCCAACCCCTGCACCAGCCGATGGTCGTAGGTGCTGGTGAGGGTCATGATGGGGCGGATCCCCAGAGCCGCCCTGGCCTCCGTCGAGAGCCCCGAGAAGCCCGCGGGGATGCCGATCGCGCCGACCGCGATGATCGCGGACTGTCCGGCCATGAGCCGCGGCACGGACCCGACGGTGCCGACCCCGCCGGGGTTGGTGAGGGTGATGGTGGCGTCCGCGAGGTCGTCCACGGACAGCCCTCCGGTGCGGGTCCTGCGGACCTGCTCCTCGTAGGCGGCGCGGAACCCCGCGAAGTCGAGCCGGTGCGCACCCTTGATCACCGGAACCAGCAGGAAGCGGGAGCCGTCAGAACGCTCGACGTCCACCGCCAACCCCAGGTTGACGCCGTCACGAATCACCTTCTGGGGCTGACCGTCCCGGCGGGCGAAGCCGGCCGCAAAGGCAGGCATCTCCCGAGCCGCCCTGACCAGGGCGTAGGCGACCAGGTGGGTGAAGGAGACCTTGAGATCAGACCGCCCCGCCCGCTGCAACGCGGCGTTCAACTGGCTGCGGCGGGCCTCCAGGACCGGCACCTCGATGGTGCGGAAGCTGGTGGCGGTGGGAATGGTGAGGCTCTCCTCCATCGCCTCCACCAGCTTGGCCGAGGTTCCCTTGATCGGCACCACCGTGGCACCCCCCGCAGGGGCCGCCTCGGACCGGACCACATCGTCGCGGCGCACCATTCCTCCAGGACCGGTGCCCTCAACCCGGCTCAGGTCGACCCCGTCCTGGACTGCGCGCCTTCTCGCCAGTGGACTCGCATCCGTCTCCAGAACCGAGGCGGTGGCCTCGCCGCTGAGCTTGGGCTCGGGAGGCACGGGCACCGATGCCGGCCGGTCGCCCGCCGGTGTCCCGGGCTGAATCGTGGCCATCACCGTGCCCACGGAGACGGTCTCACCCTCCGGGACCAGCACCTCGAGCACGGTCCCCCCGATCGGTGCCGGCACCTCCGCGTCCACCTTGTCGGTCTGGATCTCAACCAGGGTCTCGCCGGCCGCGATCTCATCTCCCGGCTTCTTGTGCCACGTGCCGACGACGCCCTCCGTCACCGACTCGCCGAGCGCCGGCAGCGGCACGGGCACCGGAGCTGCCGGCTCCGCGGCAGGGGTCGTCGACGAGGTGCCGAGAGCGTCCCCGTTGCCGGACTCAGGCGCCCGGCCGGCCGCCGCCTCCCCCGGCGCGAGCTCCGCCAGGGTCGCGCCAACCGCGACGACCTCCCCCTCGGGGGCCACGATCCGGACCAGGACGCCATCGGCCGGGGCGGGCACCTCGGCGTCGATCTTGTCGGTCTGGATCTCGACCAGGGTCTCGCCGGCCGCCACCTGATCACCGGGCTGCTTGCGCCAGGCTCCCACCACCCCCTCGGTCACCGACTCTCCCATCTGAGGCAGAGTCACCTCCATGGTCTTACTCGGCAAGGTGTCTCCCTGAATGGCGGGGCGAACGCCGACGGCGTCTCACTTCGCAGCTCTCGCTGCTTATAGATACGATTCTAGGGAGGGCTGGACGTGCGAGCGGCATGCTCTTGACTATTTGACGCTGAGGGCCCAAGATATTGCGCCTAGGCCCTGTGACACCCACCACATATGGTTCGGAAGCCACCTAGAGCCCTCTAGTCAACCACCGCGCGTCCTGCAAGGAGGAAATTTGTGGACCGACCCGCCAACGACCCAGACCCTGTAGCTGCCACCACGCCAGACGGCTCCTCCAACCGGCCGACCGCAGGGGCCGCGAATCCCACTGCCTCGGCCCGAGGCCTGCGCGTGGAGCGCCACTTCACCCAGCCCGGTGTCCATCCGTTTGACGCCATCGCCTGGGAGCGGCGGACCGCCGCCATCTCCAATGAGAAGGGCGAGGTGGTCTTCACCCAGGAGGACTGCGAGGTGCCGGCGAGCTGGTCCCAGCTCGCCACCAACGTGGTCGTCTCCAAGTACTTCAGGGGCCTGCAGGGCGGCGGTCAACGGGAGAGCAGCGTTCGCCAGCTGATCTCCCGAGTTGCCGACACCATTCGTGACTGGGGCCGCCAGGGTCAGTACTTCGCCTCCGACGAGGATCTCGAGATCTTCCACGCCGAGCTTTGCGCAATCCTGGTGAACCAGATCGCCGCCTTCAACAGCCCGGTCTGGTTCAACCTGGGGGCGGAACCCAACCCTCAGGTCAGTGCCTGCTTCATCAACTCCGTGGAGGACACCATGGAGGCGATCCTCTCCCTGGCGAAGACCGAGGGGATGCTCTTCAAGTACGGCTCGGGGACCGGCACCAACCTCTCCACGATCCGCTCCTCCGTCGAGCACCTGGCCTCGGGTGGCACCGCCAGCGGACCGGTGTCCTTCATGAAGGGCTTCGACGCGTTCGCCGGGGTCATCAAGTCCGGCGGGACCACGCGGCGTGCGGCCAAGATGGTGATCCTCAACGCCGACCATCCCGACATCGTCGACTTCATCAACTGCAAGGTCCGCGAGGAGCGCAAGGCGTGGGCCCTGATCGAGGCCGGCTACGACGGGTCCTTCACCGGCGAGGCCTACTCGTCGGTCTTCTTCCAGAATTCCAACAACTCGGTGCGGGTCTCCGATGAATTCATGCGGGCGGTGCTGGAGGACAAGGAGTGGCGCACCTACGCGGTCACTGATCGGAGCCGGGTGATCGGCACCTACCGGGCCCGCGACCTGATGAAGCAGATCACCGAGGCGGCCTGGGCCTGCGGCGATCCGGGTTTGCAGTTCGACACCACCATCAACGAGTGGCACACCTCCCCCAACTCCGGGCGCATCAACGCCAGCAACCCCTGCTCGGAGTTTCTCTACCTGGACGATACCGCCTGCAATCTCTCCAGCATCAACCTGCTCAAGTTTCTGAACGACGACGACACCTTCGACATCGAGGGCTACCGCCACACGGTCCAGGTGATGCTGACGGCGATGGAGATCCTGGTCGGCTACGCGACCTACCCGACCGAGAAGATCACCGTCAACAGCCACAAGTTCCGTCCGCTGGGGCTCGGCTACGCCAACCTGGGGGCGGTGCTGATGGCCCTGGGGTTGCCGTACGACAGTCCGCAGGCCCGGGACTACGCGGGCGCCTTGACGGCTCTGATGAGCGGCGAGGCCTACGCGCAGTCGGCCCGGATCGCCAAGGAGGTCGGGCCCTTCGAGGGCTATGACGTGAACCGCCAGCCGATGCTCCGCGTCATGGACAAGCATCGGGCCGCCGCCTACAAGATTGCACCGGACCACGTGCCCGCGGGGCTGCTGTCGGCAGCCCGCAAGGCCTGGGATGACGCCCATGAGCTGGGCGCAGTGCACGGATACCGCAACTCCCAGGTGACGGTGCTCGCCCCCACCGGCACGATCTCCTTCATGATGGACTGCGACACCACCGGCGTCGAGCCCGACATCGCCTTGGTGAAGTACAAGAAGCTGGTGGGAGGGGGCCTGCTCAAGATGGTGAACGGCACTGTTCCTGCCGCCCTGCGACGCCTGGGCTACGGGGAGGAGGCGGTCTCGGACATCGTCGCCTACATCAATGAGCACGACACCATCGAGGGGGCTCCCCACCTCCGGGAGGAGGACCTCGCGGTCTTCGACTGCGCCTTCCCGCCCGCCAACGGGCAGCGGTCGATCAGCTGGCAGGGCCACATCCGCATGATGGCGGCGGTGCAACCGTTCATCTCCGGAGCCATCAGCAAGACCGTCAACCTTCCGCACGACGCCACCCCAGACGACGTCGAACAGGCTTACGTGGACGCCTGGAAGCTCGGGTTGAAGGCGGTCGCGATCTACCGCGACGGCAGCAAGCGCAGCCAGCCGCTGTCGACGTCCCAGAAGCAGGCGACCTACAGCGGCCAGGAGGTGGCGGAGGCCAAGCCCGCCCGCCGACGTCTGCCGGCGGAGAGGAGCGCGATCACGCACAAGTTCGAC
>DAHVMY010000159.1:0-581 GCA_027319585.1 Candidatus Dormiibacterota bacterium | reverse complement strand
ATGCGCTCCGCCATGCGCGCTTCGAACGCCTCGCGAGAGATGCCCTCCTCCTCGGCCAGCGCCGTGAGGGCGGCGTCCACTCCGGGTGCGTCGGGAGACCCGGCGGACCGGATGCAAACGGCCCGGACGCCGTGGGGGCCATAGTCGGCCGCGATCTGGCGGCACAACGCCTCGATGGCGGCTCCGGCCACGGAGAAGCTCCCCTGATCGGCAAGGGGCCGGTGGCAGGAACTGGCGGTGATCCCGAGAACGACTCCCCGATGGCGCTCCGCCATTCGCCTAGCGGCTCCGACCCCGGTGAGGAAGTTGCTCCGGATACCGTCGGCTATCCCCCTCACAAAGTCATCGACGGGGAGGTCGTGCAGCGAGCCTCCCAGGAAGTAGGGAGCGCTGATGGCGTTGAACGACACGTCGATACCGCCGTGCTCGGCCACCACCCGGTCAAGGTGCCCTTCGACCGCGTCCGGGGCGAGGGCGTCGAGTTGAACGGCCTCAGCCCTGAGGCCGCGCTCAGCCAGGGGTCGCACCATCGTCTCGAGCGAGGAAGGCGTACGCCCGGCGACGATCACGTGCGCCCCCTG
>DAHVMY010000158.1:0-584 GCA_027319585.1 Candidatus Dormiibacterota bacterium | reverse complement strand
TGTTCGTCTACGGCGGCACCATCCGTCCCGGCGCGCAGCGGCGCGACATCGTGGCGGTGTTCGAGGCGGTCGGGGCGCGCGCGGCGGGCAAGATCTCCGCCGAGGAGCTGCTCGAGGTTGAGCGCACGGCGATTCCGGGGCCGGGCAGCTGCGGGGGCATGTACACGGCCAATACGATGGCCTCGGCCATCGAGGCGCTCGGCCTCTCGCTCCCGGGCAGCTCGGCGCAGGATGCCGTGAGCGAGGCGAAGATGAGCGACTGCCGCCGCGCCGGCGAAGCGGTGATGCGCCTGATCGGCACTGGCCTGAAGCCGCGCGACATCCTGACGCGCAAGGCGTTCGAGAATGCCATCACGGTGGCGATCGCCCTGGGCGGCTCGACCAATGCGGTGCTGCATCTGCTGGCGATCGCGCACGAGGCGCGCGTGCGGTTGAGCTTGGATGATTTCACCCGCATCGGGCGCCGGGTGCCGGTACTGGCGGACCTGAAGCCGAGCGGTCGGTACCTGATGTCCGAGCTGGTGGCGATCGGGGGCATTCAACCGCTGATGAAGGTGCTGCTCGAGGGCGGCTTGCTGCATGGG
>DAHVMY010000157.1:0-592 GCA_027319585.1 Candidatus Dormiibacterota bacterium | reverse complement strand
ACGACTGGGAGTGCTGGGCCGCCGCTCCGGTTCCGCCGCCGGCGGGCCCGCGGACGACAATCGGCACCTCCATCTGGCCTCCGAACATGAAGTGAATCTTGGCGGCCTGGTTCACTATCATGTCCATCGCGTTCATGATGAAGTCGGAAAATTGCATTTCGGCGATCGGGCGCATACCAACCAATGCCGCCCCAATCGCGGCGCCCACGATGCCGGCTTCGGCAATGGGCGTGTCGCGCACGCGCTCGGGCCCAAACTTCTCCAGGAGGCCAAGGGTTACACCAAAAGCCCCCCCGTACACGCCGATGTCCTCGCCCAGCAGAAACACCCGCTCGTCTTCCGTCATGAGGCGGTCCAGCGTCCAGCGAACGGCTTGTCCGTACGTCATCTCACTCATGCCCGCGACGCCTCCACCCGAACGGATGCGTACACTTCACTCTCCAGACCCCCGGGGTCGGCCGGCGCACTGTTCTCCGCAAAGCTGACCGCCGCCGCCACCTGCGCGCGTACCTCGGCCAGCAGCGCGTCCAGTCGCTCGTCTTCGACGCCCTCGCTCACCAGCGCGTCACGCACACGCGCCAGCGGGTCCTTC
>DAHVMY010000156.1:0-593 GCA_027319585.1 Candidatus Dormiibacterota bacterium | reverse complement strand
CTTCTGATTCTGGGTGCCCTGCTCCACGACATCGGCAAGGGCCTGAACGGCGACCATTCGGTGGCGGGCGCCGGGGTGGCGGTCGAGATCGCCAGGCTGCTCGGCTTTGACGAGGCCGACTCCGCCGTGATCGCGCGGGTGGTGCGCAACCACCTGCTGCTGGTCGACACCGCGCTGAGGCGCAACGCGCGGGATCCGAAGGTGATCTCCGCGGTGGCGAAGAACGCCGGCTCCAAGGCGGTGATGGAGCTGCTCGAGGTGATCACCGAGGCGGACGCCCGGGCTACCGGCCTGGGTTCGTGGTCGGAGTGGAAGGCCCGGATGGTGCTCGATCTCGAGGATCAGGTCCACCGGGCGCTAGCCGGCGAGCCGCTGGAGATCGGGCTCGCCGGCGTCGCTCCGGCGAAGCTCACCGAGCTGGTGGAGGGGTGCCGCGGCCAGGTCACCGTCGAGCGGTTCGAGGGCCGGATCGTGGTGGCCATGCCCGACCGGCCGGGGCTGCTGGCGCAGATCGCCGGGATCCTGCTCGCCGATCATCTTGAGGTGGTGGCGGTCGACGCCCTCACGGTCGGCGGGGTGGCGGTCGAGTCGAT
>DAHVMY010000155.1:0-602 GCA_027319585.1 Candidatus Dormiibacterota bacterium | reverse complement strand
CTTGGCCGCGCCCGCCGGCGTGGCGGCGTAGTTACCGACCTTGCCGCTGGCTGACATCTTGTCCCAGGCCTGCGCGGGCAGCGGGTAGACCCAGGTGAGCTGGTTGCCTGTGAACCAGTTGGGGCTGTAGGCGTGCTTGAGGTGGATCACGAACTCGTAGGCGTTCGGGTAGCTGACGCTGGCGATGTCCTTGGGCATCTCGCCGGAGACGTAGGGGGCGTACTTGCCGGCCTTCACGGCGGCGGCTTCGAGCTCGAAGAAGAAGCGCACGTCGGCTGCGGTGACGGGCTTGCCGTCAGACCACTTCCAGCCCTTGTTGAGCTTGACCGTCACGACGGTGTTGCCGTGTGAGTAGACCGGCTGCTTGCCGATCGACATCGGGTAGTTGATGCCGGTCGAACCCGCGCCGCCCACGACGTACAACGGCCGCCACATGCCGCTCTCAACGTTGCTCTCGTAGTTCTCGTAGTTGGCCTGGTTCTCCAGTGGCAGCATCCAGGAGAAGGTGTCGCCGATCGGCAAGGCGTAGCTGGCCACACCACCGCTCGTCGGCTTGCCCTTGATCGTCAGCTTCGTGCCGCTGCTCGTCCTGGCGGTCTTGC
>DAHVMY010000154.1:0-610 GCA_027319585.1 Candidatus Dormiibacterota bacterium | reverse complement strand
CTGCCGAGCTGTCCGATGCCGACCCCAACCGGGGAACTGCAGCGGAGCGGTCCACCTCTCCGGCCCCCTCGACGTCCCCCGGGTAGCCGCGCGCGATGAGCTCCTGAGCCGAACGCGTGGCGGCCAGCACGTCGACAAGGCGTGTGCGACAGCCTTCATATGCCAGACGCGCGGCGCGCGCTTCCTCGCTCAAGATGGCCCACGGCAGTGCGGCGGCCACCGCTCCCGCACCCAGCCAATCCTCCAGTGCTGGGCGGAGGCTCCCGTCGGGCCACCGCTCCCCCGCGGGGACCAGCAGCGCCACCCCGTCAACCGCCCGCAGGAAGTCCGCCACGGCCTCAGCATTCACCAGCGCCCCCAACACCACCGGCACGCCCGCGCTATGGGCGGCCAGTGCACAGGCGGCCCCATTGGGGGACGGCACCACCACGTGCGTGCCCGCGCGCAGCCGCGCCAGCGATCCGGGAGAAAGGTTGGGTTCGGCCTCTCCGCGGCGTCCCGCCACCATGGCCCCGCGCGTGGCGGCATACGCCGCCGCCGCCGCGCCATCACCCCAGGCATGCGGATGCACCCACACCCCGGCGTCCAGGGCCGCCACTACGGCGGTGGA
>DAHVMY010000153.1:0-610 GCA_027319585.1 Candidatus Dormiibacterota bacterium | reverse complement strand
CGGATCGGGATGCAGCGCGAGATAGAGGACCTGGTGATAGAGGCTGCCGTGCAGCGCCGCGACCTCGTCCTGAAGTCGGCGCACGTTCAGGACGAGCGTGCGGATCGCGGCGCCCTCGGCGTGAAAGGGCGCCACCCGGCTCGCGAGGTGGAACCGGATCAGCTTGCGCAGGCTGCCGCCGAAGAACAGATTCGCGATCTTCTGCCAGGGCGCGAGATCGAGCCGCGCCTGCTCCAGCCGGCCACCGAGCCGCTGGCGATACTGCGCGATGAACCCCGGCACCAGCCCGCCCGCGACGACGGCGCAGATCAGCAGCAGCCGATCGATCAGGCCCCGCACTGTAGACATCGCTCGCTCCAGCGGTATCCGGGATTCAGGCCCGGGACCTTCCGACCATAGCACGGCGGGCCGGCAACGATCCTACAGAGTGGAAATCCGTTCGGCCAGCGCGTCCACCTGCCCCCAATCGGTGTACTCGACCTTGGTGTCGCGCGCGGTCGGCCCCCCGGTCAGTTTCATGATGAGCCGGATGATCTGCCGGTCCCAGAATCCGTACCGCGCGTAATCCAATCGGCCCGCGAACACGGCCGCGTGGCCCGGCCGCCAATGG
>DAHVMY010000152.1:0-611 GCA_027319585.1 Candidatus Dormiibacterota bacterium | reverse complement strand
ATGCGCGAGGCAGGGTGGCGGCTGGCCGAGGTCCTGGCGCTGCTGGCGGAAGCGGTGCAGCCCGGCATGACCACGGATGACCTGGATCGGATCGCCAATCGTGAGATCCGCCGCCGGCAGAGCTTCCCGGGGTTCCTCGGCTACGACGGATTCCCCAAGCATCTGTGCGTCTCCGTCGAGGAGGAGCTGGTGCATGGCATCCCCGGATCCCGGGAGCTCCGGTCCGGGGACCTGGTGAGCCTGGACTGCGGGCTGATCTACAAGGGGTGGTGGGCGGACGCCGGTTTGACAGTCGCCTGCGGGCAGGCGGACCCCGAAGGGGCTCGCCTGATCGAGGTGACCCGGGAGGCGCTGGGCCGTGGGATCCAGATGGCCCAGCCGGGCAACCGGCTGGGGGACATAGGAGCGGCGGTCCAGCAGCATGTCGAGGCTCACGGTTACTCCATCGTCCGGGGGTACACCGGGCACGGCAGCGGCCGGGACATGCACGAGGATCCCGAGGTCCCCAACTTCGGCCGCTCGGGCCGTGGGCTGGAGATCAAGCCGGGGCTGTGCCTGGCCATCGAGCCAATCGTCAACGAGGGCCAAGCGGCCACCCTGGTGCGCCCGGA
>DAHVMY010000151.1:0-357 GCA_027319585.1 Candidatus Dormiibacterota bacterium | reverse complement strand
GGTGCACGGTCCCGGTCATGATGACCGGCGCTGACCAGCGCCACCGACTGATGGAGGGCGAAACGTGCCAGGTGCACCGGGGCGACCAGCATCTCGCGCAGAACGCCGACCTCGCGGTCCCACCCGATCAAGGCGGCGACGAACAGCACTGTGCACTGCACGGTCATGGCCAAGATGCCCGGCTACAGAAAGGTGTACAGCGAGAGCCCCCTGGTCGACCGGTCGACCGGCTATGGCGCCGGCCGGAACGGCGCGGCCACCTCGGTGAGGAACCGATCCAGGGCTTGACGCCGGCGAGCGCCGGTACCGAGGTTCCAGTCTGGCACGATGAACTCGTCGACTCCGGCATCGACGTAG
>DAHVMY010000150.1:0-616 GCA_027319585.1 Candidatus Dormiibacterota bacterium | reverse complement strand
GAGGCACTCGAGAGCCGAGAGGGGATCGGGGAGGGTCCAGATCCCCTCCTCGCTCCCCTGCTCCTTGAGAAGGGGGAGGTGGTCGAGAAGGGCGGAAAGCCGGGAAATCTCCTCCTCGTGGTTGCGCCGGGCGTGGCGGGGGGAGACTCCTCCGGGAGAGCCCCCGTGGCAGGTCACCAGGCGTCCCCCCCGGCCCACCGAGAAAAAAGGACCGTCGGATCCGAAGGGGCGGACCCCCGCCACCACCGAGATCCCGTCCTCGAGGGGGGAGATCTGGAGGATGGGGGAGGGGTCTCCCTCTGCCGCGGGAAGGTCGCTGGCATTGATCTCCGCCCGGATCTCGACGAAGGGGGTTCGCCGGGAGAGAAGGGCCAGGAGGCGGTCCCGGGCCTCGGCCGGAACCAGAAGCCCTTCGGGGGGGATATGCTGCGAGAGCTCCGCGGCCGGGCCGGTGAGGTTCACCACCCGGTATCGGGTGGGGGAGAGGTCCTCGATATAGACCCGGGGCTCGGGGCTCTGGTGGCTCATACCGATCCGGAATCCCCCGGGCGCCTCGTCGATCAGAAGCTCCGGGAGGGCTTCCTCGAACTCGATGCGAAGATCGGGGTGGTCGTGG
>DAHVMY010000014.1:0-44188 GCA_027319585.1 Candidatus Dormiibacterota bacterium | reverse complement strand
ACTTCCTCTGCAAACTTCACGGGGGTCCCTCCTGGGCGCTGGGTGGTTGAACACGCTCAGCTAAACCCAGGGGGGACTTCTCTTGTCGGCGGACTGGGACCCATACCAGGCGACGTGGTCAGGTTTCGTGGCCGCCAGTGGTCAATTCCCGTGGCCGCCAGCGGTCAGATTCGTGGCCGTCTCCGGTCAGAATCTCATGGCCGCCGACACGCAGCGCCTCGCCGATCAGGCGGTTGATCCGTTCGGGTTTCTGCCGGTCGGCGATTTGCCAGTGGGTGTAGTCCTCCCACCCACGCGGCGTAAGGACCAGCCTCACTCGTCGGCGGTGTCGAGTGGATGCCCGATCAGTTCACCCGCCTGCGCTTGCGCCAGTGACTCCAGCAGCCGGCGAGCGTTCGTGGGCGACCGGAGCAGGTAGGCGGTCTCCTGAAGCGCCTCGTACTCGGCCAGGGACATCAGCACAGCGTTGCCGCGCTTGGATGTGATCTCGATCGCGGTACGATCGTCGTTGACCTGTTCGACAACGGGAACAGCTGTCGACGCGCCTCGCTAGCCGTGATCGCCATAACGCGATCCTCTGATCGGGACCAGATACCGTACTACAGAGATCGATGCTCGCATCGTGGTGATCACCGGGCCACCGTGCTACATCTCTTACTCCACGACCCCAGACCGCCTAGCTTGGGCGACGAGGAACGCATCACCCGGCCGTCATCCATCATGTCGAGGATGCGAGCAAGACGCACGGCGTGGAGCCGGAGGGAATCGAACCCTCGACCTCTTCCATGCCAAGGAAGCGCGCTGCCGCTGCGCCACGGCCCCTGAGATCGAACCTGCGACCAGACTGGTGGGGCTGTCGATTGGGGTCACGACGGCCCCCCAACCTTGAGCGCCTGCCCACAGTCGTGTATGGCTCTGATCCGAACTCCAAGACTATCAGGTGCCAGTGTTGACCTGGAGGGAGGTCCGGCCCCGGATACAGCGGCCCGGCCTGTGCCGGGCCGCTGCGGGGAGGGAGGGTTGAATGGCCGGCGGCGGCCAGCAAGGACCACGATCTCATCCCCAGCTTTGGAAAGGCTGAGACGAGTCTGGGAGCTTGGTGGGACTTGCGTCGCTCGTGACGCGGTGCAATGAGCGACCATTCCCCACGTGGTCTCAGGGTGCGCACAGGCAACTCTCAGGTGGCGGCAGCAAGATTGGAGGCGCTGTGCCTGACCAGACCAAGGTGTTGGTGGTGGATGACGAGCTCAACCTGGCCGAGCTGGTGTCCACCGCGCTGCGGTACGCGGACTTCTCAACCGAGACCGCTCTCACAGGCAAGGATGCGCTCGCCAAGGCAGCCTCCTTCCAACCCGACCTGATCGTCCTGGACGTGATGCTGCCCGACATGGATGGGTTCGAGGTCGCCAAGCGGCTGGGCGGGACCGGGTCCAACATGCCGATCCTCTTTCTCACCGCCCGCGATGCCACCGAGGACAAGATCCGCGGGCTGACCGTCGGCGGCGACGACTACGTGACCAAGCCCTTCAGCTTGGACGAGCTCATCGCCAGAGTGCGGGTGATCCTGCGCCGCAGCGGGCGCCAGACGGAGAGCCGCAATGTCATCACGTTTGCCGACCTGGAGATGGATGAGGACATGCGCGAGGTTCGCCGCGCCGGTCAGGTGGTGGAGTTGACCGCGACGGAGTACCGGCTCCTGCGCTACCTGCTCATCAATGCCCGGCGGGTCCTGACGCGGGCTCAGATCCTGGACCACGTCTGGAGCTACGACTTCGGCGGCGACGCGGGGATCCTGGAGACCTACATCAGCTACCTGCGGAAGAAGATCGACAGTGTGGACCCACCCCTGATCCACACCGTGCGGGGCATGGGTTACGTGCTGCGACTGCCGCGGAGCTGACCGTGTCGCTAAGGCTCCGCCTCATGCTGGGCCTGGTGTGTCTGGTGGCGATCGGGCTCGCGGCCATTGACGCGGTCACCTACCTCACCCTGCAGGGTTCATTGACCCAGCAGGTCGACACCCAGCTCAACGACTCGTCAGGCTCGGTCTACTCCTGTCTGCTGCATGAGCTCGAGACCAGCACCAACCGCTGCTTTGGGGTGTACGTACCGGTCGGGAGCTTCGCGGAATTGGTGCGTGCTGACAGCGGGGGCGCCTACGGGGCAACCTACTTCGGGCGTTCGGCACCGGCACCAAGGATCTCCTCACGGCTTCTCGCCGCGGCCTCCTCACACGCGGTGGAGGCCACCGTCCCGGCCGTCTCCGGAGCCGGCTCCTACCAGGTCCTGGCGGTGCCGGTCACCCCTCCGGTGGACTCCGGCCTGGGTCTGCCCCCGAGCATCCTGGTCTTCGCCGAGCCCCTGAGCGGCGTGGACGCGACGCTGGCCCAGGTGCGCCTGCTGGAGGTCTTGGTGAGCGCAGCGATCGTGGTGATTCTGGGAGCCGGGGCCTGGTGGACGGTTCAGTTGGGGCTGAGCCCACTGCGTCGCATCCGAGACACGGCCCAGAAGATCGCCGCGGGCGACCTCTCGCAGCGGGTGGAGTCCACTGACCAGCGCACGGAGGTCGGGCAGCTGGGCGTCAGCCTTAACGAGATGCTGAGCCAGATCGAGCAGGCGTTCGAGGCTCGCATGGCCTCGGAGGACCGGCTGCGCCAGTTCGTGGCCGACGCGTCCCACGAGCTGCGGACCCCGCTGAGCTCGATCAGAGGGTACGCCGAGCTCTTCCGTCGTGGAGCCGCCTCCAACCCTGAAGACCTGGGCAAGGCGATGCAGCGGATCGAGAGCGAGTCCATCCGCATGGCCAAGCTGGTCGACGACCTGCTGCTGCTGGCGAGATTGGACGAGGGCCGGCCGCTGGAGATCCGGCCGGTGGACCTCTCCCAGATCGCGGTCGAGTGTGCGGCCGATCAGTTGGTGGCGGACCGCAACCACCCCATCACGGTCCGAGCCGCCACTCCGGTGGTGGTCGACGGCGACGAGGCGCGGCTGCGCCAGGTGGTGACCAATCTGGTGCGTAATGCGGTGGTCCACACCCCCGATCACACCGAGATTGAGGTCACGGTCACTGAGGAGGACGACCGCGGGGTGGTCGAGGTCCAGGACCATGGCCCTGGGATACCAGCCCAGGCGCAGGACCGGATCTTTGAGCGGTTTGTGAGGCTCGACAAGGCGCGAGGCAGATCCCGAGGTGGGGCCGGGTTGGGCCTGGCGATCGTGGCCGCGATTGTGGCCTCACACGGCGGGTCGATTCGTCACTCGCCTACGCCCGGCGGGGGAGCCACATTCCGTGTGGAGCTGCCCCGGAAGTATCCGGGCGCTCTGGGTCCAAGCCCGGCTGGCGCGGGACCCAGCCCGGGCGGAGCCTCCGACCAGTCCCCCCGGGCCACGCCCCTGCTGCCTGGGCCGGCGGGGGACTGAGCGGGGCCCTGACGGGGGGAGGCTTCGCTCCCATTAATTCCTCCACCAACCGCCCCGATTGTGGTTGGGAGAAATTAGGGCGACGTCGACGCGGTGGCCTGGAGCCTCTTGGTCCAGGCCCGGGTCTCCCGGACCATGGTCGTCACTCCGATCCCGACCACCGCGAACATCACCAGGAAGATGGGAAGTCCCAGCTGATCCAGATTGTGGACGTGAATCCCGGTCTCGACGCTCAGGCTCGCGATCTGGGGGAAGGCCAAGCCGAACGCACCGCCCACCACGAACGCCGCCCCTCCCCAGGTGAGCGTGCGTCCGGCGACGGTGAGCGCCACCTGGCGAATCGCCTCCGGGGTGAGCCCGCGGCGCGCCGCGATCCTTCCGAAGATCGCCCCGGCGAGCACCTGGACCAGGGTTGTGCCCACCCCGAACATCGCTCCTGGTACCCAACCCAGGGCGGCCGACGGCATGGCCGGGGCGAGCACCGTGTAGATGATGATGGCGAAGGCTCCAAAGCCCCACCCGGCGATGAAGCCGTGCAGAGCCGGCATCCATGGCCGCGGGTCCTGGACCCAGGCCGGCGACTCGCCGCTCCCGGTCGCTCCCGGGGTTGCCGCCTCATGCTCCCGGCGCAACCCGGGGATGTGGAGATGGAAATGGAAGGGGAGGCGCCCCTTGCGCACGATGAGGAGCCCAGCCCAGATCATCACCGCGCCCACCACCACGTAGATGCCGTAGTCGGCATCCCCGTAGGTCAGAATCCGGCTGAACCCGAGATAGGCGAGCTCACTGGCCAGGGCTCGCTGGAGGGTGAAGGCGGCCGAGAAGATGAGTCCGGCCCGCAGCCCCTTCTTGGTCGAATAGCTGCCGATCGCATAGCTGAAGGTGATCGGCCAGGTGTGCTCGTCCGGGGTGATCCCGTGCACCATCCCCAGGAGTAGCGCGGTGATCAGGATCGCCAAGCCGGCTACGTGGACCGGGTTCCAAAGGTTGATCACGGCCCCAATCACGGCTGAACTCCCACCAGCCGGCTCGCCACAGCGGGAGCCCTGACGCGGGTCGGCTCAGCGCGGTGCTCCTGCTGGCAGCGCAGGCACGTTCCCGTGAGCACGAGCCGATGGTCGGAGATCGCGAACCCGGTCAGGTTCTCCATCTGGGCGATCGCCGCCGCAATCGGGCCGCAGGGGACGGCCGCCACCTCTCCGCAGACGGAACAGCGGAGGTGGTCGTGGTGCTCGGTCGTCATCTCGTAGTGAGTGCGCCCATCGTCGAACTCCACCCGGCGGACCTGGCCCTCCATCTCGAGCCTGGCCATGGCCCGAAACACCGACGAGAAGTCGGCTCTCAGCCCGGTGGCCGCCAGCTCGCTGCGGAGCTCCTCGAGGCTCCAGGTGTGATGGCCACGGACGATCATCAGGTCCTTCAGCGCCGCTCCGATCTTCGGCCTCCTTCCCATGGACCCAGCATACATTGCGCAACCAATTTGTGCAAGTGGGTTGCGCATTAAGATCCGCAGCCGGCTGGGCGTTGACCCCCGGCCGGCTGGCGGTCGGCCTCGTGGGTCGGTCCATTTGCGAGAATGCCCCGGTGTCGAGGCTCACCGGCGAAGAGGATGGCGGCGCCCCAGCGCGACCAAGCTGGGGGCCGTACCTATCCCTGCGCCAGTGGGGGACGGTGCGGGAGGACTACAGCGCCGATGGTGATGCCTGGGCCTACTTCCCCTTCGAACACGCGGCGCTGCGAACCTACCGCTGGGGGGAGGACGGGATCGTGGGGGTCTCCGACGACCGCCAGCTCCTGTGCGCCGCGCCGGCTTTCTGGAACGGCCAGGACGAGTGCCTGAAGGAGCGCTTCTTCGGGCTCACCAACGCTGAGGGCAACCACGGCGAGGACGTCAAGGAGTACTGGCACTACCTGGACGCCGTGCCCGACAGCAGCTATCTGCGCGCACTCTACCGCTATCCGTTCGACGCGTTTCCATATCAGGAGCTGCGCGAACGCAACCAGGCTCCCGGCCCCGAGATCAAGCTGCTGGACCTGGGAATCTTCGACCGCGACCGTTACTTTGACGTGGAGGTCGAGTACGCCAAGGCAGGCCCGGGAGAGCTGGTGTGCCGGATCACCGTGCACAACCGCAGCCAGGAGTCGAGAGAGCTGCATCTTCTGCCGCAGTTCTGGTTCCGCAACACCTGGAGCTGGTCCGATCCCCCGGACACTCCGCCCCAGCTGGTCGCCTCCGGCCGGCGCCTCCAGGTGGAACATCCTCTGCTGGACGGATATCACGTGGAGGTGGAGGGCCAGTTCCACTGGCTCCTCTGCGACAACGAAACCGACAACGAGGCGCTCTACAACTGCCCGGGGCGCAGCCCCTTTCCCAAGGGGTCCATCGCCAAGGCGGTCCTGAGCGGCGACCCCGGGAGCTGCAACCCCAGCCTCAAGGGAACCAAGGCAGCGGCTCACTTTCAATTCCAACTCCCCGCCGGCGCATCGGAGAGCGTGCGTTGGACCTTGACCCAGAAGGACGGGCCCACCGAGGTCGACGCAGTCTGCCGGCAGCGGCGGGAGGAGGCCGACCGCTTCTACTCCTCGGTCAGTCCGAAGGGGTGCGACCCGGAGGCGGCTCTGATCCAGCGCCAAGCGTATGCCGGGCTCGTCTGGTCCCAGCAGTACTACGCGTACGGGGTCGCCCGATGGCTGGACGGAGACCCCGGGTATCCGCCTCCTCCACCTCAGCGCCAGGTTGGCAGGAACTCGACGTGGCGGGGGTTGGAGGCGGAGGACGTCATCGTCATGCCGGACAGCTGGGAGTACCCGTGGTTCGCCTCTTGGGATCTGGCCTTCCACGCGCTTGCCCTGGAGCCGATCGACGCGGCGCTCGCCAAGCAGCAGGTGATGCTATTGCTGAAGCCGCGCTACCTGCGTGAGGACGGCCAGCTCCCGGCTTACGAGTGGAGCTTCTCCGACTCCAACCCGCCCGTCCACGCGATGGCGGTCTGGCAGATCTACGTTCGGGACCGCAATCGCACCGGGACCCCGGACCGGGCCTTCCTGGAGCGGGCGTTCCTGGCCCTGCTCTTCAACTACGGCTGGTGGGTGAACCGCCGCGACGTCAGCGCCCACGACATCTTCTCCGGTGGCTTCCTGGGGCTGGACAACATATCCGCGGTCGATCGCAGCCACCTGCCCGAGGGGGCGCAGATCTTGGAGGCGGACGCCACCGCCTGGGTAGGGATGTTCGCGATCAAGATGTTCCGCATCGCCTCGGAGCTGGCGATCGAGGAGCCCCAGTACGAGGACATGGCGCTGCGTTTCTTCAAGCACTTCGCCCACATCGCCATGGCGCTCAACGGGAGGGACGGCCAGCCCGGGCTTTGGAACCCCGAGGAGGGGTTCTACTACGACCGCCTCCAGCTTGCTGACGGGCGGTCCGAGGTGATGCGGGTGCGCAGCCTGGTCGGGCTGATGCCGCTCGCCGCGACTGAGGTGGTGCACCGTCACAGCCTGGAGCGGCTCCCCAGGGTCTCGAGCTACCTGGAGCGGTCCCTGCAAAGCCAGGCCTTCCACTACCAGCCCGCCGGTGAGGATCCCTACGCCTGTCTCTCGCTGGTCAGTCCGAACCGCCTCCACCAGCTGCTGGACCGTCTTCTCGACGAGCGGGAGTTTCTCTCCGACCATGGGCTGCGATCACTCTCCAGAGTCCATCTGGAGGAGCCGTTTCAGTCTCAGCTGGTGGGGGGCATGCCGCCGGTGCGATACGAGCCGGGGGCCTCCGACGAGCGCATCATGGGTGGCAATTCCAACTGGCGGGGTCCGGTCTGGCTGCCCACCGGTTACCTCCTGATCCAGGCGCTCCGGCTCTTGGGGGCGGGACTGGGCGACAACTTCACCCACGAATTCCCAGGACGGGGCGGCGTCCCCATGACCCTCGGCCGCATCGCCGATGAGGTGGCCCAGCGGACGGTCGCCATCTTCCGGCGCGACTCCTCAGGGAGGCGGCCGGTGTTCGGCGCCAACGCCAAATTCCAGGAGGACCCCTCCTGGAACGACTGCCTGCTGTTCCACGAGTACTTCAACGGTGATGACGGGAGCGGCCAGGGCGCGTCCCACCAGACCGGCTGGACGGCGCTGGTCGCCCTCCTGATCGAAGAGCTCTGCCAGCCGTGGCAGCCGGGTCATCCCCCCGCCTGAGACCAGCGCCGGTTCAGGACTCCCACACCGGGGTCGAGAGCGCGTTGAGCGAGAGGTTCTGGGTGACCTGCTGGGGGGCACCCGGCTTGGCGCTGGCCGCTCGGGGGATCCAGTAGAGCTGGAAGGGGTCCCCACGCGATGGGACGTTCATGAAGAGCAGGCTATTGCCCGTGGGGGACCAGCAGGGAGAGGCTGCCATCGGGCCCTGGGAGAGGATCGTGGGGGTGCCCAGGCTGGTCCCGTTCCAGCTTGCCACCTCCAGAGTGTCGCGCTGCAGGCGATTGTTCACGCAGACCATGGCGACCTCATTGCCGGCCGGGTTGAGTGCCGGCTCTGAGCAGTTCTGGGCGGGCGTCGTGAGGTAGACGGGGTTGCCCTCGGGGGAGCTCACATAGGTGAGCTGGGAATAGGGGTAGCTGTCGTTGCTGCTGCTGACGTCGAAGCTGGTGTAGAGCAGACCGCCGTTGGCGGTCGGGATCGGGGAGACGTCCCCCCCGGTGTAGTTGTTGGGGATGCTCCACTGGGTTGGCGATGCCCCGGGGTTGGCCATCGGCACCGACTGGATCTCGAAGTCGACGTTGTAGTCGGCCGAGGGGTCGATCCAGTTGTAGGCGTAGAAGACGCTCTGGCCGTTCGCGCTCATGCGCGGGTAGAACACGAAGTGGTTCTGGAAGTAGTAGGGGGAGCTCTCCTGGAGCAACCGCCGCAGCACCTGCCCGCTCGGGCTGAGCAGATACAGGTCACTGTAGCCGTTGCCCTTGTCGACTGCCAGGAGGTCGCCGTTGGGCCCGGGGGCCACCTGGTACCAGTTCCCGGAAGGGGTTGCCAATTTGGTGAAGGCGAGCCCGTGCAGGCTGTAGATGGACCCGTTCTGAACCAGCACCACGGTGCCCGGCAGCGCCACCAGCGCCTGCTCCTGGGTCGGGTCCGCCGTGGTGGTGGTCTTGGTCTGGAGGGTGCCGAGCACCGAGTACACGACCAGCCCGAAGACCGCCATCAGCGCCACCGTGGCGAGTGCCGCCAGCAGTTGACGCGCGCTCATGATGGGAAGTTCTGCTGGACCACGGCGTTGATCGCGCTCCAGTTGGGGAGCAGGACCTGCTCGGTGGAGGTCCCGGACTGCTCGGTACCACTGCTGTAGTCGGGGGGCAGCATCACGATCTCCTTGACCGCGCCATTGCTGAAGTCCCGCGCCAGCCCGGCGATCGACGCGACCTGGGTCAGCGACATGTTGGTGCGGACCTCGTCGCCCAGCGCGGAGGCGATCCGGGGGATGTCGGCGATGCTCATGTGCTTGGCGGCGTCCTTGATGTCCACCAGCAGTTCCTGCTGCTTCTGGTTGCGGGCGATGTCCTCGAGCAGGGCGCCGTGGCGGGACCGCACGTAGGTCAGCGCGTTCACCCCGTCCAGCCGCTGGGGCCCGGGCAGGATCGCGATCCGCTGGTTGGCGTAGGGGTTCTTGCCGGTGAGGTCATACGGGTACTGGACGTCGAGCACCGGCATCTGGGCGATGGCGTCCACCCCGCCCAGCTGGTTGACCAGGTCCACCAGCCCACCCAGTCCGATCCAGGCCCAGTAGTTGACAGGCACGTTGAAGTCACTCTCCACCGTCTGCACCGCGTCCTTGGCGCCCCCCAGCTCGTAGGCGGCATCAATCTTGGCGCTGCCCCCGCTCGCTATCGGCACCCAGAGGTCGCGGGGGATGGACAGCATCACCGCGTGATGGGTGGCAGGATCCACCCGCACCAGAATCATGGTCTGGGTCAAGACCGCTCCGGCCACGAACTTGGTGTCGTTGTCCGAGCCCAAAAGGAGCACCGTGAACGGCTGCCCCGGTGGCGGCGGGGCGGTGACGCCGTTCAGTTTCGGGCTGTTGGACCCCTTACCCAAGGTGGACTGCCCGGTCACCCGGATCGCCGTGGCCACGGCCGGCAGGAAGTAGGCGACCACTCCGCTGGCTCCAGACACGACGAAGCCCAGCACCACCAGGAACGCCAGCAGCGTCCGGTGCCGGCCCCAGCTGAAAGACGAGCGGTGGGAGTAACGGTGGGTCGAAAGCCCGGCGCGACGGCGCCTTGGCTTGGTCCCGGCAGCCATGTGCGGCCAAGTGTAACCTGCCCGGCTGAGAGGAGCCTGAGCCGCGATGGCCGGTCCGGGGACGCTGGAGTCGCTAACCTTGCGTCTCATGCTGCTCAGTGGCAAGCGGATATTGGTCACCGGCGTGCTCTCGCCCGCCTCGATCCCCTTCGCGGTGGCCAAGCAGGCCCAGGAGGACGGCGCCGAGGTCGTGCTGACCTCGTTTGGCCGGGTGGCCCGGATCACCGAACGCACCGCGGCCCGCCTGCCCCGGCCGGCCGAGGTGCTGGAGCTGGACGTCTCGGTGGATGCCGACTTCGAGGCTCTGGCCGCCACCATCAAGCAGCGGGGGTGGCAGATCGACGGGGTGGTGCACGGGGTTGCCTTCGCCCCAGGCGATGCGCTGGGAGGTGCCTTTTTGCAGACGCCCTGGGAGTCGGCCGCCACGGCGCTGCGAGTCAGCGCTTACTCCCTCAAGCAGCTGGCGGTGGCCCTGGAGCCGGCCATGCCGGATACCGGCGGCAGCATCGTCACCTTGGACTTCGACGCCACCCAGGCCTGGCCCGGCTACGACTGGATGGGGGTCTCGAAGGCCGCCCTGGAAGCGGTGGTGCGCTACCTCGCCCAGTATCTGGGCAGCCGGGGGATCAGGGTCAACGCGGTCTCGGCGGGGCCGATCTTCACCACCGCCGCCAAGGGGATCCCTGGTTTCGCCCGGTTCCCCGAGGTGTTCGCGGAGCAGGCGCCGCTGGGCTGGGACGCGCGGGACTCCGGCCCGGTGGGCAAGGCGGTGGTGGCGCTCCTCTCCGATTATTTCTCAGCGACGACCGGGGAGCTGATCCATGTCGACGGTGGCTTTCACGCGGTCGGGGCCTCGGCCAGGGGAGGAGAGGTAGCCGGGTAGCTGCCTCCTCGGCGGCTGCGCCTGGCCCACCACACCATCCCCCCGGCCGCCGTCGCCAGCGCGGCGAGACCGGCGATGGTCATTGTGGCCCGGCTGCCCAGCGACTGCTCGATCAACCCGGCGATGGGGCTGCCGATCGGGGTGGTCCCCATGAAGACCCACAGGTACAGGGACATGACCCGGCCCCGCAGCGGCGCCGGCGTGAACAGCTGGATGATGCTGTTCGACATCGAGGAGTAGACGATCATCCCCGCGCCGGTCGCGACCAGCAGCGCCATGGCGGGGACCACGGTCCCGACCTGGCCGGCCAGGGTCAGGAACCCACCGAAGGTGGCACAGCCCGCCAGCAGCACCGCCACTGTGGCCCGCCCCCAGTAGGCGACCACCAGGGCCCCGCCCAGGGCTCCCACTCCGAGCGCCGCGCTGAGAAGCCCGAAGGTGGTCGCCCCGGCGTGGAGGCCCTCCTTGGCGAGGGCGGGGATCATGACCGAGAAGTTGTAGGACAAAGTCCCGACCACCAGCATCATCACCATCACCAGGGCCACCTCCGGGGTGCGGGCGGCGTACCGCGCCCCCTCCTTGATCTGCTCAAGGGTCCCAGCCACCCGGCGACCGGCGCGCTCCAATAGATGCAGCTCCTCCGGGCGCATGAGGTACAGCGCCAGCAGAACGGCCAGGTAGGAGATCGCGTTGAGGTCGAAGCACAGCGCCGTGCCCACGGTGGCGATGAGGATGCCGGCGGCTGCCGGTCCCACCACCCGAGCGCCGTTGAAGACTGTGGAGTTGAGGGCCACGGCGTTGGCCAGCTGATCCTGGCCCACCATCTCGGGGACGAACGCCTGCCGGGTCGGGCCGTCCACCACGTTGATCAGGCCGAAGAGCGCGACCACCAGAAACACCTCCCAGACGGTCACGATCCCCAGCCCCACGGTGATCCCCAGGACCCCGGCCACGACCGCAAACGATCCCTGGGTGATGTAGAGCAGGGATCGCTTCGGGAAGCGGTCCGCGATCACGCCCCCGAAGGGTTGGAGCAGGAGGTTGGGCAGGAACTGCACCATGACCACCAGGCCGAGCATGAAGGCGGAGTGGGTCAGCTCCAGGATCAGCCACGCCTGGGCGGTGCTCTGGAGCCAGCTGCCGGTGACCGACACCAGCTGGCCGCTGAAGAACAGCCGGTAGTTCCTGGTTGCCAGCGACTGGAAGGTGCGGCCCGTCACCGCCCTGGGGCTGTACCTCATTGGTCGAGATGCACCAGATGCTCGAGCGCTGGCAGGGCGCGGCTGATGGCGGCGACCTCAGCACGGCTCAGGTGGTTGAGCCGCTCTGCGAACCAGCTGGCACGGGCACGGCGAGCGGCCTCCGCGACCTCCCGGCCCCTGGGGGTGAGGCTGATCCGCACGCAGCGGCGGTCGCTGAGGTCGGCCTGCTTGGCGACCAGGCCGTCCGACTCCATCTGGTGGACGACCGCGGTCATGGATGGCAGCTTGACCCGCTCCCGCGCCGCCAGCTCGGAGACCGACGAATCGGGATGCTCGAGCAAGGAGTTCAAGACCGGGTACTGGCCCAGGTTGACCCCGATGGGGGTGTACGCGTGGCGCAGGCTTCGCCCCAGCAGGGTCATGACCAGGGGCAGCCGCTGGCCCAGCTCGGAGGAGGCGACCTCCAGGCCCTCTGGGGGACGCTCTGTGGTTGGGTTCCTCGTCGTCATGTTATTAGGATACCTAATTAGTTAACCTAATGACAAGGCGGGTGGGAGCGGGATGGGGCCGGCTCGCACCGGGCGCCCTCTTACCCGATACCACGGGAGTCGCCACTTCGGTTCGTGGATCTGGGCTGACGGCATGGCGCAGCACGGGGGACATGTGCTCCGAACCACTTCCCCCAGTCCTCGGCAATCCGGCCGGGGCCGGGTCGGTCAGCGCTCGTCCGCGCCCGGCCTGGCGCCTGGCCTCGGCCGCACCCATCGTCTGGATGGCTGCCACCGAGCGCCGCCGAGCCGTGGCTCCGGGATCGATGGATGCCACCCATTGACGGGACGGATCAGGAGAACCCGCCCTGCCTCGCGACCCGCGGCGGGATGACCGTCGCGCGGCGCCTAGTCGACGCAGCTCTCGGTCGACACCGGGGTGCTGTCGTGCTCACCTCGGGCCAGATCCGGAGCTATCTCCCGCGCGGTGAGGGCGTAGCCCTCGTCGTTGGTCACCAGCGATTTGGCGAAGACGACCCCCAGCACCTCGCCCTGGAGGTTGACGAACGGTCCTCCGGAGTTGCCCGGGATGACGTTCGCCTCGAGGACGAAGATCTGGCGGCTGACCAGTCCCTGCGAGTAGATGTCGCGCCCGACCGCCTGGATCTCACCGCGGATCGCTCCGGGCACCACCTGCTCGCTGCCGCCGCCCGGATACCCGATCACCGCGCCCTGGGTGCCGCGGGAGCCGCTGTCAGAGAAGGCGAGCGGGTTGAGGTCGAGCCCGGGGACCAGCAGCAGGGCCAGGTCGGTGCGGGGGTCGAAGAAGACCACTCGTGCCGGCAGGGAACCCAGTCGCCCGGGGATCGCGACTGTGGTGCCGTGGGTCCCGGCCACGACGTGGGCGTTGGTCATGATCAGGTCGTGGGCTACCGGGAAGCCACTTCCCTCGATCAGGCCGCCGCAGCCCGAGCTCACCACCTTCACGGTCTCCGCGGCGTCGCGGCGGATGGCGACGTCGCCACTCAGGTCTCCCGGCAGGGCCACCGGGCCTGGGAGTGGCGGCACCAGATCGGCGAACACCTGCGGGAAGGGCACCGCACTGAAGACATGCTGGAGGTAGCCGAGCCAGGCCGGCCCCTCAGGAAGGTTGCGGTCGAGGGTGCGCAGGATGGTGGAGCTTTGGATCTGCGCGGCAAGCGGTTGGATGGGGCCCTGTTCGAAGACCAGGCCCAGGAACCAGCTCACCGCAAGCACCACCACCAGCCCCCAGGCGGTCCCGGCCAGCGAGTCGACGGGCCCCAGGTGGCTGCGCAGGGTCGTGACCCGCAGCCGGGCTCCCACCAAACCGCCCAGGGCGTCGCCCAGAAATGCCACCGCCAGGACCAGCCCGATCGCGATCGCTGACCGGATTGTGCCCGAGAACTGGTGGAGGAGGGGGGGAACGGTCGCCGCCAGCCAGGACCCCACCACCAGGCCCACCACCAGGCCCACGAGGGAGAACAGGGAGTAGGTGAGACCACGGCGGTAGCCCACCACCGCCGCGTAGGCCAGGGCCACGATGATCACCACGTCGACTACGTCCATATCCCTCCTGCCATGATGCCTGGAGTGTCAGGCCCGAAGCGTGCGGTCTCGACCGCGGCCACAATGCCGGAACAGATGCGGAGGGTGCAAGAAGGAAGGTGAAAGCCGATGGCAGGGCGAGGGGCAGGGTGAGCCGGCTGCGGCGCGGCGGCAGCGCGGTCCAGAACGGGGTCTTCATCCCGCTTCCTGAGGACTGGCACTCGTGCATCCTGCCGGTGATCGGACTGGCAACCCCGGTCGGGCTGCTGGTCGTCAACTTCTCCGCCTGGGTGATCTCTCAGCTGGGCGCCTTTCGCTGGGGGGTGGCGGTGAGTGCGCTGATCAGCGCCCTGATCCTGAACAGCCTGACCGCGATCAACGTCTACCGCTACATCCGCAATCGCTGGCCCGACTTCTGGGTGAGTCGGGTCGAGCACGAGAACCTCGTGCTGGTGGTGGCGATCGTGGTGGTGATCGTGGTCGCGGTGCTGTCCGCGCTCTTCTCCTATGTGGGCATGTCCAATCCCAAGGACCTCCCCAACGGGATCGCCGTCCTCACCGGCTTTGTGGGAGTGGTGATCCCACTGGGCCTGATCATCGGGCTGAACCGCCGTCGGGGCCGCAGCTCCTGACCCGTCCCTCCCCGTCAGATCCCCGGGCGCACGCGGTCCAGGTCTCCCCGGACCTCGACCGAGCGGCCGTCGGAGACGATGGCGGCGGTCGCCGTCTGCAGGAAGAGGCCGTGCCCCAGCACCCCGGGAATCGCCTCCAGCTGGCGTGCCAGTCGCGTGGGCTCCGGGGCGGCGGGTGGCAGCTGGAGGTCAAGGACGTAGTTGCCGTTGTCCGTCACGAACGGCTGGTCGCCTCCCCGAAGGCACGGCGTGCCACCGCTGACGGCCCTCACCCTGGCCGCGGTGCCGCGCCAATCGAAGGGCAGCACCTCGAGCGGCAGCGGCTGGCGCTCGCCGAGGCGCGCAACCAGCTTTCCCGAGTCGGCCACCACCCAGAAACGGCGGCTGCGCTCGGCCACGATCTTCTCTCGCACCATGGCGCCTCCCGCGCCCTTGATCAGGTTCAGTTGGGGATCGATCTCATCAGCGCCGTCGATATCGAGGTCGAGGGGCTCTTCCGTGGACTCCAGGATGGTGATCCCCATCGCCCTTGCGCGCTCCTCGGTGCGCTTGGAGGTGCACACCGCCACCAGCGGCAGATCCCCGGTGAGTCGCGGCTCCAGGGCGTCCAGAAACGCGGTGGCGGTGCGTCCCGTCCCCAGCCCCAAGCGCATCCCCGGGCGGATCCGCTCCGCGGCGAAACGGCCGACCGCCGCGATGGCGGCCTCGAATGTCTCCGAGCCAACGCCTTGCGGGGTCACCCCGACCTCCTCGGACCCCAATCGGTCACGGTGAGGCGCACGAGCACCCGTCGCTCGTCGACCATCGCCTGCCGGTACTCCTCCCAGTCAGGATGCTCACCGGCCACCAGGCGGTAGTACTCCTCAAGAAGGGGCAGGGCCTGCGGGAGGGAGATCAGCTCGGCCTGCCCCCAGAGCATCACCCAGGGGCCGAAGAATTGGTCCGTGAACACCACCAGACCCGCTCTCGGGTCGCGGCGGAGATTCCGCGCCTTGATCGCCGCTTCCCGGGTGCTGATCACGACCCGGGAGCTCGCGTCGACCGCCGCCACCACCGGCGACATCTGCACCCGGGCGTCCTTCCGATAGGTCGCCAGCACGCCGCGGTGGTGCTCGCGCAGGAATCCCAGTGCTTCCTCCATGTTCGTGCTCACCTCCCTATTGGCTCCGCAGGTCCCAACCCATCGGCCGCTGCTTGGCTCGGGCGATCAGGAGTTCCTGGATGCCCACCTCGGTGGAGTGTGGGTCCACTCGCGACCAGCCTCCGTCGCAGTTGAGCTGCCAGCTCTGGCGCCGGTCCTGCCACATCAGCTCCATCACCTCGAGCACCTCCTGACGCAGCTGCGGGTCGATCAGCGGCACCACGCACTCCACCCGCCGGTAGAGATTGCGGCCCATCAGGTCTGTGGAGCCCAGGTAGACCTCGGGGTTGCCGCCGTTGACGAAGGTGAAGACCCGCCCGTGCTCGAGGAAGCGGCCGATCACGCTGTGCACCTGGACCGACTCGCTGAGGCCGGCCACGCCAGGACGGAGCGAGCAGATGCCGCGCGCCAGCAGCCGGAATTGCAGACCCTGGCGGGCCGCGTTGTAGATCGCCCGGATCGCCCGCCCATCGGTGATCCCGTTCACCTTCACCATCACTCCGGCGGGGCGCCCGGCGCGCCGGTGGGCGAGCTCTCGCTCCAGAAGCTCCTCGAACTTCTCGATGGCGTTGATGGGAGCGACCCAGAGGCTCTGGTAGTCGCGCTTTCGGGAGTAGCCGGTCAGGTAATTGAAGAGATCGGCGACCTCCTCGGTGACCTCCGGCCGGGTGGTGAAGAGGCCGAAGTCGGTGTAGACCCGAGCGGTGGCGGCGTTGTAGTTGCCGGTGCCGATGTGGGCGTAGTAGCGGACCCCGTTCTCCTCCTGGCGCACCACCAGCACCAGCTTGGCATGGGTCTTCAGCCCCGGCACCCCGTAGGCCACATGGGCCCCCACCTGCTCCAGCTGGCGCGCCCAGCGGATGTTGTTCTGCTCGTCGAAGCGGGCCTTCAGCTCCACCAGCACCACCACCTGCTTGCCGTCCTCGGCGGCCTGGGTGAGGGCTCCGATCAGTGGGGTGTCGCCGCTGGTGCGATAGAGGGTCTGCTTGATGGCCACCACCCGGGGATCCCTCGCCGCCTGTTCGATGAAGCGCTCAGTGGTGGCGGCGAACGAGTCATAGGGGTGTTGGACCAGGAGGTCACCGCGGCGAATGACCGCGAAGAAGTCGGGCTCCTGGTCCTGGACGCTGATCAGGCGCGGTGGGGTGGTGCCGCTGAAGACCGGATAGGCGAGGTCGGGGCGATCCAGGGACTCGACCACTCCGAAGAGCCCGGTCAGATCCAGGGGCCCGTCCACGGCCTGGAATTCGTCTTCGGGGATTCCCAGCTCCGCCTCCAGCATGCTGCTCAACTCTGGGGAGAGGTGGCCGACCGTCTCCACCCGGACCACTGCCCCGAAGCGCCGGCCTCTGAGCTCCTCTTCGATCGCGGAGAGGAGGTCGGGCTCGTCCTCGTCCACGTCGAAGTCGGCGTCCCGGGTGACCCGGAACACCCCGTGACCCGTGATCTTCATGCCGGGGAAGAGCCGCTTGAGCCGCTCGGCGATGATCCGTTCGACGGGGATGAAGGGGCCCTTCGGACCAGCCCGGAAGAATCGCGGGAGCGAGGACGGCACCTTGACCCGGGCCACGCGGGCAGCGCCCTCCCCCGGCTCCCCCAGGATCACCGCAATCGAGAGGGAGAGATTGCTGAGGTAGGGGAACGGGTGAGCCGGGTCGATGGCGAGTGGGGTCAGCAGGGGATAGATCTGGCGCTCGAAGAACTCGTCGCAGATGCGCTCCTCGCTGCGGCTGAGAGGGTCGCCGTCGAGCAGCAGCCTCACTCCCTCGGCCTGCAGCGCCGGCACCAACTCCTGCCGCAGGCAGGTGAGCTGCCCGTCCACCAACTGGCGGCTGCGCTCGGATACCGCGAGCAGCTGCTCGCTGGCGGTCATCCGGTCGGGGTGGGTCGCCTCGAAGTGCTCCTGCTGCTGACGCCGGAGCGAGGCCACCCGGATCATGTAGAACTCGTCCAGGTTGTTGGCGGTGATGGCGAGAAAGCGCATCCTCTCCAGCACGGGAACTCGCGGGTCGGTGGCCTCGGCCAGCACCCGGGCGTTGAAGTCAAGCCAGCTCAGCTCGCGGTTGATATATGAGGAGGGATCCTTCAGGGGGTCCGGAAAGTCGTCGCCTGAGCGCGGTCTGGTGGCATGCTCCAGACGACGCCTTCGCTTGACCGTGCGCGCTGGGTGCTCCGCCACCTCGCCTACGCTACTACGTAGTCCTGGTCACAGGAGGTGCCGCCGACGGCGCGGGGCGACTTGGCCGGGCGCGGTCCAGTGGGATGCGGGTTAGCATGAGCTTCGTGGTCAGAGCCAAACTTGTGGGCGGAGCGGCGGCGGCGTTGGCGCTGGTGCTGCTGGCGGGTTGCGGATCCATCCCCGCGGGGAGATCGAGAACCGCGGTCGCCGCCGGGGTTCTCGACTCCGCCACGTCGTCTGTGCTCAGCACCAGCTTCAGGGCCGATTTCACCGGCTCGGCCAGGCTGACCCTGGCCGGACTCAGCGGCCTGCCCGCCTCCAGCCGGCGGCAGCTGACAGAGCTGGCGAGGGGGCTCAACTCCTCGACCCTCACCGGCTGGTTGGAGTTCCAGAGCCCTTCCGATTACGAGGCCTCCTATCGCTTCGCACCGGCGCTGCCAGCCCCGGTTGACGTGCGGGAGGTTGCCGGGATGGAGTATCTGAGCCTCAACGGCACCACCTGGAACCGGGTCGTCCCTGCCTCAATCCATGACGGACTTCCCGGATCGTGGGCCAGCATGCCAGAGGCTTTGAAATCACTGGCCAAGGCGGTCAAGGGCGCAACCGCGGTCTCGAACCTCGGTCCCACCGATCTGAATGGGAAGGCGGTCAACCACATAGAGGCCACGATCTCGGGCACCCGCCTGGAGAGGATCCTGGCGGGCGCTCTTGCCAGGGCGCCCCAGGAGGGCGCTGGAGCGGGACTCCAGGGGCTGGCCGAGCTAGTGAACCTTAATCCTCTGCACCTCGACTTCTACATCTCCAGGTCCACGCGCCTGCCGGTCCAGGAGTCGGTGAACGGCGGGATGAACCTCAACCTGGCCGCTCTGGGCTTGCTCGGGTCATCCGCGCTCTCAGGAGCGCAGGGGAGTGTGACCCTGACCGTTGACATGAGCGTCACGTTCTCCGGGTATGGCTCACACTTCGCGATCACCAAGCCGACCCATGTGCTGCCCGGGCCCCCAGCCAACCCGTCCGCGGCAGGCCTCAGCTCTCTGTTCTGACCAAGCCCCTTCCGAGGAGCCTCCACTTTGACGCTCTGGGCGGATGGGTGGTGAGGGCGATCGCCTCGGCTCGGGCGGCGCGCTCGAGTGCGTCGTCCACCTCTACCAGGGGTGCTCCCCCAGCCGCTTGGCTCAACCACCAATCGGAGAGGCTGGGATTCTTGGGCAGGAGCGGCCCGTGCAGATAGGTGGCCACCACAGTACCCAGCCAGGCGCCCTCCTGGCCGCTGTCCCCGTCGTTGCCGCGACCGTGGAGGACCTTGCCCAGCGGATTGGCCCCCGGGTGCAGCAGGGTGCGGCCGCTGTGGTTCTCGAACCCCACCAGGATGGGGTCGCGCAGCCCCAGTCGCGGATCGGCGGCCACCATGAGGTTTCCCACCAGGCGCCGGGTGCCCGCCTCCGTGTGCAGCGGCAGGAGCCCGAGGCCCGGGATGCGGACGCCCCCGGCGGTGAGGTAGTGGGTGCCGAGCAGCTGGAAGCCGGCGCAGACCGCGAGCAAGGGCTTGCCCCGGCGGACAGCATCCTCGAGCGCCGCCCCCTTGTTGGAGATGAGGTCGTGGGCGACCGCCTCCTGGTCCAGGTCCTGCCCCCCCCCGATGAAGAAGCCAGAACACGAATCCATCAGCCGGTTGCAGCCGCCCCCCGGCCCGATCTCGACGACCTCCAGACGGATACTCCTCAGCTCGGCCCGACGGAGGAGTGCCAGGATGTTGCCTCGGTCGCCGTAGAGGTTCATCTCCTTGGGGTAGAGGTGCCCCAGGCGGAGCTTGCGCTCGATCACGGCTGGCGCCCCGCGGCCGCAGCAGCACGGGTCAGCAAGCGGTGCCACTCCAGCATGGCGGTGTAGGTCAGCAGTGCCGGAACCGGAACGCCCGGAGTGGCCATGGCGACGATCGCGTCCAGCGCCGTGCGGGGGGTCGGACAGACGGTGACCAGCTCCCGCGGGACGCCGGCGTAGCCCAGACGAAGAGCCAGCTCGCGGGCGCGGCGACCGGACACGACCACGTGGATCGGCCGCCCCCGCAGCAGCCGCTCCATGTTCACGTCCCAGATCCAGGAGACATCCCGCCCATCCGCGACCAGGTCGTTGAGCGCCATGGCCAAGACCGGGCTGCGATCCAGTTCCATCACGGCCGCCAGGTTCTCCTCAAGGCCGGCGGGGTTCTTGGCCAGCATGAGTCTGACCGCGGTGCCCTGCCAGGACACGATCTGAAACCGTCCGAAGGCCGCATGGAAGGCTTCGAGCCCGGCCGCGATCGCGGCCGGCTCGACCCCGATCGCCCAGGCGGCCGCGGCGGCAGCGGCGGCGTTGGCAGCGCTGAAGCGTCCGCCCAGATTGACCCGGGTTTCGATCGCCCATCCGTCGGCTTCGCCTATGGTCATCTCCACCGCATCCAGCCCCAAGAGGCGCACCCCGCTGGCCAGGATCTGGGGTTCGGGGCGTTCAAAGCCGCAGCTTGGGCAGCGGTAGGTGCCGCAGTGTGCATAGAAGACGACTTGGAAATCCATCTCAGCCCGGCAGCGGGGGCACACGGCTGCGTCCGAAACCACCGGCAGCTGACGCCCCATCTTCGCCTCCAATCCGAAGAGCAGGCGCTGCGCGCCGGCCATGGCCGCGGTCTCGGCCATGGCCGCCACCCTGGGGTCGTCGGCGTTGCCCACCCAGAAGCTCCCGGCGGGCAGCGCGGCGGTGGCAGCGGTCAGGCGCTGGGCGATCTGGTCGACCTCGAAGGAGCGATCGAGCTGGTCCCGGAAAGCGTTGAGCACCACCAGACCGGTCGGTCGGATCTCCTGCACCGCCCTCGGCGCGCTCAGCTCGTCAACCTCGAGCACCAACCAGTCTCTGTCGATCCGGCCTTCTCGGTCGGCGAGTCCGAGCGCGGCGGCGGTCAGACCGAAGATCAGGTTGGACCCACTGGGGTTGCCTCCGACCCGTGCTCCGGCCATCTCCAGAACCTGGCGGAGCAGGGCGGCTGTGGAGGTCTTCCCGTTGGTGCCGGTCACCAAGACCGTGCCCGATCTCACCGACCGCACCATCGTCGTAAGCACCCCCGGGTCCACCCAGCGGGCGACGTCGCCAGGAAGGGTGGTCCCGCCACCCATGTGGAGGCGCCGAGACAGCCCACCGGTTGCCTTGCCGAGGGCAACCGCCGCCTGGAACCTCAGACTGTTGCCTGCCACTCCGGCTCGGGCGTCGTCGCTCTGAGCGGCAGGGTCGGGTACAGGGTGGAGAGCCGGGCCACCGCCCGCTGGGCCTGGTCCCGGTCCGCGACCAGACTGAAGAATGCGCCGCCGCTGCCGGTCATGGCCCAGTGAAGCTCGGGGGTGGCGGCGCGCAGTCGCCCCAGCCGCTCTGCCAGCCCTGGCGTCACCCGTAGCGCCGCCGGCAGCAGTGAGCTGCCGAGCAGCTTGGGGTCGGGCAACTTCCCCTGACGGAGCGCCTGGGCCACCGCTTCGGCGCGCTCCCCCTTACTAAAGTCCTCCGCCGCGACGGCCGAGTAGGCGGCCCGGGTGGAGACCTCACCCAGCATGGTGATCAGGAAAACCCCCTGGGTGAGGCTGGGCAGGGGGGTCAGCTGCTCACCAACACCGCTAATTTGGGCAGCGCCACCCAGAAGAGCGAAGGGTACGTCGGCGCCACACTGCAGCGCCATCGCCGCCAGGTCCGGGTCCGGGCAATCTCGGCTGGCCACTCGGAGCACCGCGGCCGCATCCGCAGATCCTCCTCCCAGGCCGCTCTGGGTCGGAATCCGCTTGTCGAGCACGATCCGGGAGATTGGGTAGCCCCGCCCCGCCCCGCGCAGCAACTCCACCGCTCGGATCACGATGTTCTCCTGGTCCTTCGGCACCTCGTGGGCGTGCGGCCCGGCCACCCACAGGGAGCACCGGGGCGAATCGCCGGAGTCGCAAAGCTCGATTCCCAGAAGATCATGCCAGCCCACTGTCTGAGACACCGCCGCCAGCAGGTGGTACCCGTCACGACGGCGGCCGGTGAGCTCCAGGACCAGGTTCAGCTTGGCCGGAGCGGGACAGATGCGAAACATCCGACTCACTCTACCGAGGGGCCGAGGCGGCTCCCGGCTGCGCTTGATATACTGCCAGTCCTGCCTCACTTGAGTTGCAGGATTTCAGTCGGCGCCTGCGGCGCCATCTTCCGGCGAGGATAAATTGGCCAACAGCAGCTCTGCGCGCAAGCGCATCCGCTCCGCGCAGCGTAAGCACGACCAGAACCGCTCTGTCCGATCGGCGGTGCGGACCGCGGTCGCCAAGGCCCGGCGGTCAGTGCTTCAGCCCACTCCCGAAGGGGCCGCCGATCTAGTCGGCGCGGCGACCTCGGCTCTCGACAAGGCCGCCGAGCACGGGGTTCTGCATCGCCGCAACGCCGCCCGGCGCAAGTCGAGGCTGATGAAGCTGGCCGCCCGAGTGGGGGCCGAGCGTGCAGCCGCGCCGCCGGAGGCGAGTCCGAAGCGCAAGGCGACTCCCAAGGCGTCCAAGCCGGCGGCCGCCTCCAAGAAGACGGCGGCGGCGAAGAGCCGCACCAAGACCGAGCGGACAGCCGCCAGGACCAGGCGAACCGCGGGAGCCGCTGAGCAGCGCAGCTGATCCGGCTGGGTCAGGTCAGCCGATCTGGACCTCGAAGGCCATCCGGGCCAGCAGCAGGTCCACACCCTCGCGCCCATCCACCTGGCCGGTCCGGGTCAGCCAGTCCAGCTCGGACAGCTCCACCAGCCAGCGGCGGAGCCGGGAGGCTCCAGCTCGCGAACTCTGAGCTGCAAGCTTACGGAGACGCCAGGCGGGAGTGTTCTCAAGGGCGGGACGTTGATCGGGATCCGAGTAGGCGATGAGATCACGCAGGACCCTCGCCACGGTGCCAACCAACACCTGGGGTTGGACGTCGGGACGGCCCCAGAGGGCATCGAGTCGGCGGCCCACGCTGCTGGGATCCTCGAAGATGGCGTCCGTCAGCCGGTAGAGCTCCTGCGGCGGGGCGGGCGGGACCAGGAGGCGGGCGACCTGGGGCGTGACGGGGTGCCCATCCGCGGCGTAGAGGGCGAGCTTGTCGAGCTCGCTTTCCAACCAGCCCATGTCCTGGTTGGCCACATCGGTCAACAGGTGGATCGCCTGAGGGGGAAGCTTCAGCCCCCGAGCCTTCGCCCGGGACTCGACGTGACGGGTGACGTCCTGCCCCCTGGGGGCGGCCACCAGCCTTACCTCGCCTCCCAGGGCCCTGATCCCCTTCACTGCGGCCGAGGAGGGCGGGAGCGCCTGCCTGACGACGACGCAGGCGGCTGTGGTCTCGGCCCGGGCGGCCAGGGTTCGGAGCAGGCCCCGCAGCCTTGCCTCCTGCCCGTCGCGCTTCCGCTGGGAGTCGGCGGCTGCCGTGGTGGCCTGCCTCTTGGGCGGGGCGATCTGCGGTGGGTCCCAGATCATCACCACCCGCCGCACCGCTAGGAACGGCGGGGTGGCCAGGCTGCGTTCGATCTCATCCAGGTCGGTCGCGGATCGGAACTCCTCCAGCCCCAGCTCTGAGATCAGATCGGCGCAGAGCTGGTCCCGGAACTCCTGAGCGGCGGCTCCCACCAGGTAGGAGTCGCCCCCGTGGATCAGGACCAGGGGTTCTAGCACCAGACGATTATCGACCCGGGCGGGTTGATCACGATGGGAAGTTGCCAGAGGGGGTGTCATCCCGTCAGCATGGTGGCGCAGTGCTGCTGTCAGCTTTCCCGGTGCCACAACCACGACTGCCCTTCGGCACCCTCGGTGCCGAGATCGCGATCGGGGCCGTCTTCCTGCTTCACATCACCGTGGTGGGCTTTGTCCTGGGCTCGGCTGGGATCACCCCGTTCATGGAGCTGGCAGGGAGGCGCCGGGGTGGCGACGAACGCTGCCTGCGCTACGCCAAGACCCTGGCGCACTCGATCCTGTACCTCTACAGCTTTGGGGCGACCTGGGCGGTGTTCGCGGTGGTCTTCCTAACCGGACTGTACGGGCGCCTGATCGGCACCCTGCTGAATCTCCTGCTGCTCCCGCTGACGATCGCCTTCGCCAGCTTCTTCGTGGGGGTCCCGCTGCTACTCATCTACATATATCGGTGGGACAAGATGAACCCCCGGCTTCACCTCGCGGTGGGGTTCGCGTTTTCCACGATCCAGTTCCTGTTTCTCTTCATGATCGTCCAGCTGGACAGCTACGCCCTGACCCCTGGGACGGCGATTAGCGCGGCCCACTCCATGTTCTCTCCGAGTTACTGGCCGCTGCTCTTCCACTACGCGGGGGCAACGCTCTCCTGGGCGGCACTGTTCTTGGCGGCCGTCGCGATCTGGAGGGGTCACCGCGCCAAGACCGAGGCTGAGGTCATTTACCAGCGCTGGGCTGCGCGGATCAGCTTCGCGATTGGGACGGTGTTCCTGATGGCCCAGCCAATCACGGGCTTCCTGCTGGCTGGCACCATCAAGGCCGCCGCTCCAGGCACATTCGACAACCTCTTCATCTTCGGGTCCGGGTCGATGTTCGTGGGCCAGGTGGTGCTGCTGGCGGTCGTCGTCCTGGGAGCGAACTGGGTCTTCTGGCGTCACAACCAGGAGGTCGCCGAGAGCGGCCCGGCCGCCACGTTCACCGTGGTCGCCCTCTTGGGGATGGCGGGCGCCGCTCTGCCCGCGTCAGTGATACCGCAGCAGCTGGTGCTGCTGCGGTACGTTGCGCTCTTGATCGCGTTCCTCGCCACCGCCGCCAACCTGGTGCTCTACATCCGCTCACTGCGCGAGGAAGGCACGCTCCGACTGCGCATCAGCCCCGCCGCCGCCCGTGGCATCGTGGTCGTCGGCCTGGCGGCGGCGATTCTCTCCATCTACATGGGGGTGATCAAGGAGAATTCGAAGCTACCCTGTGGGATCGATCAGACTACCGGTCAGAGCGCCTGCCTGCTCAACCTCCGCCAGTCGGCCCAGAACTTCGACGCCCCTCCGGGAATCCTGCCGTGAGCTATCAGTATTTCGAGTCGGCCTGGTACCTCGGCATCATCATCACCGGCTTCTTCGCGATCATGCTCGTCGGCCTCACCATGGCTCTGCGCCGGGTCAAGCAGCTCTTCTCGGGCGGTGACCACATGTCGGCCTGGCTCACGATTGGAGCTAGTGCCTTTACGTTCCTCTTCCTGGGGGGGCTGTGCCTGTCCTTGCTCATCCTGATCGTGGTGCAGGGCAATGGCTGAGTCGCAGCTGCCAATCTCCAAGCGGCGGATGTCGCGGCGCAAGTTCATGATCCTGGGCATCAACGTGGCCGGGGCCGGGACCGGGCTCCTGATCGCCGCCCCGATCGTGGGCTCGATCCTGAGCCCAGCGTTCTACAAGTTCAAGCAGCCCTGGGTTCTGGTGGCCGACATCCAGCACGTGCCGGTGGGGCTTCCCACCGCCTATGTGGTGATGCTCAACCAGGGGGGCGATGCCTGGCAGGTCCCGCCCGTCCCACGCACCGTGTACGTGGTCAAGCTGAACCTGGACAACCAGGTGCAGCTGATCACCCTCTCCAACGTCTGCACCCACATGCAGTGCGACGTCCACTGGGACATCAACCTCAACGTCTTCTTCTGCCCCTGTCACGGCGGGGAGTACAGCATGGACGGGACCAACATCGCCGGTCCGCCGCCGAAGCCGCTCTTCCGCTACGAGCACAAGCTGGTTGGGACCACCCTCTATGTGCGCAATGTTCTCACCGAGGGCAAGTGAGGTGGCCCAGGGTCTGGAACGCAGCCCGATAGCGGCCAAGCTCACGCGGCCGGTTTCCGGGCTAATGGCGACGACCTACCGTTGGGTGGACGAGCGCCTGGGGGTGACGGACCTCATGCACCAGCTGCTCTATGAGGCGGTGCCTCGCCGGGGCGCCTGGGCGTACTCCCTGGGCTCGGCGACCCTGATCGTGATCATCCTCCAGATCGTGACCGGGATGTTCTTGCTCTGGACCTACGTGCCCTCGACCACCGAGGCCTGGGAGAGTCTCAACTTCATCGAACATCACGATGAGTTCGCGGCGATTGTCAGAGGGATGCACCTGTGGGGGGCTTACATCCTCTTCATCGTCATCGGGCTGCACATGGTCCGCACCTTCGTCAGCGGCTCCTACAAGAAGCCCCGGGAGCTCAACTGGATCATCGGGGTGGTGCTGTTCCTGCTGGTGCTGGGACTGGGGATCACGGGCTCGATGCTCCCCTGGGACCAGGCCGCTTACTGGACCGCGACCGTCGTCACCCACATCATCAGCTACTTTCCGATCTTCGGCACCCAGATCGAGGAGATCCTCCGGGGCGGGCCACAGATGGGCCCGGCGACTCTCACCCGGTTCTTCGCCATCCACATCTGGCTCTTACCGGCGCTGCTGGTGCCGATGATCGGCTTACACCTGATCCTGCTGCGCCGTCACGGCGAGCATGGCTCCTGGGTCAACTACGAGGGGGTGGAGGAGGAGACGGAGGCGGAGCGGGCTCGCCGGATGGCGGCCGCGGAGGCCCCATATCCGGCTCTCCCCAGCGATCCCGGCTACGCGGTCCCGGTCGATTTGGACGAGTTCTTCCCCTCCCAGGTCTTCAAGGATGCGGTGGTCAGCTTCGCCCTGGTCCTGATCATCTTCGTGATGGCGATCGTGGTGGGAGCGCCGCTGGAGCGCGCCGCCAACCCCGCCGCCCTCAACTACGTGCCCACGCCGGAGTGGTTCTTCCTGCCCCTGGACCAGCTGCTGGTGCAGTTCCCCCAGGCCTGGATGATCCCGGTCGGTGTCTTCATCGTGCCCGGGCTGGGTACCACCCTGCTCATGCTGGTACCCTTCCTTGACCGCACCCCCGGGCGCCAGCCCTGGCGCCGCCCGGAGGTGATGGTCCCCGGGCTGTTCGCCGTCCTGTTCCTGCTGTTCGAGGCCATGCTGGCCGTCGGCCGACTGTTCAACCTCTGAGATGCCACTGCTAGCCTCCGCCACACCCCAGCTCACCCAGGTCCCGATCTCCACCGGGGTGGCGACCGCTCTGGTGGCGCTGCTGATGCTCGCGCACGTGCAGTTCGCCGCCTGGCAGCAGGGGGGATACATCATCCTGGCGGTCTCTGACTTCGTGGGCTGGAAGCGCAAGAGCGAGCGCTACGACCGGTTCTCGCGAGGCCTGGTCACCGCCCTGGGGGCGACCTTCGCGGTGGGAGGTTCTCTAGCGATCTTTGCCATCATGATCCTGTTCCTCGGGCTTTGGTCCCACTTCTGGGTCGACATCCAGAGGGTGCTCTTCTGGCCGCTGGTGGCCGAGGCGGCTGCCTTCGTAGGGGAGATCGTCTGCCTCTACCCGCTCTATGCGAGGTGGGACCGTCTGGGGCGCGTGCGGGGGCTTCGCATCGGCCTGGAGATTCTGCTCTTCATCAACGCGGAGCTGCAGATGTTGTTGATCAACATGGTCGCCTCCTACATGCTGACCCCGCGCAACGCCTTCGACCTGCCCGCCATCCTGATGAATCCCACCGAGATCCCCCTGGAGATCCACCGCTTCGTGGGCAACATCGCCTGGGCGGGGGCGATCATCGCCATGACCGCTGGGATCCGCCTTCTGCTGCGCAGCGGCCGCCGGCCGGACGTGCGGCCCTACCTGGACTGGATGGGCCACTACGGGCTCATCTACGCGATTGGGTTCACCATCGCCCAGCCGCTGGTGGGTTGGGAGTACGCTAAGGAGATCCAGCTGCACGCCTACGCCTCCTGGTACGACATGATGCTGGGTGGTCTCAGCGTGGCCTTTTTGTTCCAGGTGTTCTTGCTGGGCTCGATCTTCACGGTGGGGATCTTCTATCTCTGGCGTCGGGTGCGAGCCAGCGGTTTCCGCTCGCCGGCGCTGGCGGTCTGCACCGTGCTCTCCTTCGGGGCCTGGATGCTGATATCGACCCCCTCGTCGCTGGCGTGGAGCTATGAGGACGTCTTCGCGGCCAACGCCAATGTGCCGATCTGGCAGGGTGGTCTGCTGATCCCGTGGGGCGCCATGATCCCCTGGAAGCTGACCGCCCTGGTCGCCTTCACCGGCGTCGGCATCGTGGCCCTGACCATCTACCTGAAGTATGTGAGCCGGGGCAAGCTGCGCTGGGGTGACGCCGGGCGGGGCCAGGCGGTCTCCCTGATCGCGGTGGGGGTTGCGGTGTCCCTGATCATGGCGCTGATGGGCTTCATCCGCGAGAACAGCCGGGGACCGTTCCTGATCACAAACCACATGCTGATCAACCAACAGCAGAACTACTCGCCCCCGAGCTCGACCGGGCCGGCGCTCCAAGGCCCCGCCAGCAACATCGGCTTCTCCGTAATCCTGCCGGTCGAGACCCACCCGTGAGGCTGGTCTTCCGCCCGATCCATCGGGCCTCCGAGGAGTTCGCGGAGGTGACCCACGAGCCGATCTCCCGGGGCATGGAGACCTACTTGGAGATGCACTCCTTCGGCTTTCCCGACCGGCCGACGGCGGCCAATCTGCCGGTCTCCGTCCGGCTGGCGGCGGCCGGCAAGCTGATCCACGAACGGATAGCGGTGCTCAGCGACGTGCTGCGGAGGCTGGAGAACATCGGCTGGGACGTGCGCACCGAAGGGGACCTGGTGGTGGTCGAGAACGGTCTCTCCCTGGAGGAGGGCTGGGAGGTGCTGCGCCGGGAGGGGATCAGCGACCACGTGATGGGGCTGGCTGACCGCCGCTCGGACCGACTTCCATCCCGTGGCCGGGCCGGGGGTGGTGAGGATGCCGAGCAGGACATCTTCGGGAACACCAAGCCGATCGGGGACCTTCCAGAGGTGGCTCCCCAGACCTGACCCCGAGCGCGGTCGGGGTGAGCCCTCGCTGGTGGCGGCCGAGCTATGGCGGTGGCAGCCTCGCCGAGTAGATCGATCGCAGGTCGAATCGTCGCGAGACCAAGGTGGCGGCCACGGCCGCCAGGACCATCGGCGCCACCAGATTCACGCTGTGGGTGAGCTCGATCATCATGGCGATTCCGGTGAGGGGCGCCTCGATCGCCGCTGCCAGCAGCGCCACCGCCCCCAGCATCCCGTACGAGGCAGTCATGGCACCGGGAACCATCAGGAGGAACAGATGGCCGCCCAAGGCCCCGAAGGCCGCCCCGAAGCTGAGCGTCGGGGTGAAGAGGCCCCCGATGGCCCCACTGCGCAGGCAGGCGCTGGTGACCAGGGGCTTGAGGCCGGCCAGCGCCAGCAGGGCGAGGGTGGCGCCGGAGCCGGTGAAGGCGAACTGGGCCAGGTCGACGCCGTTGCCCAGCAGCAGAGGGTACCTCACCGCGATCAAGCCGAGCGCGGTAAACGCCAGGAGCGGCTCAACAAGCAGGAGGCGTCCCCTCGGGCGGTGGTCGCTGGCCCATCCGATCAGGTGGACGTATCCGGCCGACGCCAGCCCCGCGAGCAGCCCGATCGCCAGGGCGAAGACCATGATCGCCAGATCCGGGCTCGCCAGGTGAGGGATCGAGTAGACCGCGTGACGGGGCAGGGTGAGCCAGGAAACCGCCGTGGCGACTCCGGAGGTGAGCAGGGCGGGCACGACCGCGGTGAGCGAGAGCGATCCCAGGTAGATCTCGGCGGCGAAGAGCGCACCCGCGAAGGGCACGTTGTAGACCGCGCCCAGACCGGCGCCCGCGCCGCAGGCGATCAGCAGGGCGCTCTGCTCGGCGGTCAGCCGGGACCGGCGCGCGAGCAGTGCTCCGGCGGCTGCGCCGGTGCGCTGGGGGGCCGCCTCCCTGCCGATCGACCCCCCCAGCGCGACCGTCACCTCCGAGAGCGCGCCGCTCAGCAGGGTGCGCGAGACCGAGATCGTGCCGCGATGGGTCCAGACGACTTCGGTTGGCTCCCCGCCGGTTCCCTTGCCGGAGCGGTGGAGCAGCCAGAGTCCCACCCCGGTCACCAGCCCTCCGATTGCCACCACGGCCACGATCCGTCCGGGGCCGTGGGCGGCAGCGGCGGCTGAGTACTCGCCGGAGTGATAGTCGAAGGCCAGGTGCTGAATGAACCGCAGCACCGCCATCATGACGATCGCCCCGAGACCTGCGCCGATGCCGGTGAGCACGGCCAGTCCCCAGAACGCGGGGGGCAGGTCGCGCAGCGGCCCCGGGACGTTGGCCTGCTCCTCGCCGCGGGGATCAGATGGAGGCGGGACGTTTCGAGGGGGCCAGCGTCTCATCGACGCGGAACGCTGATCGAGGCCACCGTCGCCCGAGAAGCCGGTGCGCCTGGCCTGCGGCAGGGTGTTCGTCCCGCTCTCCTCAAGCCGACGGTTGCCCCGCCAGATGCTGCTTCCCACCTGAGAAGCGAATGGTCGGCGACCAGCTCCACCGCCCGAGTCTACCCGAGCTCCCACCCGCCGCCCGGGGCGTTGCTTGCCGGATGCGGTTGCGGTCGGACCGCGGCACCGAGCAGCCCAGGTGAGCCGGGTCGATCCCCAGCTGCCGCACGGTGACCCCATCACTCTGGCCCAAGACACCCACCGGGTCAACGTCCGCGGCGCACCCGGCGTACTGTCCGGGTCCGCCGGGGAAGCGAAGTCGCACATGGTGGACAGTGGGCTGCCGCCCGGAGCGATCCGGGGTGCGGCGCCAGTCCACTCCGGGTGGGCCGGGGCGCACGGAAGAGGAACCGGGAGGCGGCCAGCGTCGGGCGGGTCGGCCTCGCTACTCGAAGAGCCTGGTGGCTCGGTCGCCCTCGGTCACGAAGGGGGCGTTCACCAGCCAGTCGCCGGCGTTGCCCGACTCCACCATCTGCACCTGGACATAGCGGGTTGAAGCTCCTGGAGAGCTGACGGCGACCGTGGCCTCGGCGTCCACCGCGTTCACCATATGGAGGGAGACGATCTTGAAGCTGGACCGGCTCGACTTCACCCAATTGAAGAAGGGGACGAACGGAGTCCGGTCCTCGGCCGAGTTGGTGAGCAGGGTGTACGCGTACACCACCGAGTGGGCATGCACATCCACCAGGAAGTCCTGGAGCGCGGCCCGCGGGGCGGCGGTCGGGCTGGCGCAGGCCGCCAGCAGGCTGCCACCCAGCAGCAGCGCCGCCAGGACCGGCAAGAGCCGTCGGCGCATCCTAGCCGGTGACGACAACACGTCCGAGCATCCCGGGATGGAGCGTGCAGTAGTAGTCATACACCCCCGGGGCCAGGAACTTGACGGCCCATTTGAACCCGGCACCGCGGGTGGGGGAGTTGACCAACTCCTGGTCCACCCACCAGACGTTGTGCTGGTCGTACTGGTCGGTCCAGATCCACTCCACGGTGGACCCCACCGGGACGGTGAGGCTCTCGGGCACGAACTCCCCCACGGTGTTGACGTTGTGGTAGATGATCACCTTGTAGTCCGGGTGCGCCGGGGGCTTGGGCAGCACCTCCAGGGACAGCTTGCTGTCGCGCTGCTGGACCGGAGCGCCGGGAGCGGTCAGGATGTGCGCATCCGTGGGGTCGCCGACATCTCCGAAGGCCCCACATCCGGCCACGATGAAGGTGACCAGCACGGCGAGCAGCCCGATCGCCAGCCGTGAGCCGGCCAGCCGCCGGCCGGTGGCTGCCATGGTGGAACCCGACATGATGCCAGGATACCGGGCCGCACTACGAGAGCGCCGGTGGGCTCGGGCGAGCGAGAATGGCCTCGCATGGAGTCAGGTCAGCCCAGGAGCGCCCGCCAGCGGGCGCGGGCTGCGGTGGCAGCGCTGGCCGTCCTGTACCCCGCGAGTTGCGCGCTCCACCACAGCGACCCCCTGCAGCTGCTGGTGGCCACTATCCTCTCGGCCCAGACGACCGATGAGCGGGTCAATGCGGTCACCCCGCGCCTGTTTCAACGCTGCCGGACCGCCACTGACTACGCCACCATCGAGCCCGCCGAGCTCGAGGAGATCATCCACTCGACCGGCTTCTTCAGGGCCAAGGCACGTTCCCTGATTGGGATGGGCAGGGTGCTCGCCGAGGAGTTCGGTGGTGAGGTGCCCAACGCGATGGAGCAGCTGCTGCGCCTGCCCGGGGTTGGGCGCAAGACCGCCAACGTGGTGCTGGGCGTCGGCTTCGGGGTGCCGGGATTCCCGGTCGACACGCATGTCATGCGTCTCACCAATCGACTCGGGATCGTGCGCACCAAGGATCCTGTCCGCATCGAACGCGAGGTGTGCCGGATGGTCCCCCGCTCAGAGTGGACCGACTTCAGCCTGCGTCTCATCGCCCACGGGCGGGCGGTGTGCCTGGCCCGGGGTCCGCGTTGTCAGCTGTGCCCGATGGCGAACTGGTGCCCGTCGGCGGTCGTGGGCACGGTCAGGGCCCCTGCCTAGCTGTCGCTGAATCTGGGCTCGCGCCGCTCCCTGAAGGCGCGCCACCCCTCCGCCGCATCCGCGGTCCCCATGGACTCCGCCTGGGCGGCAGTCTCAAAGGCCAGGGTGGCCTCGAAGCTCGCACCGGCTTCGGCCAGGTTCAGGGTGCGCTTCAGGTCGCGGACCACGGCTCTTGGGAGAGCGGCGATATCCCGGGCCCACCGTTCGGCCTCCGGCTCGAGCTCCTCCGGGGGCACGACCGCAGTCGCGAGGCCAACCTCCAGCGCCCGCTCGGAGGAGATGGGACGCCCGCGCAGCAAAATCTCCCGGGCGCTGGCGGTGCCGGCGATCCTGGTCAGCAGCCAGCTGCAACCCCCGCCGGGATGGATCCCCAACCGTAAGAACGGGGCCGCCAAGCGGGCTCCCTCAGCCAACAGCCGCAGGTCGCAGCTCAACGCGAGGTTCAGCCCGGCGCCGATGGCGGGACCGTTGACCGCGGCGATGGTCGGCACCTCCAGATCCCGGAGGTCCAGGAACGTGCGGTAGTAGTCGGCCAGCACTTGGCGGCGTTCCTGCGGCGTGGAGGCACCGTGGGTGAGGGTTCCGAGATCGGCGCCCGCGCAGAAGGCCGCCCCACGTCCGGTCACGATCACGACCCGAAGCCGCGGATCCGTGCGCGCCTTGGTCAGCTGCCCGCGCAGCTCCGCGGCCAGCTCCCCGGTCAGGGCGTTGCGCTGCTGTGGCCGGTCGAGGGTGAGGCGCAGGATTCCTGGGGTCAGGGTCTCGGCCACGACCCCCGCCCCGGCCGGCGCCGCGGTCTCATTCATACCTTGAGAATAGCGGCCGCGGCGCGGGTGGTGGGCTGGGTCCGCGAGTAGCCGTTCGCCCCGTGGAAAACCCCCTTTGCGGGGCCACCGCCGCTCCATAGAATCCATCCAAGAGCGCCCGCGCTCGCACGGCCATCGGCTCCCCATGAGGTGACCAGCGTGAACCAGCCCGCCCCGTACCTGCACTGGGGCGTCCTCTTGATCTCGCTGCCCAACCTGGGCGTGATCCTCTTCATGATCCTGCTCTTCGTGCTGGCTCTCTTCCTGCCCTTCCCAGGCCGGCGCCGCCGCCGCCGGAGCTACGAGGAGCAAAGGCGTGACGACTGAGCCTGCCACCCCGCGGGAGGGGGGAGAAGAACCCGGCTCGGGCAGCTGGACCGTGGGGCTGCGCGGCTTTCTGGAGCGCGAGCTCCCGATGGAGCATCTGCTCCCGGATCAGGAGCCGGCGTACGTGGGCTCTTGGGTCTACGTGTTCGGGGTGGTCACGATCGCCTCGCTGGTCCTGGTGGTCGCCAGCGGTGTCGTGCTGGCCTTCTTCGGGCCCCAGTGGTGGCATGTCTCCCCGCAGGGCCGCTTCATGAACAGCATCCACTTCTGGTCGGTGCAGATGTTCTTCATATTCATGGTCCTGCACCTCTGGGGCCAGTACTTCGCCCAGGGATGGCGGGACGGCCGCGCGGCCACCTGGATGGTGGGGGTGGTGATCTTCCTGATCGCGGTGGTGACCGCCTTCACCGGCTACATCTCGCAGCAGAACTTTGACTCCCAGTGGATCGCGGTCAATGCCAAGGACGCGGTCAACTCCACCGGCGCCGGCGCCTTCTTCAACGTCCTGAACTTCGGGCAGATGTACGGGCTGCACATCATCCTGTTCCCTCTGCTGGTGGTGGCCCTGGTCGCTTTCCATGTGCTGCTGGTTCGTCACCGGGGGGTGGTGAGGCCGCCCGAGGACCTCGACTGATGGCCCGCTCGCGGCGCCTCTCCCAGCAGGAGTACTACCGGGGCGTGCCGACCGCGCCCTACGACCTCGTGAAGGAGATCTCGGTCGCGCTCGTCATCATGCTGGCGGTGGTGGTGGTGCTCGCCGCGGTCCTCTCCTCGCCCGACGCCCCGCCCGTCACCATCCAGAGCTGGGCCAAGGCCCAGCCACTGGATCTGCTGCAGACTGCCACCACGGAGGTGCAGGGGACCAGCTTCAGCGCCGATTACGGCCCTCCCTACGACACCGGCAATGGCGCGGTGCAGACCCTGGGGCCGCTGGAGCCCCAGGTCTGGGCCGGCATCCACCAGCCGGTGGACGCGGCCGAGGACGACGTGCTCTCTCCCCTGCGGCTGGCCAGCGTGGGTCGGCCGGCGTTGCACGCTGCGCTCTTGCGCTTCGAGCAGGCTCCCTCGGGGCAGCGCACCCTGTGGCTCAACGCGTACTCAGCCGCCCTGCAGCACGCCCGGGTCCGCTCCGGCTCGGTGCTGGTTCCGCCGGGGCCCTACGGACCCCTGAACACGATGATGCAGGGGCTGCTGGAGGACGCCCGCGCCGGCGCCCTGGACGCGCTGCTCATGCGAACCGGCCGCTTCTATGACACCAACTACACCGGTCCTCTGCTCTTCCTCGGTGACGGCACCTACTTCAGCGGCCTGGCCGCCCAGCAGAAGCTGAACGGTACTCAGTGGGGGATGATGAACGAGACGGGGAGGTACCCCGGGCAGTCGTGGCTGTGGCTCTACACCTTCTGGTACCAGATCCCCCCCTTCAACAACGCCTCCAACGCCGACCTGATGGTGGTGCTCATCATGGGGTTCCTTTCGACTCTGCTGGTGCTGGTGCCGTTCATTCCCGGGCTCCGCGACCTCCCCCGCTGGCTTCGCCTGCCGCGGCTGGTATGGCGGGAGCACTACCGTTTCCTGAAGGAGACAAGCCCGCCTCGGACTCCTCGCTGAGCGGGCGCGCCCGGGCCGATCGGCCATTGTTATACTCGCCCTCCGAGTCCCAGTGAGCGCGGCCGACCGCGAGGTGGAGAGTGGCTGACAGCACTTTGGTGCGCGCGGTGATTCTGGCGGCCGGTCGCGGGACCAGGATGGTCTCCTCGCGGTCCAAGCCCCTGCACCAGGTGGCCGGCCTGGCCATGATCGATCATGTCCTGCGGGCGGTCAGGGCGGTCACCGAGGAGCCTCCGATCGTGGTGGTGGGCGCCGATGACCACGAGCTGGCAGCCCATGTCGGTCGTGGGGCGGTGGTCGTGACCCAGCCGGCCCCCGACGGAACCGGGGGCGCAGTGCTGGCCGCCCGAGAGGCGCTGGCCGGGGCCGGGGCGGCGCTGGTGCTGCCGGCGGACATGCCGCTGCTGTCCGGGGCGACGCTCGGACGTTTGCTGGCCGCGTTCACCCAGGGCAACTCCGGGGCCGCCGTTCTGGTGGCCGAGGTCGAGGATCCCGCGTCCTATGGACGGGTGGAGCGTGACCCCTCGGGCCGGCTGTCCCGGGTGGTGGAGGCCGCGGATGATTCGGTCCGAGCCGAGAGGGCCGAGGTCAACTGCGGTGCCTACACCTTCAGGCTGCCTCAGCTCTGGGAGGCGCTGGCCGGCCTCAGCCGCGACAACGCCCAGGGGGAGCTGTATCTGAGCTGGGTGCCCCAGGCCATAGGCGGGGGCGCGGAGCTGGTGTCGCTGCGCGATCCGGAGGAGGCCCTCCAGGTCAACGACCGCGTCCAGCTGGCGGCGGCGGAGGCCGCATGGCGGCGGCGCACCCTGCGGCGCCTCATGGCCCAGGGGGTGACGGTCGTGGATCCGGGCTCCACCTGGGTCGACTGCGACGTGCAGGTCGGGCAGGACTCGGTGCTGCACCCCGGGACGGTGCTGCGCGGCGCCACCGTGGTCGGGCGGGAGTGTGAGCTGGGTCCGTTCGCCGAGCTTGACAGCTGCCAGCTGGCCGATGGCTGCCGGGTGGGGCGGAGCGTGCTGCGCGGCTGTAAGCTGGAGCCGGGGGTGGATGTGGGGCCCTACAACCGGGTTCGTCCCGGCACCGTCCTCGGCCCCGGCAGCCACCTCGGGACCTTCACCGAGGTGGTCCGCAGCCGGATCGGCGCGGGCAGCCAGGTGCCGCATCTGAGCTACTTGGGGGACGCTGAACTGGGGGATGACGTGAACGTGGGCGCCGGCAGCATCACCGCCAACTGGGACGGCATCGCCAAGCGCCGCACCGTGATCGAGGACGGGGTGCGCCTGGGAAGTGACACCATCCTGGTGGCGCCCATCCGGGTGGGCGAGGGTGCCTACACCGCCGCCGGGTCGGTGTTGACCGGGGATGTGCCTCCGGGCGCGCTGGCGGTGTCCCGGGTGCCCCAGCGGAACCTGGAGGGATGGGTCGCGCGCCGGCGGCCGGGCGGCCGTCCGGTCGCCGAAGTGGCTGCGGAGGAGGAGGGTTGAGGGGGGCGGACGGACCGCTGATGCTGCTGTGCGGCACCGCCAATCCCGAGCTGGGCAAGAGGATCTCCGAAGAGGTGGGGGTGCCGCTGGCCCCCATGGAGATCACCCGCTTCGCCGATGGTGAGTTCGACGTGCGGATCGGTGAGTCGGTGCGCGGGCATGACGTCTTCGTGATCCAGCCCACCTGCCCGCCGGTGAACGACAACTACATGGAGCTGTTCGTGATCCTGGACGCGCTGCGGCGGGCCAGCGCCGCCCGGATCAACGCCGTGCTGCCCTACTACGGATACCAGCGCAAGGAGAAGAAGACCCGGGCGCGCGACCCCATCTCGGCGAAGCTGATGGCCAACTTCCTGCAGGTCGCGGGGGCGGAGCGGATGATCGTGCTGGACCTCCACGCCGAGGCCATCCAGGGCTTCTTCGACATCCCGGTCGATGCCCTGACCGCGAGCAAGATTCTCGCCGCTCACATCCGCAGCCGCCACGGGCGCCAGCCGATAGTTGTGGTCTCCCCCGACGTGGGGGGCACCGCCCGTGCCCGGGCGATCGCCCGGCTTCTGGAGTCGCCGCTGGCCATCATCGACAAGCGTCGTCCCCGCGACGACGACATCGAGGTGCTCAACGTCATCGGTGACGTCGAGGGCAGCACCTGTGTGGTGGTGGATGACCTGATCTCAACCGCCTCGACGCTGGTGGGGGCCGCGAATGCGCTCAAGCAGGAGGGGGCCAGGTCAGTGGACGTGCTGGCCACCCACGGGGTGTGGAGCGCCGGCTCGCTGCAGCGACTGGAGGATGCCTTCATCGACGAGGTGGTGGTGACCGACACGATTCCGCTGTCGGCTGAGGTGGCCCGCAGCCCCCGGGTGACCCAGGTGTCGGTGGCGCCGCTCATCGCGGAGGCCATCGTGCGGGTGCACGAGGGGCGCTCGGTGTCGGCCCTGTTCCGGTGAGATCGCGCGGCTGTTAGACTCGGGCCGAAGATGAGCTCTGGCTCACCCGCTGGTCGAATACGCGGGCACAGTGCTGGCGCCCTGAGCGGATGCGGCGGCTGCCTCGCCGCGGACCGCCCGGCCGCATCCCGTCTGTGGCGACGGCCGCCCAGACCTCGGCCGCCCGTCTTCGGTGAGGGGTGATGACGGTCTGGCTCATCGTCGTTCTGGTCGCGGCGCTCGTCCTGGCGGCGCTATCCGCGACCGCTGAGACCTCGCTCACCTCGGTGAGCCGGATCCGGGTCCGCGCCCGGGCGGAGGAGGGGGACGGGCGGGCCGCTCTGATCGAGCGATTGCACGCCAACCCCGGCGGCTACCTGGGAGCGATCCTGGTCACCAACACGCTCGCGCTGATGCTGGCCTCATCCTCGGCCACCCTGCTGGCGGCGAGCCGCTTCGGCACCGGGGCGGGCTTCTGGTCCGCGGTCGCGCTGGCGGTGCTGGTCATGCTCTTCTGTGAGATCGGGCCCAAGGCCTACGCGCTTCAGCACAACGAGCAGGTTGCCCGGGTGGTGGCTCCGGCGGTGGCGGCCGCCACCACGGTCCTCGGGCCGCTGGTTGCGGTCCTAAGCTGGATCACCTCCGGCATCACGCGGCTGCTGCCCGGAGAGGGGGGGCGGGGAACCCCGTTCCTCACGGAGGAGGAGCTCAAGGCTCTGGTGTCGGCCAGCTCCGAGGAGGGGGTGGTCGAGGAGGAGGAGCGGGAGATGATCCACGGGGTCCTGGAGATGACTGACAAGCCCGTCCGCGAGGTGATGGTGCCCAGGGTGCAGATGGTGGCGCTCCCCAGCGACGCCTCGCTGGAGGAGGCTGTCCAGGTGGTGTTGGAGCATGGCCACAGCCGGATCCCGGTCTATGAGGAGACCGTGGACAACATCGTTGGGGTGGTCTATGCCAAGGACCTGCTGCGCGCCCGTGCCGGAGCCGGTCCGGCTCCCGCCGAGGTGCGCGAGCTCGCCCGTCCTGCCATGTTCGTCCCCGAGGCCAAGCACCTCGGAGAGCTGCTCCAGGAGATGCAGCTCGCCAAGGTGCACCTGGTCCTGGTGGTCGACGAGTACGGGGGTACCGCCGGTCTGGTCACCATCGAGGATGTCCTGGAGGAGATCGTCGGCCCGATCCGCGACGAATACGACCTCAGCGAGCAGGAGGAGATCCAGCTGATCGCCCCCAACCAGGCGCTGCTGTCCGCCTCCGCCAGCCTCGACGACGTCAACGAGCTGCTCCAGCTCCACTTGAAGGGGGAGGACTTCGACTCGGTGGGCGGTTTGGTGTACTCGCTGCTGGGCCGCATCCCGCGGGTCGGCGAGCAGGTGGACGCCGGCGACGGGATCACGATCACGGTCGAGTCAATCGACCGGCAGGCGATTCAGACCGTGCGCCTCAGCCGGGAGGAGCCGTTCGAGGTCGCGGCCGCGCCCGCCGACCCGCTGGGGAGCACCCCCGCCGGCACCGCCTGATCGAGGTGCCCACGCCCTTCACGGATGAGGGGATAGTGCTGCGCCGGCGCGCGTTCGGCGATGCCGACCGGATTCTGGTCGTTCTCACCAGGGACCACGGCAAGCTCAGCGTGCTGGCCAAGGGCCTCCGCCGGGCCAGGGCCCGCAATGCCGCGGGCATGGATCTGCTGGCGCGGAGCCGGCTGCAGCTGATCCCCGGCCGCAGCCTCGCTGTCTTGGCCCAGGCGAGGCCGCTGGGAGCCTCCCTGAGCGGTGCCGACCCGGTCCGATTGGCGTGTGCCTCCGTGCTGGCGGAGCTGGTCGACGCGACCGTCGAGGAGGGGCATCCCGAGCCCCGCGTGTATGAGATCCTGGCCGAGGCCTCCACCCGCATCGGCGTGGTCGCCGCCGACCCCCGTCTGGCGCTCTCCCTGGCGGCGTTCGCGCTCGCCGCCGCGGGCGGATACCAGCCGGAGCTGACCACCTGCGTCGCCTGCGGCCGGGAGTTGGAGAACCGGGACGGCACCTTCGTGGCCGCCCTGGGTGGGGTGGTCCAGGGTGAGTGCCAGGCGCGGGCCCCCGGCCTTCCCTGCGGGGCCGCCACCCTCAGGGTGCTGCGCCGGATGGCGGTCGCCGACGAGGCCACGGTGCTGAGGCTGCGCTGGCAGCCGAGCCTCCGGGACGAGGTGCAGGCGATCCTCATCGCCCACCTGGAGCACCATCTGGACCGCCCCATCAGGGCGGCCCGGGTGCTGGTCGAGCTCAGCTCTTGATCAGTGGGCCGGGGCTGGGCCCGCGGCCACCAGCAGGTCCAGGCGGTGATGCCAGCGATCGTAGAAGCGGCGGAAGTTCAGCCGCGAGAGGCGGTCCCGCTCATCCGGATCGGTTTCCTCCCAGCCGCGATGCTCATGCATCAGGACCGGGAGGCCCGGCAGGCGAAGCTGGCGCAGCCCCTGCGCCCGCAGCTGCAGGCAGAGATTGAAGTCCAGCATGCGGTAGAAGCGGAAGCGCTCGTCGAGCAGTCCCAGCTCGGTGAAGCGATGACGTGCCAGCGCCAGGCAGTACCCGTCGATGGCGTCGACCAGCTCCTGATCGGTGTCGAAGAACTCGCGCATGTCGGCGCTGCGCGCACCCCACCTCCCGACCGCCCCCACCTCCTTGTCGGCGAGCGCCTCCAGGATCGGTCCGAAGGCGTCGCCGGTGAGCTCCACCCCGGTGTCCAGGATCAGGAGGACCCGCCCACGTGCCGCCCGGATGGTGACGTTGCGGGCGGCCGCCTCTCCGAGGCGGTGGTCGGCGAAGAAGGTTGTGAGGTGCGGCAGCTGTCCCGAGGCCTCCTCCAGAACCGCGCGGCATCCCGCTGGGGCATCGTTGTCGACCACCAGGACCTCGACCTTGTGGCCGTGGAGGTGCCGCCCGATGGAGGCCAGGCACCGGCCGAGGTCCTCCGGGTGACCCTGGGTCACGATGCTGACGCTGACCTCGAAGAGGTCGGGCTCGCGGCGCTGGTCCGGCACCTCCAGCGGTGACGAGATGGTGCCCCGGCGCAGGTCCGAGGCGGTGGCGACCCGGTAGCTGGTGGCTTGGTGGCCGTCTTCGGGGACAACCCTCATGCCTACCAGCCGGTGTCGCTCGGCGTCGGCTGCGCCGAAGTCGCGGTTCGCGCGGAGCCGCTCCCGGGCGGTCGCGACCGAGACCCACGGCCCGGGCGCGGGCTCCGGAGCGGGTTCACGATCGAGCCCCACCCCCAGCAGCCGGTCCGCCAGGCGCAGGCCCAGTGACCTGGTGGCGGTTCCGATCCCCGAGTCCCGCGCGAATTGAAAGAGCTCGGACACGGCGGCCGGCAGGTCGAGATCGTCCTCCAGCGCCTCCCGCACCCGTCCGTAGAGGGCACCTGCGACATCCTCATCAGCGCCGACGACTTCGCGGGAGCCCACCCGGCGCAGCCGCTGCAGCCCCTGCTCGGCCGCCGCCAGGGAGGCCAGGGTGAAGTTCAGGCGGGTCCGGTAGCGCACGGAGGCGCAGAGCAGGCGGAAGGCCAGGGGGTCGAACCCCCGGTCCCGCAGATCCTCAACGGTGTACACGTTGCCTGAGGACTTGGCCATCTTGATCCCGTCCGCGAGCAGGTGCTGGCCGTGGACCCACAGCCGTACGAACTGCTGCCCGGTCGCGGCCTGGCTCTGGGCGCGCTCGTCCTCGTGGTGGGGGAAGATGTTGTCCACCCCGCCGGTGTGGATGTCGATCTGCTCGCCGAGGTAGGCCATCGACATCGCCGAGCATTCGATGTGCCAGCCGGGAAAGCCGCTGCCCCAGGGGCTTTCCCAGACCATCAGCTGGCGCCCGGGATCGGCCTTCCTCCACAGGGTGAAGTCGGCGGGATGGCGCTTGGCGGGGTCGGGTTCCGCGCCCACCCCCACCTGCAGCTGCTCCATGGAGTTGCGCGACAGCTCGCCGTAGGCAGGGTAGCTGGCGGTGTCAAAGTAGACCGTCCCATCCACCTCGTAGGCCACCCCGCGCTCTAGGAGACGGCCGATCAGCTGGAGCATCTGGGGGACGTGGTCGGTGGCCCGGGGGAAGTGGTCGGCCGGCTCGATCCCCATCGCCAGCTCCGCCTGGTGGAATTCATCCTCGAACTGCCCGGCGATCTCCCTGGGGGTGCGTCCGGCGGCCAGGGCTGCGGCTATGACCTTGTCCCCGCCGCGTTCGGCCATCTCCTGGCGCATGTGACCGACGTCGGTGATGTTCTTGACGTGGAGCACCTCCCAGCCCTGGGCCCGGGCGATGCGCTTGATCCAGTCCGCCAGCAGATAGGTGCGCAGGTTGCCGATGTGCACCGAGCGGTAGACCGTTGGCCCGCAGCTGTAGATGGTGAGACGGTCTGGCCGCAGCGGCCTCACCGGCACCACCTGCCGGGAGAGCGTGTCATACAGCTGGAGCACCAGTCGATGCTATCAGTGCCCTGGATCCACCTCCGCATCGGCCTCTCGAACGCCTCCGAGGCTCGGCCGGAGGCCCGGCGCGGGCCGCGGCAGGCGGCCCCTGATGCTGGTGGTCTCAATCGGCGCAGGGCCGGAGGGCGCGCCCGATAGAATGACCGGGTTCTTGGGAGTTCGGGTTCCCCGGCCGGGGAGCCTCGGGAGGTCTGGATGGCGGAGCTGGCGCAAACCCGGCTGGAGACCCTGGTCTCACTGTGCAAGCGGCGCGGCTTTGTGTTCCAGAGCAGCGAGATCTACGGCGGCATCAACGCCGTCTATGACTTCGGGCCCCTGGGGGTGCTTCTTCGTCGCCGGATCCGGGACCTCTGGTGGCGCGAGATGGTGGAGCTGCGCGACGACGTGGAGGGGATCGAGGCAGCGATCCTCATGAACCCATTGGTCTGGCAGGCCTCCGGGCATCTCTCCAACTTCAGCGACCCCATGGTGGACTGCCTGGGGGAGTGCCATCAGCGCTGGCGGGCGGATCATCTGGAGGGGGATCGCTGCCCCAACTGCGGGGGGCCGCTCAGCAGCCCGCGCCAGTTCAACCTCATGTTCAAGACCTTCATCGGGCCGGTGGAGGACGAGGGGTCGGTGGTCTACCTGCGCCCCGAGACGGCCCAGGGGATGTTCGTGAACTTCAAGAACGTCCTGGGCAGCTCCCGCCAGAGGGTGCCGTTCGGGATCGCCCAGATCGGCCGCAGCTTTCGCAATGAGATCTCGACTGGGAACTTCATCTTCCGGCTGCGGGAGCTGGAGATGATGGAGATGGAGTGGTTCACCGAGCCCGACGATGACGCGCGTTGGTTCGAGTACTGGTGCGAGCAGCGGATGGAGTGGCACCGCCGGCTCGGCATCCGTCCCGAGAATCTGCGCCTGCGTCCGCATGGGGAGAACGAGAAGGCGCACTATGCGCTCGCCTCGTCGGACATCGAGTATCGGTATCCCTGGGGCTGGGGGGAGCTGGAGGGTATCGCCCGGCGCGGCGATTACGACCTCAGGCGCCACCAGGAGGCCAGTGGCAAGGACCTTCAGTACACGGACCCCGTCACGGGGAGGCGCTTCCTGCCCTATGTGGTGGAGCCGGCGGTGGGGGTGGACCGGATCCTGCTGGCGGTGCTGCTGGACGCCTATGCGGAGGAGATCGTAAATGGGGAGGTGAGGGTGGTGCTCCACCTCAGCCCTGCGGTGGCCCCCTACCAGGTGGCGGTGCTTCCCCTCTCCAAGAAGGAGGAGCTGTCAGCGGTGGCCAGACCGCTGGAGCAAGAGCTCCGGGCGCGATTCGCCACCGACTACGACGACACCGGTTCAATCGGGAAGCGCTACCGCCGGCAGGACGAGATCGGTACTCCGCTGGCGATCACGGTGGACTTCCAGACCCTGGAGGACCACGCGGCCACGATTCGGGATCGTGACAGCATGGAGCAGGTGAGGGTGCCGCTGGACCAGTTGGCGTTCGCCTGCGAGGAGCGACTCCGCTGAGCGCCGGGGATCCCGAGGAGCGGGCGGCGCGCGGTGCAGTCGCCGGGCCGAGACCGGGAGGCGGGCTTGGACGGTAGGGCGGTGCTGGTGACCGGCGCCTCCCGGGGGATTGGACGCGCGACCGCGCTTGCCTTCGCCGGCAACGGCGACCGGGTGGCGATCCACCACCGCGACTCCGAGGAGCTGGCCCGCCAGCTGCTGGCCGAGCTTCCCGGGACCGGGCATTTGGTCGTGCGCGGGGACGTCTCCGACGCCGGTCAGGCACAGCGGGTCGTGGAGGAGGCGGCCTCCCATCTGGGTGGACTGGAGGTCCTGGTGAACAACGCCGGGGTGAGTCTGCTGCACGACATCACCGAGATGGACTTTGAGAAGTGGCGCCAGGCCTTCGACCGCACTGTGGCGGTGAACCTGAGCGGGGCCGCATACGTCACCTACTTTGCGGTTCGTCACATGCTCGGCCGGGTGGCGCCATCGTCAACGTCTCCTCTCGGGGCGCGTTCCGGGGGGAACCGGGGCAGCCGGGTGACGGGGCCAGCAAGGCGGCCCTGAACGCCTTCGGGCAGTCCCTGGCGGTTGCCCTCGCCCCGCACGGGATCTCGGTCTCCACGGTCGCTCCCGGCTGGGTCCGGACCGACATGTCGAATGAGGAGTTGAAACGGCCGCGGGGTTCCGAGATCCTGGCCCAGAGCCCGTTCCATCGGATCGCGGAGCCCCAGGAGGTGGCTGCCGCCATCGTGTTCCTGGCTTCGGATCAGGCGCGGTTCGCCAGCGGCTCAATCCTCGATGTGAACGGCGCCTCCTACCTGCGCACCTGAGGCGCCCGGATTCAGGACGCCAACCACCTTCTCAAGCGGGACCGCACGTCCCCGCTCTGGCTCGGCGCTTCGCCAGCTCCGACCGCCTCGGTGATGTAGTCGGTGTCCTTGAGTTGATG
>DAHVMY010000149.1:0-617 GCA_027319585.1 Candidatus Dormiibacterota bacterium | reverse complement strand
GGAACGTTGGCCCATGCCTGGCAACGGCTGGCCCGTAATAGGGGCAGCAACACGCCCGGCACGGACCGCGTGACGCGAAAGACGGTCGAAGAGCGGCCCGATGGCGTCGCGGGCTTTCTGGAGGATATCCGGCAAGACCTGCGGCGAGGAACCTACCAACCCCAGCCGGTCCGGCAGAGGCTCATCCCGAAGCCGGGCAAGCCTGGGAAGTTCCGCCCCTTGGGCATTCCTACGCTCAGAGACCGACTGGTCCAAATGGCGCTCAAGCTGGTGCTGGAGCCGATCTTCGAGGCGGACTTCTACCCGATCTCGTATGGTTTCCGGCCCGGCCGAAGCACCCATGACGCGCTCGCAAGGGTGCGTCACAGACTGAACCCGACATCGGCCGGTCCCTCGCGGACCCGGTTTGTGATCGAGGGGGATATCAAGGAATGCTTCGATGCCATCGATCATCACGTGCTGATGGAGCGGGCGCGACGCCGCATCCAGGATCGCAAGGTCCTGCGGCTCATCCTCGCCTTCCTGAAGGCCGATATCATGATCGAGGGCAGCCTTCGGCATCCTGTGACCGGCACCCCGCAAGGGGGCATCGTCACTCCCCGAACGCAAAAGGTATT
>DAHVMY010000148.1:0-622 GCA_027319585.1 Candidatus Dormiibacterota bacterium | reverse complement strand
CCAGACGCGCACCGACTCCCTGCCCCCGAACCTGCTGCTCTCCGAGTACATCCGTGACCACCTTCGCCTCACCGGAACTCATGTGGGGTGCGACACGAGCCAGTGTGGCGCCTGCACGGTGCTGGTGGATGGCGCCGCCGTGAAGTCATGCACCGTGCTGGCCGTTCAACTGGACGGTGCGGCGATTGAAACCGTGGAGGGCCTCGGGCGACCAGACCAGCTCCACCCGGTGCAGGAAGCTTTTCGCGCGGCCCATGCGCTGCAGTGCGGGTTCTGCACCCCCGGCGTCCTCATGACCGCCGTCGCGCTCCTGAACCACGATCCCCACCCCACGGAAGCGGCCGTCCGCAAAGGGCTCGACGGCGTCATCTGTCGCTGCACAGGCTACGAGAACATCGTCGCCGCCGTCACCCGCGCAGGCGAGCGGATGGCGACCGCCCAGGAGGTGAGCTAGCATGCCGCCCGAAGTAGGAGCCATCGCGGCGCTGGTGGGCCAGCCCATCCCGCGGCGAGAGGACGTCCGGTTCCTCACGGGGCGCGGCCGCTACACCGCCGACGTCAGTCGCCCGGGGCAGCTTTATGCGGTCATGCTGCGGAGCCCCCACGCTCATGCCCGCATCCG
>DAHVMY010000147.1:0-625 GCA_027319585.1 Candidatus Dormiibacterota bacterium | reverse complement strand
CAGGTCGTCAGTGCAGCCCCTCGGCAACCATGTCACAGAGGGCGAGGTTGGCCACGAGCCGGGCAAGGCGCCGACCGGGAGCCGGGCGGAGCACCACAACCGACACCCCGGCGCCGCCCAGCTGGGCGAGGATCGCACCGAGGATGTTGCGGTCGGAGGCGAGGCGTCCGTAGTCGTCGACGGCGACGAGGTCCAGGTGACCGGGCGCGTCGGCGAGCAGCCGGGTACGCTCGGCGCCGGTGCGATCGGGCCAGGCGGGATCATCGGCGCCCTGGGAAATGATGCGATGCAGCACGGCCGCGTGCTGCCGTACGTCGAGACTCGCCAGATGGAACCCGAATGTGTCGATGCGGCGCAGGAGCCTGCGGATGTGGAACAGCCCGGCATGCCGGCCCTTGCCGGCGAGCAGGCTATCGGCGATGAGCTGTATGTCGTCGCGGAATTGCCGCGCACTGTCGTAACCGTTGGCCCGCCCCTCATAGGTGTAACGCAGCCGCTGGGCGAGTTGCAGCAGGAACAGCCGGTAGGGCATGCGCTCGCGGCGTGCGGGCGTGGCGGCCCGAGCTCCCGGAGCGAGTCGCATGTAATCCTCGATGCGCTGAGTGAGCTTCGCCGAGCTAGATCG
>DAHVMY010000146.1:0-630 GCA_027319585.1 Candidatus Dormiibacterota bacterium | reverse complement strand
AGGCGACCGCGAAGGCATCGTGCTCGCGGAACAGGTCCACGACATCCCAGGGGAACTCTCCCGTCCGATCGATCTCGGCGGCGCGCGGGGCGATGCGCGCCCGGGCCAGCTCCCGTACGCTCTGCCGGATCGTCTCGCGCTCGATCTCGACCTCAACTGCCATCCGGCGGTCCTCCACCCGGGCTTGCCCCCTACCCGAAATTGTAGGCGCCTCGCGAGGCGCGGCCCGCCCAGCTGGCGGTCAAACCGCTGGGGCGGGCTCCCGGCAGGTTAGCACCTGGTCCACGATTTGCAGCAGGTCCTTCACGTTCACCGGCTTGGTCAGATAGCCGTCGGCGCCAGCCGCCAAGTAGCGCTCCCTCTGTCCGGGCGAGGCGTCTGCGGTCAGCATGTATATGGCGCTGTTCGAGGTCGCTTCCAAAGCGCGCAGGCGTCTCAACACCTCGATCCCGTCGATATCCGGCAGATGGTGGTCGAGGAGTATCAACTTCGGAGCGTGTTCGGCCGCGAGTTCCAGCCCCAACTGTCCCTGCATGGCGGGCATGACCCGGGTCAGCGGACGATCTCGCACCAAGCGCTCGACCAGCCGCAGGTTGGACAGGTTGTCCTCGATGTAGAGCACGATGCCTT
>DAHVMY010000145.1:0-632 GCA_027319585.1 Candidatus Dormiibacterota bacterium | reverse complement strand
GTACGTGTGGCAGTGAGACGGCGGACTTGGCTGACGGGCGCCGGTGGCGGCCGGCGGCGGCCGGCTCAGGCGTCGGAAAGTGCCGCCTCGGCCGGCGCGGGTGTATCGGCGGCGGAATCCAGTCCGAGGTCCGCCGCCGCGGCTGCGCGGGCGTCGGCCTGGAGGTCCATCGTGCGGGCGGCGAGCAGATAGATGCCGGCCGAGACAGGCAGGCCCACCAGCATGGACAGGTCGGCGCCGCCCAGCCAGCGGGCGACCGGTCCGGTGTAAAGCCCGGTGCTGAAGAACGGAATCATGGCCGCGAACCCGCAGGCGTAGGCGAGCAGGCCGTGCCAATTCCAACGCCCATACATGCCGTGGGGGTTGAAGATCTCGCGCACCGAGTAATGTCCCTTGCGCACCAGGTAGAAATCCACCAGGTTGATCGCCGTCCAGGGCGTAAACAGGTACAGGAACACCGCCAGCATGTCCGCGAAGCGGCGCAGGAAATCGCTCGAGGAATCGAGAGCGATCGCGGTCGCCAGCACGGCCGCGATCGTGAGACTCGCGGCGCGCTTGCCGATGCTGCTCCTCAAGGGCTTGAAAGTGTCCCAGACGCTGAGCAGCGTCAGCGATGCGCCGTAGAAGTTGAG
>DAHVMY010000144.1:0-635 GCA_027319585.1 Candidatus Dormiibacterota bacterium | reverse complement strand
CGACCACCTGAGCCTTGCCATCGGGGAGGGGGAGACCGTGGGGCTGGTGGGCGAGTCCGGATGCGGCAAGACCACGACCGCGCTCTCCATCATGGGCCTGCTGCCTCCCGGAGGGCGGGTCGCCCACGGCCGGATCTGGTATCAGGGGCGTGACCTGGCGAGGCTTCCCGAGCGGCAGCTCCGTCGGCTGCGCGGCCGGGAGATAGCGATGGTCTTCCAGGACCCCGCGCTGGCCCTCAATCCGACCATGGAGGTCGGGGACCAGGTGGCCGAGGGCGCGACCGCTCACCAGCACCTCTCGCGTCGGGAGGCCATGGAGCTGGCGCTGGACGCCCTCCAGGACGCCGGCGCGGAGGACGCCCGGACGGTCTGCCACCTCTACCCCCATCAGCTCTCGGGCGGGTTGCGTCAGCGCACCCTGATCGCGATGGCGATCATCGCCCGACCGCAGCTTCTCCTGGCCGACGAGCCCACGACCTCGGTGGATCTGATGGTGGCACGTCAGATCATGTCGACCCTGCAGGCGTTGAAGGAGCGGATGGGGCTGTCGGTGCTGCTGCTGAGCCACGATCGAACGCTGGTGGACGCCTGGGCCGATCGCACCCTGGAGATGCGCGCAGGCCGCCTGGTCGACC
>DAHVMY010000143.1:0-635 GCA_027319585.1 Candidatus Dormiibacterota bacterium | reverse complement strand
CGGCCCTGACGGCGGACCGGGCCGGGTACTATCAGGACTTCGGCCCCTTCGGCGATGTGGCCACGGCGATGGAGCGGGGGTTGGTCCAGACCGGACGGTGGTCGGGCTACCGTGGGCGGCACTACGGCCGTCCGTACGAGCCGGGCGGCGCCCCGCCGGCCTCGACCGTGGTGGCGTATCTGCAGAACCATGACCAGGTGGGCAATCGCCCTAAGGGAGACCGCCTGACGGCGCAGGTGGGAACGGAAGCCGCCAAGGCGGCCGCGGGGCTGGTGCTCACGGCGCCGTTCGTGCCGATGCTGTTCATGGGGGAGGAGTACGGCGAGACCGCCCCGTTTCTTTACTTCGTGGATCATGCCGGCGCCGCCCTCTTGGACGCTGTCCGCCTCGGCCGGGCCGAAGAGGCCAAGGCGTTTGGGTGGGTGGAGTCCACGCGTGACCCTACGGAAGCGGCGGCGCTGGCCGACTCGCGGCTCACGCGCCGCGAGCAGCCGGGCGTGGCGGCGTATTATAAAGCGTTGTTGGCGTGGCGCCGGCAGCCGGCGCTGGCCGAGCGGCGGCTCACGGCGGTCAAGGCGCGGGCCAGCCCCCAGGCGGTGGTGGTGGAGCGCCGCGGCGGCGGCCAGCGCCTCGCG
>DAHVMY010000142.1:0-642 GCA_027319585.1 Candidatus Dormiibacterota bacterium | reverse complement strand
CCCCCCCAGTTCCAGCAGTTCCTCGTGCGTCCCCACCTCAACCACGTGCCCTTGGTCCAGGACGAGGAGCCGGTGGGCGTTGCGCAGCGTGGACAGCCGGTGGGCGATGGCGAAGGTGGTCCGTCCCTTCACCAACCGGGCGATCGCCTCCTGGATCTTGCGTTCGGTCTCGGTATCGACGGAGGCGGTGGCCTCGTCCAGGATCAGGATGCGGGGATCGTGCAGGACGGCGCGGGCGATGGCGATCCGTTGCCGCTCGCCGCCGGACAGCGTGGTCAGCGGCTGGCCGAGGGCCAGATAGCCGAGCCCGACGTCGGCGAGCCTGACCAGGACGGCGTGCGCGGCCGGGGTACGCGCGTCGCCGGTTCCGAAGAACTCCACCGCCTCGGTGACCGGCATCGCGAGCACCTCGGCGATGTGCTCATCGGGCTGGAACGCCAGCAGGTTCGCGACGTGCTGGCCGCGGGCGTCCCTGGCGGCCTCGGGCAGCTCGTAGCCCTTGGCCCGGTAGACCCGGCCCTTGTTCGTGAAGAACAAGATCCAGTTGTGCGTCGAGGTGACGAAGAAGTGGTCGATGATGTCGTCGGTGCGCAATTGCGCGCCGCGGACGCCCTTGCCGCCCCGCCGCTGCGCCCGGTACAG
>DAHVMY010000141.1:0-661 GCA_027319585.1 Candidatus Dormiibacterota bacterium | reverse complement strand
ACGCTTGGGCGTTCCGTTTGGGGCGGGGAGTGACCCGTCCCGTTTTTGTTTGGGTGGCTAGCTATTTATCCGGGGAGGGATCGCCATAAAGGACCTCAGGGTCAACGATGAAATTCGTGCACGGGAAGTGCGGCTGGTGGGCGATGGCGGCGAGCAGCTGGGCATCGTGGCACTGAGAGACGCACTTCGGATGGCGGTCGAGCGCCGGGTGGACCTTGTCGAGGTGTCGCCCACGTCGCGACCGCCGGTGTGTCGGCTGATGGATTACGGACGCTTCAAATACGAGCAGCAAAAACGCGAGCGCGAGTCGCGGAAGAAGCAGCACGTGGTGTCCGTGAAAGAAATCAAGATGCGGCCAACGATCGACGACCATGACTATGAGTTCAAGAAGCGCAATGCCGCCCGGTTTTTGGAAGAGGGCGATAAAGTCAAGGTGACGGTGACGTTTCGAGGTCGCGAGATTGTCCACTCCGAGCACGCACGGGTTTTGTTGGACAAGATGGCCCGAGAGGTGGAGGCCCAGGGGCTGGTGGAGCGGGCGGCCCGGGTGGAGGGGCGCGCGATGATCATGATTTTGGCACCGAAGAAAAGTGTCAACGCGTGATCGGCGACAAGCGCGACAAGCCCGTATCTAACGTATTTAAGGATGTGGAGACGTGCC
>DAHVMY010000140.1:0-665 GCA_027319585.1 Candidatus Dormiibacterota bacterium | reverse complement strand
ACCCTCGACCACGTAGATCTCGCAGGCCGCCGGGTCACCAGACTGGCAGTCGGCCAGCTTGCCCGGCAGTCCGGCGCCGTTCATCGCGCTCTTGCGGGTCAGGTCCCGCGCGTGCCGGGCGGCGATCCTGGCCCGCGCCGCCTGGGTCGCCTTGAGCACGATCGCCTTGGCCTCGCCCGGGTTCCGCTCGAACCAGTCCCGGAGGTGGTCGTTGCAGGCCTTCTGGACGAACGACTTGGCCTCGGTGTTGCCCAGCTTGGTCTTGGTCTGGCCCTCGAACTGGGGCTCGGCGAGCTTGACGTGGATGATCGCGGTCAGGCCCTCCCGCACGTCGTCGCCGGTCAGGTTCTCGTCCTTCTCCCTGATCAGCTTCTGCTCGCGGGCGTACTTGTTGATGATCGTGGTCAGCGCGGCCCGGAAGCCCTCTTCGTGGGTGCCGCCCTCGGCGGTGTTGATCGTGTTCGCGAAGGTGTGCACGGACTCGGCGTACGACCCGCTCCACTGCATCGCGACCTCGGCCGAGATCCCGGGCGCCTCGTCGCCGAACTCGATCACCGACTCGTGCACCGGTTCCTTGGTCGCGTTGAGGTACCGGACGAAGTCGGCGATGCCGCCGTCGTACCGGTAGGTGACCGACGTGGGCGCGCCGTTCGCGTGCTCGGGAC
>DAHVMY010000013.1:0-44675 GCA_027319585.1 Candidatus Dormiibacterota bacterium | reverse complement strand
ACGAGACCAAGGCCTGGGGACATCGGGCTGGAAATGCCCCGGACGGCGCGGCGCGGGCGGCTTGAAATATGCGTACATTAGTACGGGTTGAGGGCTCGGACTTGACAAATTACAGCCATGGGATGTCTGGTTCCCCAGCTCCAAGACCTGCTCCCGCTGCGGCACGGTCAAACCGGAGCTGTCACTCTCGGAGCGGAGCTACCACTGCTCCAGCTGTGGGCTGGTCTTGGACCGAGACCTCAACTCCGCGATCAACCTCGCCGGGTGGGCCCGCCCGGCCGTCACCGCCAGTGCGGCGGAGACGTCAACTGCCTGTGGAGCCGACCGTAAGACCGGGCCTCGCCCGGCAGGTGGCTGTGAAGCAGGAACCGGGATCGCCCCGGAGCCCACCGCCTTCAGCGGTGGTCCTCAGACCCGTGTCGCATTTGTCACAGTTTGAGGAACGGCCTCCCAGCTACCCGAGCGCCCGGCGCCACCACGCCGCGCCAGAACCCGGACCGCTCGCCACAGCTCCACGGGCTCGGAGATCCCCTTGAGCAGGTGGGTCCCGGCGGCCAGGTACTCGAGGCCAGCCTGGCTGGCCTCCCGAGTTGCGCCATCCACCAGCACCGTCCCCGGATCGGCGGCGGCCTGAACGCGGCTGGCAAGGTTCACCCGGTCCCCTGCTACCAGCCCCTCGCCCGGCCGGGCCCAGGTGGCGACCGCGCCGGTCACCACCCCCACCCTGGTGCTGGGCCCCGGTCGCCCGCGCTGCTCCCCGTACGCGGCCACCTCGGTCACCAGCTCCAGCCCCGCGCGGACCGCCTGCTCGGCATCGTCCTGCTGAGCCGTGGTGGCTCCCCACACCGCCATCACCGCGTCTCCGATGAACTTCTCGACCACTCCACCGGTCCGGGTGATGACCTTCCGGGCCAGATCGAAGTAACCGCTGAGGAACTCCCGCAAGACCTCCGGGTCCTCGCCCTCAGCCAGCGGGGTGAACCCCACCAGATCCGCGAACAGCACCGGCACCACCCGCCGTCCGGCCCCTTCCTCCTCCCGGACCGGCGCGCTCACGGCCTCGGCTCGGGGCTGGGGAGCGGCGGTTGTGAGCTGAGCTCCGCACCCGCTGCAGAAGCGGGCCCCAGTGCTGGTCAGCTCGCCACAGGCCGGGCAGGTCCGTCCCAGCTCCACTCCGCATTGGGGGCAGAAGCGGCTGCTGGCCGCGGTGTCGGCCCCGCAGGAGACGCAGAGGATCCGGGCCCCACCGGACCCGGGATTGGCGCTGCTCACTCCCGCGAACGGTAGCACCGCCTCAAGGGATCTCGCCACTTCAGCGCTGAAGTGAGGAGCTGCAGCTTGGGTGGTGCCGCTGAGGCGACCGGCAGAGGGGCGGTCCCACCCCCATCTGTCATCGACCGTCACCCCCGCGTCCCCGCGGGCTTTCCAGGGCCAACCCGTGGTATCTTGGCGTGGTCGAGTCCGGTGACAGCGGGCACAGCCGTAGGGAGTCGGTCGGCATGGTGGGTCGCCGCGGCACGGTTGGCCTTGGCCGCACGGGCTCAGCGGGCGGAGCGAGGCAGCCCGCGGAGAGCCCTTCCCTGGCGGGACGGCTGCTCGTAAGCCGCCGACATGTCGTCGTCGCGGTCACGTTCACCTTGGGGTTGGTGCTGGGGGTCACCGGCTGCGGCCTTACCCCTGGCGGGTCCCTCCGGGTCAAGCTGCCTCCACGGCCCACCCCAACGGCGCGGCCATCTTCGCTGCCCACCGATTCGTTCCTGGTCGAGGCGACCAATGTCTTCGGCATCCTCCCGTCGTCCAGCGTGCACGTCTCCTGCCAATCTGGCGGCCGCCAGGTGGAGCTGTCGGGGGTCGCAGACGGGGCTCACTTCGAGGTGACCATGAGCCACCTGCGCCCGGGGCAGCGCCTCACCGATCCGCCATTGCGGGGCGGCTTTGAGGACCAGATCACCATGGTCGTCACCAAGACCGGGTCGGTGAGTTCGCTCCGTTACGTGGCCGGCGCTGCGGCGGGGACCTATCAGGGATTGGGGACGCTCACCGTCGACCGGTCCGGCGAGGGCGGCACGATCAGCATCCAGTTCGGCCCTCCGGCGGGGGAGAACCCCTCCTCCCAGACGTCGGGAGATGTCACGACCACAGGACTGAACGACGGACAGGTTTCCGGCACCTGGAGATGCCCGTAGGCCGACCCTCCCACTGCGGGCGACGCCAATCCGGCACTGCGGTCTCGATCACGGCAGCGGCGGCGGGACGTGATAGCGGGGCGGGCCGGTGACGACCGTGGCGGTGCGTTTGAGGATCATCCAGGGACTCTGCGTCAGCAGGACGAAATGCCGATAGACATACCGTTCCAGCGCAGGCGTCCACACGAATCTGACCGAGCTCGCCTGGGACAGCATGAGGTATTGGGCGTGACTGAAGTAGGTCAGCCACAGGGAGGCGGCTTTGGCGGTGCCGCTCGGGCTGGTGCGGTTCTGGGACAGGGTGGTGGTCGTGCCGAAGGAGTCGACCACCTGCGGGCAGTTGGTCGAGCGAGCGGTGAAGCGGTTCACCTCGATCGTGAACTCGGGATCGTCGGTGAGCACGCAGCTGCCCGCCGGCACCAGGGCGTCCACCTTGGCGATCTGGGCGGAGGTGCCGGTGATCACGGGTAGGGAGGCGGGGATCGCGGCGGCGTGGAGAGCGCTCAGGACCAGGACCACCGCCACCGCGACGACTCCTGGCAGCGGACGGACGTCAGCGATGCGGCCGGCGGCGAGGGCCAGCACCAGAGCGAGGAACGGCGCGAAGAACGCCGGGTAGTGGTACCAGAACTCGGGAGGCCACAGCAGCGCCGCCAGGACCACCACCGCCGCCAGGAGCGCGAACCGCTCCAGATCGGTGGTGCGCAGGAGAGCGACGGCTGGGTCAGCGGGGCCGCGGGCGGCTCGGACGGCGCGCGGCACGAAGAGGAACGCCAACCCGATGAACACCACCAGCGCCGCACACACGGCTCCAGTGAAGAGGAGCAGGTGCGGGGTCTGCGGCCCGGTCGTGATCTGCGGCCACACCCCCGACAGGAACTCCAGCCGGACCACGCGGGACACGGCGGCGCCCCCGTTGCGACTGAGCTGGGCGAGCACCACCTGATCGACGAAGCTTCGCGGCGCAGCGATGAGGAATGGGCCGCAGAGCACCAGGAACCCCGCGGCGGTCCCGGCCGCAAAGGGGATGAGGCGCGCTCGGATGCGGGGCAGAAACAGCAGTCCCAGCACCGCCACGGGGAGGATGGCCCACACCTTGACCGCCCCCGCCACGCCAAACGCCAACCCTCCGAGCACCAGCCGTCGCGGCGACCCGGTGAAGCTGTCGCCGTCAAACAGGAGAACCGCCCCCAGCAGGCAGAAGAGGTCCAGAAACGGCTCCAGCATGACCGTCAGCGCGGTGAGGATGCTGTCCGGGTAGAACGCCAGTGCGGAGCCGGCCACCAGGACCACCAGCGGGGAGCGCCGGCGCAGCAACAGTCCCAGCAGCACCACGTTGGCGCCGCTCACGAACGGCATGGTGGCTCGCGCCGCCACCAAGGAGGTCTCAGCGCCCGCCAGCCGGCTGAGCGCGGCAAATGGGGTGAGCAGCAGGGTCGCCCCCGGGGGCACGATCAGGACGAAGTCCCGGTAGGGGAGCACACCGCCGAGCAGGCGGATCGACGAGCCCAGGAACACGGCGTCGTCGTAATTCCAAGACGCGGTCAGGAAGCCGGACCGCAGCAGTCCCTCGATTCGGATCACTATCGCCACCAGCGCGGCCAGGCCGATGATCGCGGAGACCAGGACCCGCTGCTGGGGCCCGGCGGCCGCTCAGGTGGTGGCGGCCCGGTCTTCCCCTGCGGTCAGCAGCCGAAGCCAGCCGGAGGGATCAACGGGCCAGCTTGGTCCCTGGCCAGCTTCCGCGGCGGGGGCTGACACTCAATCAGACTCCATGGGCTCGGTTGCGCTCCAGATGCGAAGCGGGTGTCTGGCCATGTTAGCTCTCGTCCCCGGCCGTCACCCCAAGGGGCGGGTCCACGTACTCCGAACATATGTACGTGCCACCCGCCGATGGTGGGCCGGGCCCGGTCTCCGCGGTTCTGTCTCAACAGCGGGTGAGGGGACCTCCTCGCCACTGCCCTATAGAGTTACCCCGAGCCGTTCACACAGGCCACCGAGCTCCTCCTCGGAGAAATACTCGATAACGATGCGGCCGCGGCCACGCGGCCGGGCCTGGATCTTGACCCGGGTGCTGAGCCGTCTGGCCAGCGCCGCCTCCAGCGCCACGAGCTCCGCGGGAGGCTTGTCCTCGCGCCGAGGCTGGAATTGCCGGCCGGCGGAGAGCCGCCCGACCAACCGCTCGGTGTCGCGGACCGAGAGCCTCCGTGCGATCACGTGGGCCAGGGTCTTGGTCTGCAGCTGGGGGTCGGCCACGCCCAGCAGCGCCCGGGCGTGAGCCGCCGAGATCCGCTCCTCCTCGAGTGCTTGCTGCACCGCGGGGGTGGCCTGCAGCAGTCGCATCGTGTTGGTGACGGCGGACCGGCTCCTGCCAACCTGGTTCGCCACGGCCTCCTGGGTCAGCCCGAACTCGTCACACAGCCGGGTGAAGGCGCGCGCCTCGTCGAGCGGGGACAGGTCGCTGCGCTGGAGGTTCTCCACCAGGGCCATCTCCAGACGGGCGCGGTCGGGGCCGGCGGGACGCACCACCACCGGGACCCGGCTCAGCCCGGCCAGCTGGGAGGCGCGCAGGCGGCGCTCGCCGGCCACCAGGCGGTAACGATCGCCCGTCGGTTCGACCACCAGCGGTTGCAGCACCCCGTACTCGTTGATGGAGTCGGCTAGCGTGCGCAGGTCCTCGGGGTCGAACTGGCTGCGGGGCTGCAAGGGATTGGGATCGATGAGCGAGACGGCCACCTCATGCACCCCGGATCCGGCCATCACGGAACGCAGCGACTCCGCCCCCGTGGGGATGAGCTGGTCCAGCCCCCGACCGAGCCCGCGCCGCTTGCTCACGCGGCGACCCGTGCGTCTCGTTCGATCAGCTCCTCCGCCAGAGCGCGGTACGCCGCAGCCCCCCGGCCCGCGGGGTCGTATTGCGTTATCGGGATCCCGTGGCTCGGAGCCTCGCTCATCCGGACCGAACGGGGGATGACCGTGGTGAAGGCCTGGTCTCCGAACTGGCGGCGCACCTCGGCCACCACCTGGGAGCTCAGGATTGTCCGCTGATCGAAGAGGGTCAGCACGATCCCCTCCAGCCGCAGCGCGGGGTTAAGCGACTGGCGGACCAGCGATTGGGTGTGGGTGAGCAGGGTGAGCCCCTCCAGCGCGTAGTACTCGCACTGGAGCGGGATGAGGAGCGCGTCGGCCGCGACCAGGCAGTTCACCGTCAGCAGGCCGAGTGAGGGGGGAGTGTCGAGGAGGACGTAGTCGAAGTCCGTGAGCCCGTCCAGCGCCAGCCGCAGGCGCGACTCCCGGAGCGGGAGTTCCGCCAGCTCGAGCTCGGCGCCGGCCAGCCCGACCGTGGAGGGCACCAGGGTCAGGCCGGGGACGTGTTCAAGCGGAACGGCCACCTCCAGGAGAGGCCTGCCGAGGACCACGACGTCGTAGATCGAAGCCTCCAGCTCCTTCGAGTCGACGCCCAGCCCTGAGGTGGCGTTCGCCTGGGGATCGCAATCTACCAGAAGCACCCGCAGGTCCCGCTCGCAGAGGGCCGCTCCCAGGTTGATGGCGGTGGTCGTCTTCCCCACCCCGCCCTTCTGGTTGCAGATGGTGATGACGCGGGGCCGGGACATGCGGCCAGTATAGGTTCCCGGCGCGGTTTCACGTGAAACATCGCAGGCGGCGGGTGGTCGTCAGAAAGCCAAGGTCTGGCCCGGCCGCAGCCACTCCCGGCCGCCCGCGAAGCGATGCTCCACCGAGCCTTTGCCGTACACCGTCCAGCCATCGCCACCACCGAACACCGCAGTTCGCTCGGAGATTCCCAGGAGGTGCTTGTCGGCAGGCACCCCGCTTCCCATCACGCTTCGCCAGGGACGCATCATCGGCGCGTCCCAATGAACGCCGAACAGGTGACGGGGGACCAGTCCAAGCCCCTGCCCGAAGGCCCGCGCCGTCAGCCCGTTGACCTCCGGCAGCGGATCTCCGGCGATCATGGCCCCGGCGCTGCATCCTGCGTAGACGCCGCCCCGGGCCAGCAGTTCGTGGATCGCTTTCAGCAGGGGTGTTCCCAGCAGGACCTCGTGGAGGTATCTGGGGTTTCCGCCCGAGAAGAAGACCATGCTGACCTCCCGGACCGCGGCGGCGGGCCCGCGCGAGAGCGCATCCGCCCGGGTTCTCACCTCCAGCGGCTCGCCCCGCACCCCCAGGCTTCGGTAATGGGCTCGGGCCATCTCATTCCAGCGCTGGAACACGACCTCTCCCTCGGGCGCGCTGGCGGTAGCCAGCACCGCGACCCCGCCGTCGCCGCTGGCCTCGCGCAGCGCCGGCCTCTCGACCGGGCCGACCCAGGGTTCGAACTCGCCCGAGCCCAGCAGCAGGAAGCGGCCCCCCGGGTGAGGGGCCGCCTCTTGTGAGGGCTCTGTCTCGCTCAGGCCCCCGGCTCCGCCCGGCTTGCCCTGGCGACCACGGTCGACTCCGCCGGGCTCGGCCCGGAAGCGGCCGACCGGTGGCCGTTGCCTGCGGCCTGGGCCTGCTTGATCTTGAGCAGCGGCTCGAACATGTCCAGCGGCATCGGGAACACCACCACGGAGTTCTGATCCGACCCGATCTCGGACAGGGTCTGGAGGTAGCGCAGCTGTAGGGTGGCCGGCTGGGTCCCGATCACCTTGGCGGCGTCGGCCAGGGTCTGGGAGGCCTGGAGCTCGCCCTCCGCACGGATGATCTTGGCCCGCTTCTCCCTCTCCGCCTCCGCCTGCAGCGCCATCGCCCGCTGCATCGACTGCGGCAGGTCCACGTCCTTGACCTCCACCGCGGTCACCTTCACTCCCCAGGGCTCGGTCTGCTCGTCGATGATCGTCTGCAGTTCGGCGTTGATCTTGTCGCGCCGGCTGAGCAGCTCGTCGAGGGTCGCCTGGCCCAGAGTCGAGCGCAGAGTGGTCTGGGCGGTCTTGGAGATCGTGCCCATGTAGTCACGCACCTTGACGTACGAGTCGCGGGCGTCAACCACCCGGAAGAAGACCACCGCGGTGACGCGGACCGTCACGTTGTCGCTGGTGATCACGTCCTGGGGCGGGACCTCGTGCACCATCGTGCGCATGTCCACCTTGACCATGCGGTCGAAGCCGAACGGGATGATGAGGCGTGGGCCGGGCCCCTTGACATCGATCAGGCGGCCCAGCCGGAGCACCACCCCGCGCTCGTACTCGTTGATCACCCGAAAGCCGGTCGCAAAGGCGATCAGGGCCAGGAATGCGACCACGATCACCACCACCAGGATCCCCACCATAGCGCCACTCATGACCTAAGTCCTCCACTCGGCCCGGCGGTCGCGGGGCGCCGCCCCCCCGGGTCCCGGTTGGTCTCCGTCACGCTCGGGAGACCGATCACGTCCACGATCAGCGTCAGTCCGTCCTGCGCCAGCACCTCGATCTCCGCGCCCACTGGCAGCGGCATCCCGTTGCGGGAGATGGCCCGCCACAGCTCGCCCTCCACCATCACCAGGCAGCTTCCCTCCTGGGTCTCCCTCACCACCCCCACCTCTCCCAGGAGCTCCTGGGGCTGGTGCGGGTACGGACGCCGCCGCACCGCCAGGGCGCGACGGCTCAGCACCAGCCAGATGCCACCCAGGCCGACCGGCAGCCCGAAGAGCGCGATCGGGTTCACCGGCTCTTTTGCGAACATCAGTACGCCTCCGGCGATCGCGGCCGCGATTCCCGCCACGGTCAGAACCCCGTGGGTCGGCGCCACCAGGTCGACCACGAACAGGGCGGTCGCGGCCGCCACCAGCAAGAGCCCCAGCAGATCGAGGGGGATCCCCAGCAGGCCGGTGACCGCGAGCACCCCCGCGATCAGCCCCACCACCCCGGGCACGATCGCCCCCGGGTGGATCAGCTCCAGGCCGATCCCGACCAGAGCGAGCAGCAGCAGCCCGAAGGCGACCGTCGGGTTGGCCAGGAACTGCAGAGGCACCGGGAGCACCGCGGCTCCGACTGCGCTGTCGGCTCCCCCCAGGCTGCGGGCCAGCACCGGGGCACAGAACCCCAGGGAGCCGGCGGCGGCTCCCAATCCGGCACCTACGATCGCCCAACGGCGCATGGCAACCCTCAGTGTACGCCCAAATTCGGCGGGCCCCTGACCCCCGCATCCGATAATCGCCCGATGCCGGCGTCGCCTGTTCCCGCGCCCGCCCCTCGCCTCGAAACCGAGGTGGTGGGATCGCAGCTGCGCCCCGACTGGGACGACTTGGTGGGGCGGCGCTGCGGCGGGGTGCTGCTGCAGTCCTGGGGGTGGGGAGAGCTCCGTCGATCCTATGGTTGGGAGCCGCTGCGGATCATCGCGCTCGACCGCGACGCCCAGGATCCCGTGGGGGCGCTGCAGGTGTTGACCCGGCCTCTGGCCGGCGGGGCGGTGGGGTGGGCGTACGCGCCTCGGGGGCCGGCGCTGGCGCGCCCCGCGGACGGCGGGGCCGCACGGGCCCTGCTCGAGCGCGCCGCCCGCGAGCTGCGCTCCCGGCGGGTGACCTCGCTGCACCTCGATCCGGAGTGGCCCGTCGATGGATCGCAGTGGGCGGCCCTGCGGCGGTCGCTCCGGCTGCGGCCAGAGCGCTACGACATCCAGCACCGCAACACCTGGCTGGTGGAGCTGCACGGCGGCCCTGAGGAGGTGTTCAAGCGGCTCCCGCCCTCCACCAGAAGGAACGTCCGGATCGCCGAGCGGGCGCAGGTTGAGGTGCAGAGCGGCGATGACGCCGCGGCGGTGGAGCGCTTCTACCGGCTCCATCTGGCAACCGTGCAGCGCCAGGGCTTCACCACCCGACCGGTCGGTTACTACGAAAGAGCCTGCCGGGCGCTGGGGGCCCGGGTGTTCGTGGCCAGCTGCGAGCAGCAGCCGCTGGCGGCCGCGGTCGCGATCGCGTTCGGCCCCCGGCTGATCTACCTCTACGGCGGGACCTCGACCGACCGTCCGGAAGTCAGGGCCAGCTACGCCCTGCACTGGCGGATCATCCGGTGGGGGCTTGAGCATGGCTGCACCACCTATGACATGTGGGGGGTCCCGAGGCGGTTCGATCCCAGCAACCCCGCCCACGGCTACGCGACCTTCAAGACTCGCTGGGGGGGGCGGCAGGCGTCCCACACTGGGCTGATGCGGTTCCCGCTCTGGGGTCCCCTGGACCCGGCGCTCCAGGCGCTGGAATCCCTGGCTCTGCGACAGCGCCCGCTGCTCACCTGAGCGCTCGTCGCTCCCGACTACAATCGCAACATGCTCTACCTTGGCCCCAAGCGCAAGGACCGCTGGGAGGCGGTGGTCTTCTCTCCGCCCCGTGAGGTCTTCGCCATCGCCGAGCAGGTGACCGCCCTGCCTCCCTTCAGCTTCCGCGTGGTGGATGACCACACCGCGGAGGTGGTGCAGGACCTGGCCAACGGCTTCTTCGGCCAGTGGAGCAAGGTCCGCTACCCCAAGAACCGCATCCGCATCGAGTGCGAGCAGATCCCCGCCGGAACCAGGGTGATCATCACCGCTGCGGGTGAACGCAGCGCCACCATGCGGGCCACCAATCTGCTGCGCATCCTGAGCTTGGGCGAGCGCGACCACCACACTGTCTATCGCTACCGGGAGATCCCACCCGGCTTCTGCACCATCGTGCAGAGCTGGGCGGGGACCGGCTACCCGCTCTTCCAGCAGCCGGATCACGCGGCGCCCCGCGGGCGGGCGGTGCGGCCCGCCTCCAAGCTGGTGGCGTTGGAGCAGCGGGGTCGGTGGGTCAGGGTGCGGGCCGGAGAGGGTGATGACACCGAAGAGGGCTGGATCGAGGCGGACCAGCTGGTCCCCGACGAGAGCCTGGCCCGGACGCCGGTCGCCTAGTCCTGGGCGTGGTGGCCCAGCGAGTGCCAGGCGCCTGAGAGCATCAGGTTCTGGGCCTCGGGCGGCCCCTCGCTGCCCGCGGGGTACAGCTTGATCGGCGGCATGTCGTCCAGCACCGGCTGCAGCGCCTTCCAGGCCGACTCGGTCTCATCCTGGCGGATGAACAGGGTGTGGTCGCCGAGCAGGGCGTCGTGCAGCAGGCGCTCGTACGCCTCCGCGGGCTCGGTGCCGAAGGACTGGCCGTAGGAGAAGTCCATCCGCACCCCCTGCTCCACCACCACCGGCCCCGGCTCCTTGGCCACGAACGAGAACGAGATCCCCTCGTCCGGCTGGATCCGGATGGTGACGCGGTTGGGCTGCAGCGCCTCGATCCCGGTCCCCTCGAACAGGTGCAGCGGCACGTCCCGGCAGAACAGCATGATCTCCGTTCGGCGGGTGACCAGCGCCTTGCCGCAGCGCAGATAGAAGGGGACACCCGCCCAGGCCCAGGAGTCCACCGCCAGCCGCAGAGCGATGTAGGTCTCGGTCGTGGAGTCCGGCGAGACCCCCTCCAGCTCCCGGTAGCCCGGCATCATCCTGCCGTTGACCGAGCCCCTGGTGTACTGGCCGCGCACCACCTCCGCAGGGGAGACCGGACGGATCGACTGCAGCACCTTGACCTTCTCGTCCCGAAGGGCTTCGGGATCGAAAGAACTGGGAGGTGACATGCAGGTCAGGGCCAGCAGCTGAAACAGGTGGTTCTGCATGATATCGCGCAGCGCCCCGGTCTCCTCGTAGAGATGTCCCCGATTCTCAACTCCAATGTCCTCGGCGACCGTGAGCTGCACGTGCGAGACCACATCCCGGTTCCAAATCCGCTCCACCAGGGTGTTTCCGAAGCGGAAGACCAGCAGATTCTGGACCGTCTCCTTCCCGAGGTAGTGGTCGATCCGGTAGATCCTCTCCTCGGGCACGCTGCGGTGCAGCGCCTGGTTCAGCTGGCGGGCCGAGCGCAGGTCATGTCCGAACGGCTTCTCGATGATGATCGAGGAGCCGCGCGACAGGCCCGAGTCCTTGAGCTCCTGCAGGATGGGGGCGAAGGAGGATGGCGGAACCGCCAGGTACACGATCCGGCGGGGCAGATGAAGCACCTTGGCGAGCTCGGGGCCGGGGTTGGTGAGGGCGGGGACGTAGCGCAGCCGCTTGGCGAAGGCCGCGAAGGCCTGCTCGTCAAGGGGGGTGCGCCCGAATTGCACCACCGCTTCGCGGGCCAGGAGCCTGAACCCCTCATCGTCCAGCTCCCTGGTCGCGGTGCCGACCACATCGCCGCGGCGTGGCAGCAGCCCCTGTGCGCTCAGCTCGTAGAGGGCCGGAAGCAGCTTGCGCCGGGCCAGGTCGCCGGTCGCCCCGAACACGACCAGGTCCTGGTTGGGGGGCACGCGCAGGGCTCGCGGTGGCATGCCCCGAGTCTACGGGCCGGGGAAACGTCGAAGAGCCGGCCGAACCCCGCGGAACGCGCGCCTATACTCGCCCAGTGATCACCCCCGAGCCGCCCGATGAGGAGGTGGCGGCGATTCGCGAGATGGTCCGGAGCTACCCACCTCTGGACCCGGCCGCCATCGGCCGGCTGCTTGGACAGGTGGGATACGAGAGCCTGGACGAGGACCCGCGCCGGCAGCTGGTCCAGCATCACCTCTGGGTGGTGCTGGAGGAGGCGACTGCGGCGAGTCGGCCGGGAACCTCCACCGCCGACCTCTTTCAGGAGGGGACGACCGCGCTCCTGCGGCTGGTCCACGGCCTGTCCCGGCAAGCACCCCTCTCGCCCCAGGAGTTCCAGCGCCAGGTGCGGCAGGTGGCGGTCGGCGCCATCACCATGGCCCTTGAGGAGGAGACCCGGGTCAGGGAGCAGGACCAACAGTGGGCGCGTGACGGGGAGCGCATCTTCGCCCTCGAGGTGGAGATGCGTCAGGAGAGCGGCGAGCCGCCGACCGACGGCCAGCTGGCGCGTCGGCTGGGATGGCCTGAGGAGCGGGTGAGGCAGCTGCGGATGGCGGTGGCGGAGGCGGCGGCGCAGCACGACCGCGAGCTGTTGGAGACGCTCGAGGAGATGGAGGAGGAGGAGTGAGCGACTTGGAAGTTCCCCTGGGCGACACTCACCGGAGGCTGGGGGCCCGGATGACCTCCTTCGCCGGCTACCAGATGCCGATGCAGTACACCAGCATCCGGCAGGAGCACGAGGCGGTGCGCCAGCGGGCGGGGCTGTTCGATGTGTCCCACATGGGCGAGGTGACCCTGGAGGGTCCGGGCACCCTCGACTACCTGCAGCGGCTGGTCACCAACGATGTCTCCAAGCTGGCCCCGGGGCGGGCCCTCTACAGCGTCATGTGCCGGGAGGACGGGGGCATCGTCGACGACCTTTTGGTCTATCGGGATGAGTCGGGCTACATGTGCGTGATCAACGCCGCCCGGCACGACCCTGACCTCGACTGGATGCAGGCGCACCTGCCCTCAACAGGGGTGGTCCTCACCGACCGCTCGCGGGAGACGTTCCTGCTGGCAGTGCAGGGGCCGAGGGCGGTCGAGATCCTGGCGCCGCTGGTGGCGGAGGGCTCCCCGGAGGACATCCGTTACTACCACCACCGCCCCGGCACGGTGGCGGGGGTGCCGGTGCGCCTCTCCCGGACCGGCTACACCGGGGAGGATGGCTTCGAGCTCTATGGGCCGGCTGAGCAAGCGGCCCGGGTGTGGGATGCCCTCTACGACCGGGGCCAGGGGTTCGGCCTGCTGCCGGCCGGGCTGGGCGCTCGCGACACCCTCCGCCTGGAGGCGGGGCTGCGCCTCTACGGCCAGGACATCGACGAGAGCACCGACCCGTTCTCCGCCGGCCTGGGATGGGTGGTCAAGCTCGGCAAGGGGGAGTTCCTGGGTTCGGGCGCGCTGCGCCGGGCGGCGGAGCGGCCCTCCCGCATCCTGGTCGGGCTGCGGCTCGGCCCGCGCCAGCTGGCCAGGCCCCACCAGCCGATCCGGCATGAGTCGACCGAGGTCGGGGTGGTCACCAGCGGCACCTTCGGCTTCACCGTCGGTACCGGGATCGCGATGGGGTACGTGCCCCCTGAGCTGGCGGCCCCCGGCACCGAGCTCAAGGTGCGCGTCCGGGAGGACCCGGAGCAGTTGGCGGCGGCCACCGTGGTGGCGCTACCGTTCTACCGTCGAGCGGACCAGTAGGACCAAGTCGGAGAGGAGGAGCACAGGTGCCCGAGCGCAGCGACTACAGGTTCACCAGGACCCATGAGTGGGTGCTGCCCACCGGCGGCGGGGAGGCGCTGATCGGGATCAGCGACACGGCCCAGGGGCAGCTGGGCGACGTCATCTACCTGGACCTGCCCGGGGCGGGCACCCGCTTGACAGCTGGCGCCAGGCTGGGCGCGGTGGAGTCGGTCAAGGCCGCGAGCGACCTCTACAGCCCGGTCGCCGGCGAGGTGGTCGAGACCAACGACAAGGCCGTCTCCAATCCGGAGCTGGTCAATCAGGACCCTTACGGCCAGGGCTGGCTGGTCAAGGTCCGCCTCGAGGGCGAGCTCCCCGCCGAGCTGATGGCGGAGGCCGACTATCTCGCCTACGCCAACGCCGAGCAGCACTGAGGAGGCCAGGAGCCGGGGACCAGCCCGCCGACCGCGGTCGAGCCGGGAACGGTTGCAGTGAGAGGCCAGAGGCCCCGCGTTGCGTTGTGATTTCGGCGGCGACTAAGCGGGGGTGGGCGCAGGTCGGACTTTGACTAAACTTGAGGCGAATTCTCCCCACTTTCGCCCCGCACCACAAAGGACCAAGAGCGATGGCCTACCTGCCCAATTCGGATCGCGATCGCCAGGAGATGCTGGGCGCCCTGGGGCTGCAGCAGCAGGCGGAGCTCTTCCGGGAGATTCCCGGCCATCTCCTGGACCCCAGGATCGAGCTCCCGGCCCCGCTCAGCGAGTTCGAGCTGGGCCAGGAGATGAGACGTCTGGCCAACGCCAACCGTCCGCTCGGCCAGTGGGACTGCTTCCTGGGAGCGGGGATCTACTCGCGCTTTCTGCCCGCGATCGTGCGCGCCACCATCAGCCGGCCCGAGTTCTACACCGCCTACACCCCGTATCAGGCCGAGGCCAGCCAGGGATATCTGCAGACCATCTTCGAGTTCCAATCGATGGTGGCCGAGCTGTACGACCTCGACGTGGCCAACGCCTCCATGTACGACGGAGCGACGGCGACCGCAGAGGGGGCGCTGCTGGCGGTGGCGCACACCGGCCGCGAGCGCATCCTGGCCTCGGCTTTGCTGCACCCCGAGATTCTGGCGGTGCTCGAGACCTATGCGTCCGGGCGGGGCGCCGAGCTTGACCTCATCCCTGCCCGGGAGGGGATGACCGACGTCGAGGCGGCGGAGCGCCTGCTCGCGGCGGACCCCGCCCCGGCCGTGTTGATCGCCCCCCAACCCAACTTCTTCGGGCTGGTCGAGCCCACCGGTGACCTGGTCGAGCTGGCCCACGCCCGCGGGGCGCTCGCCCTGATCGTCGCCGACCCCCTGGCGGCCAATGTCCTCGAACCCCCGGGGGCGCTGGGGGCCGACATCGCCGCCGGGGACGGCCAGCAGCTGGGGATCCCCCCTCAGCTGGGTGGCCCCACGGTGGGGCTCTTGGCCTGCCGTCAGGAGCTGGTGCGGCGGATCCCCGGACGGCTGGTGGGGATGACCAAGGACAGCGATGGCCAGAGGGCCTACTGTCTGACCCTGCAGACCCGGGAGCAGCACATCCGGCGCGAGCGCGCGACCTCCAACATCTGCACCAACCATGCGCTGATGGCGCTGGCGGCGACCGCCTACATGGGCAAGATGGGAGAGGTCGGCATGCGCGAGGTGGCGGACATCTCCTACCGCCGCGCCCATGAGCTGGCGGCGCGGCTGAGCGGGATCCCGGGCTTCGCCCTGCAACACCCGAAGTCGCAGTTTCTCTGGGAGTTCGTCCTGAGCTGCCCCGGCGACGCCGCGGTCCTGGCGGCGCAGCTGGCGGAGCGGGGTATCCTGGCCGGACTTCCGCTGGGACGGTTCGACCCCGACTGGTCGCACCAGCTGTTGGTCTGCGCGACCGAGACCAGCTCGCCGGCCGGAATCGATCGGTACGAACAGGCGGTGCGGGAGCTGGTCGAGGCCCCCACCCCAGCGGGGAGCAGGTCGTGAGCCAGCCCGAGCCAACCTGGACGGATGGTGAGCCCCTCATTTTCGAGATCGCCGAGCAGATGGGCTCGGCACCGCGGCTGCCCGATGCGGGGGTGGTGGCCCCTGGGCTCGACGCCAGCCTCCCCGCTGCCCTGGCGCGCCGTCGCCGGGCGCGGATCCCGGCCGTCAGTGAGCCCGAGCTGGCCCGCCACTTTGGCAGACTGGCCCGCCGCAACCACAACCTCCAGCAGGGGGCGTACCCGCTCGGGTCCTGCACGATGAAGTACAACCCGGCCCTCAACGAGCAGGTGGCCTCGCTGGACGGCCTCAGCGACATCCACCCCTGGCAGCCGGAGGCGTCCATCCAGGGGGCGCTGGAGCTGATGTGGACACTGGAGCGCTACCTGTGCCAGATCACGGGCATGCACGCGGTCTCGCTGCAACCCGCGGCGGGGGCGCATGGGGAGTGGACCGGCCTGCGGATGATTCAGGCCTACCACCTGAGTCGGGAGGATCGCCAACGCCGGACCGTGATCATCCCGGACACCGCCCACGGGACCAACCCGGCGAGCGCGGTGCAGTGCGGCTACTCGGTGGTGACCGTGAGGAGCGCCCCCGACGGGACCGTGGACCTCGAAGATCTGGAGTCCAAGCTGGGGCCGGAGGTGGCGGCGGTCATGCTCACCAACCCCAACACCCTGGGGATCTTCGAGCGCAACATCGAGGAGATGGCCCGCCTCGCCCATCGGGAAGGGGCGCTGGTGTACTACGACGGCGCCAACCTCAACGCCCTGGTCGGGGTGGCGCGACCGGGGGACATGGGCTTCGACGTCGTGCACCTCAACCTGCACAAGACCTTCTCCACTCCCCATGGCGGCGGCGGCCCCGGGGCGGGGCCGGTGGGGGTCAGCGCCGATCTGGAACGGTTCCTGCCCGTCCCCCGGGTCACTCGGGAGGTCGGCCGCTTCACCTTGGATCACGAGCGGCCCGAGAGCATCGGCCGCGTGCGCTCGTTCTACGGGAACTTCGGGATGCTGGTGCGGGCGTACGCCTACATCCGCGCCTATGGCGACGAGATCGGGCAGGTGGCCCGGGACGCCGTCCTCAATGCCCGCTACCTGCGCCACCTGCTCGCCGAGAGGCTGCCCGTGTTCGTGGAGACCGACAGCTTCCACGAGTTCGTGGCGACGGCGAAGAGGTCGGGCCAGGGCGAGCTGCGGGCGCTCGACATCGCCAAGCGGATGATCGACTACGGGGTCCACCCGCCCACGGTCTACTTCCCGATCACCGTCCCCGAGGCGATGATGTTCGAGCCCACCGAGACCGAGTCGAAGCGCTCCCTGGATCATTTGGCGGAGATCGTGCTGGCGATCCTGGACGAGGGCGAGCGGGACCCGAAGACGCTGCGGACCGCCCCTCACAACGCTCCCGTGAAGCGGGTCGACGAGGTCACGGCGGCGCGCCAACCGGTCCTGCGCTGGCGCGCCCCCGAGCCGACCTGAGTTGGACCAAGCCGACCGCCGACGGCTGCTCGACCTCATGCTGCGCAAGGCCTTCCGGGTGGGCGACTTCCTGCTCACCAGCGGACGGCGCAGCCCCTACTACTTCGATGGGCGGATGGTGACCCTGGATCCCGTAGGGGCGCTGTTGATCGGAAAGGAGCTCGCGGCCTGGGCGAGGGAGGACGGGATCCGGATGCTGGGTGGCCCCACCCTGGGGGCCGACCCCATGGTGGCCGCCGCCGCCTGCTGCAGCGCGCTGGACGGGGGGCCGACGGTGGGCGCGTTCATCGTCCGCAAGCAGGCCAAGGAACACGGGTCCGGGGGCCAGTTCGCCGGCCCCACACCGGAGCCCGGGGCGCGGGTGGCGCTGGTGGACGATGCGCTCACCACCGGGGGGTCCCTGCTGCAGGCGGCGGCGACGGTCCGGGAGACGGGCGCCGAGATCGCCTGGGTCTACACCCTGCTCGATCGCGAGGAGGGCGGGCGGGAGCGGCTGTTGGAAGCCGGCTACCCGCTGCGCTCGATCTTCGTCCGGTCCGACCTGCTGGCTCAGCCGGCCGATTGAGGCCATCCAGGCGGTCTTGCTGAAGGGCAGCCGGCGTCGGTTCCTGGGAGCGGTCGCAGCCGTGGTCCTGACCATGGGGCTCAGCTCCTGCGGGGGTGGCGCCACCACCGCCTCCCAGGCGGTGAAGGATCTGGTGGCGGGACTGCCCGTCAGCGCCCACGCGAAGCCGCTCCGATCAGGGCTGGACGCCTGCAGTCCGGATGGGGGCTTCTACATCGACCAGACGCGGATCTCCTTCTACTACATGCGCCGGGTACCGCTCGGCGACATCCTGCCCCTGCTGCCCGGCCAGGAACGGCGCGACGCTGAGAGCCTGGCCACCTTCGGCCGCCTTCTGGAGGTGGTGGCTCTCGCCACCAATCCCGGCGCATCCACCTGCGGGGTCGGCCTGACCCAGACCGTGCTGGAGACCGCGGCCGAGTTCGGTGGGACCAACCACCTGGACCCGTCCCGGCACCTCAGCCCGCTGCAGAACACCTACTACCAGCCGATCCGCCCGATCCTGGAGCTCGCCAGCGGGCGGCTCTCGGTGTGCTCCGCCGACGTCAACCCAGGCGCCAGCGTCTGGCTGGTCGCCGTCTTCCCTCCGGTTCGAAGCGGCATCCCCATCGCGCTGGTCAATCCCTCCCCGGCGTTCGGCTTCTACGTGCCGGTCGACCGGGGCGCCCTGCCGGCCGCCCCTCCCACTACCCTGTACTCGGAAGATGTCGACCACTGCCTGCAGATCCTGAACGCAGGGTGAGCCGACCGGCCGTGGCGGTGCAGGTGACATGGTCGAGCAGCACGTCGGGTGCCGAGCGGGAGGATGTCAATGGCGGATGAAGTCGGCGCCGGGCCGCGGCTGGAGCCCGGGGGTGTGGTGGGACCGCCCTGGCGGTACCCGATGCACGGCGAGCTCAGGGAGTTCTCCCTGGAGAGCCGGCTGCTGGCGGGCAACTTCCTCGGGGACCCGGTCCGGCGCCCGCTCTACGTGTACCTGCCCCCGCAGTACGCGAGGGACGCCGAGCGCCGCTTCCCCACCATCTACATCCTCCAGGGGATGACCGGGCAGCTGGACATGTGGCGCAACCGCACCGCCTTCCGGCGCACCCCCATCGAGCTCTACGACCAGCTCTTCGGCGATCCCGAGGTGGCCCCGGCCATCCTGGTCTTCGTCGACTGCTGGACCAGCCTCGGAGGCAGCCAGTTCCTGGACTCCGCGGGCACCGGGCGCTATCACAGCTACCTCTGCGACGAGGTGGTCCCCGCCGTCGACGCCGCCTTCCGCACCCGGGCGGACCGGGAGCACCGTGGGGTGGCGGGGAAGTCCAGCGGGGGCTATGGCGCGATGGTGACACCGCTGCTGCGCCCGGACCTCTTCTCGGGGCTGGCCAGCCACGCCGGGGATGCCCTGTTCGAGCACTGCTACATGCCCGACTTTGCGGAGACCGTGCGGGTTCTGCGCGACCACTACCAGGGCTCGTTCGCCGGCTTCTGGGCGGACTTCCGCGGCCGGCCGGGGATCTCCCGGGCCACCGATTCAGCGCTCATCAACGCCTACTGCATGGCCGCCTGCTACTCGGCCCGACCGGACGGCACCCCCGAGATGCCCTTTGCCGAGGCGACTGGGGAGCTGCGACCCGAGGTCTGGGAGAGATGGCTCGCCTTAGACCCGGTGCGGATGGTCGCCCGGCTCAAGGACGCCGCCCGGATGCTGCGGGCGGTCTACCTGGACGCCGGCCGGGCGGATGAGTTCCACCTCGACGTGGGGGCGGTCGCCTTCTCTGCCCAGCTGGAGCGGCTTCGGGTGGGCAACGTCCGGCTCGAGCTGTTCGAGGGTGGCCACGGGGGGATCGAATACCGCTACCCGATCGGGATCCGGTTCCTGGCCGAGGCGTTCGCCCGGGCCGACTGATCCAGGGCTCGCCGCCCCTCAGCTGCGGTTTGTGTAGTCGTGGAACCCGCGCCCGGTCTTGCGGCCCAGGCGGCCCGCCTCCACCATGCGCTGGAGCAGCGGGTTGGGGGCATAGCGGGGGTCGTGCAGCCCCTCGTGCATCACCTGGCAGATCCCCAGGATGACGTCGAGGCCGATGAAATCCGCGAGCTCCAGCGGCCCCATCGGATGCCGGAAGCCGAGCTTGGCGACCTGGTCGATGTCGGAGGCCGAGCCCACCCCCTCCTGGAGCGCCTGCATGGCCTCGTTCAGGAAGGGGATGAGGATCCGGTTGCCGATGAAGCCGGGGGTATCCGCCGAGCTCACCGGGATCTTGCCCATCTCCTTGGCGAGCGACTCGACCACGGCGTGGGTCTGATCGCTGGTGAGCAGGCCGCGCACGAGCTCCACCAGCTCCATGACCGGCACCGGGCTGTAGAAGTGCATCCCCATGAACTGGTCCGGGCGCGCGGTCGCCGCCGCCAGCCGGGTGATGGGGATGGAGCTGGTGTTGCTGGTGAAGATGACCCGGTCCGGGCACTGCCGCTCCATCTCCTCCCAGAAGGCCAGCTTGACCGGCAGCTGCTCGGAGATCGCCTCGATGACCAGGTCGGCCTCGGCGGCCTCCTTGGACGATGGGCAGGCCCGCAGCCGGGCGACGGTCGCCGCGGCTTGCCCTGACTCCAGCCGACCCTGCTCCTCGCTGCGGCGCAGCCGCTCGTCGATGCGGCCGATCGCGGTCGCGGCGGCCCCCGGCGCACTGTCGTAGAGCCGAACCTCAAGACCGCTGGCGGCCGCCGTCTGGGCGATCCCCGAGCCCATGAGGCCGGCCCCGGCCACGAACACCGACCTGACGCCTGATGCGCTCATGCCTCACCTCCCACATCCCCGCCGCCGGAGCTCGCCGGCGAGCCCGAACCCGTTTGCTCTCCTGGAGGCCGCTGGCCCCGCCGACGATGGCGATTCCGCCGCCGGCTCGGGGCGCCCTGCCCCTCTGGCGTGGGCCCCGAGGTCCCCGCGCCCACGGCCTGAGGGGCCAGGCCGGCGGGACGCCGACGACGCCGACGGCGCCGCCGCGGCTGCGCGCCGCCCTCGGGGCTGGCACCCTGGGCCGTAACCTCGGCCGTTGGTCCCGCGGTGGCGACCCCCAAATTCGTGCCCGGCACGGGCGGCCGCCGGCGCCGCCGCCGGTGCCGCCGCGAGGCGGGGTCGCCCCCCTGCTCCTGGTCGCCCCGGCGGGGCTGGGCCCGGCTGCGCCGACCGCCCAGGAGGTCGGTCGCCTTCAGGTAGCCGCCGCAGGCCTTGGCCGACTCCACCAGCCGCCCGTACATCGACTCCTCGCCAGCCCTGAGGGTGGTGGCGTCGCCGACGCACACCACCAGCCTTCGGGCGCGGGAGATGGCCACGTTGAGGCGGTTGGGGACCCTCAGGAACCCGATCCGGCCGCGCTCGTTGCTGCGCACCAGAGAGATCACCACCATGTCTTCCTCGCGGCCCTCGAACGAGTCCACGGTGTCGATGCGCACCGGACGCCGGAAGTGGCGCCGGCTGAGGGAGCGTCGCAGGTGGTCCACCTGGTCCGCGTACATGGCGATGACCGCCAGGGAGAGCGCCGGGTCCACCCGCTCGTCCAGGAGCCTGACCACCTGGGCGCACACCTTGACCTCGGCGTCGTTGCGCAGGGCGCCGCCCGCCCCCCTCCGCTCTCGGACCCCGCGCATCCCGGCGGTGTCGACCATGTGCAGGGCGACCGGGAACGGTCGCCGGGTGACGTACTGGTACTGCAGCACCTCGGGCGCGTTCTCGAGCTGGTTGTCATAGGAGGCGGCGCTGATGTACTGGGAGATCTCCGGGTGCATCCGATGCTGTTCCACCAGCAGGCAGCGGGCTGACTCCGGCACCCCTCCCTCCCAGCAGCGCTCGAAGAGACTGGTGTCGACGATCTCCTCCAGCTCGGGGTGATCGTCGACGATCTGATAGATCGCGTCGTCCTCCACCGGGGGCAGCTGCTTGTGGTCGCCCACCAGGACCACCGCCGCTCCCAGCCGCAGGCAGGGCAGCGCCTCGTCGATCCTGGCCTTGTTGGCCTCGTCCAGGATCACCAGGTCGAAGGTCTCGTCGGTGGTGATCGAGGAGGTGGCGGCGGTGGCGCAGGTCGCGAAGAACACGTTGGCGTTGAGCAGCCGGTCGTCATCCTCGTCCTCCACCCGGAAGCTGTCGACGGCCGGATGGACGCGCTCCGCCTTGGCCACTCGGACGGCGCGCAACCCCGGGGTCCCGGCCAGCCGCTCCAGGGCGTTGTCGACGGCGAGGTTGCTGTGGGAGCACACCAATATCCGCTCCTGCGGACGCTCCTGGATGCGGTGCTTGATCGCCTCCACGATCACCGTGGTCTTGCCGGTCCCCGGCGGGCCCTGGATAAGTACCGCCTGGCCCGGATTGAGGGCCACCATGATCCCGATCGCGCGATCCTGGGCCGGGTTGCTGATCATCTGCGGGGTGACCCAGTCGTCCCTAGGGGCGGCGGCGGGCGCGAACACCGCGGTCGGCTCGATGAGCAGCTGAGCCAGCAGCAGGCTGCGGGCCTCCCCGCCCGCGATCGAGGCCAGGGTGTTGCGCTTGGCGGCGTAGAGCTGCTTGTTGAACGAGGGGGTGATCCATCCCTCCTCGCCGGCGGTCTCGTAGCCCTTGCAGGCGACCTCCACGATCCGGCGGCGATGGTCGATGCGGGTCACCCGCCCCAGGTAGTGGGGTTCGTCCTCGGGCTCGATCATCACGGCGGCATCCACGCTGAGAGTGATGGGGTGGTCCTTGGGGATCGAGAACTCCAGCCGTCCCGCCTCCTGGCGGTGGCGGTCCTCGTCGGTGAAGGCCCGCCCGCAGGAGGGGCAGCTCTCATCGCGGTCCGGCCGCCATAGCCCGTGGCAGCTCCGGCAGCGCCAGAGCTCGACCACCCCCTGGAACGGGGTGCGCTGGGTGGCGGCACGCCCCCGCTCGGCCTGCTCCAAGCCATCCACCAGGGCCAGGGTCTGGAGCAGGATCCGGTCCGGCGGCTTGGAGCCCCGGGCCAGCTTGGCGAGATTCAGGAGGTGGTAAGTGTCGGTGGCGGCGCCCTCCTTCGAGGAGACCAGGGGATGCGGACAGCGCACCCGGATCGCTCCCCGGAGCTGGCCATCCCGATCGGGGGGCGCCGGATGCACCGACTCCACCCGCAGGGCCACCTGCTCGGGGGCGGCGCGCGCCTTCTTGGTGGGAGCGCAGGCCACGTCCAGCCCGGGGAGCAGCAGGGTCACCGCCGGGGTCTCACCGGCTCCTGCGATGACCGCGAAGTCGTCCAGGGACCCGATCTGCTCCGCGAAGTGGCTGCGGGCGTCGCCGTTCTCACGCCCGTTCAGGGCCTCCAGGAACGACATCGCGTCCGAGCCCTCGGGCACCACCAGGTGTAGCCGTTCGAGGGTCAGGTTGGGGGGCGTCAGAGCGCCACTTCCTCCGAAGGAATCCGCCTATTCAAGATCAGCCCATGCGGGCCTTGTGGGTGAAGGTCCCCCGAGCGCACTCCAGACCGGCGCTCGGAGCCTGCCGTGAGCTGCCCCGGCCGCAACCGGCGGGCCGCTCGCTGCGTACACCATAGCGCAGTGCGAGCCCGGGTGTGGCGACGGTACGGTGAAGGGAGCCCGCGCCGGGGTCACAACTTCGGCCCGGGAGCGCTGCCGCGAGTTCGTGCGAACTGGTGGGCGGCCGTTGCGTCGGCGACGCCGCGGCTCGCCTCGCTGGAAGTGCGGGGGCCCGCCGGGACGGGCCCAGAGCGTCGCCAGCCCCAGCTGCTGTGGGATCGGCGACATCCGGCGGCGGGCCCCGTCCAGCCCGCGTCGCGCGAGTTCGCGGCGAGTTGCGATCGGACCCAGTCCGGGCGCCCCCAAACTGTTAGAATTGGGTGTGGCTTCCGCAAGGTGTGACTACCCCGTTGGGGGTCGAGCGCGGGGGGTGGGTCACACCGGCGTCGAACTGCCCAGTGCCTTCCCCAATGGGAGCGAAAGTGGTAGATCCCGATAGCGAACTGTGGCTTCCGATCGAGCCTGCCGGAACCGACCGGCCCTCTTCTTCCGCTGCCCAGCCCCCCGCCGGCGACGAGCGCCCGGCCGAGCCGGCCGGTGCCACCGACAATGGCCGCGCGAAGTCGGGTTCCGGGCACGGCTCCGGCCGCAAATCGGGCGGCAACGGGTACGCCGCTGAGCAGATCCAGGTCCTGGAGGGGTTGGAGCCGGTGCGGCGGCGGCCCGGGATGTACATCGGGGACACCGACGTCAACGGGCTGCACCACCTCGTCTACGAGATCATCGACAACTCCGTGGACGAGGCCCTGGCCGGCGAGTGCAATGAGATCGAGGTGCGGCTGAGTGCCGACGGCTCCTGCACCGTGAGCGACAACGGGCGGGGGATCCCCGTGGACCTGCACCAGAGCGGCCGGCCCGCTCTGGAGGTGGTTATGACCAAGCTCCACGCCGGAGGCAAGTTCGGCGGAGGCGGGTACAAGGTGTCCGGCGGGCTGCATGGGGTCGGCCTGTCGGTCGTGAACGCGCTCTCGGAGCGGGTCGAGGTGGCGGTGTATCGGGACCATCGGATCCACCGCCAGGAGTACGCCCGCGGGGTGCCCCTGGGGGATCTCCGGTCGGAGCCCGAGGGCAGATCCTCAAGGCGGGGGACCACCGTGAAGTTCTGGCCCGACCCCGAGATCTTCAGGAACACCAGGGTGTTCCGCGCCGAGACCGTGGTGAACCGGCTGCGCGAGCTCGCCTTCCTCAACAAGCGGGTGCACTTCCGCCTGATTGATGAGAGGCAGCAGCCGTGGGCGGAGACGAACTTCTACTTCGAGGGCGGCATCGAGGCCTTCGTGCGCCACCTCAACCGCGGCAAGGGGACGGTCCAGGGACGGCCGATGTACGTGGAGCGGGAGATCGAGGGCAGCACCGTGGAGGCGGCGATCCAGTACAACGGCACCTTCACCGAGCACGTGCTGGCCTACGCCAACAACATCAACACGATTGAGGGCGGCAGCCATCTCACCGGTCTGCGGGCGGCCCTGACCGCCACCCTGAACCGCTACGCCCGCAAGGCGGGGATCCTCAAGGAGGGCGACCAGAACCTGAGCGGCGACGACGTTCGCGAGGGGTTGACCGCGGTGCTCTCGGTCAAGCTTCAGGAGCCCCAGTTCGAGGGCCAGACCAAGACCAAGCTGGGCAACTCGGAGATCGCGGGGCAGGTGTCCACGGTGGTATCGGAGGCACTCAACCAGTACCTGGAGGAGAATCCGGCCGACGCCAAGCGCATCGTGGAGAAGTCGCTCACCGCGGCCCGGGCGCGGGCGGCGGCGGTCCGGGCCCGGGAGCTGGTCCAGCGCAAGTCGCTGCTGGAGTCGGCGACCCTGCCGGGAAAGCTGGCCGACTGCTCGGAGCGCGACCCGGACCTCTGCGAGATCTTCATCGTGGAGGGGGACTCGGCCGGCGGCACCGCCAAGGGTGGGCGGGACCGGCGCTACCAGGCGATCCTCCCGCTGCGCGGCAAGATCCTCAACGTCGAGAAGGCCCGCGAGGACAAGATCCTCCAGCACGAGGAGATCCGCAACCTGATCACGGCGCTGGGCACCGGGGTCGGGGAGCGGTTCGACATCTCCCGGCTGCGCTACAACCGGGTGGTGCTGATGGCGGATGCGGACGAGGATGGTTCCCACATCAGGACCCTGCTGCTCACCTTCTTCTGGCGCCACCTGCAGGCGGTCATCAACGAGGGGCACCTCTTCATCGCCCAGCCCCCGCTCTTCCGGCTCACCCAGGGCAAGAAGGTGCGCTGGTGCTACAGCGAGGAGGAGTTCCGGGACGCGGTCAAGGAGATGGGCTCCAAGGTCAAGGTGCAGCGCTACAAGGGGCTGGGGGAGATGACCGCGGAGCAGCTCTGGGACACGACCCTGGACCCCGAGCACCGGGTGCTGCTGAAGGTGGAGGTCGAGGATGCGATCAGGGCCGACGACATCTTCGACCGCCTTATGGGGGTGGCCGTGGAACCGCGCAAGCGTTTCATCCAGGCCTACGCCAAGACGGTCAGGACGCTCGACGTTTGAGCGCGAGGGAGCCGGCGGTGGCGGTCGACGCCATGGGCGGCGACCGGGCGCCGGAGGCGCTGGTGGCGGGCAGCCTGGAGGCGCTGCGCCAGGACGCCCAGCTGCGTCTGGTGCTGGTGGGGGAGCGGGCCCGGCTGCAGGAGGCGCTGCCGGCGTCCAGCCCGGCCGGCCGGATGTCGCTTGAGGACGCCGACTCCACGATCGCGATGGACGCCCATCCCGCCCAGGCGGTGAGGTCACAGCCACACAGCTCGATCAATGTGGCGATCGACCTCGTGGCCGACGGTCGCGCCGACGCCTGCTTCTCCGCCGGCAACAGCGGGGCCACCATGGCGGCGGCGCTGCTGCGACTGCGGCGCCAGCCCGGGGTGGCTCGCCCGGCGATCGCGACTCCCCTGCCCACCCCCTTCGGAACCACGATGCTGGTGGACGCGGGAGCCCAGGTGGAGTGCCGCCCTGAGTGGCTGGCCCAGTTCTCCGCTCTCGGCAGCGCCTACGTGCGCGCGGTGCTGGGGATCGACCGGCCCCGAGTCGGGCTCCTCAGCAACGGCGAGGAGAGCTCCAAGGGCAACGGCCTGGTGCAGGCGGCCCACGCTCTCATCTCCAAGATGGAGCTGAACTACGTGGGGCCGGTGGAGGGCACGGACCTGCTCTCGGGCCGGGTCGACGTGGTGGTGTGCGACGGCTTCGTGGGCAACATCGCCCTCAAGACCGCCGAGGGGGTGGCGGAGGCGATCATGGCCAGCCTGCGCCGAGAGGCGGGGGCGGACCTCCGCTCGCGGCTGGGGGCCGCGCTGCTCCTGCCCGGGCTCCGGCGGATGCGCGAGCGGCTGGACTGGCGGCAGGTCGGAGGGGCGCCCCTGCTCGGGGTGCGCGGCCTGGTCTTCATCGGCCACGGGCGATCCGATGCGGCGGCGGTGGCCAGCGCCCTGCGGGTCGCGGCCCGGGCGGTGCGGGCGCAGCCGCAGATGGGCACAGACTTGCTGACGCCGGCCGGCGCCGGGTCGCTGGAGGGCTGAGCGGTGGCGATGAACATCGAGGGCGGCGGGACCACCAGGGGCGTCGAGCTGGTCAGCGAGATGCGGGAGTCCTATCTGGTCTACGCCATGAGCGTGATCGTGGCCAGGGCTCTGCCGGACGTCAGGGACGGCTTGAAGCCGGTGCAGCGCCGGATCCTCTACGCGATGCAGGAGCAGGGGATGACCCCGGGCGCATCGCACCAGAAGTGCGCGGCGATCGTGGGCGAGGTGCTGAAGAACTACCACCCCCATGGCGACATCTCGGTGTACGACACCCTGGTGCGGCTGGCCCAGCCCTGGGTGATGCGCTACCCGCTGGTGGACGGCCAGGGCAACTTCGGCTCGCCCGAGGGTGACCCCGCGGCCGCCTACCGGTACACCGAGGCCAGGATGGCCCCGATCGCGGCGGAGATGGTGGCCGACATCGAGAAGGACACCGTCGACTTCGTCGACAACTACTCCGCCAGCACCACCGAGCCGGCGGTGCTGCCGGCGGCGCTGCCCAACCTGCTGGTGAACGGCGCGGCCGGGATCGCGGTGGGGATGGCGACCAGCATTCCGCCCCACAACCTGACCGAGGTCTGCGACGGCCTGGTGCGGCTCATCGACAACCCCGAGGCCGACACCGAAGAGCTGATGAAGCTCATCCCCGGCCCGGACTTCCCCACCGGCGGAATCGTCTACGGCAAGGACATCCCGCAGGTCTACGGCACCGGCCACGGCCGGGTGGTGCAGCGGGCCCGGGTCGCCTTTGAGGAGTCCAAGTCAGGCCGGGAGCAGATCATCGTCACCGAGCTGCCCTACCAGGTGAACCCCAGCCGGGTGCTGCAGACGATCGCGGAGCTGGTCAACGAGCGCAAGCTCGAGGGGATCGCCGACATCCGCAACGAGACCGGGCGGCGGGAGGGCACCCGGCTGGTGATCGAGCTCAAGCGGGATGCCCGTCCCTACACGGTGCTGAACAACCTCTACAAGCACACCCAGCTGCAGTCGAGCTTCACCTGCATCCTGCTGGCGCTGGTCGACGGACGGCCTCAGGTGCTCTCCCTGCGGGCCATGCTGCTGCACTATCTGGAGTACCGCCGCGAGGTGGTGGAGCGGCGCACCCGCCACGATCTCGAGCGCGCCCGCGAGCGCGCTCACATCGTCGAGGGGTTGCGGATCTGCCTGCAGAACCTGGACGAGGTGATCCGGCTGATCCGGGCCGCCCCGGATGAGACGACCGCCCAGCGCCAGATGGAGGAGCGGTTCAACCTCAGCGAGCGCCAGAGCAAGGCGATCGTGGACATGCGGCTGGGCCGGCTGACCCGGCTGGAGCGGGACCGCCTCGAGGAGGAGCACGCCGAGTTGATGCTCCGGATCGCGGCGCTGGAGGAGATCCTCTCGTCGCGGGAGAAGCTGATGGCGGTGGTGCGTGAGGAGCTGGTGGCGCTCCGCAAGAAGTACGGCGACGCACGCCGGACCGAGATCAGCCACGGCGACATCGAGCTGAACGAGGAGGACCTGATCCCCCGCGAGCAGGTGGTGGTGACGCTCACCCACCGGGGCTACATCAAGCGCACCCCCGCGACGGACTACCGTTCCCAGCGCCGGGGCGGCAAGGGCGTGGTGGGAGCCAAGCGGGTCGGCGAGGAGGACTACGTGGAGTTCCTCAGGGTGGCCTCCACCCACTCCGACATGCTCTTCTTCACCAACCGGGGGCGGGTGTTCCGCCTGCGCACCCACGAGATCCCCGACGTCAGCCGCCAGGCCAAGGGGACGGCGGCGATCAACCTGCTGGAGATGGACCAGGGGGAGCGGGTCACCTCGATGCTCTCCGTGGACGGCTACTCGGACGAGTCCTACATGGTGATGGCGACTCTGCGCGGCCACATCAAGAAGACCCCGGCCGCCGCCTATGCCTCAGTCCGCCGCAACGGCCTGATCGCCATGAATCTGAGCGAGGGGGACGAGCTCGACTGGGTGAAGGTCTCCACCGGGGGCGACCACATCCTGCTGGTGACCCGGCAGGGCAAGGCGCTGCGTTTCCATGAACGGGAGGTGCGCCCGATGGGCCGCGACACCCAGGGGGTGACCGCGGTCAGGCTCCGCCCTGGGGATCTGGTCGCAGGCATGGACATCGTCACCGAGGGGGGCTATGTGCTGGTGGTGACCGAGCGCGGCTTCGGCAAGCTCACCCCCGTCAGTGAGTACCCGGTCAAGGGCCGGGCGATCCAGGGCGTGTACACCCTGGACCAGCACGCCATCAGCAAGGTGGGCGAGATCGTGGGCGCGCGGGTGGTGGACGACCTCACCGGCGAGCTCATGCTGATCAGCACCAAGGGCCAGATCATCCGGATTCCCATGGACGGCGCCCGCATCACCAGCCGGCAGACCCGCGGGGTGATCCTGATGCGCCTCGATGATGGCGACGCCATCGGCTCCATCGCGGGGGTGGCGCCCCCCGGCGACCTCGAGGAGGGCTGAGCGGGAACGAGGGCCGCGCCTCGTGAGGCCCCTTGCGGATAGCCTGCTGGGGCCACCATGACCCACATCCTCTCCCAGCTCACCCATCTGCCCCCGCTGGGGGTGTACGCGTTCGTGCTGCTCTGGCTGGCCGGGGAGTCGGTGGGGCTGCCGCTGCCGGATGAGGCGATCCTGCTCACGCTCGGCTTCCTGGCCCACCGGGGCACCGTATCCCTGATCCCGCTCATCCTCTGCGCGACCCTGGGGTCGGCCATCGGGGCCACCATCTCGTACCAGATCGGCTACGCGCTCGGCCGGCCGGTCGTGATCAGGCTCGCATCCCGGGTCGGGGTATCGGCGCAGCGGCTGGACGATGCCGCCATCTGGGTGCGGCGCCGGGGTGGGATCGGGGTCTTCCTGACCCGGGTGGTGCCGTTCGCCCGCAACCTCGCCTCCTATGCGGCCGGCATCGCCGCGATCCCCCCGCGGATCTTCTACCCCGCGATGCTGCTCGGGGCTCTGGTGTGGTGCGCCACCGTGACCTCGGTCGGCGATGCCCTGGGGGCCAACTACCGCAACATCCTCCATCTGGGCGCCAAGGGGCTCCTGATCGGCCTGGGCTTGGTGGTGGTGGCGATCCTGGGGTGGGTGGTCTGGCGCCTGGTCCGCCGGAGGCGGAGCTGAGTCAATCCGGAGCTTCGGATAGCGCCATCAAGGTATGAGGGTCCGGCTGGTCCAGCGCCTCTCGGATCAGGATCAGTCGGCAGTGGACCCTCCGCAGCAGCTCCTCGCCGCTGCGGTCGAGGGTGAACTCGCCGAACCGCTGCGGGCTCCCCAGGCCCACCACCACCAGGTCGGCGTCCCAGCGCCTGGCCTCGTCGACCACCGCCGGGCCCGCCTCGCGCGCCTGCAGGACGGTCGTCTCGATCCTGGTCCCCAGCTTGAGGGCCAGTTGCTCCATCTCCTCGAGCATCTCTTCAGCCGCGCCGAGTTCGCGGTCCAGGTTGACCGTGAGCGGCAGATGGCGGGGCACCTCGAGCACGGTGATCACCAGGATCGCGGCCTTGGCGGGCCGGGCCAGGCGGCATGCTGCCCGCAGGGCGTCCGAGTCCACCGGGTCGCCCTTTACCGGCACCACGATGCGGTGCGGCCCCAGCACGCCGGCCTGCTCTGGACCGGGTGCACCAGCGGGGCGGAAGAATCGAGATGCCATCAGCCGACCAATTGTGGCGCTCCCGGGCGCGCCGGTGCCGGCGCGGGCTGCGGCCGTGCGATGTCGGGCTATACTCCGGCTCGTGAAGGTCCTGATCGTGGGCTGCGGGAGGGTCGGGGCCCGGTTGGCCCGGGACCTCAGCGAGGATGGCCACGAGGTGACCGTGGTCGACATGGCGCGGTCCGCCTTCGAGCGGCTCGGACAGCACTTTCCCGGCCGGATGGTGCTCGGCAATGGCACCGACCAGCATGTGCTGGAGGAGGCCGGCGCCGCCGAGATGGATTGGTTCATCTCCGTCACCAATGGGGACAACCGCAACATCATGTCGGCGCAGGTCGCCCAGAGGATCTTCCAGATCCCCAAGGTCATGACCCGGATCTACGATCCCATCCGGGAGCAGGTGTATCGGGAGATGGGCCTCTACACCTACTGCCCCACCGTGGTTGGGGCGGCGATCGCCCGCACCTACTTCGAGCAGGGGGCGGAGGCGGCAGACGGTGCCCGCGCCCGCGTCACCGGGGCGGCTGGGACCCATGCCTGAGCGCCCGGCCTACGTCCTGGTGGTGGGCGGCGGCAAGGTGGGCTTCTACCTCACCCACCGGCTCCTCAAGGCCGGCTATGAGGTCGCCCTCATCGAGAAGGACCGCACCCGCGCCGCCTCCATCTCGGCCCAGCTCGGCAGCTGCTCATGCCTGGTGGGCGACGGTGACGAGATGGCCTTCTTGGCCACCAGCGGCATCGAGCGTGCCGACGTTTTGGCGGCGGTGACGGGCGACGACGAGGACAATCTGGTCGCCTGCCAGCTCGCGAAGTGGAACTTCAAGGTTCCCCACACCATCGCCCGGGTGAACAACCCCAGCAATGTGCAGCTCTTCCAGAGGCTGGGGGTGGACATCGCCGTGTCCGCCACCGAGCTCATCCTCAACGAGATCGACACCGCGCTGGCGAACAACTCCGACGCCCAGAGACTCCCTCTCGAGGGCACCGACAAGGGGGTGATCCGGCTCACGGTCCCCGCCGGGCCCGCGGTCGGACACCGTTTCTCGGAGCTGGCGGAGCTGGCCTCGGAGCAGCTGCTGCTCCTGCTGCGGGACGGCGAGCCGGTGGGAGCGGACACCGAGCTTGCGCTCGGGGACCAGCTGGTCATCCTGACCGAGCGTCCGACCGCGGACTTCCAGCTGGAGTCCGCGGCGGTGCTGCATCCGGTCAGCGGCTGAGGCCGCCCTTCCCCAGCTGCGCGTACTCATCCCAGAGCCGCCCCAGGGCCTGCATCCCCCGGAACAGCTGGTCGAGGACGACCCGCTCATTGGGCGCGTGGATGCGGTCCCCCGGAAGCCCGACTCCGAACAGCACGCAGGGTGCTCCCAGCTCCTCGGCCAGAGTCGCGACCGGGGGGATGCTGCCGCCCTCCCGGATGAAGACGGGGTCCCTTCCCCAGGCTGCGGCCACCGCCCGGGCGGCGGCGTCGACCGCCGGGTGGGCGGTGGGGGTCACCACCCAGCGGCCGTCATGGATCAGCTCGAACTCGAGATCGACGCCCTCGGGAGCCAGCCGGCGCAGGTGGTCCCCCACCAACCGGGTGATCTCGGCGGCGTCCTGATCCGGCACCAGCCGCGAGGAGAGCTTGGCCCCCGCCCTCGCGGGGATCACCGTCTTGGCCCCCTCTCCCTGGTATCCGCCCCAGATGCCGCACAACTCCAAGGTCGGCCGCACGGTGCGCCGCTCCATGAGGGTGTAGCCCTCCTCCCCGGCGGACGCCGCGCCCACCTCCGCCAGGAAGGAGCCCTCGTCGAACGGCACCTGGGCCAGCTGGCGACGCTCCTCGGGGGTGAGGTCGACGACGTGGTCGTAGAAGCCGGGCACCGCGATCCGGCCCTGGTCGTCGTGGAGCGCGGCCAGCATCGTCACCAGAACCGTGATCGGGTTCAGCACCGCCCCGCCGTAGACCCCGGAGTGCAGGTCGGTGTCCGACGTGCGCACCCGCACCTCCCAGTAGGCCATCCCCCTCAGCGCGACCGTGAGCGCGGGGACGTCCTCGCTCAGCATCCCGGTGTCGCTGATCACGGCCACGTCGCAGGCCAGCTCGCCACGATGGGCGGCGACGGTCGCCTGAAAGTGCTCGGAACCGTCCTCCTCCTCCCCCTCGGCGATCAACCTCAGGTTCAGGGGGAGCCGACCGCGGGCATCGAGGATCCCGCGCACCGCCTCCAGGTGCATCAGCAGGTGGCCCTTGTCGTCGGCCGTGCCCCGACCTAGCAGCAGGCCGTCGCGCTCCAGCGCCTGGAAGGGCGCCAGCTCCCACTCCTCGATGGGGTCGACCGGCTGGACATCGTGGTGCCCGTAGACGAGCACGGTGGGCAGGGTCGGGTCCTCGATCCGCTCTGCGAAGACCGTGGGATGCCCGGCCGTGGGCCACACCTCGCAACGGGTCATCCCGCAGCTCAGGGCGTAATCCCGCAGAAACTCCGCGGACCGGACCACATCGTCACGCCGCCTGGGGTCGGTGCTGACCGATGGGATCTCCACCCAGCGCTTCAGCCCCTCCACCAGGGGCCGCTGCCGGGCGGCGATGCTGGCGGCCAGCGCCTCCCGATCGGCGCTCACCGGCCAGAGCCGGGCCGTCCGGCCCAACTCTGACCGGCGCCGAGCCGGATCAGGCCGCCTTCCCGATCTTGAAGATCTTGGTGCCGCAGACCGGGCAGGTGCCGGTGGTGGCGGGCTTGCCGTTCTTCAACTGGGTCGGCTGAGGGTTGGCTATCTCCCTCGCCGTCTTGCACTTCATGCAGAAGCCGGTTACAGCCATGTCAGTACCCCTCCAGAGGATGTGGGACCCGAACTCAGGCGCCGGGCGATCAGCCGCATTGTATTGGCCCATCTCATCTCTCGCAAGGCCAAGAACGATCTCGGCCGATCTTGGGGCCCTGAAGATGCCCGGTTCAGCGGCATCGAGATCGGTTCACCTGCTCGGCGGAGCCGCCGGCGGCGTGGTCCTCAGCAGCCACCCGCGCATGCCCGCCGCGTTCGAGGTGAAGCCGTTGAGGGTGTCCACCACCGGCTGTCGAGAGGGGTCCTCCGCCGGCTCGAAGAGCCGTTCCCGCAGGGCCCGCTCGATGTGGTCCACCGACGGCTCCTCCAGGAAGGCGCCCCTGGCTACCTCGCACCAGCGCCGCATGGTCTCCTCCGCCTCCTGCAGGACCGCCTGCGGCTCGCCGGCGGGTCCGAAGTGGGTGAGCACCAGCTGGGCCGGCTGGAGGCGGGAGAATTTGTGGAGGGAGGAGATCGCCAGCTCCAGGTCGAAGTCGTCCGGGGGCATCGCCGGCCGCAGCGGGCCACCCCCCGGAACCTTGACGCCCACCGCGTCGCCGACCAGCAGCACCCCGGTCGTGTCGTCGAAGACCGCGATGTGATGCTTGGCGTGCCCGGGGGAGTGCACCAGGGTCAGCCGGCGTCCCCCGAGGTCCAGCAGCTGCATGTCCTCGGCCGCCTGCAGACGATCCGCATCGACGGGGGTCATCCCCCCGTACAGCGAGTCCATCTGCTCGCCGTACACCTGGCTGGCGGCGGCCACCAGCCGGGAGGGATCGGCCAGGTGGCGCAGCCCCTTGGGGTGACAGAGCACCTGAGCTTCCGGAAATTGTTGGGCCACCTCTCCGACCGCGCCCGCGTGGTCCAGGTGGATGTGGGACAGCACCACATAGGCGAGGTCGGACGGGTCCAGGCCCCTTCTGGCCAGGGCGTCCAGGACTCGCCCGGCGTCCCGCTGCGGTCCGGTCTCGACCAGGCAGGGGCGCCGTCCCTCGATCAGGAAGACGGCGTTGAGCTCGGTCCATCCCCCGAGCTCGGTGTCCATCTGCCAGATGCCTGGCGCGATCAGGCGGTCCATGGCTGACTCCTCAGATTCGGGCTCTGCGCCTGCGGATCGGCGGCAGCCGTCGCATGGAGTTTAGCCCGCTCCCCCAACTCTCAACTTTCTCCAAGGCGCCTCGGATCGCGGTCCCAGAGGCTGACCGCTGAATGAGGTCTGCCCGAGCTTGAGCGGGATCTTCGATTGGGAGCGTTCGTGTACTTCACCTACCTGTGGCGGGAGCTGCGCCGACGCCGGCGCCGAGCGCCGGCCCGCCGACGCTCTGCAGCCAGCGCCTCTCCTGCAGCCAGGCCCGCATCATGCCAGTGGCTCAATCCGGCATCGCCGAGGCAGCCAGAGCGACGGCCAGATGGTAGGTGAGCTGCATTGATGGCGAAAGCATGTGGCTCCGAGGAGAACTGTGACCATGGCCTCATGGAGCGGCATGCGCGTGCGCCACGCGGCCACCTGGCGCCGGGTCCGCCGGGCGGTTGCCCTGTGCGCACTCGCAGTGACGTGCCTGTGGGCGGGTACGTGGATCGCCACTCCTTCCACTGACGGTCTCCGCGGCGCCGTGGCGAAGTTAGACCGGATTCACCGCACGCGGCCTCTGACCTCGGCCGAGGTACCCAGGTACCTTGCCGAGGCGATCGTCTCCGTGGAAGACCAGAACTTTTACCAGGATCACGGGATCAATTTGCAGGGGCTGTTGCGGGCCGCCGCCTACGATCTCCTCCACCGCTGCGAGTGCCAGGGCGGTTCCACCATCACCGAGCAGTTGGCGGAGGACCTCTACCTCCATGGGTCTGACCGCTCGATTTGGCTCCGCTGGGTGGACATAGTGCTCGCCCTCAAAATCACCGACCACTTGACCAAGAGTCAGATCCTGGACGCGTACCTGTCACAGGTCTATCTGGGCAGCGGAGCGGTTGGAGCCGAACAGGCTAGCACTGTCTACTTCCACAGGGCCTTGGCCCGCGATTCGCTGGCGCAGCTCGCCCTTCTCGCCGGTCTGCCGCAAGCGCCCAGTCTGTTGGACCCTCTCACGAACCCCAAGGGCGCGCGCGCGCGCCGGGCGGCGGTGCTCGCGGCCATGGAAAGCATGCGGTTCATCACTCCGTATCAAGCCCGCCAAGCGAACGCGGCGCCGGTCACGTGAGTATGGGTTTGGCTTCGGGCCCCCGCCCCGACGGAGCCCTGTGGCGTCCGTCGCGACGCCTGACGCGGGGACGCACCGCCAGGGCCGCGTGCCCCACAGCGGCCGCCGACGAGGGCAAGCGGCTGGCCCCGGACTCTCTCAGTCTGGACTAAGGCAGAGCAGCGCCGTCGCGACGATCCTGGATTCGATGACCGGACACCAGCGAATCCCCGCTGCCGACCGTGGGAACCAGCTGTTCCATTTCGACCAACGAGCGCGCTGGTAGCGGTGTCCAGCTCAAACCCCACGGGATCGGAGCGGCCCGGTAGGTTGGCCCGGCCTATGGGGCTGGTGCCGCGCAAACGTGCCCTGGCGCTCTTGGGGCTGGTGGCCGCGCTCGCCGCCGGTGGGGTGGTTTACGCTCGCACTCGGCCCGTCCAATCTCCCTTCGTGACCGCGACGGCCCGCTACGGCACGGTCACCGACACCGTGGTGGTGGCAGGTACGCTCCAACCGGTGAACAGTTGGAGTCTGAGCTTTCCTGCTCCGGGCGTGGTGGCCACTGTCGACGTGACGCCTGGTCAGATGGTCACCGCGGGAGAGTTGCTCGCGACCCTCGACTCCGCCACGCTGCAGGCCCAGTTGACCCAAGCCGAGGCGAACCTCACCATTGCAGAGGCCAAGCTGTCCCTCGCCGAGGCTGCCTCGTCCGTCTCCGCCCCGGCCCAGATCGCCATCGATCAGGCGGAGGTCACCATCGCCCAAACGGCGGTGACCGCAGCCCAGGCTGCCGTCAGCTCCACCCATCTCACCGCTCCGGCGGCCGGCGTGGTGGCCCAGATCAACATCACAGCCGGTCAGCCCGACGGCGCCAGCAGTGTCCGCACCGCGGCCAACACTACCGACATCGTGGTCGACGGCCTGGGTGCCTTTGAGGTGGCTGCCAACGTCAGCGACGCCCAGGTCGGACAGGTGCATGTTGGGCAGGCGGCGTTGGTGACCCCGGCCGGCCAGACGCGGCCACTGCCCGGGAAGGTCAGCGCGATTACCCCGCTCGCCACCATCGTTCAGGGGGTAGCCGCGTTCCCGATCGTGATCACCGTGACCGGGAGTCCTCCCGGCTTGTTCGCGGGCGCGGCGGCCGAGGCCGCGATAATCGTCCAGCGCGTCGCCCACGTCTTGACCATCCCCGCCAGCAGTGTCCACGGGAGCGGCTCTCGGGGGACCTACGTGCTAATCGTCAAGACCGGGCGTGCGGTCAAGCACCCGGTCAAGATTGGCGCGGCCGACGCCATCGTCGCACAGGTGACGTCCGGACTGGCACTGGGCGATCAGGTGGTTCTGGCTCAGATGAACAAGCCCCTCCCCAGCGGCGCCGCCGGTCTGCTGGGACGCCGGGGGGCCGCCGGAGGGGCCAAGGCCCGTCGCAAGGGTGGCGGGGGAATCCCGTGATCGGTGGAGGACCCCGGTCTTCTGATGGGTCACAGCGCTCAGCGCCGATCCCCGCCAGAGTTGCCCGGGTCGAGGCGCCACTCTTGGAGCTCGCGTCCGTGTCAAAGTCCTACGGTTCCGGGGCGGCCCGAGTCGACGCCCTGCGGTCGGTGGACCTGACGGTTGAGCGCGGCGACTACCTGGCCATCATGGGGCAGTCGGGGTCTGGCAAATCCACGTTGATGCACATCCTCGGCTGTCTCGACGTTCCGAGTTCAGGCTCCTACCGGATCGGCGGCGCTGATGTTTCCCAGCTCACCGAGGCAGCGCTGGCCGAAGTCCGCAACCGGAAGGTCGGCTTCGTCTTCCAGCAGTTCCACCTCCTGCCCCGGATCTCTGCGGCCCGCAATGTGGAGCTGCCGCTCCTCTATGGGGGGGAGCGACGCCGAGCGGCGCGGCGAGAGCGAGCCGAGCGGGCCCTGGTCAGTGTCGGTCTGGAAGACCGGCTTAGGCACCGGCCCACCGAGCTGTCGGGGGGGCAGCAGCAGCGAGTTGCGATCGCGCGGGCCTTGGTCACCGACCCCGACATCCTGCTGGCGGACGAGCCGACCGGGAACCTGGCGTCCGATCAGGCCGACGAGCTGCTCTCGATCTTCGACACCGTCCACGACGCGGGGAAGACGGTGGTGCTCATCACCCACGACCCTGACGTGGCGCGCCGGGCTCGGCGCCAGGTGCGGATCCGCGACGGCCAGATAGTCTCCGACGTCACCCAGCCGGCATGAGCTGGCTGGAACTTCTCCGGGGTGCCCTCGACAGCCTGCTCGAGCGGCGCAGCCGTTCTATCCTCACGGTTCTCGGGCTGCTGATAGGTATCGCCGCGGTGATCTTGACTGTTGGCCTGGGAGAGGGAGCCCAGGCTCAAGTCGGCAGCGCGATCTCCTCGCTGGGCACCAACATGCTCATCGTGACCCCCGGCTCGGTGGCGACGGCCGGCCTGAGCGGCGGCCTGGGGTCGGCCAGCACGCTGACCCTGGCGGACGCAAATGCTCTGGGCAACGCCACTGACTGTCCCCAGATCAGCCGGGTCGCGCCGGTCTCGGAGCGCTCCGGCTCACTCACGGCGGGAACCAACAACTGGACCGCCCCCGTCGTCGGCACCACCCCTGCCTACCTCGCCATCCGCGACCGTCAGGTGGTGTTAGGACAGCCCTTCACGACCGCCGCGGTCCAGAACCAGGCTCACGTCGCCCTGATCGGCACCGAGGTGGCCCAGAACCTATTTCCCTCCTCTCGAACCATCGGCCGCACCATCACCATCGATGGTGTCCCCTTCTTGGTGACCGGCGAGCTCAACCCGGCGGGATCGTCGGCCAACGCCAACGAGGACAACCTGGTCGTCATTCCGATCTCGGTGGCGGAAGGCCTCTTCGGATCCCGGGGCCCTTACGCCCAGAGCCTCTCGCAGATCCTGCTTTCGGCCACCGGCCCAACCACGATGAGCGCCGCCTACCAAGAGGCTGACAACCTGCTGCTGGAACTCCACCAGCTCCCCAATGCAGCTGCCGCCGACTTCACCATCACCCCCCAGACCAGCCTTCTCGCTACCGCCAGCTCGGTCTCCAAGACCATGACGGTCCTGCTCGGTGGCATCGCCGCGATAGCCCTGTTGGTGGGTGGGATTGGGGTGATGAACATCATGCTGGTCTCGGTCTCGGAACGGGTGCAGGAGATTGGCCTGCGCAAGGCGTTGGGTGCGACGCCCGGAGTCATCCTGCGGCAGTTCTTGATCGAGGCGTCCCTTCTGGGTCTCGCCGGAGGCGTGCTCGGCGTGAGCGTGGGCCTGGGCGGGTCGCTGGTGGCGCCCTCGCTGCTGCACGCGCCCGTCGTCATTTCGCTACCCGCTGTGGTCGGGGCGGTGGTTGCCGCTGTCGGCATCGGCCTGTGCTTCGGCGTCTACCCGGCGGCGAGAGCAGCCCGGCTATCACCCATTGAGGCACTGCGTAGCGCATGACCTCCTCTCCCAGCCAGCGCGCTCGCGGTCGGGGCGCGCAGGCGCCCGGAGCAGGGCGTCCGACCTTGCACGCCTGGAGGGAGCCAACCGCCCGGCTGGGGGCCACGGTGTTCCTCGCGATCGCCCTGACCGCCTGTGGCGCAGCCACCTCGTCCCCGTCCGGGGGCCCATCCTCCCAAGACAAACCGGCGGCCGGTGAGAGCTACCGGTCCTGCCTGGCCGCCCACGGTCTGGTCGCCACACCCTCGGGAACGAGTTCGCCCTCCTCAGCGCGCACCACGGGCTCGGCGGCAGCCAAAGAGGCCCGCGCCGCCTGCCGCTCGCTCCGCGCCGACAGTGCCCGGAGGGCCTACCGGTCCTGTCTGGCCGCTCACGGCCTCACAGCCAAGCCGGCGGGAGCGAACTCGCCCTCCCCAGCGCGCACCACGGGCTCGGCGACAGCCAAAAGTGCCCGCGCCGCCTGCCGCTCGCTGCGGCCCGGGCGCTCCGCGTCTTCATCGCCATCGCCGACCGCCAGTCCTTGAGCGCGGTGGCACCTCAACTGTCGGCGCGCGGCCGCGCTGGAAACCCGGCATCAACCCCCTCCCAAGCCGGGCACCACCGGCGGGTTCGGGCTGCGTCTGACGCGTCGGCCAGCCAGCACGGCCGCGTGCTGCTAGCCGCCATGAGCGCAGCTGAGGCGAGCGCCAGGCGGCGATCCGCAGCCGTGTTCGGGCTGCGCCAAGGGGCGACCCGTCACCTCCATTGGGCTGCGCGGTCCACGGGCAGGTGGGTAAGTTGGTACTATGATTTACATAGTGTTGGAAGCAGAAGTTATTGGCAGACCCGGGGCGCCGCTCTTGGGAAGTGGACCCGAAGCAGATCAGCTGCTCGTGGCGCTGGTCCGGGTCGCTCAGGCGGGACGGCGCCGGGGTATCGCGCCAGGTCCCGCCGACCCACCGGCTCTGGCCTCGCTGGCGCCGCGCCACCTCGCCGCTCTGACCCAGGTCGTGTTCCACGGGCCATTGACTGTTTCTGCCCTCGCCGAGAGGCTTGGGGTCGCCCTTACCACCACCAGCCTGCTGGTCAGCCAGCTGGCTGATGCCGGACTTGTGGAGCGTCGAGAGGACGCGGCCGACCATCGGAGGACCTTGGCGTCGATCCGCCCAGATCGTTCCGAGGAGGTCCTCCGGCTGGTTGACGCCCATCTCCAGCCGCTCCGCAGAACCCTCGAGAGGCTGGGCCGGCGGCGGGCAGGGGCGCTACTGGAGGATCTCGACGTTCTGACGCAGGAGCTCAGCCGGCGGTCAGTGTCCGCTGCCGACTCTTCGACAGCCGCTCAGCCGAGCGGGGCACCCGCCGACACCGGAGCCGGTCCGTTGCCCACCGGTCGCTGAGCGGGTACGGCGGCCGTGAGCGCCCTCTTCCTGCGGCTGGGACGGCTCGTGGTCACGCATCGGTGGCCCATCGTGGTCATCTGGCTGCTGGGGACCCTGGCGGCCGGACGCCTCCTGCCCTCCCTGGGGAGCCAGGTGAACACCAGCAACAGCGCCTTCTTGCCGGCGACTGCTCCGAGCGTCGAAGCGGCCAGACTCGCCGGCCCGCTAGGGGTCCAGAAGGACATCCGTCAGGTCGTGGTGGTGGCATCGCGGGCGGCCGGCCCGCTCACGGCGGGAGATCAAGCGGCGATAGTGCGGGAGGCGGCTCGGGCCCAGCGTCTGCCCCAGGTGGTGTCGGTGCGACAGCTGGAGACCTCAGGGAATGGCCGGGCCGTTCAGGTAGTGGTCTCCGCCAGCGTGGGCCAGTCGAACCAGGTGGCAACGAAACGGTTGGTGGACGGCATTGAGGGGACCTTCGGGCCTGCGCACCCACCTCCCGGCCTGAGCTTCAACGTGGCCGGTCAGGTGGCGACGGCAGCAGCCAACCAAGCGGCGGCGAAGAGCACCAGCCGCGAGGTCCAGGCGCTCTCGATCCTGTTCATCGTGGTTTTGCTCCTGATCGTCTACCGCTCCTTGCTTGCCCCCCTGGTCACCCTGCTGCCGGCCGTCTTCGCCCTCGCCCTGGCCAGCAGCCTGATCGGAGCCCTTGGGGCCGCCGGGTTGCAGATCTCCCAGGTCACCCAGGTGCTGCTCATAGTCCTGATCTTGGGTGCCGGGACCGACTATGGGCTGTTTCTGGTGTTCAGGGTCCGGGAGGAGCTGCGTGCGGGCAGCGAGCCGGATCAGGCGGTCGTCAATGCGCTCAGCCGGGTCGGGGAGTCGATAACCGCCTCGGCGGGCACCGTGATCCTGGCCCTGCTCACTCTGCTGGCGGCTACATTTGGCCTGTACCACGACCTGGGAGTGCCCCTGGCGATCGGAGTCGCCGTGATGCTGCTGGCGGGCCTGACGCTGCTGCCCGCCCTGCTTGCGATCCTGGGACCAGCGGTGTTCTGGCCGGCCAACGTTGGTCCGGGAGCGGTCCGCCAAGGGCTGTGGGGCCGCGTTGCCACCCGGGTGGTGGCCAGACCGAGACTCACGCTTGCCACGGGCGTGGTGTTCTTCGGAGCGCTCGCGGTGGCGGCTACTGGCTTCCGGGCGGCCGGCTTTGGAGGAACAGTCACGGCTCCGGCAGGGTCGGATGCCGCCCAGGGCAACGCCATCCTGGCACGCTACTTTCCGCGCACAACCGTCAACCCCACCAATTTGGTGTTGCAGTTCGCCACCCCGGTGTGGAGGCACCCGGAGAGCCTGACTCGAGCCGTGATGGTGCTCAAGGCGAGCGGCGAGTTCCAGCAGCTGCTGGAACCTCTGGACCCAAACGGTACGGCGCTGACGCCCGCCGAACTCTCGGCCTTACACGCCAGCCTCGGCCCGGCGAGGGCCCTGCCCCCTTTGCCTCCGGGGACATCCACCCTGCCCCCAGCCCTCTATAGCGCCTATCGTGCGACCGCGCCGCTGCTGAGCTCGAATGGGCTGACAGTCCAGTTCGAGGCCAACCTGGCAGCCGGACCGGCCAGCTCGACCCCGGCGATGGCGGCCATTCCTGCCGTCCGCGCCGCTCTCGGGCGGGCCGCCCGCGCCTCCGGGGCGCGCGCCTACGGGGTCGCCGGCGAGGCGGCGGCCCTCGCCGACGTGAGCGCTCTATCCAACCAGGACCTGCTCCACGTCGTGCCTTTGGCGGTGCTGGCGATAGCGCTGCTGCTGGGGCTGGTTCTGCGGAGCCTGGTTGCGCCCCTCTACCTCATCGCCAGCGTGGTGCTCTCGTATCTGGCAGCCCTGGGGGCGGCAGTCCTGGTGTTCATGGACTTCGGTGGCGCGAGCGGGCTGACCTTCCTCCTGCCGTTTTTGATGTTCATATTCCTGCTCGCCCTTGGGGAGGATTACAACATTCTGGTCATGACTCGGATCCGGGATGAGGCCGCCAAGCTCCCGCTGCGAGAGGCCGTGATTCATGCGATCGGTCGGACCGGGCCGACCGTAACCTCGGCCGGGCTGGTGCTCGCCGGTACCTTCGCCGTGCTCGCCTTTTCCGGAGGCAGCGGGCCCAACGGGACTGAGATCCAGGACATAGGGTTCGGACTGGCGATCGGGATCTTGATGGACACGTTCTTGGTCCGCACCCTGCTGGTGCCCTCCACGGTGGCCATCCTCGGTCGCTGGAACTGGTGGCCGAGTTCAAAGGGCAAGGCCCCCGCGGGGGGCCGGACTCTTGCCCGCTGATTCGGCGACGCCCCCCCGGCCCAGCGCTGGGCAAGCCAATCCAGTCGGGCTGGCACCGTGCCCGGCCTAGGTGGGGATCCTCCCCCTTGGTTTGTCGCGTGCTCCGCTTTCTGAACCATCGGCGGGGGTGCCCCGCCGCTCACGGCCTGGGCCACAAATGTCCCCCATCAGACCTGGATCGGTGAGTAAGGGGCTGGGGGCCGGGCAGGCTGGCGTTGGAGGCGTTCGGGGACGCCCTTGGTTTGTGGAGCGGGACCGGTTGTAGGTCGCGGGGGCAGGCAGGACCGGCTGTTGGGCGTTTGAGGCGCGGCCCGAGGAGCCAAGGGGAGGGATCAAGGCGTGCGGCAGCTCCGGATGCTGGGAATGGCGTAACGACCGGCGACCGGGCGGAGGCTCAGGTGACCGAAAGCAGGCGCAACCGGTCATAGGTGGCGGTGAAAGTGTCGGCCCACCACCAGCCCCGCGGCAAGCGCAGGTGTAGTTGCCGGGAGTTGTGGACCACTCGGGCGGGCATCGCAATCAGCCAGCGCCGCAGGGTGGGGCTGGTTCGGTACAGGGGAGCCCGCCCAGCGTCGAAGTCTGGTGGCACCTCAGCTTGGGGGACTACGGTGCGCACGGTGGCCGACAGCATCGCCATCAGGTTGGTGGCGGTGACGGTTGCCACCAACCAGCCGAAGTTGGCCCGCATGGTCCCCAAGGGCAGGTGGATCAGGCCGTTGCTCTTGCCGTCCCGGACCCGTTCCTCGACGTGAGCCCGTTGCCGCTGCCAGAGCTCCTCTGCGACCGCCGGACCCAGTCGGTCCGTAAGGACGAACGAGTAGCCGTAGACCGTGTCTAGCTCTCCGCTGAGGGCCAGGTTCAGTTGCTCAGCGGGGATGGTGCGCCGCCGCCGGGATCGAGGAGAGTGCGAGATCCGGGCCGCGTCCAACCGCACCCGCCGAATCAGCAGCCGCAGGGGCTCGTGCCGCTATCCCGTGGGGGTGTAGCTGGTCTCCGCGACTTCGGCGGCAGCCATCTCCAGCGCCGGCTGCCAAGCTTCAGGATTGATCCTCTCCAGGGCATGCCACATGGCCGGACTCCGGGGCACCGAGACCGCAAAGCGCACGCCGCGGCGGCGGCAGAAGTGAAGCAGGTCGAGGAAGTAGTAGTCACTGTCCGCCCTCAGGCTGACCGGACCGTGCCCTGCGGGCAGCACCGCCAGAGCCCGCCGTACCAAAGCCACCGCGCTGCGCTTGGGAGCGGCCTTGCCCCGCAGTAGTTCAGCTGCCAGCACCCTGGTCCGCTGCGACCAACTGCACAGCTGCGTTAGGTAGCTGCGTTTGCCCTCGTAGTTGAACTCCGCACCCTGCTTCTGGTCCCCATACACCTCGGTCGTGGTGGCATCCAGATCCAGGCTGACCGGGTCCCCCGCGGGCAATCCCAGCTCCGCGTCGAACCGGTTGCCAGCTTCGGCCAGGGCCGCTACCGCTGCGTAGCACCGTCGCCTGGTCAGACGGCGCAGCAGTTGACCGGCCGTGGACGGAGGCGGGGTCGCGGCCACTGCCCGCAGCTCGCTACCAGCCGCATCCTGACGCAGCATCTCCAGATGAGCCAGGTGGTTCCCGCCCAGCAGGATCATCTCTGCCAGGCTCACCAGCAGCTCGCCTGCGCTCCGTCCCCGCTGCCGTTGCTTGAACTCGCGCACCGCATTTACGGCCGAGTCCAGCCGCCCCACCAACTCTAGGCGGTGCACCAGCTCGCCGGTGAGCAGCAGCCCCGCCCCTCCAGTCAGGGACCGGTCATCGGCACGGACGTGGACAGGGGCGCGACGTGATGTATCCTTATTCACCAGAAAGGTGCCTCCGTACTGGGCGAGTGGGTGGTTTAACTGCTCCCAATTCTCCCAGCTACGAAGGCCCTTTTTCTATACATGCCGTTCCCCTCGAACCCGCCCCTCCCGTCCCTACTCACCGATCCAGGTCAGAGGGGCGGCCGACTCCGGTCATCACGGCTTCGCCCTGAATCCAGTCGGGCCACCGGATTGCCCCGGGCCGAGGTCGAAGGCCTCGACCCGGGGCGCTATGGGGAGGCGGACGGAGACGCTCCGGCCGGTGGGCTAAACCTAAAACAAGCGAAGAGCTGGTGCGCCCCGCTCCGAAGGCACGCTGCTGCCGTTGAGAGTGGCCCGAGATGGGCAGTGGCGGTCCCCGAGCGGGCCCGCCGGGGACAACTGGGGCGCATGGGCTCACTGACTGGGGTGTTTCGGCCCGGCGAGCTGTGTTTGGGGATGGCCTTGCCAGAGGGGTCTGGCTCAGCGCTGTGAGGGGAAGGTCGGCTACTGGAGGGCGGCGTCGAGGCGGAAGAACACGTGCAGCCAGGGGTTCCAGGCCAAGATGCGCCATCTGAGGACCCGGGCGCCCTTCACGATCTGGCAAGGGAGGCAGGCGAGGCCAGGGTAGGTAGCAAAAGTGCCCCTCTCCAAGGGAAAATGCGGGTGTTGAATCGACCGCGAACCCTTAAAGGAGGAGCACCTTGCAGGTGAATGCTACACCACTGCTGTTCGAGGCACCAGACCTCGTGGTCAGCCGGCCAGCACGGGCGGTTGCTCACCCGCTGGTGAGCG
>DAHVMY010000139.1:0-666 GCA_027319585.1 Candidatus Dormiibacterota bacterium | reverse complement strand
ATCTCGAGCAGGTCCATCAGGCCCTGCTGGGCCGCCGCCGCCGATTCGCTGGCGCGGATCAGGGCGATAACGGCATCGATCTGGTCGATCGCCTTCAGCAGAGCACTCAGGATGTGGGCCCGCTCCTGAGCCTTGCGGAGCAGGAACTGGGTCCGCCGGACGATCACCTCGATCTGGTGGGCGACCCAGTACCGGATCATCTGGTCCAGCCGCAGCGTCCGCGGCACGCCGTCCACCAGGGCGAGCATGTTCGCGCCGAAGGTCTCCTGGAGCTGGGTGTGCTTGTAGAGGTTGTTCAGCACGACCTTGGCGACGGCGTCGCGCCGGAGCACGAGCACCAGCCGCTGTCCGGTGCGCCCGCTGCTCTCGTCCCGGATCTCGGTGATGCCGGAGATCCGGCCGTCCTTGACCAGCTCGGCGATCTTGTTCGCCAGGTTGTCCGGGTTGACCTGGTAGGGGAGCTGGGTGACGACCAGGCAGGCGCGGCCCCGGCGGTCCTCCTCCACCTCGACCACGGCCCGCATGGTGATCGACCCGCGGCCGGTCCGGTAGGCGTCGATGATGCCGCGGCGGCCGACGATCTGGCCGTAGGTCGGGAAGTCCGGGCCCTTGATCCGCTCGATCAGGCCCTCAAGCAGCGGGTTGCCTGCCAGTTCGTCGGCGGTC
>DAHVMY010000138.1:462-750 GCA_027319585.1 Candidatus Dormiibacterota bacterium | reverse complement strand
TTGTTGTCAGCGACTTTATTCCTGTCCCCTGCTGCTTCCCCACATGCAACTCCGTCACCTACGCATTTATTGACGGGGAAGAAGTCACGCCCCTCTCCCGTATCGTGAATGTCTACGACTACCTCGACTACATCACCAACCGCGTGATGCCGGACTTCAGCCTTGAAGTCAAAAAGGCGCTCGAAGGACTCTGGTCGTCCTCATCGGTTTCCGGTTCGCAAAAATCCGCCGAACAGTTCGCGCTTTCCTGCCAGGCATGTGGACTCCCCGAGAGCCTCACCATCGGCG
>DAHVMY010000138.1:0-452 GCA_027319585.1 Candidatus Dormiibacterota bacterium | reverse complement strand
ATCCCTGGACCTTCAACCAGAAGAACCTGATGAAGTGCTGCAAGGAGTTCCTGCTGCCCGGCGGCAAGCAAATCCCCTTCTGCGCCTACAACTCCGTCGGCTATCGCGAGCAGGCTCGTCAACAGCTGGACAACATGGAAGCCCAACGGAAGCAATCCCGCAGGGATGGTATTCCCTATGCAGTGAAGCCTGTTGTCTTTGACATGAAAGTAAAGTCGTCCCGCGCAAACTCCACCACCCTCCAGCAAATCCAATTCGAGGAGGCGCGCTAGCATGGCCACCGTCGAACCGCCGAATGTAAAACAATGCTGCGCGGCATTCTATGGCAGCGACGCTGCGCGCCTGCTTCTGGGAGATAGCTTCCACCCCGGGGGCCTGAATCTGACACGCCGCCTGGGGGAGTTACTGGGCCTGTCACCCGCTTCCCGCGTGCTGGATGTTGCCTCGGGCCG
>DAHVMY010000137.1:0-762 GCA_027319585.1 Candidatus Dormiibacterota bacterium | reverse complement strand
AGCGGCCGCCGCGGTAGCGGCCCAGCGGGTCAAAGACAAGGCGCGCGTGATCGCCGCTGCCGCCCTGGAATGCGCTGTTGAGGATTTGGAGTGGGAGCACGGCCGATGGTACGTCAAAGGCGATCCGTCTCAGGGCAAGACCATTGCGCAGATCGCTATGGCCGCCCATGGATCACTGGAGCTGCCCGAGGGTGTCGAAGGTCACCTGGATGCTTCGGTGGTCTACAACCCACCAAATCTCACCTATCCCTTTGGAGCCTACATTTGCGTCGTTGATGTGGATCCACAGACCGGTTCGGTGAAGGTTCGACGATTTATCGCCGTTGATGACTGTGGTCCGCGCATCAACCCCATGATCGTGGAGGGCCAGGTTCATGGTGGTTTAGCCGATGGACTGGGAATGGCGTTGATGGAGGTCATCGCTTTCGATAGCGACGGAAATAACCTCGGTGGGTCATTCATGGATTATCTGTTGCCGACGTCGATGGAGTGTCCAAGCTGGGAGTTGGGCCAGACGGTGACACCCTCCCCTCACCATCCCATCGGGGTCAAGGGAGTGGGCGAGTCCGCGACGGTCGGCTCACCGCCCGCGGTGGTCAATGCGGTCCTCGATGCCCTCCAGATCCGCCACGCCGACATGCCATTCACCCCTGCGATGACGTGGCGTGCCCTTCAGGGAAGACCGATGCGGCCGGATTTGGCGATCGAGTAATGAGTCGGCAGAATCTGTCGTCACGTCAGGCGGTCCTGTATGCGTCCCGC
>DAHVMY010000136.1:0-767 GCA_027319585.1 Candidatus Dormiibacterota bacterium | reverse complement strand
CTCAATCTGGGTCAGGAGCGCCATCACCTGGCTCTGAGACGCCAGGTCGCCCTGGGCTCGGAGCTGGTTCAGAAGCTGGGTCAGTTGGGCCTGGTCACCGGCGAGTCCCTGCTGGGCCCTGGTGTTCGGACCTGGCCCCAGCACAGCGGAGATCCAGACCAACCCGGCCATCGCCACAGCAACCGAGACGCGCCCAATGGCTTGGGCTCCGCGCATACGTCCTCCCACATAGCGCGTGCGTTACGAGGGGGAAGTTAACCGATCCCCCCCGCCGCGGTCAAGTTGACAGGGGGCGGCCCTCCCGCCCGCGGAATTCATGGACGAATTCCACGAGCCGCCGGAGCTGGGCCGGCTCGGTGTCCGGCAGGACGCCGTGGCCCAGGTTGAACACGTGGCCAGGCCGCCCTCGGGCGCGGGCCAGGACATCCTCGGCCAGCGGCCGGAGGCGCTCCCAGGGGGCCAGCAACGCTGCCGGGTCCAGGTTGCCCTGCAGGAAGTGCTCGGCACCAACCGTGTCCCAGGCGGTGTCCAGGGGCACCCTCCAGTCGACGGAGATCCCGGCGGCCCCCAGGGCGGAGAAGGCGGGGAGCAGGTGGCTGGAGGCGGTGGAGAAGTAGATGGCAGGCACCTTTCCCCGGAGCCGGCCGAAGAGGCCCTGCAGGTGGGGCAGGAGGTGCTCCCGGAACGATCGCTCGTCCAGGACGCCAACCCAGCTGTCGAAGACCTGCACGACCTCGCAGCCAGCCTCGGCCTGGGCGACCAGGTAG
>DAHVMY010000135.1:0-773 GCA_027319585.1 Candidatus Dormiibacterota bacterium | reverse complement strand
CGCGAGTGCGCAGGCCGCCTTGACCATGACGAGGTCCGCCCGCAGGCTCCTCACGCCCTGCTCGCAACACAACTCGCTCGACAGCAGCTGCAGCCCCTCGGCCATGCGCACCTGCGGCAACAGCTCGCGGGCGCTGGTCACGCGCGCACGCAACGCCTGCTCGCGCGGCTCCCACTGCCGATTGAATGACTCCGGCTCTCTTTCCCATGCCAGCCGCCGCCGCACGATCTCGGTCCGCTCGCGCGCGTCCGCGGGGGCGGCAACCTCCACCATCATCCCGAAGCGGTCGAGCAACTGCGGGCGGATCTCGCCCTCCTCTGGGTTCATGGTACCGATGAGCGCGATGCGGGTCGGGTGTTCGACGGAGAGCCCTTCGCGCTGCACGCGATTGACGCCCATGGCGGCCGCATCGAGCAGCACATCCACCAGGTGATCGGGCAGGAGGTTCACCTCGTCGATGTAGAGGATACCCCGGTGAGCGGCCGCGAGCAGGCCTGGTTGAAAGCTCCTGCGCCCCTCCTTGAGCGCGCGCTCGAAATCTAGGCTGCCCAGCACGCGGTCCTCGGTGGCCCCGAGCGGCAGGTTGACGAACGGCACGGGCGAGAGCCGCACGGCAGGCGCGTCCGCCCGGCACGTTTCGCACGGCTCGGCCGGCTTGCCCGGCTCGCAATTGTAGGCGCAGCCGGCGATGCGCTCGATGGGCGAGAGCACGCCGGCGAGTGCGCGCGCGGCGGTGCTCTTGGCACTGCCCTTGTCGCCGCGGATGAGCACAC
>DAHVMY010000134.1:0-810 GCA_027319585.1 Candidatus Dormiibacterota bacterium | reverse complement strand
CCGTTACTCTTTAGGAGGCGACCGCCCCAGTCAACTGCCCACCTGACGCTGTTCCCGATCCGGATTCACGGACCATGGTTAGAGCTCCGGCACCGACAGGGTGGTATTTCAAGGACGCCTCCCGGGCAGCTAGCGCCACCCGTTCATAGGCTCCCACCTATCCTACACAATCGGAACCAAAACTCAACATCAAGCTACAGTAAAGGTCCACGGGGTCTTTCCGTCCTGATGCAGCTAACGAGCATCTTTACTCGTACTTCAATTTCGCCGGGTCTGTGGTTGAGACAGTGGGGAAGTCGTTACGCCATTCGTGCGGGTCGGAACTTACCCGACAAGGAATTTCGCTACCTTAGCACCGTTATAGTTACGGCGGCCGTTTACCGGGGCTTAGGTTCAAAGCTTCGCCCTAAAGGGCTAACCTCTCCCCGTAACCTTCCGGCACCGGGCAGGCGTCAGAGCGTATACGTCGTCTTAGCGACTTAGCACGCTCCTGTGTTTTTAGTAAACAGTCGCTTCCCCCGATTCTCTGCGACCCACTCGGGCATCAAAGGAGCAAGTCCTTCTCACCCTAACTGGGCCTTCCTTATCCCGAAGTTACGGAAGTAATTTGCCGAGTTCCTTAACCACAGTTCTCCCGATCGCCTTGGTATTCTCTACCTGCCTACCTGTGTCGGTTTGGGGTACGGGCGCTCTTACCACTCGCTAGAAGCTTTTCTCGGCAGCATGGGATTAATGACTTCACCTAAAAGCGGTTCGGAATCACGTCTCAGGCTTATATGAGGTCCGGATTTACCTGGCCCTCGCCCTACA
>DAHVMY010000133.1:260-815 GCA_027319585.1 Candidatus Dormiibacterota bacterium | reverse complement strand
GAGGTGGAGCTGGCGCAACTGCGCCACATCGCCACGCGTCTGGTACGCGGTTGGACGCACTTGGAGCGGCAGAAGGGCGGCATCGGCCTGCGCGGGCCGGGCGAAACCCAGCTCGAGACCGACCGGCGGCTGATCGCTCAGCGTGTACGGCTGTTGACGCGCCGGCTCGTCAAGCTGCGTCAGCAGCGCGAGACGGGGCGGCAGGTGCGCGCGGAGATTCCGGTGCCGTCGCTGGCGTTGGTCGGTTATACCAACGCCGGCAAGTCGACGTTGTTCCGGGCCCTGACGGGCGCCGACGCCTATGTTGCCGACCAGTTGTTTGCGACGCTCGATCCGACGGTGCGCCGCGTTACGCTGCCGGGAGGCACGCACGTCGTGGTTGCCGACACGGTCGGTTTCATCCGCGAGCTGCCCCACGAGCTGGTGGCGGCGTTCCAATCGACGCTCACGGAAGCGCGCGAAGCCACCTTGCTCCTGCATGTCGTCGATGCAAGCGATCCGCGGCGAGATGAGCGGGTCGCACAGGTCAACGATGTGCTGGCGCAGATCGGCGCG
>DAHVMY010000133.1:0-250 GCA_027319585.1 Candidatus Dormiibacterota bacterium | reverse complement strand
AACAAGATCGACCGGCTGGGCCGGGAGCCCGGCATCGAGCGCGGCAGCGAGGGGGAGCTGAGCGCCGTGTGGATCTGCGCCGCCCGGGGCGAGGGGCTCGATCTGCTCGCCGATGCGCTTGCCGAGCGCCTGGCGCGCTGCGCGCGCGCGGCCCGCGTGCGCTTGCCGCCCGGGGCCGGGGCGCTGCGCTCACGGCTGTATGCCGCGAAGGTGGTGCGCGAGGAGCGCTCGGCGGAGGACGGCTCGATCG
>DAHVMY010000132.1:0-825 GCA_027319585.1 Candidatus Dormiibacterota bacterium | reverse complement strand
CTCCGCGATTGTGCTGAGGGCGATGTCCGGCGACACTCCGGACAGTTCTCTCGTCGCCCGCGCCAGGGATGGTGACCGGGCGGCATTCGAGGAGCTCACCCGCCGCCACGCGAGCCGGATCCATGGTGTCGTACGCCGCGCCGATGACCAGGGTCGGCACTTTGATGCGTCTCAGATCGTCGAAGCGGTCCCAGCCCGCGAGCTTAGCGTCAGCGCTCATGCCGAGCTCGCTCGGGCCCTGCATCGGCACGTAGATCGCCGGGTTGATGTGCCCCAGCGACCGGGTGACCGGATCGGGCCAGTCCGCCAGCGGCATCCGGCAGACGTGCAGCACGTAGTGGTGCTCCATCAGCAGTCGCTCATAGCTGGGGTCGTCGGTGCGCCCGGTGGCCTCCAGCCGCTGGATCTCGGCCAGCACGTCCTGGTCCATCGCGGGCATCAGGACCTCGCTGGCGTACCGGTTGTACTCCCGGGAGCTGGACATCATGTTGGAGATCACCAGGCCCTTGAGGTGCTGCTGGTGATGCACCGCGTACTCCATCGCGAGCAGGCCGCCCCAGGACTGGCCGAGCAGCACGAAGTTGCTCGCGTCCAGGCCGAGTGCCTGGCGGACCTGGTCCACCTCGTCGACGAACCGCCCGAGGTCCCACAGCGCCGGGTCCTCGGGCTGGTCGCTGCGGAACGAGCCAAGCTGGTCGTAGTAGTAGTACTCGATCCCGGCCCGCGGGAACCAGGTGTCGAAGGACTCGTACAGCTCGCTGGTGGCGCCCGGCCCGCCGTGCAGCAGCAGCACCTTCAGGTCGGGGTTGGTGCCGACCCGCTTGG
>DAHVMY010000131.1:0-854 GCA_027319585.1 Candidatus Dormiibacterota bacterium | reverse complement strand
AACAGGCCCGCGCACAATTGGAAGCTATGGAAATCCATCGAAAACAAGCCCGCCGTGACCAACTTCCATATGAAGTGAAGGCCGTAGTCTTTGACCTCAAGGCTGGCGTTTCTCGCGGAGAATCGATCCCTCTCCAGCAAATTCAACCGAATGGATCACGGTAAAGAGGCCCGGATGGAAGACCAGAGCGTCAAACAATGCTGCGCCGCCTTCTACGGAAGTGACGTTGCGCGCCTCCTGTTGGGAGACAGCTTCCATCCGGGAGGGATAAAGCTGACGCAGCGCATGGGCACACTACTGGGATTGACGCCGGAATCCCGTGTGTTGGATGCTGCCTCAGGTCGCGGCACCAGCGCGTTCTGTCTTGTGGAGTCCTTCGGCTGCCAGGTTTCTGGCGTTGACTTGAGCGAAGAAAACGTGCGCTTCGCCTCAGACGAGGCCCAGCGACGGGGACTGGGGCAGCAGGCCAGCTTTCAACTCGGCGATGCGGAACGCTTGCCTTTCGCTGACAACAGTTTCAACGCTATCGTCTGCGAGTGCGCCTTCTGCACCTTTCCCAGCAAACAGATTGCCGCCAGCGAATTCTATCGTGTGCTCAGACCGGGAGGATTACTGGGCCTCAGCGACCTAACAAGAACAGAAGAAGCAATTCCTGACCTGGAAGGGCTTCTGGCCTGGATCGCCTGCATTGGCGATGCGCTGCCCACCGGCCGTTACTCGGAAATTTTGACCCGCGCCGGCTTTGAACTCACCACGGTCGAAGATCATCGGGCCGCGCTTGTTTCGATGGTGCGGGAGATACAGGGCAAACTGTTCGGCGCGGAAGTCGCCGTCGCGCTCAAAAAGCTGGATAT
>DAHVMY010000130.1:0-883 GCA_027319585.1 Candidatus Dormiibacterota bacterium | reverse complement strand
CATCCTTAAAAGAAAGCGTAATAGCTCACTGGTCAAGTGAATCCGCGCCTAAAATGTACCGGGGCTAAGCATGATACCGAAGCTGCGACTATGTATGTAAATACATGGGGTAGAGGAGCATTCCGACAACCGCTGAAGGTAGATCGAAAGAACTGCTGGAGGAATCGGAAGAGAGTATGCTGACATAAGTAGCGAGAAAATATGTGAAAAACATATTCGCCGTAAGTCTAAGGTTTCCTGAGCAAGGTTAATCCTCTCAGGGTTAGTCGATCCCTAAGTCGAGGCCGAAAGGCGTAGATAATGGGAAACGGGTTAATATTCCCGTACTGCAATATTAGCGTCACCAGTGAAGGGGGGACGCAGAAGGATAGGTTGTCCTGCTGACGGAATAGCAGGTTTAAGCAGGTAGGATTGATACTTTGGAAAATCCGGGTATCTTTAAGTCCGAGATGCGAATAGGAGAGTCGAAAGATTCATAAACCGACCGATTCCATGCTGCCAAGAAAATCCTCGTAGCGAGTTAATATTGTAATCGTACCGCAAACCGACACAGGTAGACTGGGAGAGTATCCTAAGGCGCTTGAGATAACTCTGGTTAAGGAACTCGGCAAATTGACACCGTAACTTCGGGATAAGGTGTACCTGTTAATGTGAATGATTTACTCAGTAAGCATATACAGGTTTCAATAAAATGGCGGTAGCGACTGTTTACTAAAAACACAGGTCTCTGCAAAGTCGCAAGACGAAGTATAGGGACTGATGCCTGCCCGGTGCTGGAAGGTTAAAGGGAGGGGTTAGCACGCAAGTGCGAAGCTTCGAACTGAAGCCCCAGTAAACGGCGGCCGTAACTATAACGGTCCTAAGGTAGCGAAATTCCTTGTCG
>DAHVMY010000012.1:0-46568 GCA_027319585.1 Candidatus Dormiibacterota bacterium | reverse complement strand
TGCTGGCACGTAGTTAGCCGGGGCTTTCTTGGAGGGTACCGTCACGATCGTCCCCTCCGACAGTGGTTTACAACCCTAGAGTCTTCATCCCACACGCGGCGTTGCTCCGTCAGGCTTTCGCCCATTGCGGAAGATTCCTCACTGCTGCCTCCCGTAGGAGTCTGGGCCGTGTCTCAGTCCCAGTGTGGCTGGTCGTCCTCTCAGACCAGCTACCCATCATCGCCTTGGTAGGCCGTTACCCCACCAACAAGCTAATAGGCCGCGACCCCGTCTCGAAGCGATAAATCTTTAGACCGGCACGGATGTCCGCACCGGGCCACATTCGGTATTACCCCTGCTTTCGCAGAGCTATTCCCAACTTCGAGGTTGGTTGGTCACGTGTTACTCACCCGTCCGCCACTAGGCCTTGCGGCCTCGTTCGACTTGCATGTGTCAGGCACGCCGCCAGCGTTAATCCTGAGCCAGGATCAAACTCTCCGTCGTTACCAACCCGGCCGAAGCCGGGTAGGTGGCAAAGAATTTGTTTGGGCCCCTTCCCAAGGGGCATGTGGATACAGAATCGTCTCCACTCTTCAATTGTCAAGGTGCGGGCTGCCTCCCGCAGCGGGGGGCCGGCGCCGGGCTTGTGAGCTCAGCGCGGACTGTGAAGTATATCCCGAGTGGGGGCGCCGGTCAACCCTGATCTCAATCCAGGGGATCCGAACTCAAATCCCCTGCCGGCCGGAGAAGGCGCGGGCCACGGTGCGCTCATCAGCGTACGCCAGCTCCCCCCCCACGGGCAGACCGTGGGCCAAGCGGGTGACCCGGGGAGGCGTCCCCTCCAGCCGGCGGATCAGGTAGCCGGCGGTGGCCTCCCCCTCCACGTCGGAGTCGGTGGCCAGGATCACCTCCTGGACCGCTCCCCCCACCACCCGAGCGACCAGTTCGTCGGCATGGATCTCCGCCGGACCGATGCCGTCCAGCGGGGACAGTGAGGCCCCCAAAACGTGGTAGACGCCGCGAAACTCCCCGGTGCGCTCGATCGCCAGCACATCCTTGGGGTCCTCCACCACACAGATGGTCTTATCCTCGCGACCGGGCTGGCGGCAGATCGTGCACAGCTCGCCGCGTTCACTGAGAAAGAAGCAGACCGGGCACTGACCGACCTCCCGCGCCAGCGCGCCGATCGTCTCGGCCATCGCCAGCAGTGCCGGCGCCGGCCAGCGCGCCGCCTGAAAGGCCAGTCGTTCGGCGGTCTTGGGCCCGATCCCGGGGAACCGGGCGAACTCCTCGGCCAGCCGCTCCACCGGGTCGGGCAGCAGCCCCATCCTCAGCCCCGCGGCTCCCGCTGCTGGCTCAGAGCATCCCGGGAGGTAGCATCCCGGGCGGCAGGATCGCCTCCATGGACCTGGCCGCCAGCTCGCGCGACCGCTCGAGGGCGTCGTTGACCGCGGCCTGGATCAGGTCGCCCACCATCTCGCTGCCCTCCTCGAGCACTGCCGGGTCGATCAGGACTGCGGTCACCCGCTGCTGGCCGCTGCAGCGCACCACCACCGCCCCGCCCCCGGCTGAACCCTCCACCTCGCGCGCGGCCAGGTCCGACTGCGCCTGCTCGAACTGGCGAGCCATGTTCTGCTGCAGCTGGCGCAGCTGCTTGGGGTTTAACTGCGGCAAGCGATCTCCCTCCTGGCGGGTTGGGGCTAATTCTAGGGCTCGACCGAGGAGGCCCGGCCGGGGTCGGGAAACTCGACCTTGCGCACGGTGCTCCCCGGGAACTTCTGGAGTGCCAGCGCCAGGGCGCTGGGCTCGGCCCCAGAGGTAGGCGCAACCGGGGCCGGCTCCCCGGCCAAGACTAGGTCCAGGGCCAGCTCCTGCCCGAAGACATCCTGGCAGCCGGACTCGAGTAGGGCCCGGTTGGGAGCCGCTCGAAGCTGGTCCAGGTGCCAGGGATAGGCGACCTCGACGGTCATCCGGCCATCCTCGCAGGAGACGGCCCTGGTCTCCCTGACCAGCGCGGCAAAGGGTCCCGGATGGCTCCGCTGCGCCCAGTCTCGGATCTCGGCCCAACGAGCGGGCCAGGAGCCGACCGGGGAGGCCCGGCCGTCTTCGGGGCCCAATACCGGGGGTTCCGTCGGGGTGGCCTGGATGAAAGCGGGCTCCGGCAGAGGCTTGCCTCCCGGCAAGGAGGGGGTGGCCGCCGGCGGCGCAGCCTCCACTGCAGCCGACAAGGCGGGAGGTGAAGCGTCGGTCGGGTTCCGCGGCGAAGCCTCTCCCGACTCCCGTCGACCAGGCCTAGCCGACGCCACCCGCAGCAGGATCACCTCGACCGCCATCCACGGATCGTCCGCCCGCCGCAGCTCCCCGCCACCACGCACGCACGCGTCCATCAGAGCCAGCCAGAAGCCGGCCCGCGGGCCGGGCCCGGCGACCTCTGCCCAATGGCGGCTCCGGGCGGTGGCCCCCAGCGACCGCAGCAGTTGGCGCGGCTCCACCCCGGACTCGGAGAGCTGCCCCAGCTCCTTCATGAGTGTCGACCAGTCGCCTGCCGCCAGGCTGTCGGCCAGCCGGCCCACCGCCTGCGGATCGGCCATCCCCAGCGCCCCCCGCACCAGCTCCAGATCGAGCACCCCATCCTCGGTTCCGATCAGGCGATCGAGCAGGGACTCGGCGTCGCGCAGGGATCCGGCCCCCGCCTCGGCCACCAGCTGCATAACTTCGGGGCTGGTGGCGACCTGCTCCAACTCGCAGATGTGAGCCAGGTGTCGGGCCATTGAGGCCACCGGGATCCGGCGGAAGTCAAAGCGCTGGCAGCGAGACAGCACCGTCTCACTGAGCCGGTGGGGCTCGGTGGTCGCCAGGATGAAGCAGGCGTGCTCAGGAGGCTCCTCGAGGGTCTTGAGGAAGGCGTTCCCGGCCTCGGTGGTCAGCATGTGCACCTCGTCGATGATGTACACCTTCATGCGCAGCTCGCTGGGCATGAACTGGGCCCGCTCCCGCAGGTCCCGGATCTCGTCGATGCCCCGGTTGGTGGCCGCGTCGATCTCGATCACGTCCAGGCTGCGACCCGCGCCGATGGCCTCGCAGGCGGGACAGGTCAGGCACGGCTCGCCGTCCTGGGGCTGCTCGCAGTTGATCGCCCGGGCCAGGATCCGGGCGGCCGACGTCTTACCGGTGCCCCGGATCCCCGTGAACAGGTAGGCGTGGGCGAAACGGCGCTCCCGCACCGCGTTGCGCAGGGTGCGCGCCACCACCTCCTGACCCACCAGGTCTTGGAACCGCCGCGGGCGGTAGCGCAGGTAGAGGCTCTGTCTCACTGAGTTCACGTTCGTCAAGATGATCGCGCACCCCTCTTTGTGAAGACATCCCCGGCGCCTGTCGACCTCCGGGCTCAGGCCGGGGAGCCCGACGGCACTCCAGTCGCTCCGCGTACCGCTGCTTCCTTCCGGACCTGACGGGGTTGGCGGTGATTGGCTGCGCCGGACCCGGCCGTCAACACCTCGGTGATCGGAGCTGACCCGAAGACGCCGTCCCTAGGAGGGGAATTCGACCCCGCTGTAGCGGATTGCGGGTACAGGGCACCGCTAACTCCCCGTCTAGCGCGATCACTCAGATTCTACTTCTACTGCCACCCAGCCGGCTCCTCCCGAGGCCCTCTCGGAGGAGCCTCGAAGTGGATCGCCCCCAGCCGGCACCGGCGGGGTGGTTCGGCCAATGGAGTTCGGGACAGCGTCGCCGCGTCGCTCCTCACACGTCCAGGGCCTGGAGCCGGCTGTGCCCCACCTTCAAGGTCAGGCCGGCGGTGAGGCCGGCGATTGCCATGAGGACCACCAACGCGAACAGTTCGGAACCCAGGGAGGGCTGGTTGGTGATCAGCAGGGCGAGGGTGAGTCCGACGACGCAGACCGCGATGTAGGCCGCCCCCAGCATCATGAACACGATCGCCAGCCAGACCCCCACGGCGCGGCGGGGATCGGTCCAGTCAAGGCGGGGCCAGATCGCCCCCAGCCCGGTCGCCAGAGCGCTCAGTCCGACCACGCAGATGGAGAGCAGCAGGGCTGAGAAGAGCATCTGGAACCCGGAGGTGCCGCTGCGAAGCTCGCTGGTCACCATCAGGGTCAGGCTGGCGGTGGTCGCGATCACCCCCGGCAGGACCAGCTTGCTGAGGAGCAGGGTCCGAGTCGAAACCGGGGCGGTCCGAAGGCACCAGAACTGCCGACCTTCGGAACCGACCGCCCGGAGCCCAATACCGCTGGCGGCGAAGAGGGCGGCGAAGGCGGCGGTGGTCATCGGGCCGTACCAGCTCGGAAAGTTGTGAAAGAGACCCAGCCCCAGTCCGCCGGCCCGCGGCGACAACAGGTACACAGCAAACAGGCCGATCGGCAGAAGCAACTGGACAAGCTGGGCCGGGTCGCGGCGCAGGGTGCGCCAGTCCTTGCGCAGCACCGCCAGCACCACCGGCCGACGGCGCAATCGAGGGCGCCCTCGCCCGCCCCGCCGGCTGGTGGTCTGGGCTCGGAACCACCCCTCGCGCACCAGCGGGCCGGAAAGCCAGACGGCGCAGAACGTGACCACAGCGGCCAGGGCGATCAGCTCAGTGACCCCAAGGAGGGCTGGGCCCCACCTTCCGTGGGCCGCCGCGAAGATGCTCTGGGCCGCCCAGGTCGGGGACAGCCAGCCCGGGAGATGCATCCCCCGGGAGAAGTCGCTGATCCCGATCCCGGGCACCGACCCCCGCCGCACCGACGCGGCCAGATCGAGGGCAGCGACCCCGAACCCCACTACCCCGACCAGGAGTCCCGCCGCCTCCTTCACCCGGTTGGCGGGGACAACCCGAACCAGCGCCACCACCACCAGCATCGCCACCGCCATCGGAACCAGGAGCAGGCTGCCGACGGCCAGCGCCACCAAGGGCACCAGCCCCGGCCTGTGGTACACGACCGCCGCCGCCAGCACCACCGGTCCCGCGACGCCGGCGCCGATGGCGGCGCCGAGGCCGAGCTGGGAGAGCAAACGGTAAGAGAGGAAGAGCCTGGGGCTGATGGGGGCCAGCAGCAGCCACTCCACGTCGCGGGCGAAATAGATCGACGCCAGCGCGAAGCTGATCGAGGTCGCCAGCGTGAAGGCGAACAGGACCACCATCAGGGTCGTGAGTCCGGCTTCCAGGCCGGCGCCGGAGCCGACCGCCCGTGAGCGCAGGAGCTGGACCACGACTGGGGTGGCCGCCACCCAGACCAGGGCGCCGACCGCCGGGATCAGGATGGTGGCGAGCCGACGCCCCGGTCCGCAGTGCCAGCACCCGTTCCAGAGCCCGGCGAGGCCCGCTCTGGCCAGCCCGGCGAGTTGCGACCGTCGGCGCAGCTCAGGCATGGGGTCCCAGCGGTCGGTGCCGGCCGCCACCGGTCAGGCCCCGAGGGCGGAGATCAGCGTGGAGGTCTCCTGGTCGGCGGCGCCGGTCACGCTCATGAACGCCTCCTCCAGCGTCCCGGGATGGCCCGGCGCGGCACCCGCGGCGCGCTCCAACTCCGCCACGGTGCCGACCGCCACCAGTCGGCCGCGGTTGAAGATGCCCACCCGGTCACAGAGCGCAGCCGCGATCTCGAGAGCGTGAGTGCTGAGGAAGACCGTGTGGCCGGTGGCGCACAGGGTCTGCAACATCACCTTGAGCTGGCGGGCCGCCTGCGGGTCCAACCCCACGGTGGGCTCGTCCAGGAAGAGCACCTGGGGGTCGTGCATGAGGGCAGCGCAGAGCGCCAGCTTCTGGCGCATGCCGCGGGAATAGGACTGGACCAGCTGACCCGCCGCGGCTTCCAGGTCGAGCGCCGAGAGCAGCGCTGGGATGCGCCGCTGGCGCCGCTCCCGGCTGATCTGATGCAGGTCACTGGCGAGCTCGAGCATCTCCAGGCCCGTCAGCTTGTCGTAGAGGGGGGCGGAGTCGGGGACGTAACCGAGTCGGCGCCTCGCCTGGGTACCCTGATGCTGGATGTCGTAGCCGGCGATGAGGACGCGCCCCTGCGAGGGTCGCAGCAGCCCCACCGCCATCTTGATGGTGGTGGTCTTGCCCGCCCCGTTTGGCCCGATCAGGCCGAAGAGTTCACCGGGGCCGACGCGCAGGTTGAGATCCAGCACCGCCGGCCGCACGTCGAAACTCTTCTCCACCTGCTCGAAGGCGATCGCCGCCTCAGGGGCTGGGGCTGCCACATCCGCGATTATCACCGCCCAGTGTCAGCGCCCACCGCTTGATGCGACGTTGTAACCTCAGAGCATGAGCACAATCAGCACCAGCTCGACCGCCGTCCCGACCCGCCCCCACCTCGACGACCTCAGGCTGTCCCAGGGCAAGCGGGCCCGCCTGCACACTCTCCTATACGATCACGGGCCGGGCAACGGCACCCTGCTGCTGCTGCCGATAGACCAGGGGCTGGAACACGGACCGGTGGACTTCTTCACCAACCCTCCGGCCAAGGACCCCGACTTCCAGGTCCGCCTGGCCCTGGAGGGGAACTACTCGGGGATCGCCCTCCATATCGGACTCGCCACCCGCTACCTCAGAGACCACGCCGGACGCCTGCCGCTGGTGCTGAAGGTGAACGGCAAGACCGCGGTGCCGAGCTCGGACGATGCGTTCTCCCCGCTGACATCCTCGGTCGAGGACGCGGTCAGGCTGGGGGCGGCCGCCGTCGGGTACACCTGCTACGTGGGGTCCCCCGCCCAGGATCGCGATCTGCGGCAGATGAATGAAGTGCGGGCGGAGTGTGAGCGCTACGGGATGCCCCTCATCTGCTGGGCCTACCCCAGGGGTTCCGCCATCGACAAGCGGGGCGGTCAGAACAGCCTCTACGCGATCGATTACGCCGCACGGGTGGCGTCGGAGATGGGTGCCGACGTGATCAAACTCAACATCCCCAGGGAGCACACCGACGCCGACTCAGCCTCCCCGGCTCCTTACGACACCCTGGTGGAGGACCGGCGCGAGATGCTGGCCCGGGTGATCCGGTCCGGAGGGCGTTCGCTGGTCATCTTCGCCGGCGGGAGCAAGCTGCAGGATGACGAGCTGCTGGGCCGGATCGACGACTGCATGGCGGCCGGGGGCAGCGGGTTCATCTTCGGGCGCAACATGTGGCAGCGACCGCTGAACGAGGCGCTGGCGATGACCGCCAGGGTGCACCAGGTGCTGAACCGCTACGGGGGGCGCTGACCCCGCTCAGGGGCCGAACAGGGGGGGTACAGCGGCCCGCGCGGCCACGCCCAGCAGCGGGCCCAGGACCACCACGAATCCCAGGAAGCTGGCGCCGCAGAGCGCGACTCCCACCAGTGCCACCCGGCCGGGCAGGACCAGCTCTGGTCCATCCACCCTGGCGTCAAACAGGACCATTACCCAGCGGTATGCGACTCCGATCCCGAGCAGGCTCGACACCAGCGCCAGCACCACCAGCCAGCCAAACCCGGCCCGAAGCGCAGCCTCGACGCTGAAGAGCCGCACGAAGAACCCCGCCAGCGGCGGCAGCCCCGCGGCGGCCACCACTAGGACGGCCAGCATCCCCGCCATCCAGGGGGTGCGCGCCCAGAGCCCCCGCAGCGCGGCCTGGGTGTCCTCCTCTCCCGAGCCCCGGAGCGCGCCCGCCAGAGCCAGGGTGGCGGCGGCGAGCGGGACCAGGGTGAGCAGGAGATAGAGCATGGCGGCGGTGCCCGAACGGGAGATGTCCAGCAGATCCAGCAGCCCGAAGGCGAGCTGGGCGATCAGCAGCTGCTGGACCGCGCCCAGGAGGCGGCGCTGGCGCAGCGCCAGGATCGGTGCCCCGATCAGGGTCAGCGCCGCCAGCACCCCCAGCGTCACCGTCCAGTCGGGGGCTACCGACCCGAGCGCTCCCGGGAGCAGCCGCAGCAGCGCTGCCACGACGGCCAGGGAGAGCAGGGCGGTCCGGGCCAGCCCGGCGCCGAGCGGCACGCGGTCCAACTCGAAGGAGCGCCAGCCACCGAATGGGAACACCCCCAGCTGGCCCAGCGCCCCGACCATCACCAGCAGCGCCGCCACGGCCAGGGCGGGATCCAGCGGCAGCGACCGCTGGGCGATCACCCGAAGGGTGGTGGATCCGCCGACGCCCGCGACGATGGCCTCTCCCGCCACGAACACGGCCAGCAGCGCGGCGGCGATGCTCAAGGAGCGAGTGGCCGTGCGCAGCGCGACCAGGTTGGTCTTGTTGAGCCCCTGAGCGATGGCCAGTGGCAGGGTGGTCAGGGCCAGCCCGACCGCGAGGCTGATCAGGTCGGCGGCGGAAGCGGTGAACAGGATCCCCGCGGTCGCCATCAGCAGGAGCGCGTGGTAGACCCCGATGTGGGGAGCCACCTCGGCCTCCGAGTCGGTGCCGCAGATGACCACCGCCCCCGCCGCCGCCAGGCCGGCGGCGTAGAAGAAGAGGGCGAAGCGGTCGATCAGAAAGCTTCCGTGCTCGACGTCGGGGGGAGTCGGACCGAACGAGGAGTGCCAGAAGCCGATGCTGGCCAAAAACGCCACCAGCAGCGCCGCCAGTGCCACCCATCGACTGGGCGAGTCGCCGCCCCAGCGCCTCCGGCCCTGGCCCAGGTCCAACCAGCTGCACCCGGCCGCGCCCAGCACCAGAACGCCGATGGGGATGAAGTCCTGAATGAAGGCCAGGTTCACTTGTGGACCCCCTTGGGAGCAACGGGCGGAGCCGGCGCATAGCTGGAGACCCTCGCGGCCACCAGATCAGTGCCGTGGACGATGTACGGTGAGAAGTAGCCGGCTGAGATTCCGAAGGCGATGAGCAGCCCCGCCATCACCCAGCCGGCGTAGAACTCAGACCCGTGCGAATCCGACACACTCACCTGCGGCTCGGATCTGGGGCCGGTCCAGAAGACCGCGCCCAGCAACCGCCAGAGCGCCGCGGTGAGCACCAGCATGCCCGCGCAAGCCAGCGCGCTCACGTAGCGATGGGCGACGAAACTCCCCACCAGCAGCTGGAACAGCCCGGGAAATCCTGCCAGGAAGGGTACCCCCAGGAGCCCGGCCACCCCCAGCGCGAAGAGCAGGCGGAGCCGGGGAGCGTTCGCCGCGGCTCCCGCCAAATCGCCGAGCTGCTGCCGGCCGGCGCGGTCGCAGAGAGCCCCCACCGTCAGCACCAACAACGGCGCGAAGAAAAAGTAGGCGAAGGCGAGGCCGAGCGCGCCCGCGATCGAGGTCTCGGAGAAGGAGATGACCCCCAGTAGAATCGGGCCGCCGATGGCGCTGAGGGCGAATCCCACGATGCGACGTGGTTCGCGGCTGCCGCGGGCGGCGAGTGCCCCAAAGAAGAGCGCGACCAGGGCCAGGGCCAGCACGGGCCGGACCAGCTGCAGGGAGGCGAGCGGGTCCATGTTCAACAGCACTCGCACCAGGCCGTAGGCTCCCACCGGCAAGGCCGAGATGGTGAGGAGCATCGCGACCGGGGTCGGAGCAGCGGCCACCCCGTCGACCAGCCAGCGATGCATGGGAAACACCGCCATCCGGCTGGCGAAGGCAAACAGCAGCAGCACCGCCACGATCAGCCCGGGCGCGCCCTTGACCGGATTGGTGGTGGACAAGGAGAGGAAGTCGAAGGTGACGTTGCCGGACCGCAGCAGCATGATCAGGATGGCCGCCAGCAGAGCGGAGCTGGAGAGGGACTGGGAGAACAGCACGCGCCGGCCGGCGGGGGCGCTGCCGATGCCCACCAGGACGCTGAGGGGGACCACAGGCAGGGCGAAGAAGACCAGAAAGAGCAGCAGATCCTGGGTGGCGAGCGCCCCGGTCAGGGCCACCTCCACCAGCAAGACCAGGGCGAAGTACGTGCGGTAGCGCTCGCGCTGCCGCCAGCTGGCCAGGATGAGCGCGGGAAACACCGCCGTCACCGCGAACAGCAGCATCAGGTTCAGTCCATCGGTCCCGAGGTGGTAGTCGAGCTGGAAGAAGAAGTGGCGCAGCCACGGCGCGTCGATGGCCGGTTGGGCGAGGGCTCCCTGGGCCGGATTGCCGACTTCGGCGATCACATCGAAGATGGCGATGAGCAAAGGGATGAGCGTCGCAAACAGCGCGGTAGTGCGGATGCGGAAGCGCTGCAGATCGGTGTCCACAGGCAGACCCAGCAGCAGCAGTGCCCCCAGAGCCGGCACGAACACGATCAGCGTCAAGCTTATGTCGGTGGGCATCTACGGGCTCCCCACTCCGCCGGGGTGGAAGGCGCCCAGCCAGACGGCCACTCCGACCGCCAGCGCGATCACCGCCAGGGCTGCAGCGCTCGAGCCCACGCCGGGGCTCAGCCAGGGCCAGCTGCTCCTGGGCTCCCACTGGATGAGCTGTTCCCAGGTGGCAGCCGCGGAGTCGAGGACGGGATCCACCACCCGGCCGGTTAGAGCGACCAGGGCCCGGCCCGGCCAACCCACCAAGCCCGCCTCCAAGCCTGACAGCAGCGCCGTCCCGTCCAGCCACGGGAGCCAGGCGGAGTCCGCCGTCGAGCGCCCGACGACCGGCGCCAGCGCAAAGCCGGCTGCAGCCGCCAGCAGAGGAACCACGACGATCAGCGCGAGCGACAGTCCGCTGAATCCCAGGGCGGTCGGCTCCGACTTCGCAGCCAGGAGCGGCCCTACCCCCCAGCGAACCGCGGGCAGGCTCACCAGCCCGCTGAGGAGCGCGACCACGGCACCGGCCTGAAGAACCGGGAGCTGGCCGCCCGGACGCCACTGGTTGAAGTGGCGGCGCGCCTCCCTGGCCTCACGCGGGTCAGTCGGCTCCTGGCCCTTCACCGCAAAGGCGGCCACCCGACCGCAGGCCGCAGCCAAGAGGATCGAGGTCAGCAGGACCCCCACCGCTCCGACGACCCTCTCGGGCGAGCCCGGCTCAGGGAATCCAGCTCCGGGACCCGAAACCGCGGCGGCCAGGATCGCGGTGCGTCCGAAGAAGCCTCCCGCTCCCACCAGGCCCGCGGCCGCCACCAGAGCTCCGAGCAGGACCACCACCGCCGAACGCGCATTACGCCATGCCGGCCCCAGCCGGTCCATCCGGGCCACCCGCAGGTCGCGGGTCAGATGGCTCAGCGCTCCAACCAGCACGACTGCAGTCACGACGCCGGAGGTAGCCAGCGCCAGCGCTGCCGCCGGCGACCCCAGGCCGAACCCGACCAGGACCAGGCCGGAAAGGCTGGCCACCACCATGGCTCCGAAGCGCCGCAGATCGTGCTCCCTGACGGCCAGCGCGGCGGTGACCACCGCGCTCACCGCAGCCAGGGTGGTCAGCGCCGGCAGCACTCCGGCTGCCACCGACAACAGGGGAAACGCCTCCAGCAGCAGCGCCGTGCCAACCGCCACGCCCACGATCGAGGTCAGGACGGCGGCGCCGGCGCCCGGTGCCCGGGTCAGGCCACGCCACAGGAAGTGAAGCGGAACTGCTCCACAGGCGCAGGCCGCGGCGACCAGAATGAGCGCTCCGGCCAGGGTCAGACTCCTGCCCCCGACGCCGTGGACCTGGCCCCTCACAGCCAGACGGAGCATCGCGGCCAGGGAGCTCAGGTTGAGGCCGTAGGGACTGATGGCCGGGCCCTTGTGGTGGACGTTGGTGGCCGCGACCTCGATCGCCCCGGAGAACTTGACATACAGGAATACCACGGCCAGCAGCAGCGCCAGGGCCCCTCCCCGCCAGACCAGGTAGGTGCGGCGCGCCATCCTCCCGGCGTCCTCTCCCAGGCCGCTGCCGATGGTGAGGGCGGCGGCCAGACCGCAGAGCTCGAACCCCAGCAGGGTCTGGAACAAACCCGGGGCCATGATGAGGAGGACAGCGCCGAAGCTGAGGACACCTGTCAGCCGCATCAGGGTGGGGAGCCTGGGGTCACTGCGCAGCTGGCTCATCAGCTGGGTCTGCCCCAACGCCACCGCGAGGGCCACCGCGACCTCCAGCACCAGCGCGCCGGGGGTGGCGGCGTAGCCAACGCCCACCTGGAAGGTGGGCGAGAGCAGGGTGGTGGCGGCCGAGTTGAAGGGAGTCTGGGTCACCGGGAACGTCCAGAAGGCCAGGGTTGACTGGTGGGTCTGGGGCAGGGCGTGGACACTCGCCCCCAGCGCGATCAGAGCCACCAGCAGGGTCAGCCAGGCCGTCACCGCGACCGCCATCGCCGCCCCCCGCCGGGTCTCGGCCAGGTAGCTCGCCCCGACCCCGGCGATCGGGAGCAGCAGCAGCGCCCACGCCGCGTCGAAGATCTGCACCTCAGCCGCCCTCGTCGTCAGGGACGTCTTCGCCCGGTGCGGAGTCGGGGGAGCCCACCGGATCTGCCGGTTCCGGAGCCGCCTCCTCGAGCGGTGCCGGGGGCTCCGCGGCCACGGCGGCCGACTCAAAGGCAACCGGGACTCCCACCAGCGAGTCCGATTGGGCACGGCGCCACAGCACCACCGCCAGCGCCGAGCCCACCGCCGCGCACAGCACTCCGATCACCTCCACCACGACGGCGTAGGCCTGCAGTTGAGCGGCCGCAGCGGGAGTGGGAGCGGTGGCCGCAAAGCCCACCAAGGCCGTCGCCAGCCCGGAAAAGCCGATCAGCACCCCGGCCACCGCGCCGAAGGCGTCCCGGCGGTGGAGCAGGATGAACGTCGTCAGCCCCAGCAGGCCGCACGAGGTAACCAGCAGGCTCGCAGCGGTTCCGCTCATCCGCGGACTCCGCGGCGTGCCCGTCGAGCCGCCTCTCGAGCCGCGGCCCGCTGGCGATTCCTGCGCTGCTGCTCAGCCAGACGGCGCTGCCGCTGAGCCTCGGCCTGGTCCTCGGCCGCCTCGCGGCGATCTCTGCCCACCAGGGCCGCAGCGCCGACCAGCACGGTCGCCGCCACCAGCACCAGCCCCAGGACGGGCACACCGGCTCCGAGCACAACCTGGTGCCCCACGGTGATGAGACTGGGCTCGGAGCGACTGGAACTGCGGAAGCTCGACCGGGCGGCCACCCCCACCGCCACGAGCAGGGCCACCACGAAGACCGCCACGGCCGCCTCAACGGCGAGCGGTAGCCGGAGCCGGTTGACGCGCGCTGCGGGCGCGGTCAGGCGTAGAGGCGCCAGCACGAGGCCGCCTCCCACACCGCCGGCGAGCAGAATCCCGATCGCCGGAAGCACAGCGCCGGCGACCGCCATCGCCAGCGCCAGCGCCACCATGGCCACCAAAAGGGCCAGCATCTGCGCCGATCTGTCCCGTCGCGCCACCACCAGGAGCCCGGCCCCCACGGCGATGCCGCCCAGCACCGCGGTCGCGATCACCGCAACCACCAGTATCCGGGCATCTCAGGGGAGCCGGCGAGAGTCGGGACGGGCCGGACCGGGCGTGATAGGGGCACGGCCGGTCATTTTATGGGACCGAGATCGCGGTCCGGCCGGGCGATCCCCACTCAGCGATCGCGCAGGATCAGGCGGTCCGCGAACCGCTCGATGCGAAGACGAACGTTCAGGGGCAGCGCCACCAGGCTGGCCAGAGCCTCCGAGCTCCACCCGTCGGCGACCGTGCGGGCGGTGGCCAGCGCCCCGCTGTCCCGCACCAAGCTCAGGATTTCCGTGCGGAGACCGGCCGCTTCGGCGGGCTCCGCCAGCTCCATCAGCTGCAACTTCCGACGCACCAGCCGCCGCTGCGGCCCGCGAAGGGCGCAAACCAGCGGCAGGCCACAGATGCCCTGCGCCAGGTCGATGCCGGCGGGCTTGCCCGTCCGCCCGGGATCGCTGAAGTCGAGGCAGTCGTCGATACCCTGGAAGGCAAGGCCCAACTTGCGAGCGAACCTGGTGACGGCGTGGACCTGGCGCCGCGAAGCCCCGCCGGACACGGCCCCAATGGCGCAGCAGGCGGCCAGCAGGGCACCGGTCTTGAGCTGGGCCACCCGCACATAGGGCGCCAGCTCCCCGGACCAGACCGAGCGGCGGTCGAGCTCGCGCAGCTGCCCGTCGGCGATCTCGACCAGAGCATTGGTGAAATGGCGAGAGATGCGCGGATCGCCCAGGCGCGCCACCAGCCCGGACGACCGCCCCAGGTAGTAGTCGCCAACCCCGAGGGCGACCAGCGGGCCGGACATGGAGGCGACGGTTGGGGCTCCCCGTCGGGATGCGGCCCCATCGACCAGATCATCGTGGCACAGGGTGGCCGCGTGCAGCAGTTCCATGGCGGCGGCGGCCTGCAGGAGATGGTCGGGCCGAAACCTGCCGCCGATCTCCCCAGTCAGCATTACCAGCCGGGCCCGGATGCGCTTGCCCCCCGCCCCCAGCAGAGTCGCCATCGGGCCCGCCACCGGCTCGGGGTCGGTCGCGAGCACCTGACCCAGCCGGGCCTCGAGCGGATCGTCGGTAGCCAGCAGCCGCCGCAGCGCTGGGGAATGCCCGGCCCCCACCACCGGCACCGCACCGGCCAGCAGCCTGCCGGCCCGCCACCAGCGCGCCTGGTCAGAACCGGGCAGTCGGGCGGTCCGGGCTCCAGACAGCCCGCACGCGGGCAGGAGCCGACGCGATGCCACCTGCGCGTTGCCGGTACTCAGGAGGGCGCTGCCCGCCTCGGTCACACCGTCCGACAGCGCCGCCTCCAGGTCGACGTCGGCATAAGCCGAGAGCGCCGCGGCGGCCTGGGCAAGGCAGTAGTCCCCGGCCAGGGTGCCCAGCCCGACCGGCTGCTGCCCGGCGGCAGCCGCGGCGTGCCACTCCAACGCGCGCTGGGTGAGCTCGGCGGCGGCGGCGGCTGGGACCGCGGAGAGTCCGTCCCCCCCTCGGGCCCGGGCCGCCCTAAGGGTCATCCGCGCCGGAAGACCCATCGGCTGCGACGGTTGGATCGCGTCGGCCCACCCAACATGGGCGACGAGGTCTCTGGTTTCGCCCTCGGCGGCCCGGACCGCGACCAGCCGCGCCGGCAGGTCCGGATCCCCGGTGGACTCCAGGGCGGCGGCGCGCGGATCGACGGCCATCAGCCCGCGATCTGCAGGCGCAGCCATGACCACGCCGCGGCGAGTCCGATCAGGATCACCAGCGCGGCGACCAGCAATATCACCATCCCGCCCGCTCGAGCTGCCCCACTTCCGAGCAGGACCGCCAGCAGCAAGAGCACGAACACGACCGCCCCAGGGCCGGCCAGGAGGAGCCTGGGGCTGTTCAGGCGGCGCTCGGCGCGCTGCCGCATCCCTGGATCCGGAGCCACAGCTCCCAGAACGACCACCAAGGCGGCCGCTATCACCCCGAGCACCGCGGCCAGCATCGCCGCTCAGGCCTCGCTGTCTGGGTTGGCGGCCGGACCGGTCGAGAGCTGGATCGCGGGCACCTGCCGCTCCGGCGGAGGCAGGAGCAGGTAGACCGCGACCGCCGCCAGCGCGATGCCCCCGAAGACGATGGTCAGGAGACCGACCCCATTACCTGATGCGCCCCCAAAGTCACCGTTGAGCTGACCCACCTCGGCCAGGAGGCTGGCGATGATGGCGAGCCCGGAGATCGCCAGGGGCACACTGTGCAGGAGCCGGGCCAATTGCAGGGCACCGGCGGCGGCCAGACAGCCCGCCAGGGCGACCATGAGCAGAAACGCCTCCACCGGCCACGCCATCAAGCGAATCCTTCCCTCACCACCGCCGCCACTTCCCCGCCCGCCACCACTCGATCCCCATCGTAGAGGACCAGGGATTGTCCGGGAGCGATCCCGATCTGGGGACGCCGGAATTCGACCTCGGCCGCCCCTGCGGGCCCGCTCCGCCAGATGGCGGCCTCGGGCGCGGCATGCGCCCGCGCCTGGGCTGAGCCTTCCATCTCGAGCCGGGAGCTGGCAGCCGGGTACGAGCAGCGGGTCAGCTGGCAGGATCTGACCTCGAGCGCCCGACGGGGACCGACCACCACCAGGTTGCGCTCAGGGTCAAGCCGCACCACGTACCGTGGCTCCGCCCGGGTGGAATTGTTGTCTCCCCCCAAACCGTGGCGCTGACCAACGGTGTAGAAGGGGATCCCCCGGTGCGTGCCCACCCGCTCACCCGAGACGTCCACCACCGGACCGGGCGCGAACTGGCCCGCCAGCTCGCGCTCCAGGAGCAGTCGGTGGTCGCGGCCCCCGACGAAACAGAGGTCCTGGCTGTCCGGCTTGCGGGCCACGGCCAGGCCCAGCTCCTGAGCGAGCTGCCGGACGCGGGGCTTCTCCAACTCGCCCAGGGGGAGCAGAGTCCGGGCCAGCACCGCCTGGTCGCAGCGATACAGGGTGTAGGACTGATCCTTGCGCCGGTCCAATCCGCGCTGCAGCTCCAGCTCCCCGTCCTCAGTCACCGCGATCCGGGCATAGTGGCCGGTCGCCACGTAGGTGGCGGAGACCGCGCTCACCCGCCGCAGCAGCTCCTTGAACTTGATCGTCTCGTTACAGCGGATGCAGGGGTTGGGCGTGCGCCCCACCCGGTACTCGGCCAGGAAATCGCCGATCACGGTCTGTTCGAAATGGTCGCGCAGGTTGAGCACGTAATGGGGGATCCCCAAACGGGCGCAGACCCGACGCGCATCCTCCACCGCGTCCAGGGAGCAGCAGCCACCCTCGCCGCGCTCCATCTCCTCGCTCCCCCAGAGGCGCATGGTGACGCCCAGGGTCGTGATCCCCGCCGCCACGCAGAGCGCCGCCGCCACTGAGCTGTCCACCCCCCCACTCATCGCCACCGCCACACAGGCTCCCGGGGGGACGCGCCGCGCGAACTGCAGTTCCCGCTCCGAAATCACGGAGAAGTCGGGGCCCTCTGTGCGGAACGCCCGCGCCCTACTTGGAGGATCCGCCGCGTCAGCTTGGAGCCGGACCTGGTCCGGGCCCATCTGGACCGCGCTCAGACGTCGCGGAGCAGGCCGCCCGCCACCGCGGGGACGATGCTCAGGTCGTCACCTGCCTGCAAGGGCGTGTTCAGACCGGAGGACGCCCGGATGTCCTCGTCGTTCCGGTAGACGTTGACAAAGTGGCGCAGGCCCCCGGAGGGCTCGAACAGACGCGCCGCAAAGCCGGGAAAGCGCTGATCGAGGTCGCGGAGCGCCTGCTCCACGGTCTCACCATCAACCTCCACCTCCGCCGCGCCTGCGGTGAGCGGGCGAAGTGGACTGGGAACGCGTACCTTCACACTCACCAGATCAAACTCCTCATCCGTCAAGTATAGATGAGCGCAGCAGCGCGCCCGCCGCCCGCTCACCGCTGAGCACAGCGCCCTCCACGGTCGGGCTCACCAGATAGTCACCGGCCAGGCGTATACGGCCCCGAGGGAGTGCCGGGAAGACCTCGGCCAGTCCCCGGAAGTGGCCGGCCACGAACGTGGTCACGGCCGCGGGCCACAGCACGGACCGGGAGTCCAGGACGGTCCGGCCTGCCAGCTCAGGCAGCAACTCCAAGGTCTGCGCCAGCCGGGTCGGCGCCAGCTTCTCCGTCACTCCCCTGGCCGCCGGTCCGTACAGGACGGAGCTGGCCAGCACCTCGTCACCAACCACCCGGCTGGAGGCCACCGCGCCACCCCCCCGCGGCGAGGCCGCCAACCGCCACTCCGGATCCCCAACGGTGGCGGGGAACCTCCACCATCCCCGCAGCACCCGGGAGTGCCGCACCCCCCGGAGGAAGTCTCCGGGGGGGCCCTGGATCTGGAGTATGCCGGCCGCCTGGGCCGGCAGCGTCGCGACCACCGCCGCCGCGGCCTCGACGCGGCCCCCACCCGAGAGCCGGGCCTCGACGCGATCCCGGTCCGTCCGCAGCCCCAGGACCTGATGAGTTCGCCCGAGGCGCACGTCCAGACTCTGCGCCAGCGCCTGAGGCAGCCGCTCGAGCCCACCGCGCACCGTGTAGGGGCGGGCGCGGACGAACAACCGTCCAGCCTGGAGCAACAGCACCTGGCTCATCTCCTCCAGCTCCACAAACGCGTTCCATTCGAACGCGGGACGCAGCACCGCTTCCACCAGGTGGCGGGGCACCCTCCGCGCGGCGTAGTCGGCTATCGAGCCCCGGTCCAGGGGAGCCGCCCGCAGGGGCCGGGCCAGGTCCAGACGAGTCCAGTGGATCCCGACATCGATGGCCGCCCGGGCCACCGCGGGAAGGTCACCCAGCCCGAGCGCGAATCGCTGCTCCGCGCCAACCGGTATCAGCTCGGGGCTCAAGCCGAGAAGCTCCATCCAGCGCCGAGTGTGGCGATAAAAGCTCCAGATGTGACTGGCCCCGGCGTCCAGCGTCCGCCCTCCCCAGGGCAGGCTCAGAATCCGCCCGCCGACGCGCTCAGCGGTCTCCAGGACCACCACCTCACAGCCCGCATCGACCAGGGTCCGGGCCGCCACCAGGCCCGAGATTCCCGCCCCCACCACCAGGACCCGGGGTGTCACGGAGCTCCCGCTAGAGGAGGTGGGCTCAGCGCGCTGCGGGAGGGGCGGCGGCGGGCGTGGGATCCTGGTTGGCCACGATCACGACCGCAGTCCCGTAGGCGAGAATCTCACTCACCCCGGGAGAAAGTTCGTTGGAGTCGTAGCGCATCGCCACCACCGCGTTGGCCCCCAGGGCGGCGGCGTGCTGCACCATCAGATCGAACGCCTCCTGCCGGGCGTGGTCGCTCATCTTCATGTAGACGGTCTGACGGCCACCGACGAACTGCTGGAAGCCGGCCCCGAGGTTGCCCACCACCGAGCGCGAACGAATCATCAGGCCCCTCACCACGCCGAGCTGGCGGATGACCCGATAACCGTCGAACCCGTTGCCGGTGGTGACCCACAGGGGAGGAGGAGCCTGCCCGCTGCGGGGCTCGGGCTGGTAGCTCACGGCTGCAGTCTAACAGCGCTCGAATCCGTTGAACGGCCGGCGGGCAAAGGCAGGTCCAGGTCCCCATCACCATCGTCAGCCAGCTGTCCAGCAAGGAGCGCGTCGAAGGCGAACTGGGACCACGTCTCCATCTCCAGGTAGTAGGAGCCCAGCTGGGAGAGCGGCTCAATCAGGCCCTTTAGCTTGTGCCCCTCGCGGAGCTCAAGGCTCGCCATTCCAGCGCGCACCAGGATCAGGACCCCCAGATGCACCTGGCCAACCGCTCCCGAGTCGTCCTTGAGCAGGCCCAGCGGCCGCCCGGTGAGGTCGCGGTCGCACACCACCTCCTCCGCCCATTCCCGCTGGCAGCCCGCCACCCACGCTCTCCCGGGGTCACCGTCCCCGGCGTTGATGTGCCCGCCAACCCCGATGGTGACCTGACCCCTGAGGCGGCGCTCGCTACCACCGGAGAGTCGGCGCATGACCAGGACCCCGCCGTCGGCGAGGACCACCATGTGGGGGATCACCTGCTGCCACTGGGGAGCGCTCTCGACCTCCGAGCGCGGGCGGAACTCGCCCCAGGCACGGATCTGCTCCAGCAGGCGCCTGACCCCGCCGACCTGGAGCCCGTGCCAGCTCCCCTCGGGAAGAGCTCGGGAGCGGGGCAAGACCAGCACCTGCTCACGACCGGGGGCGCGGGCAACCACCGCCGATGGGGGCATGGCCAGCAAGCATAGACAATGAACCCACCTTGCGATCGCCTGCCCGGAGCCTCCCCTGACCGCGCCCGAGCGCGTGTGCATCGTGGGGGCGGGCCTGGCCGGAGCCCGGGCGGCGACGACGCTGCGGCAGCGCGGCTTCGATGGGGAGATCGTCATGGTCGGAGAGGAGCAGGCTCCCCCCTACGATCGGCCCCCACTCTCCAAGACCTACCTGACCGGCAAGACACCCCAAGCCAAGCTCGGCCTCGCTCCTCCGGGGGGGTGGGGGAATCTGGAGATCGAGTGGCGGGGGTCCTCGCGGGTGGTGGCCATCGACCGGTCCCGCCGACGGTTGATCCTACAGGACGGAGAACAGCTCCCCTACTCCAAGCTGGCACTGGCCACCGGGTCCACCCCAGCCCGACCGCAGATCAGGGGCCACGAGCTGACGGGCGTGATGACCTTCAGCACCCTCGAGGACTCGGATCGTTTGCGGGGATGGCTAGTCCGGCGCCCCCGGGTGCTGGTGGTCGGTGGCGGCTTCCTGGGCTGCGAGCTGGCGGGCGCGGCGATCAAAGCCGGGTGCGCGGTGACTCTGGTGGAGAAGGGTCCCTCGCTCCTTCCTGGCCTCGACGGCTGGGCGGGCGAGGTGGCCCATCGGCTCCACGAGAGCCACGGGTGCAAGGTCGTGTTGGGGGTCTCGGTGATCGCGTTCGGCGGCACCGCCAAAGTGGAAGTTGCCATGCTCGACGACGGTGCCCGCCACCCCTGTGATCTGGTCCTGCTGTGCGTGGGCTCCCGGCCCCGGACCGAGCTGGCCGCTCGCGCCGGATTGAAGCTTGGATCCGGGGTGCTCGTGGATGGTCGCTGCCGCACGTCGGATCCTCTGGTGTTCGCGGCCGGGGACGTCGCCTGCTTCTGGGACCCGAGCCTGCGCCGCCGAGTCCGCCTCGAGCACTGGGACAACGCTCACCGGCAGGGGACCCACCTGGCCGAGGCGATTCTCGGCGGCCGGCGGGGGTACCATCCCGTACCCTACTTCTGGTCGGAGCAGTACGACGCGATGATCCAGCAGGTGGGCTGGACCAGACCCTCTGACGAACGGGTGGTGGTGGGCAGACCGGAGAGTGGCCACTTCACCGTCCTGCACCTGTCCGGAGCCCGGGTCAGGGCGTGTCTCGCCGTCAACCGGTACCCGGATCTGGCCGCCGCGCGACGCCTCATCGAGGCCGGGGCGCCCGTGGACCGTAGCGCCCTGCTGGCGCCGGAGGCGGACCTCAGGACCGTGGCGCGCGACGCCATCGCGGCGGTCAGCCGACCGTGACCCTGGACATCATGTCCAACCAATGGCAAACAATCTCATCCTGACAGGCCGATGCAATAGGAACACTTTGTCCGTAAGCTTGTCCGTAGAGTGAGCGACAGGGTGGGTGTGCGGGTGGCCGTCACCGGAATCGGGATGGTCACCCCCCTCGGCACCGGCGTCGAGGAGGTGTGGGAGGCGCTGGTCCGCGGCCAGTCGGGGGTGCGCGCCATCACCAGCTTCGACGCGTCCTCCTACCCCACGCGGATCGCCGGCGAGATCCGGGACTTCGATCCGGAGGCCTACATGGACCGCAAGACCGCGCGGCACGCGGCCCGGTACTGCCAGCTGGGCCTGGCCGCGGCCCGCCTGGCGGTCGAGGACTCCGGGCTCGACCCGGAGTCGATGGACCCAGACACGGTCGGGGTGGTGGTCAGCTCCGCCGCGGGGGGGATGGAGGAGATCGAGCGCAGCCACACCGTGCTCATGCAGCGGGGGGTGAGCCGGATCAGCCCCTTCATGGCACCGATGATGATCACCGACATGGCGGCCGGCCTCATCGCCATCGAGATGCACGCCGGCGGACCCAACTACGCGGTGGTGTCCGCCTGCGCCAGCGGGGCCCACGCCCTGGCGGACGCGGCCGAGGTCATCCGCAGGGGTGACGCGGTGGCGATGATCGCGGGCGGCGCCGAGGCGGGCATAACCCCGCTCCTCATGGGGGCCTTCTGTCAGATGAGCGCGCTCAGCCGTCGCAACGACGACCCGGAGCGCGCCTCCCGGCCGTTCGACACGGGCCGGGATGGGTTCGTGATGTCAGAGGGGGCGGTGGTGATGGTGCTGGAGGAGATGGATCATGCCCGCGCGCGCGGCGCCGTGATCTGGGGGGAGTTGCTGGGAGCCGGATCGAGCGCGGACATGTACCACTTCACCGCCCCGGATCCCGCCGGCCGCGGAGCGGCCCGGGCCATGGCGGCCGCCCTGAGGCACGCCGACGTCAGTCCCGCAGCGGTCGGCTACATCAACGCCCACGGCACCTCCACCGCACTCGGGGACATCGCGGAGAGCCTGGCCATCCATCAGGTCATGGGCGAACACGCCAACCGGGTCGCGGTCAGCTCCACCAAATCCATGACCGGCCACCTGCTGGGGGCGGCGGGGGCGCTGGAGGCCGCTGTCTGTCTGCTGGCCATGCGCAGAGGGGTCATTCCTCCGACGATCAACCTGGAGGAACAGGACCCGCGCTGCGACCTTGACTACGTGCCCAACGTCGCCCGCCAGGCTGACGTGAGAGTGTCCCTGTCGAACTCATTCGGGTTCGGCGGCCACAACGCGTGCCTGGTCCTCGGTCGCGGCCAGGCCTAGAGCCCACACAAGGAGACCCTCGCTTGTCCGATCCCACGTCCGACCAATCCCTTGATTTCGCGGACCTCCAACAGCTGGCGGGCGAGATCCTGGGCGTCGACCCGGAGCGGGTCCAGATGGATGTCAGCTTCGCCAGGGATCTGGCGGCCGACTCCCTGGACCTGGTTGAGCTGATCATGGCGATTGAGGACCGTTATCAGGTGTCCCTGCCCCCGGAAGAGCTCGAGCAGATGAAGCGGGTGGGCCAGCTCTGGGACTACCTGCTGGAGCATCACGCCAACCCATGAGCGCGAACCCGATCGCGCCGACACCGCCGATCGCCCTGCTCTTTCCCGGCCAGGGCGTCCAGCGTCCCGGCATGGGCCTGGAGCTGACGCGGCGCTTCCCCGCAGCCGCCCGGGCCCTGGACCGCGCCGAGGAGGTGCTGGAGATGCCCGTGAAGCGGCTCTGCTTCGAGGGACCCGGGGAGGAGCTGCTGCGCACCGAGAACATCCAACCCTGCCTGGTGGCGGTGTCGTACGCCGCCTTCGAAGCCTACCGGGAGACGTTTGGCGTGGAGCGGATCGCGGTGGTCGCAGGGCACAGCCTCGGTGAGCTCAGCGCTTTGGCGGCGTCCGGAGCCGTCACCTGGGAGGAGGCGCTGCTGCTGGCGCGTGAGCGCGGCCGCCTGATGGCGGACGCCGCCTCCACCAGCCCGGGGCGGATGCTGGCGATAGTCGGCCTTTTGGAGCCGCAGGTGGAGGAGATCCGCCGCGAGGCGGGACGGGCGGGGGGCATCTGGCTGGCCAACCTGAACTCGCCGAATCAGTTCATTCTGAGCGGGGAGGCCGCGGCCATCGAGATCGCGGAGTCCCTGGCCAACCGAGCAAGGGCGCGCCGGGTGGTGGTGCTGGACATCCCCCTGGGAGCCCACTCTCCGCTGATGACGCGGGCGGCCTCCAAGCTCGCCGACCGGGTACGCTCGCTGCCCCTGAAGGCCCCCCAGATCCCGCTGATCGCCAACGGCAGCGGGTTCGTCCTCCGCTCCACCTCGTCGATCCGCTCCGAACTGGTCGGACACCTGCTGCGGCCGGTGCTCTGGGCCCGCACCATGGCGGCGATGCAGCGCCTGCGGATCGCCACCGTGGTCGAGCTGGGCCCAGGCCGGGTCCTGGCCAGCCTGGCCGCCAAGCACATGGCGGGCGTTTCGACCTGGAATGTGGATGAGCTCCTGCTCGATGGCCTGGACGGCTGAATGGAGCTGGACCTTTCGGGCCGGAGCGCGCTGGTTACCGGCGGCGGCAAGGGCATCGGCAGTGCCATCGCCACCGAACTGTCCGGAATGGGAGCGAGGGTCGTGATCAACTATCGCGCCGACGCGACCTCCGCCGCGCAGGTGGCGGCCAACCTCAAGGACGCCACCATCCACCAGGCGGATGTCGGCGACCCGAGCCAGGTCGCCGAGCTGTTCCGCAGCCAGGGCCCGTTCGACATCGTGGTGAACAACGCCGGCATGCTGCGCGACCGGCTGCTGCTGCGCATGACCACCGAAGACTGGGATCAGGTCCTGCGCACCGACCTCAGCGCTGGTTTCCACGTCACCAAGGCGGCGGTGCCGCACATGATGAAGCAGCGCTGGGGTCGAATCGTCAATGTGAGCTCGATCGTGGGCCTGGGGGGCAACCCCGGCCAGGCGAACTACGCCGCGGCCAAGGCGGGACTGATTGGGCTGACCAAGTCCGTCGCCAAGGAGCTCGGGTCGAGGGGGATCACCTGCAACGCGGTGGCCCCCGGTTACGTGCTCACCGAGCTCACCTCCAGCTCGATCTCCGAGGAGGTCCTGCAGGAGCTGATCCGGCTTACGCCGCTGCGCCGCGCCGGGACGACCGCCGAGATCGCCGGGGCGGTGGCCTTTTTGTGCAGCCCGGCCGCCTCGTTCATCACCGGGGAGGTGCTGGTGGTGGACGGCGGCCTGTCAGCCTGAGCTCAGCCGCGTAGCTCACGGATCGCATCGGCCACCGCGCCGGGGGCGTCCGCGGCATCGGCGGCCCGCTCCACGAGCCAAGTGCCCACCGCCACGGCGTCCGCCAGCCCCGCGACGGCGCGGATCTGCGCCGCCCGCCTGACCCCGAAGCCCAAGGTGAGGGGTAGATCGGTCTGGGCCCGGGCGCGGCGCAGGAGGGAGGATCCCTCGTCGGCCTCCGATGGGCTGGACCCGGTCACCCCGGTGCGGGAGACGCAGTACAGGAAACCCGTGGAGAGCTCAGCGGCCCGGCGGATGCGCGCGTCGGGGGTGGTGGGGGCGACCAGGGTCGTCACCGCCAACCCGGCGTGGGCGGCCGCCGCAGCCAGCTCCCCCATCTCCTCCAAGGGCAGGTCGGTGACCAAGAGCCCGTCCACCCCGCACTCGGCGGCCCGCATGGTGAACGCGGAAAGGCCCATCCGCAACAGCGGGTTGAGGTAGGTCATCAGCACCAGGGGGATCGCCAGCCCGGCGGCGCGGGCGGCGCGGATCTGCTCCAGCGCCAGCGGCACCGTCATCCCGTTGGCGAGCGCGCGCTGTCCTGCGGCCTGGATGACCGGTCCGTCCGCGAGTGGGTCGGAGTAGGGCAACCCCAGTTCGACCAGGGCCGCACCGGCACCCTCGGCCGCCAGCAGGATCGGTACCGTGGCGTCGAGGTCGGGGAACCCCGCCATGAGATAGGGGACGATGTGCGGCCCTCCGCCGGCTGGTGCCAGCGCCCGCCGGATTCGCGTGCGGGCGCTGAGGCCGCCGTCAGCCACCGGCAGCCTCGGCGAGGACGGTGTCGAGATCCTTGTCGCCACGCCCGCTGAGGCAGACCAGCACCGGGCCGCCCCCGGGCGGCGCCACGCTGACCGCCTGATGGATTGCGTGCGACGACTCCAGCGCAGGGATGATGCCCTCCAGCCGGGCCAGCAGGTGGAAGGCGGAGAGCGCCGCCCGATCGTCGACCACCGTGTAGGTGGCTCTTCCGGAGTGGCGCAACCAGGCGTGCTCGGGACCGACCCCGGGATAGTCCAGCCCAGCCGACACGCTGTGAGTGGCCAAAACCTGGCCGTCCTGGTCCTGGAGCAGATAGGAGTTCGCCCCGTGGAGAACCCCGGGGCTGCCCAGATTCAAACTGGCCCCGTGGTCACCGGGATGGGGCCCCCGCCCTCCCGCCTCGACCCCGAGCAGCCGGACCTCGGGGTCGTTGAGGAACCCCGCGAAGATCCCGATTGCGTTGCTGCCGCCCCCGACGCAGGCGATCACCTGGGTGGGCAGCCGCCCCGCCTGATCCAGCATCTGCTGCCGAGCCTCCACCCCAATCACGGATTGCAGCGTCCGAACCAGCCAGGGATACGGGTGCGGCCCCACCACCGAACCGATCACGTAGTGGGTGTCGCGAACGTTGGTCACCCAGTCGCGAATCGCCTCCGAGGTGGCATCCTTCAACGTCCGGGAGCCGCTGTCCACGGCCTTCACGGTGGCGCCCAAAAGGCGCATCTTGGCCACATTGATCGCTTGGCGGCGGATGTCCTCGGAGCCCATGTAGACCACGCACGGCAACCCCATGAGGGCGCAGGCCGTGGCGGTCGCCAGGCCATGCTGGCCGGCCCCGGTCTCGGCGACGATGCGACGCTTGCCCATGCGCCGGGCCAGGAGCAGCTGGCCCAGCGCGTTGTTGAGCTTGTGGGCTCCGGTGTGCAGGAGGTCCTCGCGCTTCAACCAGATCGGAAATCCCGCATGATCTGAGAGGCGGACCGCCAGGTAGCAGGGAGTCGGGCGGCCGGCATAGTCGCGCAGGAGGCCACGGAGCTGGTCTAGGAAGGTCGGATCGGCGAACGCCGACCGGGCGGCCTCCACCAGCTCTTGCAGCGCCGGCACGACGGTCTCAGGCACGTAGCTGCCACCGAAGTCCCCATATCTCCCCGCCCGGGGGGGATCGGTCACGAGCAGTCGGCCGGGATCGTTCATGGTTGTCCCCCAGTTTGCGCAACCAGCGCCCCGGCCGCCCGCGCCCTCTGGACGTACGCTGCCACCAGGCCCGCGTCCTTTATCCCCGGGCTCGCCTCGAGCCGAGAGCTGGCGTCCACCCCGTATGGCCTGACGGCCTCCACCGCCTCCGCCACATTGGCTGGCCCGATGCCGCCGGCCAGCCAGACCGGCCGATGGGCCGCCAGCGCTCGGGCGACCGGCAGGTCGAGGCGCTGACCAGTGCCCCCAGAGCCGTCCGCGGCCAGATGGTCGAGGAAGACGGGCAGTGCGGCCCACCAATCGACCGCCAGCTCCGGGCCGAGATCGGACAAGCTGAGGAATGGCCAAACCGCGGCAGGCAGTTCGAGCGCCAGCCGGCGGGGGCAGCTGCGAAGATGCAGTTGGACCGCGGTCAATTCGAACTCCTCCACCAGCCTTAGGAGCTCCTCCGGTGAGGCGTCCACAAGGACCCCCACGCAGTCGGCCCGGCCGCTCACCAGCCGGGAGATGCGAAGCGCCACCTTCCGGTCCACCCTTCGGGGACTCCCATCGTGGAAGACCATGCCGACGGCATCGGCCCCGGCCTCCAGCGCCACCAGAGCGTCCTCCTCCCTGGTGATCCCGCAGACCTTCACCCGCATTCGCGGGCTCCGATCCCAACGAGCTGGCGGATGGCCATGGCCGGGTCGGGTCCCCGCATCAGCGCCTCTCCGACCAGGATGGCGTTCGCGCCGGCGGCCCGCACCCGCGATGCGTCGGCCGGGGTGGAGATCCCCGATTCGGAGATCACCAACCGATCCTCGGGGACCAGGGGCGCCAGCTGCTCCGTCACCGCCAGGTCGGTGGTCAGGCGGTCGAGGTCGCGGTTGTTGATGCCGATCAGCCGGGCTCCAGCCGCCACCGCCAGTTGCAGGTCGGAGCGATCATGGACCTCCACCAGAGCCTCCATCCCCAGCTCATCCGCCGTCGCCAGGCACTCAGCCAGAGTCGCCGCGGGCAGGGCCCGAACGATCAGCAGCACCAGGTCCGCGCCGGCGGCGCGGGCCTCCACCACCTGCAGTGGATGGATCACGAAGTCCTTCCGCAGGATGGGCAACCGGGACCTCTGCCTGGCCAGCCGCAGATCCTCAATGCTGCCGCCGAAGGAATCCGGCTCGGTGAGGACCGAGATGGCGACGGCTCCCGCCGCCTCGAACATCTCCGCGGTCGCGGCCACATCCAGATCCGGCCGCAGGGACCCGGCGGAGGGTGATCTTCGCTTCATCTCGGCGATCACCCCGAAACCCAGATCAGCCAGCTCCGCCATGAGACTCCGCGGCACGGGGGCGCGGGCGGCGGCCCGCTCCAGCTCCAGTTCCGATGGGAGCTCGAGCAGGCGTTCTCTGGAGCGCCTCAGGATCGGGTCGAGAGCCCCTGCCTTCAACCGCGCTCCACTGATCCAAGCCTCCCCAACGGGGCGAGCTGCCCCAGAGCCGGCTCAAGCACTTCGTTCATCCGACAATTCTGAAGCCGACCAGGTGCGAGTTAATGCCCACCGGGGTCTCCTCACACGTCTCTACCCGCGCGGCCGCGGGACCGCGGCGCAGTCTCTGCACCAACTCTTGCACCGACTGGGGAGCACCCTGGGCCAACACCTCAACCGCACCGTCAGGCCGGTTGCGCACCCAACCGCTCACGCCCAGCTGGTCGGCCGCCGCAGCTGCGAACGCGCGAAAGCCCACCATCTGCACCCGGCCCCGGACGATGCAGCTCACCGCGATGCGAGGAGTGGGCTGGCGATTAGCTGCGGCGGGCATGGAGGGAGGGAGAAGCTGACACGCGCTATGCCTCACTTGAGGGTGGTGGCACCCGCCTCCTCCTGGCGCGCGAGCATGAACAGGAGGTCGGAGAGCCGGTTCAGGTAGCGCAGGATCTCCGGATTCACCAGGGGGTCTGAACGTGCCAGGGCGACGGCGCGACGCTCCGCACGGCGGACCAGGGTCCGCGCGAGATCGATCGCGGACGCCGCCGGACTACCACCGGGAAGTACAAAGCCGGCGGGCAAACCCACCTCCGCCTCCAGCCGGTGCACCTCCGCTTCCAGGCGGTCAACCGCATCGGGCTCCAGGGTTTGAAAATGGCGCCGGAGCTTGTCCCGATCACCAGATGCCGTGGCCAGCTCGGCTCCGACGGTGAAGCATTCGCGCTCCAACTCGAGCAGCATGGAGGCGACGGCAGGGGTCGTGCAGAGGGAACGACCGAGGCCCAGCGCCGAGATCGCCTCATCAAGCGCCCCGTATGCCTCGGTGTGGAGGTCGTCCTTGGACACCCGCCCGCCGTAGAGCAGGCTGGTCTCTCCTTTGTCCCCACCCTTGGTGACGATGCTGCTCACGCCATTGCCGGGACGACCAGCGGCTCCTCCACCAGCTTGGTGGCGGCCATGGCAGCGGTGGTGGCGTCACCGACGGCGGTGGTGACCTGACGGGTGAGCTGGGCCCGCACATCACCAGCGGCAAACACGCCGCGAATCGAGGTCTGCATGTTCTCGTCGGTCAGGTAATAGCCCTGGGGGTCGTGCTCGGCGTGAGCCTGGAGCAGGCCGCTGTTGGGCAGGAACCCGATGAAGACGAATATGCCGCCCACCTTCAGCTCAGAGGAGCTGCCGTCTTGCGTATTGCGCAGACGCAAGGACTCGACCTGCTGGCCGTCCCCGCGGATCTCCTCCACCACAGTGTCCAGCAGGAACTCCATGTCGGGGTGGTTGCGAGCGCGTTCAACCAGCACGGGTTGAGCGCGGAACTCGGAGCGGCGATGGATCAGGGTCACCTTGGAGGCGTAGCGGGTGAGAAACACCGCCTCCTCCAGCGCCGCGTCACCACCGCCCACGACCGCCAGATGCTCCCCCTTGAAGAAGGCGCCGTCACACACGGCACAGTACGAGACCCCTCGCCCCGCATACTCCTGCTCCCCGGCGATGCCCAGCTTCCGGGGCTGCCCGCCGGCGGTGAGGATCACCGCCCGGGCGAAGTACGGTTCGTCCTCCTCGACCTCGATGCGCTTGCGCCCATCAGCCTCCAGGGCGACGCCGGTGACCCGAGCCGGCACCATCTCCGCCCCGAAGGAAAGCGCGTGCTCGGTCATCTTGCTCGCCAGCTCAGGCCCGGTGATGGAGGCGAACCCGGGGTAGTCCTCGATGGACTCGGTATTTAGGAGCTCACCACCGGGGATGCCGGCCTCGAAGAGCACTGTCCGCTTGAGGGCCCGGCCGGCGTAGAGAGCCGCCGTGAGCCCGGCCGGCCCAGCTCCGACGATCGCGATCTCGTAATCCCTGGAACTCAACTCAAACTCCCGCTGCAAGGTGTGTTTCAGGAGAAGTCTACCCAGGCAGCTTCGAGATCAGACGGCCGGGGCCGGCGCGTCAGGCCAGCGCCACCCTCGGTGAGTTGCCCGTCCCCGGCTTGGCGGAACCGCCCGGATCACCCTGGGCGTAGCGCTGCCACACCTCGTTGCCACCGCTCTTCCAGCTCACGCTGGGCTGTTCCAGCAGCACCGGGTCGACGCGGGCAGCGTGCTGCTCCACCATCTGGATCACGGACTCGAGCAGGGTCTCGCCCAGCAGATGGGGCTGCAGCCCCAAATCCAGCAGCAGCTGGTGCTTGGCGTTGTAGTAGTGCGCCTCCGCCTCCACCCGGGGGTTGGGCACGTGGCTGATGGTGGTCTCCAGACCATGCTCCTGGCGCACCTTCGCCACCAGCTCGGCCAGCTGAAGGACGCTGAACTGTTCGGTGAACTGGTTGAACACCCGGCACTCTCCGCGCTCCGCGGGATTCTCCAGGGCCAGGGTGACACAGGCCATGGTGTCACGGATGTCCAGGAACCCCCGGGTCTGGCCACCTTTCCCGTACACAGTGAGGGGCTGCCCCACCGCCGCCTGCACACAGAAGCGATTCAACGCAGTGCCCCAGATGGAGTCGAAGTCGAAGCGGGTGTGCAGCTCCGGGTGCAGGCTGGTCTCCTCGGTCTCGTACCCGTACACCACCCCCTGGTTGAGGTCGGTCGCACGCACTCCCCAGGCGCGACTGGCGAAGTGGATGTTGTGACTGTCGTGCACCTTGGAGAGGTGGTAGAAGCTGCCGGGGACCTTGGGGAACGGGAGACGATCGCGGCGACCGTTGTGCTCGATGTCGATGTATCCCTCTTCGATATCGATGTTGGGGGTGCCGTACTCGCCCATGGTCCCGAGCTTGATCAGGTGGCAGTCGGGGGCCCGGTCGCGGATCGCAAAGAGCACGTTGAGAGTCCCGACCACGTTGTTCACCTGGGTCATGACCGCGTGATCCCGGTCCACCATCGAGAAGGGGGCGCTGCGCTGCTCGGCGAAGTGAATCACGGCCTGGGGATGGAACTCCTCAAAGAGCCCGTCAACCGCTGCGAAGTCGCGGAGGTCGGCGCGCCGCCAGGCGATGGAACGTCCGCTCACCGCCTGCCAGCGTGCCACCCGCTTGCTCATGGAACTGAGCGGCAGCAGGCTGTAGGTGCCGCCCTCGCGATCCCAGCGCCGCCGCGCCAGATTGTCGACCGCCACCACCTGGTGGCCCAATTTCGAAAGGTGCATGGCCATGGGCCATCCGATGTATCCGTCGGCGCCGAGGACGAGGACCGTCAGGCCCCCCTGCTTGCTGCCACTCATTAGCGATTCGCTCCTTTGCTGGTTCCGCAAGCCACCCGATCCCCGGGCGAGCCGCCACGGCAATCCCGATGGTTGCAAACAAGGCGGGCAGGCGTCAACGCCCCCCCCGACTTCAACGCCGAAAGTCTAAGCAAACTCCTAACCGGCCAGCCAGCGCTGGATCACCGGCTCCACCTCCGTCAGCGGAATCGCGAAGGCTCCGTCACCATGCTCGGCCGCCAGGGTGAGAATCCCCACCACCTGCCCGCCGGTGGTCAGCACCGGCCCTCCGCTGTTGCCGGGGAAGATCTGGGCCGGAATCCGGATCAGGTCAGAGTAGTCGCTGAGCTCACCGGGAGCCGCATGCGCCACCGTGGCGCGCTCGTTGAGACCGTCGATCACAGAGTCGGTGATCGGAGGATGGCTGGTCGCCCCCTCCGATGCCAGCACCACGACCGCCTGGCCGACGGCCGCCGGAGTGGGGTCGATGGCGAACGGCGCCTCGCTCAACCCGATCACCCGGACCTCGGCGAGATCGAGGGCAGGATCGACGTTGACCACCCGGGCCGGATACTCGGTGCCGGACTGAGAGACCGCGTAGAAGCTGATCCCCTGATGCACGACGTGGTCGTTGGTGATGAAATCCCCCTGCCCGTCCACCGGCCAACCGGTGCCCAGCTCGTCGCTCTGGCGCCCGATGGCAACCACGGTTACTATCTCCGGAAGGTCGGCGGCCGCAACCCGGGCCAGGGCCTCGGCGCTGCTGGGTGGGGCTCCACCCGCCACATTGGAGAAGTGCGGTTCGCTACGGCCCTGATGGACCAGCGCTGGAGCGGTCCCCAGATCTGCGGCCAGCGATCCGGCTCCGAGGGCCAGGCCGGCGATGATCAGGCCCGCCAGCAGGCCCCGCCAACGCCGCCGCGCTGCACCCGCCCGGGGGTGCGGAGCCTGATCCCAGAGGCCCGCCCCGAGCCCATGGTCACGCTCGAACCCATCACCGTCGAGATCTCGACCCAGCTCGGGAGGCACCCACGGCAAGGGCCCCCCACCGGAAGCCCCAGGGCTTGGCCCACCAACTGGCTGCGACAACTGGTCTCCCTCAACTGGGCGACCGAAGCGCTTCCCGACCCCGGGCCCGGGCGGCCACCGATCTCAGGATAGCCCGAGAGACGACCGTTCGGGCTAGGGAGTTCGCCCAAGGCCGGCAGTTCCGCCGACGGTTGGTGCCGGGAGCGGGACTCGAACCCGCACGCAGTGACCTGCACAGCGCCCTGAACGCTGCGTGTCTACCATTTCACCATCCCGGCCCAAGAGTGAGAATGCTACCAAGATGGGCCCGGCGGTGGCCGGGGGCGCCGGCGCCGTCAGCTGACCGCGGCGGTCCTCAATTGACTCGGATCTGGATGATCGCCACCAGGGCGAAGGCGACGGTGAGCCAGATCGAGGTGCGGAACAGCACCCGCTCCAGACCGCGCCTGGTGCGGTAGCCTCCGCCCATGTCAGTACCGCCCCCGATGGTGCCACCGAGTCCACTGGACTTCGGAGTCTGCAGCAGGATGGTGATGACCAGCAGGACTGCCAGCACCACCTCCACCGTCGTAACCGCTGTCTTCACATCTCCTCCGCTGCCGGACCGGGCGGATTATAGCCGGGAGCCGCGCCCCCCAGGACCTGGAGATCTTCCTCCTGGAACTGATTGGGCTCGACGCCGTCCTGGAGCCGCCAGCAGGTGGCGGCGACCTGACGCCCCGAGTGCACCGCAACGACCACGTAGTGATAGCCGGGCCAGGCCCGGTCGGTGTCGAACTGGCTCGGTCTGGCGGGGTGGTCGGGATGGGTGTGGAAGAACCCCAGAACCTCCTCTTTGCGGTCGCGGGCCAGCTTCTCGGCTGCGATGATGTCGCGGGGATCGAGCTCATAGCGATCGTGCCGCCGATCGGTGACCAGGTTGTGGCCGGCCACCACCTCGGTGACCACGGCGGCGGCCTCCGTGACCCTACCTACCAGCACCCCGCATCCCTCGTAGGGATAGGTGGCCTCTGAGAGCTGGCGCATCCGCGCGAAGAGCTCAGAGGTGAAGGCCAGCGGCAGACCGCCCACGATCAACCCTCACCGTAGAGGCCACTGCTCAGATAGCGGGCTCCCCCGTCGGGGCAGATCAGCACCACGACCCCCTCGCGCAGCCCCTGCCGGATCAACTCCCCCACCCCCCACAGCGCGAGTCCCGTCGAATGCCCGACCAGGATGCCCTCCTGCCGCGCCAACTTCAGCACCAGATCATAAGCCCCGTCGGTCGGGCCGAACAGGTGGAGGTCTGCGAGGTCCGGATCGTAAATGCCAGGGACGATCGACGAGGCCATGTGCTTGAGCCCCTCCAGCCCGTGGAAGGGGTCGTCAGGCTCCAGGCTGACGCAGGTGATCTCCCGGTTGAACTCCTTGAGGCGGCGGGTGGTGCCAACGAAGGTGCCGCTGGTTCCCAGCCCGGCGAGAAAGTGGGTCACCTCGCCCTCGGTCTGCTCCCAGATCTCGACCCCGGTGGTCCGATAGTGGGCCTGCCAATTGGCGGGATTGTTGTACTGATCGGGATAGAAATACCGGTCGGGTTCCCGCTGCGCCAGCTCCCGGCAGATGCGGATCGCCCCGTCGGAGCCCTCCTGGGGATCACTCAGCAGCAGCTCCGCTCCGTAAGCGGTCATGAGCTGCTTGCGTTCCACACTGACGTTGGCGGGAACCACCAGCTTGACCGGGTAGCCGAGAGCCGCCCCCAGCATGGCGTAGGCAACCCCGGTGTTGCCGCTGGTGCTGTCCAGGATCGTCCGGCCGTGGCGCAGCATGCCGGAGTCGAGCCCCGCCCGCAGCATGGCCAGGGCGGCCCTGTCCTTGACCGACCCGCCCGGGTTCATGAACTCCGCCTTGGCGAACACATCCAGCCGCGGAGCCACGTCCTCGTAGAGGCGCAGGCGCAGCAGCGGAGTGTTGCCCACCAGCGCCGCGATGCCCGAGGCCGGTGGAGCCTTCAGGACCCTGAGATCGGGTCTCGGTGATGCCTGCACAAACCCTACTGTATCAGTCGGGTTTGTGGGGCTGGCGATCGCCCCGGGCGAGCACCGATGCGCCCGCATAGGCCGCACTCGAGCCCAGCTCGCGTTCGATCCGCAGCAGCCGGTTGTACTTGGCCACCCGCTCGCTGCGGGAGGGAGCCCCCGACTTGATCTGGCCGGCCCCCAACCCGACCGCGAGGTCGGCGATGCTGGTGTCCTCGGTCTCGCCGGAGCGATGGCTGATCACAGTCGCGTAGCCGTGACGCTTGGCCATCTCGACCACATCGATGGTCTCGCTGAGGGTTCCGATCTGGTTCAGCTTGATCAGGATCGCGTTGGCCAGCCCGTCTCGGATGCCGGCTTCCAGGATATCCACATTGGTGACGAAGAGGTCGTCCCCCACCAGCTGCACGGCACCGCCCAGCCGCTGCGTCAACTCCGCCCAACCAGCCCAGTCGTCCTCCGCCATCCCATCCTCCAGGGAGATGATCGGATACTGGCGGAGCCAGTCCTCCCAGAGGGAAGCCAGCTCGCTGGAGGTGAGCCGACGGCCCTCCCCCCTCAGGTGGTAGGCACCATCGTCGTAGAGCTGGCTGGTGGCCGGATCCAGCGCGATCCCCACCTGATCTGGGGCCGAGTAGCCGGCCCTGCCGATGGCCTCGAGGACCAGCTCAACCGCCGCGGCGTTGCTATTCAAGCTGGGAGCGAATCCGCCCTCATCCCCCTGCCCGCCGGCCAGGCCCTTAGCCTGCAGAACCTCGCGCAGGGCGTGAAAGATCTCCGCCCCGGCTCGTAGCGCCTCCGCAAAGGACGGCATTCCGTGGGGCACCACCATGAACTCCTGGAAGTCGACGGCGGTGCGCGCATGGACGCCGCCGTTGAGGATGTTGAACTGGGGCACCGGCAGCTCTCGGGCCCCCACCCCGCCCAGATACCGGTAGAGCGGCACATCCTGAGCCGAGGCGGCGGCGCGGGCCACGGCCAGGCTCACCCCGAGGATCGCGTTGGCACCCAGGCGGCCCTTGTTGGGCGTGCCATCAAGCTCAATGAGGCGCTCGTCGAGTGCGCGCTGATCAAGCGCGTCCATGCCCACGATGGCCGGGCCGAGCGTCTCATTGACATTCTGGACGGCGCTGAGCACACCCTTGCCGCCGTATCTCCCCGCGTCGCCATCCCGAAGCTCCACAGCCTCCCGGTGACCGGTCGAGGCTCCCGACGGCACGGCCGCCCGGCCCACATCCCCGGTCGCCAAGGCGACCATCACAGCCAGAGTCGGATTCCCCCTCGAGTCCAGGATCTCCTCCGCTTCCACCTCTTCGATGAAGGTCATGGTCGCCTCCCTGCATGCCGGCCCCCACCGGGCGGAGAGCCGCTAACCTCAAGGAGCTTGAAGACCGCTCCCCGTTGGCTACCAAGGTTAAGCGCCGGCCAGCTGCTGGCCGTTGCCGTGATCGCCTTCCTGGCGATCTCGGCGTTCGTCGACGTGGTCACCAGCCTCGGGTCGATCAACAAGAACTCGGGTCCGCCCAAGGCTCAGCTGGGGGGGGCGGTGGGCAGCTACACGATGACCGTGGGCAGGCAGCAGCGGCTGGCCTTCGGGCTCTACCTGGCCTCGGGCAGCGCGATGTCCCCCGCCTGCATCGGGGCCAACCTGACCCCGGAGTTTCGGGTGGTGAAGGTCACCTTCCTCGGCTCGAGGGGGTCCAGCTGGCGCCACGACGAGTCGTGCGGGGGCATCCTGGAGACCAACTCCACCATCCCGGTCGTGATCTCCGTGGTGCCGCTGCACGCCGGTGACTACACCCTTCACTTCGAGCCCAAGGTGCTGGCCCGGCGGGTGGGTGACGTGGTCACGGGTCAGGTCCTAGTGCGCGCCTGACCGCGAGCGGGTCGCCTGGAGCAGGGCGGCATGCACCCGGGGAGGACCGGCCACGATGTCACCGCTGATGAGGTGACGCGGTTCCCCATCCCAGTCGGACACGAGTCCGCCAGCCTCGGTCACCAGGAGGGCGCCGGCGGCGATGTCCCAGACCTTCAGCCCGAGCTCGAAGTAGCCGCTGAACACCCCAGCTGCGGTGTAGGCGAGATCCAGGCTCGCAGCCCCCGGGCGACGCACATCCTCGAACTCCTCCAGCACCATGCCCAGGGCGCCCAGCAGGCGGGGAATGCGCTCCGGAGCCTTGAACGGAAAGCCGGTGGTGATCAGCGCCTCCCGGGGCGCGGGATCCTGCAGGGACAGCCTCTGGCCGGTCTGGTCGTACGCCCCCATCCCCTGTCTGGCCGTGTACGTCCACCCCAGGAACGGGGCGTGCACGCAGCCGACGGCCGGGCTGCCGTCCACCAGCAGGGCGACCGAGACCCCCACCATGGGAAAGCCGCGACTGAAGTTGGTGGTGCCATCGATGGGGTCGACGACCCACCCGGTGTCCTGGCGGTCTCCCCCGCTCTCCTCGGCCAGGACCGGAAGCTCGGGAAAGGCGGCCCTCAGCACGCGGACGATCACCTGCTCACTCTGGCGGTCCACCGCGGTCACATAGTCGCCCGGACCCTTGCGCTCAGTTGGATGGACTCCGAGCCCGGCGGCTCGCACCACGGCGCCCCCCGCCTGGGCCGCGTAACGAGCAGTGGCGAGCGCCAGCCCGAGATCTGGCTTCGCCCCCGCTGTGGTCACGCCTCGCCGCGCCGTCGAGAGGTCAGGTTCAGCGACCCCCTCGGCCGCGCCCTCGCGGCGGTTCCCGAGACACCTTCTTCTTGTGCTTCTTCTGCTTGGGCTGGGGGATCGGGGTCAGGGCATCCCGGGTCGGCTCGGGAGTTCGAGGGGCGGGGCTGGGCAGCTCGGATTCGCTCATACCCCCTATGGTGCCAGTTCTCACCCGGTCGCGGTGCGGCCGCTGTCGCTCACCACAGCCTCCGGGGCTCGATGCGAACAAGCCGGGGAGGCCCGGGGCGCACCACCGCGACCACCGGACCGACGACGCGGTTCACCGGCACGGGGCCGAACTCCTCACTGTCCGTGCTCGCCTCGCGATTGTCGCCGGCAAGCCAGACCAGTCTGTGCTCGGGGCTCACCGCCGCGACCCGCTTGATCAGCTCGAAGCCCGGCCGGCGGGGGTGCTCGGCGACCACGACCTCCCCCAACCGAGGCATCCGCGCGGGCCACGGCAGCAGCACAACCCAGGCCCCATCGGGCAGCGCGGGCTCCATGCTGCGCCCCTCCACCATCGCCAGTTGCGGAAGGTGCGGCCAAGCAAGGCGTCTCAGTTTGCCGGTGGCCATTGAGTGATGGTAGTTTGAACGCAGTGTCGCGGCCAGTCGCTGGCTCAGTCTGCTAGTTCAGGAGGGAGATCAGCATGTTCGACAGCCTCAAGGTTCATGCGCGGCCACGGCGGGTGGTGCACGCCCACTGTGACATCCCGTGTGGGATCTACAATCCGGACGCGGCGCAACTCGCGGCGCTGACCGTGGAGACGATGGTCACCAAGATTCGCGCGCTCCCAGACCAGACATCTGAGGCGAGCCGGAACTCCTTTGTGCGCATGGTGGCGGTCAAGGAGGAGCACGCCGAAAGGGTCAAGCGAGAGGTCCAGATCATCTGGAGCGACTACTTCAAGCCCGAACACCTGGAGAAGTTCCCGAACCTCCACGATCAGGTCTGGCGCACACTCAAGGCGGCGTCCGCGGCCAAGCAGTCCATCGACCCGGAGAAGGCAGCCGAGCTGCGTCGCCAGGTGGATGAGTTCGCGCGCATGTTCTGGGAGAGCAAGAAGTAGGGCCCATCCAGCTGGAGCCACGGGCGAGAGGTCGGGGAGCGCTCCTGGTGGCGAGTCCCCAAGGTCGCTCCCCTGAGTCGCCCGTGGCTTCTGGGGCACCGGCGAGGGAGGATACGAAGCTGGGGAGCGGTTGCTCAGTGCCCAGGGCCTGAGTGGGGCGTTGGCCCGGAGCCCTGCCGCGGCCTCATTGGGTCGCCGTGGCCACGATCTGCAGGTCGTTTCCCGATGAGCGCGGACCAGCCGGACTTCGCAGATCGCGCCGAGGCGGGAGCACGGCTGGCGGAGGTGCTCAGTCAGCGCTCGTGGCGCAATCCAGTGGTGCTCGGGATACCCAGGGGTGGCGTGGTGGTCGCCGCCGCGGTGGCGGACGCCCTCGGGGCTCCCCTGGACGCGATCTTCGTGCGCAAGCTCGGCGTTCCCGAGCAGCCGGAACTGGCCCTGGGCGCGATCGGCGAGTCCGGTGACCCGGTGCTGAACGGCTCTGTGGTCGCAGCGACCGGGTTGACTCCTCAGGAGCTGGCCGCGATGGAGACCCGGGAGCGACAGGGCCTGCGGCGTTCGGCGGCGGATCTGCGCGCGGCATGCCCCAGGATCCCTCTGCAGCAGAGGACCGCGATCATCGTCGACGACGGGATCGCAACCGGCGCAACCGCCGCTGCCGCCTGCCAGGTTGCTCGCGGGCAGATGTCGATCGCCGTGGTGGTGGCGACGCCGGTGGCGGCCCCATCAGCCGTGGCCGATCTGCGGGCGAAGGCCGATGAGATCGTCTGCCTGCTGACCCCGGAACCGTTCGTCGCAGTCGGGGTCCACTATCGCGACTTCCGCCCCACCAGTGACCAGTTGGTGGTGTCGCTGATCGGGTCACGTCGCCCAGGTCACCTGTGATCGGTCCTCGCCGCTGTAAGCCGGCTTGCCGAGCCGATCGCGAGGTGTAGCACCGGAAGTCGGACCCAGGGACCAGAACGTCCGGAACCCAGTGGCCGAGCCACTTCGGATTGCCGGGATGAGACTGCGCCTGCCGTCCTGTACCGGGGCCGCCGCGGCGCAGGGGATGGCAGAATGGAATGTGAATCTCAGGACGTGACCGGGCCAGACGATCCCCGGCCCCGCCATCTGACCACAGCGGCAGCTCATCGCCGCCAACACCTTGGAGAAATCTTGGAGCAGATCAACTTCCACTTTGATCCCGTCTGTCCGTGGGCTTGGCTGACATCGCGCTGGGCGGCACGGCTGGAGGAGCTAGGAGAGATTTCGCTGGATTGGCGCTTCTTCTCACTCGGGATCGTCCATCTGGAACCAGGCGAGGAGGCCGATTTGGCCCCGGTCGGCTACAGCGGCCAGGCGCTCCAGATGCTCTCTTTGGCTCGCCGACAGGGGGGCAAGGAGCTGGTCGGGAAGCTTTACTCCGAGCTGGGGCGCCTGCTGCATCACGAGGGCGAGCGCCTCACCGAGGACCGGGCCGCAGCGGTGCTCGAACGGGCGATGGAGGCGGCCGGCATGGAGCCGTCTGATCGAGCACGGTATGCGGGAGACCGTGAACTCTGGCAAGCCGTCGTCGCGGATCATAGAGCGGCGGTCGCCAGCTGCGAGGCTTTCGGGGTGCCCACCCTGATCCTCGACGGGGGCCGCGGGCCCGGCGCGTTCGGACCCGTGATCACCGAGGTGCCCGATGATGACGAGGCGGTGGAGCTGCTGCGCGATGTGGTGCGGATGGTGAGGAGGCCGTACCTGTTCGAGCTGAAGCGCGAGCGCGAGGGACATCCCCCTCAGCTCTGAGCTCGACCATCGACAGCACCGGACAAGTGTGATAGTTTGTCTGGTGGCAGATTCGACGAGCCCTGGAGTTGTCGCATGTTCGACCGCTGGCCCACCTTCCCCAACCCGGTCAATGACGTAGCGAGCCGCGTGGTGGCGGCCGGAGTGCTTGCCCTGGCCCTCACCGCGATCATCGGCCAGCTGCCGTGGCTGAGCGCGGTTCTCGCCTATGGCTTTTTGGCGCGGGTCACCAGCGGACCGACCTTCAGCCCACTCGGCCAGATCGCGACCCGCCTGGTCGCGCCCCGGGTCACCTCCTCGCCGCGGCTCGTCCCCGGGCCTCCGAAGCGCTTTGCTCAGGGGATCGGGGCAACACTGACTGTGCTCGCGACCCTCCTCTACTTTGGCTGGCACCTGGAGGTGGCCACGTACACCGTGCTCGGGGTGCTGGCACTGGCGGCCGGTCTCGAGGCGGGACTGGGCCTGTGTATCGGCTGCCGCCTCTTCGCGGCGCTGATGAGCGCCGGATTCATCCCCCCGCAGGTGTGCGAGGCCTGCGCCAATCTGGGCGCCCAGCGCCCGCCTGCCTGACCCGGACTAAGCCATCGGCTGCGTGCTCGCTGCCGCCACTGCGGCCACAGCCCGGATGGTGAACTCGGCGGCATCCGACGACGATAGCCTCTCCCGCGGCGGGGCGAGATGGTGACTGCAGCAGCAATTCGATCCGCCGCCAGCTGGATGCCGCCGGTCCCAGGCGGCGCCCCTGCAGCTCGGCGTCAGGTAACAGCCGGGAAGAGGGCTGGGACGGATGCGGTCGGTGCCGGCCCGCAGTCCTCATTCCGCCCGGCACTTGGAGCGCTGAGCCGTCCGTGAGCCGCGCGCAAGTCGTCGAGCGACTCAGGCGGGCTGGGTGTGTGTTTCCCGAAGCGGAGGCGGAGCAACTGCTGCGAAGGGCCCGGGCGGACCTCCAACTCCTGGAGCAGCTGGTATGCCGGCGGGAGAGCGGGGAGCCGCTGGCGTGGATCACGGGCTCGGTCTCTTTCTGCGGCCTGGACGTGAAGATCGCACCAAACGTCTATGTGCCTCGAGCGCACAGCGAGCCTCTGGCACGCCTTGCGGCCGCACTGCTTCCACGGCACGGCCGCGCCATCGACCTCGGCACCGGCAGCGGCGCGGTCGCGATGGTGATGCTGAGGGCGCACCCGCAGGCGGCCGTGATTGGGATCGACCGTGATCCGGCGGCCGCCGCATGCGCCCGCAGCAATGGAGTGACCGTCGTCGAAGGGGATATGTTCGGACCGGCCCCCTCCGGCTGGCGCAACCGCGTCGATGTCATCACCGCGGTGCTTCCCTACGTGCCCACCCCGGAGATGGCGTACCTCCCCCACGATGTGGCCCAATTCGAGCCGAGGGGCGCACTCGATGGCGGGCCCAACGGGCTTCGGCTGGTCGAGGGCGCGTGCGCCGCAGCTCCCACCTGGCTGCGCCCCGGCGGCCACCTGCTCCTGGAGCTCGGTGGAGGTCAGCTCGGCCACCTGAGTCCGCTCCTATCGGCTCTCGGCCTTGACGTCGTCGCAACGCTGAGAGACGAGGATCGAGATCTACGCGGTCTGCACGCGGTGTTCAGCCCAACCACCTCCTGAGCGGTCCCCACAAAGCTCCCTCGTCGCTGGGAGTTCGGATGGCAAGGGAATCCTGGACCCGGACCTCAACCGGCATGGTTGGGCGAGACCGCAGGCGCTGGGGCGACCACCGCCGCGCCGTCGCGACCGCTCCTGGTCGGTCGAGCCCGTGGCCGGCCCATCGCGACTCCCACCAGCATCACCACCCCGCCCAGCAGCTGCAGGGGAAGGATGGGCTCACCCACGATCACCAGCGCCGCCACCAGGGCCAGGAACGGCTGGAGGTAGCTGTAGATGGCGGTCCTGGCCGGACCGAGGCGGCTGACCCCGGGCAGGTACATCCAGGTGGTCAGCGCCACCGCCCCCAGCGCGCTGTACGCGAGCAACCCCAGCCAACCGACCGTTGGATGAGGAGGTTGGGCCAACGCCTGGGCGGCCCCGAAGGGCACCAGCATGGCCGCCCCCAGCAGGGATATCAGAGCGGCGAGTGTGAGCGGTGGGAGTCGGCCCAACAGGCGGGGCAGAAGCAGCAGGTAGGCCGCCCAGCTGATCGGGTTGCCGAGAGCGACTACGATGCCGAACCAGCTCGACCAGTCGGCGGCCCCGGCCCCGACCACCAGGAACAGGCCCGCGAACCCTATCGTCAGCCCGACCCAGACCCGGGCGCGGAAGCGCTGCCGATGACGATATGCGACCCAGAGGGCGACCAACAGCGGCGTGGTGCCCGAGATCATGGCCACGTTGTCGGCGTTGGTCAAAGCCAGGGACCCGGTGAAGCTCGACTGGTTGATGAGCACCCCGAACAGCGCCAGCACGGCGACCAGCCGCCATTGCTCGCGCGACAGCCTCGGCAGAGGGCCGTCGATCCAGCGGGCCAGACCGAGCAGGGCCACGCCGCCGACCAGGTACCGGATCACCGAGTAGGTCAGGGGGCCGCTCTGGTGCAGCGCCAGTTTCACCGCCACCACATTGACACTCCAGATGGCGGTCGCACCCAGCACCAGCAGGTCGCCAGACCCGAAGTCCCGGGTGACCGTGCCGGGACGGAACGGATGCTGAGTGCTCACACACTCAAGGTAGTGGGACGGAGGGCTGCGCCGGGAAGGTGGGCCTCGGGAGCCGCTCCCGCCACCCTGCACAAGCCGGCGGGACGGAGAGCGGGCTTAGCTCTCGCGGCAGTCCCGGACCGGTCAAAGACGCATCCCCGGTGCGCTTCGTCCGGTTGCTGGGGAGGTGATCACGAATCCTGGTCGCGGCGGCGCGCCCGGGCCATGAGCGGCCCTCTGGCGCAGGCATCGGAGCGGGTGCCGTCGGACCCGGCATCCCCCATGAGGGGCGCTTTCAGCCCCGGAGCAAGGGTCTCCCCGAACTTGCCGCGGGCCGAACCCTGAGCGGGTAGCCCGCTCTACGAATGTGCCGACGATCCCAGCGAGGCAACAGCAGCTGGCCATGACCCGTGGTGCGCGCTGGTGCGCCGGCGCAAGCGCAGTAGTCTGCCCCTGGCCGAGCACACGATCAGAGACGGATGCTGTGGAGATCCAGCGCCAACAGCACCAAGACGAAGACGATCACGAACAGGTAGAGCGCCGTCATCGACCAGCGCCGGGGGTCGTCGGCCCGCCAGAAGGCACGAATCGCCCGGACGTCGAACACGAGGGCGACCGCCGAAAGGAAGACCCCCACCACCGGCCCTGCCCCCGCCAGGGCCCCGATCGTGGGCAACAGGAAGGGCATCACCATGTAGGTGAAGATGCAGCGCATCGCCGACAGAGCCAGGGAGAGACTGAAGACCCTCTCGACCTCGGCATCGCTGGGGCGGGGGTCCGCCTCGGTTATGAAGAGCAACCTGCGCACGGCGCACTCCGCCTGGGTACGATCGCGAACCGAAGTCGGGGCCGCGCCTGTCTGGTCCACTCCCAGAGGCTACGTCGCCCATCATCACCCTGTCCAGCCGAAGCTTCGCGCAGGATCGGACCGGCGGCACACCCGGGTCCAGGCATGCGGGGCGGACTCTCTGCGTCACTACCACCCGGCCGCGCCGACCGTGTCGAGTTCGCCCGAGAGCCGGCGCGGTAAGGCCGTCCCCACGAGGCTCAAGTTCCAGGGGCCGTTCTAACGACGCCCGTATCAGGGCCAAGCGCGTGATCGCGCGCGCTGGCTCCTGAGCGAGCGCCGCCGGAACATCACGGGCAGAAAGGCCGTTACCCATGAGTGCGCCGTGCCCTGCCCCTCATATTGCTCACCGTTCTGGCCCTCGTCCTGAGCGCCTGCGCCTCGCCAGGGCTTCACCCATTGCCGACCTCCAGCGCACTTCCCTCGCCAACGAGCTCTGCGCCCACTCCGAAGGCCGACTCCTCGCCGAACAACCCTGGCTGTTCCCTCGGCGACCTGGCGCATCAACGCGTGAGCATCGCCTTCGTCAGTGGCGAGCTAGGGCTGGTCTCGCTCGACCATGAGTCAGCCGCTGGCGTCCCCGGGGGCCTCATTCAGCGTACAGCGAATGGAGGTCAAACCTGGCAGACGGTGTACGTGACTGACCATCTCTCCATCCACCAGGTCACCTGGACCTCGGCCGACACGGCGGTCGCGGCCACCGCCTCGGGGCTGCTGGTGACCAGAAACCAAGGCGCTTCCTGGACATTGGTCCCTGGTCTGCCTGTGTGCAGCGTTCAGGCGCCATCTCCCGGGACCGCCTACGCGGTCACCAGCGCGGGCCTCTACAGCATCTCCGAGCCCAGCATGCGGCTCACGCGGGTCGCCACTCCGCTGCCCGTGGCAGGCGTCCACTTCGTGAACCGGAAGCTGGGCTGGTTGGCCGGTCCCTCCGGCATCGCCATGACAGCGAACGGGGGCGGGACCTGGCACATCCAACTTCGGTTCAAACATCCCTTCTACCAGGGTTGGGATGCATCGCTGGCAACGGAGAGTGGCAGCCATCTGGTAGCGACCTACGCTGGCGGAACTGTCAGTGGCAACCCGGCCATCGATATCTACGGGAGTGCGAACGGGGGACACAGCTGGACCCTGGAGGAAGGGGGTGGCTACGTCCCGGTACCTACCGGCCAGGTGCCGGTTGGGGGCGTAGACCAAGCGGGGGCCACCGACGGCCAAGTGGTCGCTATCGCGCCCAACAGGACGCTGTTGCTGGGAACGACCGAAGAGTCGAAACCGTCTACTCAAGCCTCGGCTCCCAGCCTCTGCGAAACGAGCAACGTCGGTCGCAACTGGATATGCCGGCGGTTTCCATTCTTGGAGTGGCAGAACGCGACCTTCGATGCGGGCTACGATGGTGAGATAAGTGCCGTCCGGAGCCAATGGTGGCTCGCGGTGGTGGACGGGGATCAGCTCGTGATCGCGAGCGGCGCCCACCAGGGAGCTGACTGGCAGGTAGTTGAGCGGATTCCACTGTCCCAGCGACCTCAGCTGAGCCGGTGACGAGACTGGACATTGGTCAGCCCCAGAGGCTGCCCCAGAACCGTCTGTGTCAATATTAGGATGAGGCAGACGTCCAACCTGAATATCTGAGTTGACAGAGGCCAGCGATCACCAGCCGAATGGTGCAACCTGTCCAACAGCCATTTCCCTGTTCCCCGCCGCCGAGAACTCTCTAGTGAAGGCGCAGGCCGCTGTCTGGGACAGGACCGCTATGGATCCAACGTTGCCAGAATGGTCGAATTGGGCGATCACATCAAGGTAGAGCCTCTGATAAGCAGGCGGTTCACCCTGGTCCCGCTGAGCGTGAACCACGCCCAAGAGATGGCGCCCATCCTGGGGGACCCCTCGATTTATGAGTTCATCGGCGGCGCGCCAATGACGGCGGGACAGGTCAAGTCCCGTTACAAGCGGCTTCAAGCGGGATCACCGGACCCGCGCGAGACATGGCTCAACTGGGTGCTGCGATCGCGGGACCAGCGCGCCTTGATTGGCACAATCCAGGTCACGGTCTGGCCGGACCAGGGCCGGGCCGAGATCGCCTGGATCATCGGCGCGGCCTGGCAAGGGCAAGGGATCGCCAGCGAGGGCGCCGCGCAGGTAGTCGAATGGCTAAGGAGCCGCGGGATCCGCGCGGTTATCGCCCACATCCACCCGGATCATGGCGCCTCCCAAGCGGTGGCCAGACACGTCGGGCTCGCGCCCACGGTGAAGGTGGTTGACGGCGAGGTCGAGTGGCGGGCCGACCTCGCGTGAAGGATTGTGGCACCTCCCCACAGCCCCCGGCCGAGTATGTCCAGTCTCGGGCCGACCACCTCGGCCGGATACTAGTCCGTGACGTGGCCGCCTCCGCTGGGACTCGCCGGGACCTGCTTCGTGGGCTTCGTCTCGGCATCACGGCGGCCCCCCAGCGGATCGGCTCCAATCCCGGCCAGCGTCAGCACCGGGCGGCCGCGGCTAAACTCAGCAGCACACCACCGAGAGCGTCGCGTCCAGCCGACGGATGCCCTGTGGGTCACTGGTGACGACGATCGCGCGGAGCCGGCGGGCCAGCAGCGCCACGCTCGAGTCGACAGTATCTGCGGTGTCAGTCAACCCACATAGGGCGCCAGTGGCTTGCGCCTCGGCAAGGTCAAGGGAGGTTACAGCAATGCTGCTGGACTCGATCAGGCGAGCCAGCCGCACTTGTCGGCCGCCATCCCGCCAAACCTGGGCGACCACCCCCGCGGGGACGTGAAGCACCCGGTCGTGCTCAACTGCCAGCTCCACCAGGCGGAGCATGAGCCGGTCGGCGCGCTCGAACGCGATCAAACTGCCGGCGTCGAGGACTACAGGCCGAGGACTTGACGAGCCCATTCATCCTCTGCTGAGGTGGCCGGCCCAGCTTCAGCCCGCATCTCCGCCAAGAGGTCCGCGAGCCCTTGGCGCCTCACCTTCTCTTCCATGGCTTGGTCGACCCAAGCGCTCAGCGAGGGCGCGTGACCATGGGCGACTGCCTGCCCCGCAGCCGCCAGAACCTCTGGTCGAACTGTGATGGTCACCCTGGCTCTCTGCATACGATCATCATACTGGCCATGGACCGTCATCGGCTACCCGCCTTGCATCCCGTCCACCCAGCTTTCCGGGCTCCCCCAGGTGCCCTACGCACTCCCTTCGTCTTCCAGATCACCAGCAGGGGAGATGATGGCGCCCATCACCTGGGCTGTCTCGCGCTGCATGGTCTGGGTGAGGTGGGAGTAGCGGTTCAGCGTTATCGCCACCCTCGTATGCCCGAGCATCTTGGCGGCGATCTTGGGGTGCACCCCGCCACCCAGGAGCAGGATAGCCGCAGTGTGGCAGAGATCGTGGAACCTCACAGTCGGAAACCGGCCCGGCGCAGCATGAGACCGAAGTGGCGCCGGATCAGGCGGACTCCTTCAGGCGGAACGACTGGCATCCTTGGCCGGAATTCGCAACTGGCTCCGGCTGACCCGAGAGGGTGGGGACCTCATCCGCTCCGAGATATCGGCCCAGAGTTTGGTGTCTCGGCCATCGGTGACTGGTGCACTCGGTCCAGCTCCCGGATCAGCGGCATCGACCCGGGCTCACCTTGGCAGAACGCCTTCGAGGAGACCATCCATGGCAATGGTCGCGACGAGCCCTTCGCTCGGGAGATCTTCAATTCCATCCTGGCGTCCTGGGGCCTCTACGCGGACTGGTGCCGCGACTACGATCGTCACCGCCCCCATCGCTCCTTGGGACGACCGACCCCAAAG
>DAHVMY010000129.1:0-906 GCA_027319585.1 Candidatus Dormiibacterota bacterium | reverse complement strand
CGGCGCGTGACCGTCGTCTTCGACCGCGGAGGTTGGTCACCCGATCTGTTCAACGAGATGGCAACAGCCGGCTTCGACTTCATGACCTACCGCAAGGGCAAGGTGAGAAAGGAGCCCGCTTCGGCGTTCTCGGAGAAGACGTACGTCGACGAGAACGACGTCACCTACACCTACGACCTGGCCGACCGGCGCATCCGGCTGAGCCTGACGAAGAAGGCCGAGGGAAGAAAGACCCTCCTTGTGCGCCAGGTCGTGCGGCGCACCGAGACTGGGCACCAAACCCAGATCGTCGCCTCACGCACCGACGTACCCGCAGCCGAGGTCGCCTACGCCATGTTCAACCGCTGGCGCCAGGAGAACTACTTCCGCTACGCCCGGGCCCACTTCTGCCTCGACGCGCTGGACTCCTATGCGGCTGTGCCCGACGACCCGGAGCGCTCGGTGCCCAACCCCGCCCGCAAGGCGCTCCAGGTGAAGCTCCGCCGTGCCCGGGTCGCGCTTGCAGAGAAAGAAGCCAAGGTCGGTGCGGCGGCCGCCGCCAACGCCGAGGCGCAGAGACCGACCATGCGAGGCTTCAAGATCGCCAACGCCGCGCTCACCAAAGCGGCCAGGGACGCCCGGGCCGACGTGACACGCCTCGAAGAAGAGCTCCGAGCAACCCCGACCCGCGTGACTCTTTCGGCGGTGCGACCCGAGGCCACCGTGCTCGACGAGGAACGCAAGCTCGTCACCCACGCGATTCGCATGGCGACCTACAACGCCGAGTCGGCGCTCGCCCGTATTCTCGCGGCCGGAGGCCACTTCCCCATGGACGAAGCACGGGCGCTCCTGCGTGAGGCGTTCAACACGCCCGGCAATCTCGAGGTGACCGCCGGCACCATCTCCGTCCGCCTCGATCCACTCTCT
>DAHVMY010000128.1:0-948 GCA_027319585.1 Candidatus Dormiibacterota bacterium | reverse complement strand
GCCCCCAGTTCCTGCCGTCGCTCCATCCGCTGACCAACCCAGCGACCTTGCGTCCTCCTGTCATCACGACCGTCCGCCGCTTGCCCTTCTCGCCGCCTCGCCCTGATCCGATCGTTCCGTCGGGTACTCCCGCCAATCGAACGGACCAGCCCCACCCCACTCCGCTGACCTGCGGATTGACACTGCGCCTATCCCCAATTGCCGTCCCTCCTTGGTTCCCTTCTACCGGGGTAAAGTAGGGCACTGGCGCGGTTGCCAAAGGCTCCGTTTCCAATGCCCTCTCTCCGAACCGTGCTTGAAGTTCTCCTTCACACGGCTCTCCCCCAGGCAGTCGACCAGATGCATTCCGTCGTGCCACCGACGTTGTCACCGGGCCCAAGCGATCTACGAGGCTCCTCCGCGTTACCGCGTTGGCCGTTGCGGGATCGCACACCTGGCTAGAGGTCCTTCGCTACGACGGGTTATGTTGTCCGCGCCGATCATCGCTACTATGACCTCCTCCGACTTCCGCTCGGCGCTCCACCACTTCCCGGGGCTACCGGTTATAGGTTTCGTCTTTCCCGGGATGCTCCAGGCTGGCAGACCCGAAGCCGTATCCCCGGGGCCGAGACGGATCTCTCACGTTCCATGTTGCACTGTGCGCGCGTTCCGATCCCACTACGCCGGCGGATTCTTCGGTGCTGCACCGCCAAGGTCTTCGCACCCTCCATGGCCTTCGCCCCTCAGACAAGGACTCGGCTTCCGCTCTTTCCGCTCTCGCGGGTAACTAACGACGCTTACGCAGGATTCCTCATCGTACGGACCGCGCGTTTGCTCGCCGCCCTAGGCGGCTTTGTCGTGGGGCTTCGACGGCACTGTCTCAAGTGACGTCGCCCACCAGCTACACGGCTGCTTGGTCATTACCGTGGCCGGACTCTCACCGGCAAGTTCAACACAGCTTTCGTGATA
>DAHVMY010000127.1:0-978 GCA_027319585.1 Candidatus Dormiibacterota bacterium | reverse complement strand
GACGACGTCATGTTCGTGGTGCTGCTGTTGGGAGTGATCGTCATCGTGGGCGGACTGACCTTCTTCCCGGCTGTGTCTCTGGGACCGGTGGTGGAGCAGCTCAGCCATGGGAGGTTCTACTGATGGGTCTTTTGAGCCCCATCGCCCGTCGGCGTTCGCCCGCCCACTCACCCCGCAGAGGGCCTCAGGCACGCGGCCTCTTCGACCGCCGGATCCTCCGGCAGGCTGCTCTTGGGGCCGTCCTCAAGCTTGACCCCCGCGTGCAGCTTCGCAATCCCGTGATGTTCGTGGTCGTGGTCGGAACGGTGGTCACCCTGCTGGAGGCGGTGTTCCATCCCACCCTCTTCAGCTGGAGCATCACCATCTGGCTCCTGCTGACCGTCCTGTTTGCCAATTTCGCTGAAGCGGTGGCGGAGGGCCGCGGGAAGGCCCAGGCCGACGCACTCCGGCGCACCCGGTCCGACACCATGGCGCGCCGAGTGACCCGGGATGGCGCCGAGGACCACGTCACCTCGGCCGAGCTTAGGCGCGGTGACCTGGTGGTCTGCGAAGCCGGGGACGTGATCCCCTCCGATGGGGAGATCCGTGAGGGCATCGCCTCCGTCGACGAGTCGGCGATCACCGGGGAGTCGGCCCCCGTGATCCGCGAGTCCGGGGGCGACCGTTCGGCCGTTACGGGTGGCACCAGGGTGCTCTCCGACCGCATCGTGGTGGAGATCACCGCAGAGCGGGGCAACACCTTCATGGACCGGATGATCTCCCTGGTCGAGGGCGCCAACCGGCAGCGCACACCCAATGAAATCGCCCTCACGATTCTGCTGGCGGCGCTGACCATCGTCTTCTTGCCGGTGGTGGTGAGTCTGTATCCCTTCGCCCGGTATGCCGGCGGCTCGGTCTCCGTGGTAACGCTGGTGGCCTTGTTGGTGTGTCTCATCCCCACCACCATCGGGGCCTTGCTGTCGGCGATTGGGATCGCCG
>DAHVMY010000126.1:0-1014 GCA_027319585.1 Candidatus Dormiibacterota bacterium | reverse complement strand
GAGCGGTTCAAGAAGCTCAATATCGAGGTGGAGCTCGGCTTCAGCGCCGAGCAGGCCGCCGAGGAGGCGCAGCGCTGCCTCAACTGCGACGTACAGACGGTATTCGGCGCGAAGCTGTGCATCGAGTGCGACGCCTGCATCGACATCTGCCCGGTCGATTGCCTGACGATCACGAACAACGGCCCGGAAGCCGAGCTGCGCGCGCGCCTGAAGGTTCCCGCGGAGAACCTCGCGCAGGCGCTGTACGTGTCGGCGGCCCTGCCCCAGACCGGCCGGGTGATGGTCAAGGACGAGGACCTGTGTGTGCACTGCGGATTGTGCGCCGAGCGCTGTCCCACCGCCGCCTGGGACATGCAGAAATCCCTGCTTCACTGGCCGCACGCCGAGGATGAGGCCCGCGCGCTCGAGCAGCGCAAACCCAAGATCGCCTGACCCCGCCATCGTGGAGCCACCATCGGTAATAGCCACGGATCCCCCGTGCTTGCCCGTCCAGGGCCTCGCCGCTGTCCGCCCGGGACGCCGTACACGGACGCCCCGGCCGCAGCGGCGGGCTCACGTCGGCGGCGGCTCGGAAAATGCCGTCTCCAGCGGACCGTCTCAGCTCCGATGCACCGTTCGTCAATGACTCGCCACGCGCCATGACAACTGCCAACCGCGTCAATGATTTCACCATCAAGATCGCCACGGTCAACGGCACCGGCTCGGCGAGTGCCAACACGTTGCTGATGAAGTCGATATTCAGAAGCGGCGTGCCCGTGATGGGCAAGAACTTCTTTCCATCGAACATCCAGGGGCTGCCCACCTGGTACGAGATCCGAGTCTCGCGGGACGGGCACGTGGCCCGCTCCGGCACGGTGGAGCTGATGGTGGCGCTCAATCCGGAGACCTACGCCCGCGACGTTCGCGAGCTCGCGCCGGGCGGCTTCCTCCTGTATGACTCCACCTGGCCGCGTCCGGTGCTGCTGTCGCGCGCCGACATCACCGTCATCGGCGTGCCGCTGGCGAAGCTGTGCA
>DAHVMY010000125.1:0-1071 GCA_027319585.1 Candidatus Dormiibacterota bacterium | reverse complement strand
GCTCTTCCGACCTCTCTACTACGTTGGTGGCGCAGGGACTACCGGCATCAACTACGCCCTTTCGATCGGGACGCCACCGATCTACTCCAACGGAGATACCTCCGTGACGATCAACCTACGGCACAACTACACCTGGTCGGATGGCGTTCCCGTCACCACAAAAGACATTCGGTTCTTCTTCGAGCTCGAAGCTGCGGGCGCAAAGAATGGTGACTACGCACCTTATCTGCCTGGTCGCATGCCTAATGACATAAAAAGCATCTCCTACCAGGGCCGATACCAGTTTACCCTTCACCTCAATCACGCCTATAACCCGGTATGGTTCACTGGAAACCAGCTCACTTGGATCTACCCACTACCAGTCCAGAGTTGGGATCGGACGTGTCTGAACTGTCGTAGCACCAATGCTGCTTCAACACCAGGCGGGGCCACCAAGGTACTCGACTTCTTGTATAAAGAGTCGGCACAGCTGAGTACCTATGCGACCAACCCTCTCTGGAAGGTGGTCGATGGGCCGTGGACGCTGACGAGCTTCGACCCGACTACCTATCACGCAGTCTTCCGAGCCAACCCGCGCTATACCGGTGCCGGAAAACCAAAGCTTGCTGGCTACCAAATCTACTCCTTCACCTCCGCAACTGCAGAGCTCGACGCCCTGCGATCTGGACTGATTGACTTCGGGTATCTCCCGACCTCAGATCTCGGACTCACCCGCTACTTTCAAACCCATGGGTTCAACGTGCAACCCTGGAAAGTCTTTTACGACAACATCGCTGAACTCGGTTATACCGGCCCCTATCGTCACCTGGTAGATCAACTCTACCTGCGTCAAGCACTCCAACATCTAGTCAATGAAAAGCTCTACCTCTCGACCACACTTCACGGCTTTGGGATGCTCGACTACGGAGCAGCACCGCTGTACCCTGGGTCGACCTACGTTTCGCCTGCCTTACACCATGATCCCTACCCCTATTCAATTGCTCAAGCTCGCTCACTGCTGGTCAGCCATGGTTGGAAGATCTCTTCCACAATGTCTACCTGTGTGAGTCCAGGTACTGGCCCCGGACATTG
>DAHVMY010000124.1:0-1085 GCA_027319585.1 Candidatus Dormiibacterota bacterium | reverse complement strand
CGCGGAACACCGACCCCTTCGACACCCTGGTTCTGTCGGTCACGATGTTCCACGCGGGCACCGCCGAGAACGTCATCCCGCCGAAGGTGGAGATGGTGGGCACGGTCAGGGCGTTCCGTGACGAACTGCGCCGCCAGACGGAGCAGCGCATGGACCGGGTGATCCGGGGGATAACCGAGGCCCACGGCGCGGGATACTCCTTCGACTACCAGTACGGCTACCAGCCGGTGGTCAACGACCCCCACGTGACCGCGCTCGTGAAGTCGGCGATCACAGCTTCCCTCGGCGAGAGCGCGGTGGTGCCGGCTGAGCCCACGATGGGAGCGGAGGACTTCTCCGCCTACCAGAGGGAGGCGCCCGGTGTCTTCTTCTACGTCGGCGCGGGCAACCGCGCTCAGGGGTTGACCCGCCAGCACCATCACGGCCTCTTCGCGATCGACGAGGATTGCCTGGGGATCGGGGTGCAGGCGATGGTCGCCGCAGCCTGGGCCATGCTGGGCGCGGCAAGAAGCTGACCTGGATAGTCCCGTGCCGATGGCGGACCAGGTTCCTCAGGCTCGGTGCGACGGCTCCGCTGCCAGCCGATCATGGGCGGTCCCGGAACGGGCACTGCGGAATGCACGAACCGGTCACAACCGGCAAGAGCCGTTGACACCTCCCGCGGGCCGCCCCATCATCTGACCCACACTCAAGCGGCGACCCTAGCTGCGGGGAGATCTTCATGAGAGCTTGGACACCCGTCCTGGTCGGCACGGCCCTGATCGCAGGGCTGTTCAGCATCCCGGTTCAAGCCGCGGGCACGGCCCCGCGCCAGCACTTCGCCAGCCCGCCGTTTCGGGTGAAGGTGCTGGGATACCTGTCCAACGGCAAGCCGAAACTCTCCAAGTCGTCGCCGAGCGGGCTTTCGCCGTCGGCGATCCAGAGCGTCTACAACCTCTCGGGTCTGTCACCCACTTCCGAGGCCGGGAGCGGGCAGATCATCGCCCTGATCGACGCCTACCGGGACCCCAACGCCCTCAGCGACCTCAACACCTGGAACGCTTACTACGGTTATCCGAAGCTGAGCACCTGCACCACCCTCTCCC
>DAHVMY010000122.1:0-1180 GCA_027319585.1 Candidatus Dormiibacterota bacterium | reverse complement strand
ACATCCCCGAGAAGACCATGCCGTGCTCGCGCAGCACGCCGTGGTAGGCCGGATTCACCTCGTACCGGTGCCGGTGGCGCTCGTGGATCGTCTCGGCCCCGTACAGCTCCAACGCCCGGGTGCCCGGCGCGAGCTCGGCGGGATAGGACCCCAGGCGCATGGTGGCCCCGAGGTCGACGATTCCCTCCTGCTCCGGCAGCAGGTCGATCACCGGATGCTCGGTGAAGGCGTTGAACTCCGTGCTGTTGGCGTCCTCGGTGCCCAGCGCCTCCCGGGCCACATCGATGCAGGCGCACTGCATGCCCAGGCAGAGTCCCAGGAAGGGAAGCTGGTGATGCCGGGCGTAGTGCGAGGCCGCGATCTTGCCCTCGATCCCGCGGTGGCCGAAGCCCCCCGGGATCACCAGCCCGTGCAACCCCTCGAACGGGGCTCGATATCCGGGCTCCAGGGTCTCAGTGTTGATCCAGCGGATGTCCAGCCCGACCCCGTGAGCCACGGCGGCGTGGCGCAGGGACTCGGTAACGCTGATATAGGCGTCCGGCAGGGCCACATACTTGCCGGCGATCCCGACCAGCACCCGGTCCTCGGCCGAGAGGGTCCGATCCACCAGCCTTTCCCAGGAGGTGAGGTCGGCGCGGGGAGCGTCCAGCCCCAGCTGCTCCACCAGGTACCTGCCGAGCCCGCTTTCCTCGAGCATGAGGGGCACCTGGTAGATGGTGCGGGCGTCGGGGATGCTGATCACCGCGGATGGATCGACGTCGGCAAAGAGGGCGATCTTGTCGCGGACCCCTGCCCCCAGCGGTTGCCGCGACCGGCAGACGATGGCGTCGGGCTGGATGCCGATCCCGCGCAGCGTCTGGACGCTGTGCTGGGTCGGCTTGCTCTTGAACTCCTCGCTGGCCTCCACGAAGGGGACCAGGGTCACGTGGACGTAGAAGGTGTTGCGCCGGCCGACGTCGTTCTTCAGCTGGCGGATGGCCTCCAGGAAGGGCAGCGACTCGATGTCGCCCACGGTGCCACCGATTTCCACGATGGCCACGTCGACCGCGTCAGGCGTGCCGACACCGGCACCACGGCGCACGTAATCTTGGATTTCGTTGGTGATGTGGGGGATGACCTGGACGGTCTTGCCCAGGTAGTCGCCACGGCGTTCCTTCTCCAGCACCGACTTGTAGATCTG
>DAHVMY010000121.1:0-1423 GCA_027319585.1 Candidatus Dormiibacterota bacterium | reverse complement strand
AGTGTCCCATCAGGGCCCGTACGTATGTGCTATTCTCTAGTGGTGAACCTGGCTGAGTGGGCCCGCCGCCAAGGGATCCATCCCCACACCGCGTACCGATGGTTTGAGAGCGGTACCCTGCTGGTGTCGGCTGAGCGGGTGGGGCCGCGCACCATCCTGGTGAACATCGGCGCGGCCGGCGCGCTCCCGACAGCTGGCCTGGGCCTCTATGCGCGCGTCTCCTCCCACGACCTGAAGGCGGACCTCGAGCGCCAACTGTCCAGGCTGACAGAGGGGGCGGCCAGGGCCGGTCAGCCTGTGGTGCGGGTGGGGGCCAAGGTTGGCTCGGGGATGAACGGGCGCCGCCCCAAGTTGAGACGCCTGCTCTCGGACCCCAAGGTGACGACCGTCGTGGTGGAGCATCGAGACCGCCTGGCCCGAATGAACGCGGAGCTGGTCGAGGCATCTCTGCTCTCCCAGGGACGCCGGCTGGTGGTGCTTGACGAGGGTGAGGTGGAGGACGACCTGGTCCGGGACATGGAGGAGGTGCTGACCGGTTTCTGCGCCCGTCTGTACGGCAAGCGGTCGGCAAGGAACCGGGCGCTGAAGGCGCTCAACTGCGCCAAGCATGACGTGGGGCCAAAGGCCCTGGCCCAGCCGTCAGCGACGGCGATCTGGTGAGCCGCCGGGTCCGCCACCAGATCGGGCCGGTGGTGCAGGCTCCTTGCGCCACGACGCTGCGGATCCGCACCCGGCTGCGGGTCTCGGCCGCCGACCGGGCCGTTATCGTTGAGCTGGGAACCCATCTGGGGCGGCTCGCCAGAGCGGATCTGGCCCGGCGCAGCCGGGCCGGGCTGGGCCATGACCAAGAGGTCTGGGCAGAGCGCAAACGGTCCATCACCAAGGAGTCCTCCTCGCGCTGGGCGGGGGCGATCACCAAGACCTCCAACCACGCCTATGCCACTGCCAGGCGCAATCAGCTGCGCCAGCGGGCGGATCTCACCCGGGCCATCGCCACCCTGGAGGAGAAGGTCGGGCTCACCTGCCACTCCGCCCCAGAGCTCAAGCAACTGCGTGCCAGCCGGGGTGGACGCCAGCTGCGCTTCGGCTACCGCTCGGCATCTGAGCTTCAGATGAAGCGGCGGCGGTTGCAGCACCTGCGGGCGCGTCTGGCCGTTCTGGATCGGGATCTCGAAGCCGGTCAGGTGCACATCACCAGGGGTGGCAAGCGGCTGCTGCGCCACCGCCTGCACCTGGACCAGGCCGGAATGACCAAGGAGCAGTGGCGAGAGCTATGGGATGCCTCGAGGTGGTGGATCACCGCCAACGGCGAGTCCGGGAAGAGCTTGGGCAACGAGACCATCCGGGTCAGCCCCGAAGGCGTTCTGGAGGTGGACCTGCCCGAGCCGCTGGCCCGGCTGGCCAACTCGACCAGAGGGGGACT
>DAHVMY010000120.1:0-1691 GCA_027319585.1 Candidatus Dormiibacterota bacterium | reverse complement strand
CGAAGCAGCGTGATTATGTCCATCTCGATACCTGGTTTCGAGTATAGATCCGGTCCCGCGCCGGCCCCCGAAGCGACTTGCTCAGTCGAGCCGGCGCAGTACCTCGTCGGTGAACTCCTCGGTTGTGGCCATCCCGCCCAGGTCCGCGGTTCTGGTCCCCTCGCCGCACGCGGCCAGGGTCGCCTGGCGCACCAGGCGGCCGCAGCTTCCCAGCTCGGGGTCGGGGGCCTGTTCCAGCAGCGCCGCGACCGCCAGGATCATCGACATGGGGTTGGCGATGTGGCGCCCCTCCAGAGCGGGAGCGGTGCCATGAGGCGCCTCCGCCATCACCACGCTCTGGCGCCCCCGGTCGTCGAACCCGATCATGAGCGACTCACTGCCCGCCAGGGTCCCGTACAGCGCCAGAACCATGTCTGAGAGCAGGTCCCCGTCCCGGTTCAGGGTGGGGATGACCAGGGCATCATCCCGGGTCAGGACCAGAGCGAAGGTGGCGTCGATGAGCTGGGGCTCGTAACCCACCTCGGGATGGCGCCGCGCGGCCGCGTCCATCTCCTCCTTCAGCATCCCCTCGTAGATGGGGGAGACGGTGTACTTGGGCCCTCCGAAGACCCGGGCCCCGGTCCTGAGCGCATAGCTGAAGGCGTATTCGGCCACCCGACGGCACCGCTCCCGGCTGATCTTGGTGGTCCTGAAGGCCTGCTCCTCCGCCCCCTCACCCTCCCGCCACTCGCGGGCCCCGTAGGCGTCGTCGACCGCCATGCGCACCACCGTGATCGGGGCGTGAACCCCGGCCAGCGGGGCGACCCCGGGGATGCGACGGCCGGTGCGAACGATGACGTCGCCGCCGACCTCGGCCCGCAGGATCGCGTTGGGGCTGCCCACATCGCCCGCCTGCTCGGGGGTGACGGTCGCGGCCTTGAGCCCCAGCCCGCTGGCTCGCATGAGCCGGGCCGCCTCATGGACCACCGCGTTTTGGGAGTCGCGACGGGCCCGAAGGCTCAGGTCGCAGTGCTCCAGCCGGACCCGCCCTCGGATCCGGGGCGACTCCAGAATCCGCAGCGACTCGTGGAGCAGCTCCTCGCCGGTCTGGTCACCGTGCAACACGGTGATGGTGCAGGGGTCCACTACCAGGACGAGACCCGCCGGAACGATTCCGCGTACTCCAGCCCGTGCGCCCGGCCGGCCTCCGCCAACCGGGCCGTCACCCGCTCGGCGGGGTCCTGGCGGTGCTGGCTGCGATGGCAGCGCAGCGCCTCCAGCTTCTTGTCGAGGGTGGCGGCGACGTCGACGAAGTGGTCGGGGTCGGGGGTCCCGGTGACCAGCACCTCGCGCACCACGTGCGGCTCCAGCCCCTCCTCCAGCAGCTCGGGAAAGGCGTAGGGGTTACGTGCGAACGGGTAGATCGCCTCGATGGCGGCCTGGCCCGCGGCCAGGTGGTCCGGGTGGTTGCCCCCGAGGTTGCCGTAGTGGCGGATGGCGTTCTGGCAGACGACCACGTCCGGGCGGGACCTGCGGATCTCCCGGGTGAGGTCACGGCGGAGGGCGAAGTCCGCGACCAGGCCCCCGTCCGGGTGGCCCAGGAAGGTGACCTCGGCGACTCCCAGCACCGCCGCCGCGGCCCGCTGCTCCCTCTTGATTCGCTCGTAGATCTCCTCGCGGTGTACCGCGATGTGTTTCGGCGCGTTGATGCC
>DAHVMY010000011.1:0-47605 GCA_027319585.1 Candidatus Dormiibacterota bacterium | reverse complement strand
GCCCTCGGCCTGGGCACGGGCGGTGACGCGGTGGGCGCGCCTCACCGCCCCGCACCGGCAGGTACCTGGCCTCCCCGACCGCAATTTCGAGTACTTCTTGTACCAGACCCTGCTGGGCGCCTGGCCGATCTCGGAGCAACGGCTCCTGACGGTGGTTCAGAAGTCGGTGCGCGAGGCCAAGGTCCACACCTCGTGGCGTTCGCCCGAACCGCGGTACGAAGAGTCGGTGCGCAGTTTCACCCGCGGCGCGCTGCACGATCCGGCCTTCATTAGGTCCCTGGCGGCGTTCCTCAGGCGGATCGAGCGGCCCGCCCGGGTGGCGTCGTTGGCTGCGACCTTGCTCAAGCTGACCGCCCCCGGCGTGCCGGACATCTATCAGGGCACCGAGGTCTGGGCTCACAACCTGGTCGACCCGGACAACCGCAGGCCGGTGGACTTCACGGGTCTGCAGCGGCAGCTCGATCTGGCAGGCGCGGGAACGCCGCCCCGAGGGCGCTCCACTTGGTCAGGCGGCCTGCCCAAGCAGTGGCTGCTCGAACGTGGGCTGGAGGTCCGGCGCGAGCGAGCATCGGCATTCAGCCCTCGGGCGAGGTACGTGGCCCTTGCGGTACACGGGACGCATGCCGCGCACGTGGTCGCGTTCGAGCGGGGCGGTCAGGTCGTCACCGTGGTGCCCACCCGGCCGTTCCTTGGGCGGGAGGGCTGGGGTGACACGACCATCGAGCTCGGACGGATGCGTTGGAAGGACCGTCTGGGAGGCGCCACCTTCGAGAGTGGCGAGGTTCGGGTAGCCGACCTGCTGAGAGGGTTCCCAGTGGCGCTCCTGGTGGCCGAGGCCGCTCCTTGAGGCCCTACTCGGTCTGGGCGCCGGCTGCTGGCGAAGTCCGCCTGCGGCGAGGGAACAGTGACCTGCCCATGCGTCAGCTGGCCTCGGGATGGTGGGTGCCCGCGGGAAGTGTCCGCCGCTCCGGCGACTACGGCTTCGTGATCGACGGGGAGGGGCCGTTCCCCGACCCTCGCTCGCCCTGGCAGCCGAACGGGGTCCACGGACTCTCCCGGCCGTTCTCCCCTGGCCACTTCCGCTGGACCGATCAGGGGTGGTCCCCGCCCTCGCTGCGCAGCGGGGTCATCTACGAGATGCACATTGGGACCTTCACCCCCGAGGGCACGTTCGCCGCTGCCCTGAACCGGCTCGACCACCTGGTGGAGCTCGGGATCACCCATGTCGAGCTGATGCCGGTTCACCAGTTCCCCGGCGCCCGGGGCTGGGGCTACGACGCCGCCAGCCTCTTCGCCACCCACGATGCCTACGGCGGTCCCGTCGGGTTGATGCACTTCGTCAACGGCTGTCACGCCCGTGGCCTGGCCGTGATCCTCGACGTGGTCTACAACCATCTCAGCCCGGAGGGCAACTACCTGCCCCGTTACGGACCGTATCTGACCGAGCGCTACGGCACGCTCTGGGGACAGGCCCTCAACCTGGACGGTCCGGGTAGTGACCAGGTGCGGCGGCTCATCTGCGACAACGCGCTGCGCTGGCTGCGCGACTTCCACGTCGACGGCCTGCGTCTGGATGCGGTCCACGGGTTCATCGAAACCTCCGCGCTCCCGCTGCTGGAGCAGCTCGCCGCCGAGGTCGATGAGCTGGAGCTTCAGCTGGGGCGCGAGCTCACCCTGATCGCGGAGAACAACCAGAACGACAGCCGCATCGTCCGGCCCCGGACGATCGGGGGCCGCGGCCTGGACCTGCTCTGGAACGACGACTTCCATCACGCGTTGCACGTGGCCTTGACCGGCGAGCAGGATGGCTACTATCGCGATTTCGCAGGGGTGACCGATCTCGCCACCTGCCTGTCGCGTGGCCTGGTGTATGCCGGTCTGTATGCCGGCTCGCGGGAGGCGGTGGTGGGGCGACCCCACGACTACCCGCCTCCCTGCAGCCTGGTGGCCTATCAGCAGAATCACGATCAGGTCGGCAACCGGGCGTTGGGCGATCGCTTGGGGCATCTGGTGAAGCCCCATCTGGTCCGCCTCGGTGCGGCGCTGGTGCTCACAGCGCCGTTCGTGCCGATGCTGTTCCAGGGTGAGGAGTGGGGCGCGACCAGTCCCTTCCTGTACTTCACCGACCTCCAGGATCCAGCGCTGGGTCGCGCTGTCCGGCAGGGCCGTCGCCGAGAGTTCGCGGAGTTCCTCGGCCCGGGCTCACGGGTGCCGGATCCCCAGGCCGAGAGCACCTTCGAGCGGTCCAAGTTGAACTGGCAAGAGCGCGAGCTGCCGGCGCACCAGGCCATGCTGGAGTACTACCGCTCCCTGATCTGGTTGCGTCGGCGGACACCTGACCTCTGGACGGGCCAACGCGGGGCCGATGTCACCTCGGGCCGCAGCTGGCTGATGGCTCGGCGCGAGGGCCTTGCGGTGGCTGTCAATCTCGGACGGAGGCGGCGCACCGTAACCCTCGCGGGCGAGGGAGGGGTCTGGGAGGTCCTGGCGGGGTCGCGCTCGGGAGCAACCGTGGCGGCGGGCGCCGTCAGCCTTCCGGCCCAGGCGCTGGCCATCCTGCGGAAGGGCTGACCCTCCGGCGCACCCGGCCCAGGTGTAACGACGACCCGGGGGCGGCGTTAGGCCTCAACGGAGATCGACGGGATCCATCCCGCCGTGCCGATTCGAAGAGGAGGAGTCAACATGCTCGACCCTGAAGCTCCCCGGGAGGAGCAGTCGGTGACGACGGTGTCCCGTGCCCCGGGCACCACGCAGCAGTCCACCTACACGGCCAGCACGCCGGTGGCGACCACGGGCTTCAAGCTGCGTCAGCTGGTGTGGCTGGCGGCCGGGGTGGTGGACGCGATCCTCGCCCTGGACTTCATCTTCAAGTTGATCGGAGCCAATGCCATCGGGTTCGTGGCGTTCATCGGCAACCTGGCGAACGCCCTGTCGGCCCCGTTCCGGGGGATCCTGGCGACCACGGTGACCCCGGGCGCTCACGTCGCCTACTGGCCCGACGTGGTGGCCATCATCGTCTATGCGATTGCGGCCTGGATCGTGGTGACGCTGATCGGCATCGTCGCTACTCCGCGGGTCGCGCCGCCGGCCCGGCCGTGATGGAGGAAGTCACCAATTTGGGGGTGTTCACTTGGTAGCACTGCTTCTATTCCTGCTGCTGGTCGCGATCCTGTTCGGATTGGGGGCGGCGATCCACCTGCTCTGGATCATCGCCATCATCGCCCTGGTGCTATGGCTCGTGGGCTTCCTGTTCCGACCAGGACGCGGCCGCTGGTACTACTGGTGAGCGAGGTCGTGTGACCCAGGGCCGGGGGACGCCCCGGCCCTGCCGCTTTCTACCAGCCCTTGCCGCTCGAGGTTGGATGGCACAGGGGCGGGGCGGCTCCGGCATCTGTTGGTGGCCGCGATCTCGACGGCAGAGTGTGCGCTCCTCGACCGCGCTTCGGTGCGGTGGGCTGGATTCCATCTGGCTGGGGGCGACCCCTGCGACGTGGGTCTGAAGTGGCGATCAGCTCGCCGTCTGGTTGCGAGCGTGACCCGGTGACGGTCTGTCAGTTGGGAGGGCACGATGAGCAGTGCCATAAGAGACGCGGCGACCACGCGCCGGTCCCCGGTGCGAACGGAGCCGGCAGAGCGCATCCCGGGCGACGGGGGCGCCGAGAGACCAGCGGCGCCGACGGCGACCGGCCGACGCCATCTGCCTCAGGCTGACTTGGTACGTGCGCTGGCCGCGGTTCTGGTGGTGGTCATCCATTGCGCTCCCTGGCCCTCCCACGCGACCCGGCTCGCTGCCTCAACCTACGAGGCGCTCAGCCTCGCCTCCAGGGTGTCGGTCCCGCTGTTCGTGATTCTGAGCGGAATGATGCTTGCCTACACGCGGTCGCCCGCTGCCGGGCGCAGCGGGTTCTGGTCCAGGCGGTTGCGACGAACCCTGGTGCCCTGGCTTCCCTGGGCGATGATCTACTTCGCGCTGACGGTCGCGTTTCAGGGGATGTCGCCTTGGCCTTCCCAAACCTGGGGCTGGTGGGCAGGGGGGGCCGGGCACCTCTACTTCCTGCTCCTGATCCCGCAGCTCTACCTTCTCTTCCTGATGTGGCCCAGGACGACCAGGGGTTGCGGGTGGGCGGCGGCGGTCGCGGTCGCGGTCCAGGTGGGGGTGCAGATGTTGCGGGTGATGCTGCCCATCCACGGGGGGGTGGGCCAGGTGGTGCTGCTCGACTACGGCTTCGAAGAGGCCCCCTTCTGGGTGGGGTACTTCGCGGTAGGAGTGCTCCTTGGGCTCCACCCCGATTGGCTCGGCCGGGGTGGGCGCTGGCGCTGGCTGCTGGTGCCGGGCGTGGCGGCGGCAGTGGCCCTGCTGTTCGCCGGCCTCCCGGGCCGAATCGCCGTCAACTGGGGCCCCTGGGTGCACGGGACCGGGGGATTCCTGAGGCCCTCGTTGCTGCTGCTCACCGTCCTGGTCTTCTACGGGTCCTGGACCTTGGCGCATCGGTTCATCGGGCCCAGCGGGGGACGGGGGCACCGCCTGACCGGCAGCTTGAGCCGACATTCCCTGGGAATCTACATAATCCACCCCGCCTTCCTGCTCTTCGCCGGGCCGCTTCTGGAGCTGGCGCCGTGGCCGCTGTCCCTTCAGGAGCCGCTGCCGTGGTCGGTTCTTCCATTTGCGGTGCTGGTGGTGGGGGCAGTCTGTTTCGGTTGGGCCCTGACCCGCCTGCTGGCCACTAGCCGCGTCACCTCCTGGGCGGTCGGGGAGTCCCCGTCAAACCCTGGCCAGCGTCTCAGGTCACCCCGGCCGGGTTGATCCGCCGGAAGTGCGGTGAGTGTCGTGCTGTACCACCCGGCACGACGGCGGGCTGCATACCGCTCGGGTTCTGGTGCGGCTATGGTTATGGAAAGTGTTGAGTCTGGCAAGTGGAGGCGTCGCGTCCACCCGCTGCGAGGCCGTAGGCTGGGCCCGGCTTCAAACCAGCTCGGTGGCGGAGCCGTGGGCGCCGTCGTGGCCGGCCGACGGCGAAGTGCTGGGCGGCCCGGTCCGCCTCCCGCTGGCTCGGGTTCTGGTGCCGCTGGGCACAACCAGCCCGCGAAGCTGCCCAAGCCAGTCGATCTCATCTGGTGATTGGGCGGTGGGGCGCCTTCCACCTCAGTCTTTGGCGGCCGTCAGAGTTCACCCCGCCGGACCGGATGGCCCGACCTGGAGGGCGACCGAAGTAGTCGTCCGTGGTGACCGTGCGGCGTACCGCGGACCCAGGCGTTGGAGAACTTAGGGGTGCAGGAGAGCCTCCCCATCAGGGCGGAGCCGTGATGACCATTCCCATCCAGAAGATCCGAGCGGGCCAGGGCCTGGCCGGCCGGGGGGCCCCGGGGCTCCCTGGGGCCTCTTTGGTGAAGACCAGGGGTCGGGGGCGACCACGGCGTTGAAGGTGGCATGGCAGTCCCCGCCTGGATTCGCCGCCGCCACCGACCGCGGCTGGCCCGACGCAATCCGGGTCCGGGGGCACCGTTACTTGCCTCCGGCGATCACGGTCGACCACGCGGCAAGGAGGGCGTCGTGGCCAGAAAGTTGATCGCTGGCCAGCGGGTGGGCCAGTTGGAAAGGGAGATCCTCGAACAGCTGTGGCGGGCGCCCCGTCCTATTTCGGGCCGTGAGTTGGCGGGGCTCCTGCCACCGCCGGAGCGCGCCTACACCACGGTCATGACCATACTCTCGCGCCTTATGACCAAGGGCTTGGTGGAACGCGAGGTGGTGGACGGGATCTACCGCTATCGTGCCGCGGGCACGCCGGAGGAGCTGGCGGCCAGAGCGATAGCGCAATTGGTCGCATCGGCCGGCGATCGTGCCGCTGTGCTTACCCATTTCGTGGAGGGCATTGAGGACCCGACGCTCCTGGGAGAGTTGCGCGCGGCGCTCGAACAGGTGAAGTTGGAATGAACCTGCTCGTGGTGTCGGGAGCGGCCGTGGTGGTGTTCAGCGTCCTGCCCGCCATCTCGAGGTCGCGCCTGCTGGAGGCGGCTTCGCCGGGGGTTCTGGCGGCCGCGGACCTGTTGGGGCTCTTGGCCTGGGCCGTCCTCCCGGCCGCGTTCGCAGCGTGCCTGGTGGTTGGGGTGTCTGCCGTCATCGGGGGGGCACCTCGCAGCCCGAGTGGCGCCTGTTGGCTGGGGATGACGCCCCGGGACTGGCAGGTGGCCGGGGGCGCTCTGGCGGTCCTGGTGGCATCCCCGCTGGTCGTCCACGCGAAGTTCGTGTACCGCAGGCTGAGCGAGCTGGGCGGCCTGCCGGAAGGGGGAGGGGAAGAAATCGCCACCGAGTCCGGCGCCATGGTGACGGTTCTGCCCACGGACTTGAAGCTTGCCTTTGCGGCCGGCTTCCGGTCTCCGCGGGCGATGGTGAGTCAGGGGGTCCTGGCCAGTCTCGGGGCTCAGGAAAGGGTGGCGGTCCTGGAGCACGAGGCTGCCCACGCGCGATTGGGCCATCCCCGTCTGGTGGTGCTGGCCGCCGTCATCGAAGGCGCCTACGGCCGAGCCTGGCCGGTGCGAGCGCTGTCAGCGGCGCTGCGGAGAGAGCTGGAGGCGGTGGCGGACCAGCAGGCGGTCCGCTTCGTGCGCCGGGACGCCCTTCTCGGGGCACTGCTGGCCATCGCTGAGGCGCCGACCGCCATCCACGGTACCGCCGGACTGTACGACGCCGAGCACCTGCGCTACCGGGTCCGGCGGCTGACCTCCGGGCCGAGTCGGCACGCGGCCATGACCTTAGCGGTAGGCGCCCTGGTGGCCGGGCTCGCGTCGCTGTTGGCGTGGTCGCTGTGCGTGTTCGGCGGGGGAAGGCCGACGCTGGCTGGACTCTTGATGTGCCTGGGGTCCGTCAGCGTGTTTGGGTACTGGCCCATCTTGACTGAGCGGTTGAGCCCGAGGCGCTGGAACACCGCCTGACCGTGCGCGATATACGAATGTGTAGTAGCATGTGGTCGTGCCGCGTCATGACCCTGGCCAAGCCGCTCTCGACAAGTTCTCTGATGACGCGTTGCGCCGTCACGAGCCCCAGCCTTCTAGGGTCATGGCTGCTTCCCACCGGGTCAACTCGAATGCGATCGCTGGGAACCGAGGACACCTGGGCACGCCACCGCTCGAGCGAGAACGGCGGGGCTCCTTCGCGCCCTATCTGATCCTGGCCGTCCCGCTCATCTGCTGCGGAGGCCCCTTCATCGTCGCCGTCGCGGCCGCCGCGGGTGCGGAGGTCCTCGGGGTTGCGGGGGGCCTGGCCGCTCTGGCGGCGGCCACTGCCGGGCTTTTGCTGTGGCGGCGGCGCGCTCGGGCGGCGGGGGCTGGAGATTGTTGCCCCCCCGGGAGCCAGGGATGGGGCGGGTGATCGGCTTCCGGGAGTCGGCTGTCGGGGCCAACCGCCTGGTCCAGGCGGCGGGCCAGGTCGTCTCCTCGAGGTCGCGGATCCTCGCACTGGTCGTGATCGGGGTCGGCGTGAGTGCGCTCTACAGTCTCCTGCTTCCCTTCTCCTACACCCAGCGATTCGGCCTCGCCAACCTCAGCTACCTCAACCCCGTGCTCGCGCTCTGGAGTGTGCTCCTGGGCTTCGGCTTCGGGTTCCTGCTGATGATTCAGATTCATGCCATGAGGGCTGTCAGCGCCGGCCGGCCGGTTCGAGGTGGGGGCTTGGCCGCCGTCATTAGCCTGCTGCCGAGCTTCCTCTGCTGCACCCCCATCGTGCCGACCCTGCTGGCCTTCGTTGGGCTCTCCGGCGCCAGCCTTTATTCCACCACCGGCTCGGTCCAGCACTTCTTCGCCACCGAGCAAAACCCGCTGCTGCTCGCCAGCCTGCTCCTGATCGTCGCGGTCTGCGGTTGGAGCCTGCACCGCCTGGCGCAATCCACCTGCCTTCAGGAGGCGGGGTGCGAGCGATGCGATCCGGTTCCCGCCCCCGCCCTCCACGCCGGCCCAGGGGGCGCCACTGCGGCTGGCCACCGTGAGAGTGGGGAGGGTCTGGTGTGAGCAAGCGCCGCACCACTCCGCAGCGCATGACCAGGCGGGAGCGCCAGCAGATCAGGGCTGAGGCCGCCCATCGGAGCCGGGTGCGCTGGGGCTGGATCGGGGCGTCGGTCGCAGCTGTCGCGGTGTTGGGAGCCCTGCTGGGACTCCACTTCGCGGCCGCCTCCAAGGCCGTGTCGGCCCCCGCCGTTCCGGTGGCCGCTGTGGGGCAACCGGCCCCCAACGGGCGTTTGACCACCGCCAGTGGCGCCGTCACCACCGTGAGTGCACTCCAGGGCAAGCCGACCTTGCTCTGGTTCGTCACCACCTGGTGCAGCAGTTGCCAGGCGGGTACCCAGGCGATGGCCCAGGACCTCCCGAACTTGCGAGCGGATGGAGTCCGAGTGGTGGAGGTCGAAAATTACCGCGATCTGGGCCAGGCGGGACCCTCGATCCAGGCCTTCGCGAGCGCCCTGGCGGGTAAGGCTGCGAACGCTGGAGACTGGACGTTTGGCGCCGCCTCGAAGCAGCTGACCCAGGAATACAACCCTGGGGCCGAGCTCGACATCTACTACCTGCTCAACTCCAGCGGCCGGGTCGTCTACGTCAATAGCTCTCCGGCCTCCACCATGTCCCAGCTGCTCCAGGCTGCCAAGAGCGTGGCATGAGCGCACCTGTGCTTCCCCCGGATTCCGGTGCTTCCCGACGACTAGGCCTCCGCCGCATCGTCCTCTTCGCGGTCGCACTGGTGACTCTGGCGGTCCTGGGGCTGCATCTGGGCGCGAGCCGTAATTCTCCCGACGCGCCGGTGGCGCGAACGGCTCAGCGCGCTCCGCACGAGGCGGCGTCCGTCAACGGTGCCTTCACCACCGTTGCGGGCAACCGAGTGACGGTGGGCCAGATCAGGGGAGACCAGCCCGCAATGGTCTGGTTTGTGGCCGCGGGCTGTGCCAGCTGTGCCGCCAGCATCCCCGCGGTCCAGCAGCACATTGAGCAGCTGACCGGTGATGGGCTGGTGGTGATAACGCTCGGGCTGTACGGGGACTTTCCCCAGGGTGAGAGCGGGGCGGTGGCGCTCCGGCGGTTCGCCGACGCGGCTGCCCCCGGAGCGCTCAGCCACCCTGACTGGGTCTGGGGAGTCGCTTCCAAGGCTCTGAGCGAGACGTACGACCCCACCGGGACCCCGGACTCATACATCCTGGTCGGCACCTCTGGACAGGTGCGCTACCGTGGCAGTGTCCCCGTGAGCACCATGCCTCAGCTCCTCGCCCAGGCGCACACACTCGGCGCACTGGCGCGAACCGTCGGCGCCTCGTCGATTCCCTGCTGCTGACTAGTCGCGGCTTGTAGGGCTGTCGTCGCCACGCTCCGGCACCATGCCCTACGGAAGCGCTTGTGGTTTCGGACGTGGTGCGGCGGCGGACAACACCGCCGCTGAGGGTGATCGGATCTATGACCAGGGAATCGACCACTGCGAGGTGGGGCGAAGTTGGTTGCGCCAGGAGACCGTGGCTCGCACGTGGCCCTTGGCGATGCTCCGGTCCGCGGTGGGGTCGAAGGCGGGCAGTCACGGGTGGGGCGGTGCTCCCCATCCAGTCGCAGCGGGCCACCGGCCCAGCTCTGGCGCGAGGTCTCTGTGGGCCTCAGCCCGGTCTCTTTCAACCGCGACGCGTGGACTCACGGCCTCAGCTCGTCCTCCTGCTCCAGGCCTGAGGGCTCGCCGTGAGGCCGATACCCCTCAGGTCCCCGCGCTCACGAACTTGTGCATCACGCAGTGCTTCAGCCCCTTGGGCCGGTCATACGTGAAGCCTGCTCGCTCGAACATGGTCCGGGTGCAGCTGTACAGAAGGGAGCCGGACGCCCGGTTGGCCGGAGCCTCCTGCGGGTAGGCCTCGACCAGCCCGCCACCCGCCTTGGAGATCAGGTCAAGGGCCCCTGCCAGGGCCAGGCCGGCAATCCCCTGGCGCCGATGGTCCCGGTCCACAAAGAAGCAGGTGATGCGGTAGTCAGGTTCGTGCGCCATTCCCCGGAGGTACTCCTTGCGGTGGTAGATGTTGGGGAGTTCATGGGGAGGGCCGTACTGGCACCATCCGACGGCGTCAGTGCCCTGAAGCACCAGGGCGGCGTGAGCCCGTCCCGCGGCGACCAACCGCTCCTTGAGGTCGCGGTTGCCCTCATAGGTGCGGGTCTTTTCCGCAGCCATGGTGTGAAACCACGTGCACCAGCAGCCGCCCCAGATTCCGTTGTGCTTTTCCACAAGGCGCGCGAACGCTGGCCAGGTGCTGGCGTCCAGGGGGACGACTCGATACCCGGACAACCGCCCCGTGCCGGTGCTGGTGGCTGGCGGGACTCCCCGAGCCCCCCGGCGGGTCCGCGCCCCATCGTCCATCGAGGTCTCCTGCTGGCCCTCAAATCGCTGGGCAGCGTGAGATTGTACGCCGGCGGCGGTCGGCCGCCGCGGCGGAAAACTGCAGCAGGGGAGGCCGGGAAAGCGTCGGCTGCGACCGGGTCGAGGTGGTGCTGATGTGGCCGGGCCGGCACCGCGCGACCGCGTTCGACCGACCGCCATCTGTGGTGTTGCTGCCCCTGCCCGGAGCGACGGCGTAGTGGCCGCGTCCCGAAGCGGCTCTCGAAGTGGCCTGAACCCGAGGATGGCGGGTTCCGCTGGTGGTCCGGCGGAGAAACGATCTGGCAGACACCGCGCACCATGAGGTACGGCAGATCGGAGCTTGAGGTCAGCTGATCGGCCCGGGTCCCGATCGGCAGATCGGCGGGAGGCTCCTGGTGGCGGTGATGTTCTCTCGCCTCAGAGGGCGTCAAGAAACGCTCTCATCTCCCGCCGCGAACGGAGCAGGTGCACGGACTTGTGCGATGCATGGTGCGAGATCTCGGAACGTGCCTCCTCAACTTCCGAACGGTGAAGGCGGCAGATCCACGCCACGCCGCCCCACTCGTCGCGCAGGCGTCGGGTGACCGAGGCCTCGCATCCCTCAGGCATTTCACCAACGGGCTTGCGAAGCCCCCGAAGAAAGGCGCGGCTCGCGCATAACCACCAAGGGGTGTCGAGAAAGACCACGGTGTCAGCGCGTTCGAGGCGCAGGGCAAGAGTTTCGTTGTAGTTGCCCTCGATGATCCAGGTCTCGCCAGCGAGCAGAACGCGTTGCCGGGATCTCCACGCATCGTCCCCCGGTCGCACCCAGCCCGGCTGCCAGTAGTGGACATCAAGGTGAACCAACGGCAAACCAGTCCTGGCCGCGAGCGCACGTGCGAACGTGCTCTTCCCAGCCCCCATCATTCCGTCAACCACCACACGGTGGCCGATCATCCGGGACGCACCGTCCATCGCGCCGAGTATGGCACCGGCGCCGAGGAGATGGCTCGCTCGGCGCTGTCTGCCGCGGGTGGCGAGCCATCACCCGGATCTCGGGACCAACCGTGGGCGTCGCCCTCGACGCCCACCTGCACGGCCTCAGACCGAGGGCCGGGCGGCTGCCGTATTCCCGACGCGCGGTGCCAAATGGTTCGAGCCGGAGGCGGGGCTTGAGCGTGCTGCCCACCCACCGCTCCACAAGCCGCGTTCGTAACACCATGTGAGCTGGCCCCGGAGCCGGCGACCCACCTCGACAACCTGGTGCCAGCAGTGGGAGTCGAACCCACACGAGCTTGCGCTCAACGGTTTTTGAGACCGCCGCGTCTGCCATTCCGCCATGCTGGCTGGGGCCGTGGCTCGCCTAGCCTATTTCAGTCGCGGTCCTCGAGGTCCGGCAGGTTCATCTCGTTGACGATCTCCTGGAAGACCTTGAGCTTGGGGTCCTCGGTCTGCCCCTCGGGCACGACGCCCGCCTGGTCCAGCACCTCTTTGGCCACGAAGATGGGGGAATCGAGGCGAATCGCGACCGCGATGGCGTCGCTGGGTCGGGAGTCTATCTCCAGCTCGCGCCCGGCCACGCGCCCGGCGATCTGAGCGTAGAAGGTGTCATCCCTGAGCTCTGAGACCCTGATCTGGGTGACGGTGAATTGGAACTCGCGCAGGAGGTTGACGATAAGGTCGTGGGTCATCGGTCGCTCGGGGTGTACCCCGTCGATCTGGAGGGAGATGGAGTTCGCCTCCGCCACCCCGACCCAGATGGGGAGGAAGCGGTCGGCGTCCTTCTCCTTCAGGACCACCACGTGCTGTCCGCTGGGCATGTGGACCCGGACGCTGTCCACCGACATCTCGATCAGGTCCATGGCTCCTCACCGTTAGATTGCTCTGAGCCCCCAGCCCGCCGTCGTCTGGCGGCCTCTGGGCGCCGTGCCGATGTCACAGCCCATCATAAACTCACCCGGATGAGCTGCCGGAGGCCGGCTGAGGTCGCGTTCCAGCACCCGCCCACGAACTGGCGCCGGCGCGGATCCGAGAGCTGATGCCCGGTCCAGCCCGGACCCAGCGCCTGGTCTTCGGAGAGGTGGCTGAGCTGTATCACAGCGCGCGGCCGGGCTACCCCCCTGCCGCATTCGACGCCATAGCGGAGTTCAGCGGAATCCAGCGGGAAGCGTCGGTGCTGGAGGTGGGCGCCGGGACCGGGCAGGCGACGGCGGAGCTGCTGAAGCGTGGCTGGCGGGTGCTGGCGCTGGAGCCCAGCCAGAAGATGTCCCAGATCGCAGCCCGGGAGCTTGCCGGCCATGGTCAGCTCGAGGTCGTCAGGCGGGAGTTCGAGCGATGGCGGCCCGGAGGTCGAAGGTTCGCGCTGGTCTGCTCGGCGCAGGCCTGGCACTGGGTCGATCCCAAGGTGCGCTACGCCAAGGCCGCGCGCGTGCTGCTCCCCGGGGGAACGCTGGCCTTGCTCTGGAACCGGCCCAAGGCCTCTGGCGCCGGGATGGCTGACCGGCTGGAGGAGGTGTATCGTCGCTGGGCCCCGCACCTGTCAGCCCGGCCTCCCGGGGAGCTCGACCTGGACCGCCGGGTAGAGATCGCGGCCTCTGGGTGCTTCGGGCCGACCCAGCTGCTTGAGTTCACCTGGGCGCGGGATTACTCCGGTGACGAGTACGTCCAGCTGATGCTGACCCAGTCAGACCACCGGATGCTCGAAGACAGGCAGCGCCAGCCGCTGATGGCGGGGATCGCTGAGACCATTGCCGCCGCCGGGGGCCAGTACCGGGTCCAATACCTGACCCTCCTGTATCTGGCGGCCACGCCCCGATAATGGGCGCGATGGTGGAGGCGACCGGCCCTCGGGTGCTGCTGGTGGATGGCCACGGCCTGGCCTTTCGCGCCTATCACGCGCTGCCGGAGATGATCAACTCCAAGGGCGAGGCGATTCGGGTCGCCTATGGGTACACCTCGATGCTGTTGCTGGCCTTGTCCCAGGGGTTCGACTGCGCGGTCGCCGCTTTCGACCCGGCCGGCCCCACCTTCCGCGACCACAAGATGGCGACCTACAAGGGCCAGCGCAAGCCCACGCCGCAAGAGCTAATCGACCAGATCCCGATGCTGCAGCGGCTGACGGAGGCGCTCAACATCCCGGTGGTGGTGGTGCCCGGTTACGAGGCCGACGATGTGCTGGGCACCCTCGCCCGCCAGGCGCGTGAGCTCGGGTGCCGGACCGTGATCCTGACCGGTGACATGGACCTCATCCAACTGGTGGACGATGCCACCTTCGTGCAGACCAGCCGTCGGGGGAGCTCGGAGCCGATGGTGTACGACCCCGGGGCGGTGCGGGAGCGTTTCGGCTTCGCCCCCCCCCTGATGGTCGACTACAAGGCGCTCAGGGGTGACGCCAGCGACAACATCCCGGGGGTTCCGGGGATCGGGGAGAAGACGGCGACCGCTCTGATCCAGCAATACGGGGACCTGGATCAGGTCCTGGCGGCGGTTCCGGCCATGCCCAGCGGGCGGACCCGCCGGGCCCTGGAGGAGCACGCCGAGGAGGCGCGCTTTGGTCGCGAGATGGTGACCATCGTGCGTGACGTGCCCGGGGTCCAGCTGGACCTGGACAGGTGCCGGGTCGAGGACTACGACTACCAGCGAGCCCGGGCACTGCTGGAGGAGATCGGCATGCCGAGCCTGGTGCGCCGGCTGCCCACCCCGACCGACCGGCCGCCGGCGGTCGAGGAGGGGCCTGCCCCCAGCGTGCTCGCGACCTCAGAGTCCCTGGCAGGGATAGTCGACGAGGTGCGCCGCGCGGGCGGCCCGGTGACGGTTCGGGTGGTGGCGGCGGCGCCGCGGCGACGGGGCCGGATCCTGGGGGTGGCCCTGGCGCTGGACGGGCAGCGCAGCTGGTATGTGCCGATCGAAGGCAGCGCGCGTCTTGATCCGGAGGCGCTGGCCCCGCTGCGCGCCCTGCTGGCGGACCCTCAGGTCGCCAAGCAGGCTTTTCAGTGGAAGGACGAGCTGCTGGCACTGATGGGCGCGGGATGGGAGGCATCCGAGGCGGAGTTCGACTGCGTGCTCGCCTCCTACCTGGCCGACTCCCGGGGGCGAACTCCCACCCTGGCCGCCCTCTGCCAGGAGTTTGGGGGCCCGACCCCTCCACCACCCAGCGCGGCCCAGGTGGGCGAGCTGCCGTTGGAGAGCGACCGATCCGTCGGAGAGGGGAGCGAGGTGACCTGGGCCGCGGCCGAAGCCGCATGCACCGCCGCGATCCGGCCTGCGCTGGAGCGGCATCTGGCGGAAGCGCAGGGGCTGGAGCTGCTCCGCGATCTGGAGATACCGGTCTCGCGCGTTCTGGCGGAGATGGAGGAGATCGGGGTGCGGCTGGACGCGGGACAGTTGGAGGCACTCGCCGCCGAGCTCTCGGTCCAGGTGCAGGGCCTGGAAGAGGAGATGTTCCGTCTGGCGGGACGAGAGTTCCTGCCGGGCTCACCGGTTCAGCTGGCGCGGCTGCTCTACGACGAGCTGGGGCTGCAGAGCTCGCGGCGCACCAAGACCGGCCGGTCGACGGACGCCCAGGCGCTGGAGGCGTTGCGGGAGCAGCACCCGATCGTGCCGCTGATCCTGGAGTGGCGCCAGGTGACCAAGTTGAAGAGCACCTATGTGGATGCGCTGCCGCAGCTGGTGGATCCGGACGACGGTCGCATTCACACCAGCTTCAATCAGGCGGTGGCCGCCACCGGGCGGCTCTCGTCGAGCGATCCCAATCTGCAGAACATCCCCATCCGCAGCGAGCTGGGGCGGCGCATCCGGGCCGCCTTCGTACCGGGCGATCCCGCCTGGCGCCTGGTCTCGGCGGACTATTCCCAGATCGAGCTCCGGGTGCTGGCGCATCTCAGCGGGGATCCTCAGCTGCTGGCCGCCTTCCAGCGCGGCGACGACGTCCACGCGGATACCGCGGCCCAGGTCTTCTCGGTGGACCGCGCGGCGGTCACTCCCGACCAGCGGCGGATGGCCAAGGTGGTCAACTTCGGGATCCTCTACGGGCTCTCCAGCTTCGGCTTGGCGCGTGACCTCGGGATTCCTGCCGGAGTGGCTGAGGAGTTCATCCAGCGCTACTTCCAGACCTTCTCCGGGGTGCGAGGGTACCTGGACTCGGTCCGCCAGGAGGCCCGCAGCCAGGGGTACGTCAGCACCTTGCTTGGTCGCCGACGCTACCTGACCGACATCCACTCCAACAACCGGCAGGTCCGGGAGGCGAGCGAGCGGATGGCGATCAACATGCCCATCCAGGGCTCGGCGGCAGACCTTATGAAGTTGGGCATGGTCCGCACGGCCCAGGTGCTCCGCCGCTCCGGACTCAGCGCCAGGATGCTGCTCCAGGTCCACGACGAGCTGGTCTTCGAGGCGCCCGCAGAGGAGGTGGCGGAGGTGGGCCGTCTCGCCCGCGACGGGATGGGTGGAGCGTTCGAGCTCAAAGTACCCTTGGTGGTTGACCTCAAGGCCGGCGCCAACTGGCGGGACCTTACGCCGCTCGGCCTCGGCTGAGGCTGGACGTGCCGGAGCTTCCGGAGGTCGAGACCATCGTGCGCGATCTGCGCCCGGTGATCGTGGGCCGGCGGATCGAAGAGGTGGTCCACCTCAACCCCCAGGTGCTTCGCCACCCGAGCCTCGGCGAGGCGCTGGAGGCACTGCCGCATCGGGCCGTGCTCCGGCTCAGCCGCAGGGGGAAGTTCATCCGCATGCACCTGGACTCCGGACAGCTGCTGGTGGTGCACCTGGGCATGAGCGGCAGCCTCACGATCGCGGCCACGGAGACCGTGCCGTTGAGCCACACCCATCTGCGGCTGCGGCTGGAGGGCGGGGATGAGATGCGCTATCGCGACCCCCGCCGGTTCGGGCGGGTCGCCCTCGGAAGTGAGCCGGAGCTGGTCAGTGGAGGAGCGCTCCCGGTGCTGGGGGAGGAGCCGCTCGCGCGGGGCTTTCCGACTGAGGTGGTGCACCAGGCCCTGCGTTCCTCGAGGCGCCCGGTCAAGGCGGTGCTGCTGGACCAGGCGGTGATCGCGGGCTGCGGGAACATTTACGCCGACGAAGCCTGTTTCCTGGCGCGGGTCCGCCCCTCCCGGCGCGCCTTCACCCTCACCGCTCAGGAGCGCCGGCGTCTGCTGGCGGCGCTGCCGGTCGTGATGCGGGAGGCGGTCAGGCGGCGCGGGACTTCGTTCTCCGACTATCGGGACGGCTTCGGGGCCAAGGGCGAGGCGTTCGAGTCCCTGCTGGTCTACGGAAGAGGTGGCGACGCCTGCGCCCGCTGCGGTAGTACCCTGCGGCAGTCGACAGTGGCGGGACGGACCACGGTGTTCTGCGCGAGGTGTCAGGGTTGAAGAGACGGGTCGCGGTGGTGTCCTTCGATGACGTGCCACCGGTTGGGGGCCAGGGGAGGTATGTGGCCGGCCTGGAGCGGCAGATGCCCATGGAGGGCTACCAGATCGAGATGATCAGCCCCAAGCGGGGCCCGTGGGGGGAGTGCCCGCGGATCCCGCGCCGGACCCGCCGTCCTCCGCTGGACTTCTCCCTGTACCTGCGCCGACACATCGAGCAGGTGGCGCGGGACGTGAAACCCGAGCTCTGGCACTACCAGGGAGGACCGGGCGGGGTCATGGTCCGGCGCCACCCACCCGAGGCGCCCCTGATCTACACGTCCCACCACACCTATCGGACCGCTCACGGGCGCAATCTGGGGACGATGCCGATGGGTTACATGGAGTCGCGGGGATATCGGATGGCCGAGCACGTGATCGCGGTCAGCCCCTCGACCGCGGCCTCGCTCATGGCCGACTCGGGCGTCCCCCGGGGGCGGATCTCGGTGATCCCCTCCGGCGTGGACACCGGTTGGTTGCAACCCCCGCCGGAGGAGTCCGAACGGGACACGATCCTGTTCGTGGGGCGGCTGATCCCGGCCAAGGGGGTGCAGTACTTTGTCGCCATGTTCAGGGCGCTGGCCCAGGAGCACCCAGGGCTGGTCGCGGAGGTGTGCGGTGATGGCGTGCTCCTGCCGGTCGCCATGGGGGCGGCGGAGAAGTTCGAGGGCCGGCTGCACATCCGCGGGCGAGTCGACGACACCGAGCTGCGGGAGGCCTACCGCCGAGCGCGGGTGTTCGTGATGCCCTCTCGGTTCGAGGGGCTGGGACTGGTGGCGCTCGAGGCGATGGCCTGCGGGACCCCGGTTGTGGGGATGGACGTGCCCGGGCTCCGAGACATGCGCGACACCGGGATCACCCTGGTGCCGCCCGACGATCAGAAGGCGCTCCACGATGAGGTCAACCGTCTGCTGCTGGATGGCGCCCGCTGGCGGGAGCTGTCGGCTCAGGCGGTCGAGGTGGTGCGCTCCAGCTACTCGTGGGATGCCATCCGCCCCCGAATAGCCGAGGTCTACCGCTCGGTGCTGCCCTCGAGTTCGACCCAGGCGGCATAGCCGGCCTGGAGCTCGCGTTCCACCTCACCCAACCGCTCCAACAGGCTCCCTTCCAGAGTGGGCTGGCGGTGGGTCGCGGGGTCGGCCAGGCGATCGGTCAACGCCTGCCGCTCGGCCTCCAGGTCAGCGATCCGGCGCTCGACGCCGTTGCCGGTGGGCCCAGTCCGGCGGTCCGGCGCGGCCCGCCTCGGGGCGCTCGGCTGCGACCGCCTGGCCTTGGTCGGACGCGGGGGAGCGGCCGGGCGCGCGGGGGCGCGCTCGGCGAGCTGTCCGTCCCTGACCTCCAGGACCCGATTGGCGACGGCGTCGACGAAGTAGCGGTCGTGGGACACCATGATCACCGCTCCGCGATAGTCCGACAGCGCCTGTTCCAGCACCTCCTGGGCGGGGATGTCGAGATGGTTGGTGGGCTCATCCAGCAGCAGGCAGTTCGCCTCATCCATACCCAGCCGGGCCAGTGCCACCCGCGCCTTCTCGCCCCCCGACAGGTCCCCCACGATCGCCTCGGCGCGTTCGCCACTGAACAGCATCGCGCCCAGCACCGAGCGGGCGCGCTCGGTGAGCGCGTGAGGATGGTCGTCGAGCAAGGTCTGGAGCACCGTGCGCTGCGGGTCGAGGTCCGAGAAGTCCTGCCGGTAAAGGCGCAGGTGGGCTCTGGAGCCCCTCACCACCCGGCCGGCGACCGGCTCCAGATCGCCCACCAGGGTGTGCAGGAAGGTGGTCTTGCCCGAGCCGTTGGGTCCCAGGATGGCCAGCCGATCGCCGCGTGAGATGACCAGGTCTGGGGTGGAGAAGAGGACCTGCCCGGCGCGCCCGCAGCGCAGCCCCTCGGTCCGGAGCACCACCGCGGCGCTGGGGGCGGCGTGCAGGGCAAGCCGCATTCGCCTGAGCTCGGTCGGCTCCGGCACCCGCTCGAGGCGGTCCAGCAAAGTCTGCCGCCCGCGCGCCTGGCGTGCCCGCTGGCCGGCCTTGTAGCGCCGGATGTACTCCTCTTGGTGGGTGATGTGGGCCTGCTGCGCCTCCCAGGCCCGGCGCCACCGCAGCCGGCGCTCTTGGCGCTGCCGGAGGTAGCTGTCGTAGCTGCCGTCGTACACCTCGACCCGGCCCGCCTCCAGCTCCACCACCTTGGTGCAGACCCGCTCCAGGAGGCGCCGGTCGTGGGCCACCAGACAGAGGGTCCGCGCGCTCTGGATGAGGTGAGACTCCAGCCATTCGATGGCGGCCAGGTCCAGATGGTTGGTGGGCTCGTCGAGCAGCACCAGGTCGGCATCCTGGAGCAGCAGCTTGGCGAGCTCCAGCCGTCGCACCTGACCGACGCTCAGCTCGAGTGGTGAGCGCGCCTGTTCGGCCTCCTCCAGACCGAGGCCGTGGAGGACGGCGCGAGCCCGCGATTCGAGCTCGTACCCCCCCAGCCCCTCGTAGGCGGCCTGGCACTCACCGTAGCGCGCCAGCTGCTCGTCCAGCTCCGGGCTCGGTTCGCGCAGCCGCTGTTCCAGGTGGATCATCTCGTCGCGGAGGCGTGCCAGATCCACCCGGCTCGCCATCGCCTCGCCCAGGACCGTCTCGGCGGTGGGTTCGGGGGACTCCTGCGGAAGGTAGGTGACGATCAGCCGTCCCTGGCGCTCGATCGAGCCCGCGGCAGGCTGCTCCAGGTTGGCCAGCAGGTTCAGGAAGCTGGACTTGCCCGCGCCGTTGGCACCGACCACACCGATCCGGTCCCCGGGCTCGACTCTTAGGTCCAGCCCCGAGAAGACCAGCCGGTCCCCGTACTCGACCGCCACCCCGCTGCAGTTGATCAAGGACATGGGGCCTGCCTCCGGACTGGTTGGCAAGACGGTTCCTGGATGCGGTCAGCCGGCGGCGGCTGGCATACTCGACGGGTGCCCAGCCTGCGTCTAGCCGCGCCCTTCTCGCCGACCGGCGACCAGCCCCAGGCGATCGAGGCGTTGCGCCGCGGCCTGGAGCGGGGAGACCGGCACCAGGTGCTGTTGGGAGTCACGGGCAGCGGCAAGACGTTCACCATCTCGAATGTAGTGGCGGCGGTGGGCAGACCGGTGCTGGTGCTCAGCCCCAACAAGACGCTGGCGGCCCAGCTGTGGGCTGAATTCAAGGCCTTCTTCCCCGACAACGCCGTCGAATACTTCGTCTCCTACTACGACTACTACCAGCCCGAGGCCTACATCCCGCGCACCGACACCTACATCGAGAAGGACTCCTCCCGGAACGAGGAAATCGACCGCCTCCGCAACGCCGCCACCAGGTCGCTCCTGACCCGGCGGGACGTGATCGTGGTGGCCTCTATCTCATGCATCTATGGCGTGGGCTCACCAGAAGATTACCTCGGCGAGTCGGTCACGCTCCATCCGGGGGACAGCTGGCGGCGCGACATCCTCCTGCGCAAGTTCGCCAACCTGCAGTATGCCCGTAACGACACCGACTTCGGGCGAAGCCGATTTCGGGTCCGCGGCGACGTGGTGGACATCCAGCCCGCCTACGAAGAGGTCGCGAGCCGGATCTTCTTCTTCGGAGACGAGGTCGAGCGGATAGTGGACTTCGACCCTCTGACCGGAGAGATCCTGGCGGATCGGGGGGAGCTCGACATCTTCCCGGCGTCGCACTACGTGACTCCCAAGGAAAAGCTGGATCGCGCCCTGCTTGCCATCGAGGCTGAGCTGGAGGAGCGGCTGCGGGAGCTGGAGGTGCAGGGCAAGCTCCTGGAGGCCCAGCGCCTGCGTCAGCGCACCATGTTCGATCTCGAGATGATGCGCGAGACCGGTACCTGCGCCGGGATCGAGAACTACTCGCGGCACCTGACCGGGCGGAAGGAGGGCGAGCGGCCCTTCACGCTCATGGACTTCCTGCCCGAGGACACGGTGGTCGTGGTGGACGAGTCCCACGTCGCGGTGCCGCAGATCGGCGGGATGTATGGCGGAGACCGCTCCCGCAAGCTGCCTCTGGTGGAGTACGGCTTTCGGCTGCCCTCCGCGCTGGACAATCGCCCGCTCACGTTCGCGGAGTGGGAGGCGTCGGTCAGGCAGCTCATATACGTGTCCGCCACCCCTGGCCCGTACGAGATGGAGCGGGCGTCGCAGGTGGTGGAGCAGCTGTTGCGCCCGACCGGCCTGCTGGACCCGCCGATCGAGGTCCGTCCGTCCCATGGCCAGATCGATGACCTTCTGAAGGAGATCGCGGCGACCGTTGGGCGGGGCCAGCGCACACTGGTGACCACGCTTACCAAGCGGATGGCCGAGGATCTCACCGACTACCTGAGGGAGGCGGGGGTGAAGGTGCAGTATCTGCACTCCGACGTGGACACCCTGGAGCGGGTCGAGGTCATCCGCGACCTGCGCCTTGGGGTCTATGACGTGGTGGTGGGGATCAACCTGCTGCGGGAGGGGCTGGACCTGCCCGAGGTCAGTTTCATCGCCATCCTGGACGCGGACAAGGAGGGGTTCCTGCGTGGCTACCGCTCCTTGATCCAGACCGCGGGCCGGGCGGCGCGCAACGTCGATGGCCGGGTGGTGATGTACGCCGACTCCGTCTCGGAAGCCATGCGGGAGACGCTGGCGGAGACCGAGCGGCGGCGCGCGATTCAGGCCGCGCACAACCAGCAGCATGGGATCACTCCGACCACCATCGTCAAGGCGGTCAGGGAGCAGGAGATGGCCCGCGCCGCGCACGAGGAGGCTGCGGTCGAGTTTCAGGAAGCCAAGGGGCTACCTCCCGATGAACTGCTGAGGGTCACCTTGGAGCTGGAGAAGGCGATGAAGCGGGCCGCCTCGAACCTGGATTTCGAGAGAGCCGCCGCCCTGCGCGACCGCCTGGTCGCCCTGCGGCGCGAGTCAGAGCCCGTGGCGGCGGTGCAGCCGAGGCGGCCGGTGCGGCGGAGGCGGGGCCCGTGACCCGCCCATGGCCGGGCCAGGCCTACCCTCTGGGGGCGACCTGGGATGGCACGGGGACGAACTTCTCGATCTTCTCCGAGGCGGCGGAGCGGGTGGAGCTGTGTCTCTTTGGGGAGGATGGCTCCGAACAGCGCATCGATCTGGTCGAGGTCGACGGTTTCTGTTGGCACGGGTACCTGCCGGGCGTCGGTCCGGGTCAGCGCTACGGCTATCGGGTGCACGGCACCTACGACCCCAGCCGCGGAGAGCGCTGCAACCCCGCCAACCTCCTGCTGGACCCATACGCCAAGGCCGTGGAGGGGACCGTGCGTTGGGATCGGTCGGTGTACGGCTACCAGTTCGGCAGCCCCGACGGTGACGGGACCCCCAACCGCATCGACTCCAAACAGTCGGTCCCGCGCTCGGTCGTGGTCGACCCCTCATTCGACTGGGGCGGGGATCGTCAGCTCCACACTCCCTGGAACGAGACCGTGGTGTACGAGGCCCACGTGCGCGGCCTGACCAAGCTCCACCCCGAGGTGGAGCCGGAGCTGCGGGGGACCTATGCGGGGCTGGGCAGCCAGCCGGTGATCGACTACCTGCGTGATCTGGGGGTGAGTGCGGTGGAGCTGCTGCCGGTTCACCAGTTCATCCACGACCACGCTTTGGTCCAGCGCGGCCTGCGCAACTACTGGGGCTACAACTCGATCGCCTTTCTCGCGCCCCATAACCAGTACAGCGCCTCCGGCCAGCGCGGGGAGCAGGTGCGGGAATTCAAGGAGATGGTCAAGGCCCTCCACAAAGGCGGGATCGAGGTGATCCTCGACGTGGTCTACAACCACACCGCTGAGGGCAGCAACCTGGGACCGACTCTGTGCTTCCGCGGGATCGACAACCGAGCGTACTACCGGCTTCTACCCGATAACCCGCGCTACAACATGGACTACACCGGCACCGGCAACACCCTGAACATGCGCCATCCCCACGTGCTGCAACTGATCATGGACAGCCTGCGCTACTGGATCCAGGAGATGCACGTGGACGGCTTCCGTTTCGACCTGGCGGCGGCGCTGGCGCGCGAGCTCCACGACGTCGATCGCCTGTCGGCCTTCTTCGACATCATCCAGCAGGATCCGGTCATAAACCAGGTCAAGCTGATCGCGGAACCGTGGGATGTCGGTGAGGGCGGATATCAGGTCGGCAACTTCCCGCCTCTGTGGTCGGAGTGGAACGGCAAGTACCGCGACACCGTCCGGGACTACTGGCGCGGCGCCGAGAGCGGGGTTGCCGAATTCGCCTACCGTCTCACGGGGAGCTCTGATCTCTACGCCTCCAACGGGCGCAGGCCATTCGCCTCGGTGAACTTCGTCACCTGCCACGACGGGTTCACCCTGGCCGACCTGGTCAGCTACAACCAGAAGCACAACGAGGACAACGGCGAGGACAACCGCGACGGCACTGACGACAACCGCTCCTGGAACTGCGGGGTCGAGGGGCCAACGGATGACCCGGCGGTGTTGGAGCTCAGGGCGCGGCAGCAGCGGAACTTTCTGGCGACCCTGATGCTCTCCCAGGGGGTGCCGATGCTGCTGGCGGGCGATGAGCTGGGGAGATCCCAGCAGGGCAACAACAACGCCTTCTGCCAGGACAATGAGATCTCCTGGGTCGACTGGACCCTGCGGGATGCCAACTCGGGGCTGCTGAACTTCACCAAGGCGATGATCCGGTTGCGCCGGGAGAACCGGGTCCTGCGTCGGCGCCGCTGGTTCGAGGGTGTCACGCTCCATGGCCAGGGGGTGTCCGACATCGGCTGGTTCACCCCCCAGGGGGAGGAGATGGTGGAGGAGGAGTGGGGCCAGGGTTTCGTCAAGTCGATCGCGGTCTTCCTGAACGGACGCGCCAGCCTGTCGCCCGACCTTAGGGGAGAGACGGCGACCAGCGCCAGCATCTGCCTGCTCTTCAACGCCCACAGCGAGGCGGTCGAGTTCAAGCTGCCCAGCATCGAGTGGGGCGACGGCTGGGAGCTGGAGGCTAACACCGCCGAGACCACCGAGATCGCGGTCGGCCATCACTTCGAGTCCGGAGATACGATTCCCGTCGCGGCGCGCTCCTTGATGATCCTCATCCGGCGTGACTGAGGGTCCCCGCCTGGCTCTGGTGGTGCACTTCCACCAGCCGGTTGGCAACCTCGACCGGGTCGTGAGCCATGCTGCTCGCTCTTGCTACCTCCCCTTCCTCCGGGTGGTGGCGGACCACCCCGAAGTTCCGTGGACCCTCCACTATTCGGGCTGCCTGCTGCGCTGGCTCGATGCCCATGAGCCGGAGGTGACGAAGCGGCTGAGACGGCTGGTCGAAGCGGGCGTCGTGGAGCTGATGACGGGGGGCCTGGAGGAGCCGATCCTGGCCGCCATCCCGAGGCGCGACCAGCTCACCCAGATCGGCCGGATGTCGGAACGGCTGCGCAGCGCTTACGGCGCCGCTCCCACCGGACTCTGGCTCACCGAGCGGGTGTGGGAGCCCAATCTGGCCCTGACACTGAGCCGCTCCGGGGTCACCCACACGGTGGTTGACGACACCAGCCTGCGCGCTGTCGGCGTCGCCGCCGGGCAGGAGAGTGGGCCGTGGGTGACCGAGTTTGAGGGCGAGTCCGTGCTATTGCTGGGGGCGAGCCGGAGGCTGCGCTACCTGATTCCCTACGCCAGCCCTGAGAGCGTGCTGGCGGAGGTCGAGGCCGCTGGCGGTCTGTCGGTCTACGCCGACGACGGGGAGAAGTTCGGGGAGTGGCCCGACACCTACGCGCAGGTGTTCCGCCGCCGCTGGCTGCACCGTTTCCTGGTGGCTCTGGAGCGGGCCTCGGCTCAGGACCGGATAGAGATTGTGAAGTTGAGCCAAGCAGCCTCCGCCCAGCCGCGCGGGCTAGTCTACCTGCCCTCTTGCTCCTACGACGAGATGATGACCTGGGCCCTGCCCACGCCGGCCCGCCATTCGCTCGAGTCCGCGGTGGCAAGGCTCCGCCGTGATCAGGACCAGGAGCTGTTGCCCTTCGTGCGCGGAGCCCCGTGGCAGGGCTTCCTGGCCAAGTACCCCGAGGTGGCCAGGCTGCACCGGGCGATGCTGAGGGTGAGCGCCAAGGTCGAGAAGGCGGGCTCGCCCGCGGCGGCGGTGGAACACCTGCATCAGGCGCAGTGCAACTGCGCGTACTGGCACGGGACCTTCGGCGGGGCCTATCTCACGTTCCTTCGCCTGGAGCTGTGGCGGCAGCTGGGTCTGGCGGAGGCGGCGGCAGATTTGGTTCTCGGGTCAGCGCCGGGGGGAGGCATCGACGTGGTGGATCAGGGTGCCTCGGGCGGAGAGGAGCTCCGGCTCTGGGGGAGGTGGGGATACACCGTGGTTGCGCCGGGGCAGGGGGGACAGCTGCTGGAACTGGTGAGCCGGGCCGGTCCGGCGAATCTGACGGCCGTGATGGGTCGCCATCAGGAGGCATATCACCTCGGCTCCCCCTCGGCCGGAGAGGCGGACAGCGAACTCGAGATGGGGGTGGCCTCAGCCCCGAGCGCCCCATGGGTGGAACGGCTCACCTTCGACGGTGGTGAGGTGGGAGCGCTGCGGGATTGGCTCGACGGGACCGCCCTCGACCAGCCCTACGGTTGGGAGCCGACCGCGGACGGGGTGCGCCTCAGTTGGAGCGGCATGGGGGTGCGGGTCGAAAAGACGATCGCCGTCACGCCCACCGGGGTCCAGGCCGATTACCGGATCACGCCGACCACCGGACGCTGGGAGGGAACCTTCGGAGTCGAGGTGAGAAGCTGCCCCACGGCGCCAAACCGGACCGCCGACAAAGTCCAGATGCGCCCGACCGGGCGTGGATGGTCGGTGTGGCAGCCGGGGGCGGTGGCCAGCCTCGCCATCCAGGTGTCTCCTGGGTGTGAGCCGACTGCTTCCGAGATCGTGGCGGTGGGGGCGACCCTTTCGGGTTGGGAGCGGATGCAGCAGGGACTGAGCCTGCTCTGGAGCTGGCCGCTGGTGGCCACCGCCAAGGAGCCTGCCACGCTGCGCCTGCGCCTGGATCCGGTTGTCCCCCGCCGGCGGCGCGGCGGCCGGCCCGGCTGACTACTGAGGCTGGCCACCCGCCCCGCCGTCCGCTTCGGGGTGTTACGGTGCATCCCGATGGAACGGGGAGTGGGACTTGATGCGGCGCTGCACAACGACCTCCAGCAAGCGCGGGAGGCGCTGGTCTGGAAGCTTGACGGGCTGTCGGAGTACGACCTGCGCCGGCCGATGGTTCCCACCGGCACCAACCTCTTGGGGCTGGTCAAGCACGTGGCCATCGTCGACGGGGGCTACCTTGGGGTCACGTTCGGTCGGCCCCTGGAGGAGCTAGAGCGCTGGTTCCAGCCTGACGTCGAGGCGAATGCGGACATGTGGGCCACCGCCGAGGAGGGCCGGGAGCAGATCGTCAATCTCTACCACCGGGTGTGGGCCCATTCGGATCAGACGGTCGAGCAGCTGGGCTTGAATGCTCTTGGCAGGGTGCCCTGGTGGAGCGATGCGGAACCGGTCAGCGTGCACCGGATCCTGGTCCACGTGATCGCCGAGACCAATTGCCACGCCGGCCAGGCGGACATCATCTGTGAGCTGATCGACGGCGGCGCCGGTTGGAGGAGGGGTGACCTCAGCCTTCCCTCGACAGACGCCGCCGGGTGGCGCGACTACCGAGCCCGGGTCGAGGAGGTGGCGCTCCAGGCGAGCAAGGGCTGACGGGCTGCGCGGCCTTGCCCGGGCCTGGCTGCGTCTCGGGCGGCTGGGTCTTGGCGGCAACTGCCGGCACCGCGGGGCGGACCCTCCGCCGGCCCCACAGACTCCGGCGACCATCGGGTTGGGGAGTCGGGGTGGGAGTTCGCGCGACTGCGAGTCGAGTTCGGCGGTTATGGCGATGTGGTAGATCGCGAGCACGGGAGGGCCCTGAGCCGGGCTGCCGCAGCCCCGATCGGCCGTTCCGTCGAAGCCGGCGACACCGCAAGGGACCCGATCGGATTCCAGACCCCCAATCGGGCTGGCGCCGCCTGTGGCTGGTGGGTGCTGGGTCGCTGGACAGGGAGCTCGAGCGGTGGGCGCCAGCTGACGCGCGCCTCGGGCGAGCGGGCACGACCGTGGCTACAGGGTCGCTATGCCCGCCTTCAATTGCGCCAGGCCCTGCTGGGAGACGCAGTAGGAGGTGCGGGGACCTTCTATCTCACCTTGAATGAGGCCGGCAGCGCGGAGGACTCGCAGGTGTTCGGAGACCGTCGACTGGGCCAATGGGAGCTCCGCCACCATCTCGCCGGTGACGCACGAGGTCCGTTCCAGGAGGAGGCGCATGATCTGCAGGCGCACCGGGTGCCCGAGGGCCTTGGCCATGGCCGCTAGGGTGCGGTCATCAGGAGGCTCTGGGGCGCTGCCAGGACGGACCTCCGGGTTGCAGCAAGCCTCGGTCTCTGGGGCCGAGGGCTCGGTGGGCGCGGAGATCGCCATCTGCACAACTTAGCACCGGTGGGCTGGTGCCCGCCGGGACGGCGCCGGCGCCCCGGTTCGCGGTTGGACCTGGGCTGCCCGCACATCAGATGCCGTGCCGGGCAGGTGCCTTGGTTATGCTCAATTGGAAGTGGAGTATCGAGAAGATCTGCGCAACGTCGCCATCATCGCCCACGTCGACCACGGCAAGACGACGTTGGTGGACGCCATGCTCCGGCAGACGGGTGCCTTTCGGGCCAACATGGAGTTGACCGATCGGGTCCTCGATTCCGGGGATCTGGAGAAGGAGAAGGGCATCACGATCCTGGCCAAGCACACGGGGGTCGAGTATCTGGGAACCAGGATCACCATCGTCGACACCCCCGGACACGCTGACTTTGGCGGCGAGGTAGAACGTGCCCTGGCCATGGTTGACGGGGTCCTCTTGCTGGTGGACGCATCCGAGGGCCCGCTGCCCCAGACGCGTTTCGTGCTCCGCAAGACGCTGGAAGCCAGACTTCGAGTGGTGGTCGTGATCAACAAGGTCGACCGCCCGGACGCCCGTGTGGCCGAGGTCGTGCGTGAGGTCGAGGATCTCTTTCTCGACCTGGACGCCGCCGAGGATCAGCTGGACTTCCCGATCCTGTACGCCAGCGCCCGGCAGGGATGGGCCACGACCGAGCCCGACTCGGTCGGCACCGACCTTGGCCCCCTCTTCGACACCATCCTGCGTTCAGTGCCGCCGCCCGCCTTTGAGCCGGGCCACCCCCTGCAGGCACTGGTCACCAACTTGGACGCCTCGCCCTACGTGGGCCGCCTGGCGATTTGCAGGATTCATCACGGGACCATGCGCCGCGGCGATCCCGTGGCGTGGTGCCGAGTGGACGGTAGCGTGGTCCGGGGCAAGGTCACCGAGCTCTACGCCTCACGGGCGCTGGACCGGGTCGACGTCGAATCGGCAGGCCCGGGGGAGATCGTGGCCGTTGCCGGGTTCGCCGAGATTTCGATCGGAGACACGTTGGCGGACATCGACGACCCCCGGCCCCTGGCGGCGATCCTCGTCGACGAGCCCAGCCTCTCCATGACCGTGGGTATCAACACCTCGCCGCTCGCCGGGGCCGAGGGCACCAAGTTGACCGCCCGCCTGGTCAGGAGTCGGCTTGAGCAGGAGCTGGTTGGCAACGTCTCACTGCGGGTGCTGCCCCTGCCCCGTCCAGACACCTGGGAGGTGCAGGGCAGGGGGGAGCTGCAACTGGCGGTGCTGGTGGAGACCATGAGGCGCGAGGGCTTCGAGCTGACCGTGGGGAAGCCGCAGGTGGTGACTCGGGAGATCGAAGGAGTGCTCCATGAGCCGATGGAGCGCCTGGCGGTGGACGTTCCCGAGGAGTACCTCGGCGTGGTCACCCAGCTGCTGTCGCTGCGCAAGGGCCGTCTGGAGGAGATCGTCAACCATGGGACCGGCTGGGTGCGGATGGACTACCGGGTACCGGCGCGGGGCCTGGTGGGCTTCAGAAGTGAATTTCTGGTGGAGACCAGGGGAACAGGCGTGCTGCACAGCGTGTTTGACGGCTGGGAGCCGTGGCAGGGCGAGCTCCGCACCCGCCGCAACGGCTCCCTGGTCGCGGACCGGCGGGGCACTTCCACGACCGAGGCGCTGCTGTCGCTGGAGGAGCGGGGGACCCTGCTCATCGGCCCCGGGGCGCCGGTGTACGAGGGCATGGTGGTGGGCGAGAACGCTCGCAGCGACGACATGGATGTGAACCCGACCAAGGAGAAGAAGCTCACCAACATGCGCGCCTCCACCGCCGATGAGACCGAGCGTCTCAGTCCGCACCTGCAACTCTCCCTGGAGCAGGCCCTGGAGTTCATCGGCGAGGACGAGTGCGTCGAAGTGACCCCGCAGTCGGTGCGCCTGCGCAAGGTGGTGCTCGACCAGGCGATTCGCCACCGCGATCGGCGTCGCAGCAAGCGCGAGCTCCCTGAGAAGGTGGCTGCGGGTACCCGCTAACCTGATCGGATGGAGGACCGAGACCCGCGCGCTGTGCCCTTGGCGGGGTCCGATGAGCCAACCGCCGTCTGGCCAGAGCTCCGGCTGGGGGTGGTGGGCACCGGGGCGATGGCGGAGGCGATGATCGCCGGCCTGCTCGACCGAGGGCTGGTGCCACCCCAGCGAATCACCTGCAGCCATCCACGCAGCCAGCGCCGACAGGCGCTCAGGGCCAGGCTCGGGGTCGGGACCACGGCGGACAACGCGACCGCCGTCGCCGATGCGGACGTCGTACTGCTGGCGGTGAAACCTCAGGTTCTGCCCCGGGTCATGCCCGAGCTTGCGGGGAGGATCCCGTCCTCGGCCCTGGTGATCAGCATCGTGGCCGGAGCCACGACTGGGGTTCTGGGCAGCGGCCTGAGACACCCGGCGCTGGTCAGGGCAATGCCCAACACGCCCGCTCAGATCGGCTCGGGGGTCACCGTGTGGTACGGAACTCCAGAGGTCGATGCTCGGGCCGTGGATTTGACCCGAGCGCTGCTCTCAGCACTTGGGTCGGAGATCCAGGTCGGGCAGGAGGAATTCGTGGCGATGGCGACTGCGGTCAGTGGCACCGGTCCCACCTACACCTTCATGTTCATAGAGGCAATGATCGATGCTGCGGTTCATCTGGGATTCCCCCGCCAGGTGGCGCGCCGACTCGTGGTGGAGACGGTCATCGGGGCCGCCGCGTTCGCCGCCCAGAGCGAACATCATGTCGCGGAGCTGCGCGATATGGTCACCTCTCCCGGCGGCACCTCGGCCGCCGCTCTGGCGGAGTTGGAGCGGGGGCGGTTTCGAACTGTGATCTCCGATTCGGTCTGGGCGGCCTACCGCCGGACGGTGGAGCTGGAGGGGAGACTGGCTACTCGAGCTGGATCCGATCCCTGATCCAGGTCGTGACCTCGCAAGACCGGCGGTCACTGCCTCCGCCTGCGGTCAACCGCAATTCGTCCGGCTCGGCAGGACCCGCCCCCGCCGGGACGCACGGGGCTGGGGTGGGCCGGTGTTGTCCGGGACGGTGCCCGCTCGGGTCCACCCGTCCCCCAGGCCGGGGCGCCGTGGCCGCCCGCCCCGGGGCCGGACGCGCGTCGGGAAACATCGGGTCTGCGTCCGGGGCCACAGCCAGTTGACTTGGCGCGGCCGACCGCTCCGGCGGGCGCTCATGAACCATCGGCGCATAGCCGGCGCTGCCGGCGTCAGAGCGGCTCCCAGCTCTCTCTAAGGCAAGGAAGGTAGGCTCAGCCTGAATGTCTGCCTCGGTACGCCAGCCCGACGAACTGCTCGCCCTGATCCCTGATGAGGTCCGGCAGCTGTTGTCGGCATTCGCCATCGACTTCAACCCCCAGCATGAACATCCCGCCTGGAGCCGGATGGTGCTCGCGACCGGGGTGGCGGTGGTGGCGTCCCTGCTCGCGGATGCGATCCTGGTCGCCGTGGGAACCACTGTGTTTCCGGCGACGAGGGGCTTTGTGCACTTCCAGTTCTCCGACTACGGGAAGCTCACCGTGATCGGTGTGGTGCTTGCATGTGCGGCTTGGCCCATCGTGAGCCGGATCTCGTCGGCCCCCCGCTGGCTCTTCTTTCGCATGGCGGTGGTCGTGACGCTGGTGCTGTGGCTGCCGGACATCTGGATCCTAATCCATGGGGAACCGGTCCATGCGGTTCTGGTGCTGATGCTGATGCACCTGGCCATCGCCTTCGTCACGTATCCCACCCTGGTCCGCCTGGCCCCGGTCCGCCCCCGCGGGGAGGCCCTGGTGGGGCGCTCGCTGCCACTCTGGGTCTGACCACCAGGTCGCCGCGAGGGCGGCAGGGCGGAGGTGATGCCGCCCGACCAGACCTTACGTTCAGCTGGTTCGGGGGTGGCCCGGTCTGCGGGGCGGCGCCGGTTGGGGGATGTGCCCCCGGGTCGTCCGTGTGGCCCGGTCCGCGCCAGGGCCCTGGGACTGACGTTGCCGGCGAATTGACTCGAGCTGGCGGCGCAGGTTGCCCCCGTTGACGACCATGCGGGTAACCCGCTTGCGGTCACGGCGGCGCGCACGCTCCGCCTCGGTGGGAGACAGATCGGACATGGCACAAGCTTAGGTCCTTGCCGAGGTGGCGCCGCTTCCGTGCTGGCCGGTCACGTCCGACCCCAAGCCGAGGTGACCGGGGTCCAGTTGGCTGGTCTATCCGCCGACCGTCGCCCGCACCGAGGGGTCACGCTTGATCACAATCCTCTCTTTGGTTTTGAGGAAGTTCATCGCCGTGACCGCGCTCACCAGGATCAGTGCACCGAGGAGTTCGGTGGGTCGAAGCGGGGCTCCGAACCCATAGGGGCTGGGCAGGGAGAAGACCAAGAACAGCGCTGCCGGGTAGCCGAGCTCTGCCAGCGTCGAGATGGAGGCGGGCGTCGCCGAGAGAGAGCGGTAGTAGAGAACCATGGCGAGTACTCCGGGCACCAGAGCGATTCCCAGGAACGCGGGCAGCTGGCTCGGGGCGTACTTCGAGAACCCGTCCAGGCCACCGTTGGTGGCCAGCATCAGCACCAGCAGGATGGGCAATGCCAGGGCGAAGCGCATGGCTGAGGTGGTGGTGAAGGACACCCCGGCGAGTGCCACCCGGCCGAAGACCGTCCCGGCGGCCCACAGGGCGATCGCGCCGAGCACGAAGGCGGCTGCCAGCAGTTGCCCGCTCGGTGCTCCCGGGACCTGAGCGATCACGATGAGGTAGGCGCCCACCAGTGCGACCGCAGCCAGCGGCCAGAAGGAGCGGGGACGTCGCTCGTGCAGGATCAGCCACGACAGCGTGAGCCCGAAGACGGGCTGTAGCAGATACAGGAGGTAGACCTCCGACTCCGCTCCCGGCGTGGTGGCGTAGGCGAGCGAGCGAGTGAATAGAACCGTGGCGAAGGCCTGGGGACCCGCCGCGATCACGGCCAGGGCCAGCCAGGTTCGCCAGGACGCGGATCTGAGCTCGCGGGCCACAGTGGCGGCGAAGGGGATGAAGCAGAGGGCGATCAGCAGGTCCTCGACCAGCACGATCTGGCTGGATGTGAGGCCGTCACGGACCAGAGCTGGCCGAAAGTAGGCATCCGCAGCCCAGAGCGCCGCCGCCACGGTGATGAACAGAGGAGAGAAGCGGTCGATGAACCCTGCCCGAGTTCGGGACTTGCCACTGGCTTGCGTCATACCAAAAGGGTACGGGACGCCGCCTCGAAGCAGCGGCCCGCGGCCTGGCCCACTGACCGGCAGTGGCGCATCGGCCACCGTGCACCCGCACCGCCACCCGGGTTGTGGCCCATGTCTGGAGCCGGGGCCAACCGACCCTGGGTCCGGCCGGTGCTAATAGGCAGCGGGTCCTGCCGCCCGGGATGGCCCCGCACCAGGGCGCGCTGGGCATAACTGCTCACACTTGCGGGCCACTCCTCGATTGAGTGCCGAACCCCCGATCACTCGCCGTCCGGGGCCCCGATCCGTCCTGCCTCGTTCGGACCTTCGAGGGCCAGCCGATAGCCGCTCGGAGTCTCCAGGATGATCCGCCGGTAACTCCACCCGGGTGCCGGGTTATTCTCCTCCACCTGGCAGACCAGTCCGGCATTCCGGCACCGCTCCAGCATCGCATCGAGGTCTGAGACCAGGATCTGCCAGGTCAGTACGCTTTGGGGGTCGTTGGGAACCGGGGATTGCTGGATGCCGAACTCCGCTGCTCCGGCGCCAAAGGCGATGAAGTCCGGGTACTCCTCCCCTTCGTACGTTATCGGCAGACCCAGGCGCTCATAGAATGCCCGCTCTGCGGCCAGGTCCCCAACGTGCAGCACTGGGGCGAGGCGCACAAACAGGTTGGTCGTCTGCGCGGTCATGGACACCCAGCGGCGCCGCGGGCCCACGCCCACGGAGCCGAACGTTGAGTGTGGTCGGCTTGCGGCCTGAAGACCATGGCGGCCCGTGGGTCAGTGCGGGCCGGCAGGAAATGGGATCGAAGGCTGCGCCGGACGACCGCTCTGGCTCGGCGTCCGCCTCCCTGCACGTCAGCAATCCCAGCAACCGCCACTGTCGACTCCACGGTTGACGGGCGCCGGTTAGCTCCGGGAGGAATGAACGTCCGCGACTGGGAGCAGGGCTCTCCAGTGGGACACCTGACGCCGTGGCCAATCATTGAGCCACGGTGCGCAAGCCCCGATCGCCAGACGCCCAGCGCCCGGCAGGTGAATGCGTCGATGCCGGCCGAGGGGTAGCTTAGGTCAGTGGGTGACCGCCGACCGCGGAACTGCCTGAGCGCGTCCCACGCGCGTTCACTCGACCCGTTGAATCCGGTGGGGGTGCCGGATCCGGACACGGTTAGTGCATCACGGCACACGCCTTGCATGATGCAAGTTACTGTATCAGCACGGTCTGGTGCGATGCAACTGGGTGACGGTACCGCGGGGCCTCGACGCGGCCTCGGCGGGCGATCCGCAACGGATACCCCGGGGGGTGTATATTGATGTGAAGCAGAACCCACTTCGGCGCATTTCTGAGGTTGTTATGGCAACGGTCAAACTTGGCGGCGACAGCTTCAACACCACGGTCACTGGGCCGGGTATCGTCCTGGTCGACTTCTGGGCAGCCTGGTGCGGGCCCTGCAGAGCCTTCGGGCCCGTCTTCGAGGCGGCCTCCGACGCCAACCCGGACATCGTCTTCGGCAAGGTCGACACCGAGGCCGAGCCAGAGCTGGCCGGGGCTCTGGGCATCAGGTCGATACCGACCCTGATGATCTTCCGGGACGGAATCCTGGTCTTCTCGGAGCCGGGAGCCCGGCCCGCGCCCGCCCTGGCGAAGTTGATCGATGCCGTACGCGGCTTGGACATGGATGAGGTGCGCCGGGAGGTTGCCAAGGCCGAGGAGGAAGAGCGGGCGGCAGAAGCCGTCTGACCGAGCCGGCGCAGCTCCGCTTCCTCGACTTGGTCCGACACCCAGGGGCTGGCGGTCGCCGCCGAGGGAAGCTGCCAGAGTGCGGCCGTGGATCGGAGCCGGTCAGACCGGACGCTCCGCCACCAGCGTGAACAGTATCGGGACGGGCTCGCCGCCAAGACGGAGGCGGTAGCGCCCGTCGGCTTCGGGGCCACCGAGGTCACCCCGGTAGTCGCGAGGCCAGTCGGTGCGCTCGGCGAGCCAGCGGACTACGAGGCCCGCCTCCACGGCCGCAGTGACCACCTCGCCGATGCTGTGGGCATATTGGATCGTCTTGGTGGCCTCGATCCTGGCAGCGCGGTCGGTGTAGCTGCCAGGGACGTCAAACACATGTGGCCCATCGAAGCAGTAGGGGAAGTCGAGCACCGCCGGATCGGTGGTGTCGACCATGCTCTGGAGCGGGTGCAGCTCGACCAGGGCCAGGCGGCCCCCGGGCCGCAGCAGGTCGTGAGCCGCTGCCATCCAGCGGTCGATGTCGCCGATCCAACACAACACTCCGATCGTGGCGTAGGCGAGATCAAATTTTCCGAGGAGGCCTGAGGGTGGGTGGCAGACGTCAGCCTCGACCAGGGAAAGTTCGACGCCACAGCGCTCCGCGAGCGCCGCGGCCTTTGCCAGGGCGACCGGCGAGAAGTCCAGCCCGGTCACGTGGGCCCCGGCGCGGGCCAGGCTGATCGAGTCGAAGCCGATGTGGCACTGCAGGTGGATCACGTCCAGCCCAGCCACATCGCCGACGGCGCGGCGAATGGCTTCCTCCTCGACCTCGGTGAGCGAGGACGCCCCCGCCACCAGAGCCGCCGAATCGTAGAGCCTGTCCTGCCCATGCACCCGGGCCCGATCGTCCCAGTTTCTGCGGTTGACGTCGAGTGCATCCATGGTCACCAGACGACTCTACAGAGACACCGTCACCGAAGGGACTTGACTGCTGTCTGGGCCGCGGGCGGCATCGCGGATCCGCGCCCGTCCTGCCCGTACGACTGGCTCAGAGTTCGGGCGCGGAGGTTGAGATACCTAATGTCCTCGAAGTCGGCGACCGTCACGATGCTGACCTGGCCATAGGTGGCAAGGGTAAGCGGGTCCGTGTCTCCGGTGACCAGGGCGCTGGCATGGCCCGCCGAGGCTATATCCAGGATCGCATCGTCATCGCGGTCACGGCCGAGGCGCGGCAACCCGGACGGTGAGACAACCTCGCCCAACGCCTCGAGTTAACCGCAAGCTGCACGAGTGCGGTCTGAACTCCAGCCGCACCCCTCTAGGAGGATGGCCCCCAGCTCGTCGAGGTTGGCGCTCCTGATGACGAGGCGATGCTCGTCCCGCAACGCCGTCCCGAGGAGGCGGAGCGGCCGGCCGCCGAAGTGGATGACGGAGACGAGGACGTTGGTGTCGAGGACAAGGCGCACCCAGCGGGTGCTGAGTGGCGAGACCGGCGGCGCCGTTTCACCGCGCCGGCCAGCTGCTCGTGGGTGAGGTGGCCGGCCGAGGCGCGCGCCTCGCCGTAGGTGAAGGTCCGATAGCAGCGGCGGCACCGCTCCGCGCACTGGCGGAGGCCCTCCCGGAACAGCGCGCTGCGGGTGCGGCCCCCCTGCCGAGCCAGCCGATCAGCCGGGTCGGCGAGCTCACAGCCGGGAGCGAGATGGTCACGGTGTCAGTGCTGCGCACGAGGGCCTATTGCCAGTGGGTGTTACTGGCAGCCAAGTCCGGCGCCGGTCAAGAGAGCAGAGCTCTCATGCGAGCCACCGAGCGAGTGCAGCTCAGCCGCGAACTCGTGGCCGGCAGGTGGAGCGTCGGCGATGAGCACTGTGAGCGGGCGCCTGCTGCGCCCTGGCCAAGCTCACTTCGCTGGCCCAGGCGATCGGGGCGCTGTGCTGATCCAGTTTGGCGCCGGTATCCCTCGGTCTTTCCACGTGCTCAGTTTGAGCGCTTATCTCACAGCTTTAGAGTCTGGATGTGATCGAATGCAGCCACGACCAAGGCGCTCGAAGTTGAGATCAAATTGGCCCTCATGGGAGCGGAGCGGGAGACGAGACTCGAACTCGCGACATCCAGCTTGGAAGGCAGCGCTCTACCAACTGAGCTACTCCCGCGACACAGGCCCGGTCACTTCGGCCGGGCGCCCCGTACTGTCGAGATTGTACCCGCGGCCGACCGGGCCAGTGCTCCTCTTCGGGGCCCCGGCAACCTGCCCGCCGTGGTGTTGGTGCGTGTCGACTGCCCGGGTTCAGCCATCGTTGCACCCGCTCGCAACTACCGGGCACGGTCCGTTGTCGCCCGGGCCATGGCTAGCTCGCGCGGCCCAGGGAAGCTCCGAGGAGTGCCGCGTCTCTGGCCCAGGGCAGTTGATAGACTGATCTCGGATGCTGTTCAACTACCTCCCGCTCTTGGCGTTCGTGATCCTGGTGGTGGCCGTTGCCGCGGGGATGACCGTCGCGTCGACAGCTCTGGGGCCAAGGCATCCCACGGTCGCCAAGGGCTTGCCCTACGAATGTGGCATCGTGCCGGCAGCCGCCGCGCGCCGGCGCTTCTCCGTCAGCTTCTACCTCACCGCCATGCTCTTCATCGTCTTCGACGTGGAGGCGATCTTCCTGTATCCCTGGGCGGTGATCGTGCGCAGCCACCTACACATGTTCGGGTTCGTGGAGATGGCGATCTTCGTAGCCCTCTTGGGCATCGCGCTGCTCTACGTCTGGCGCAAGGGTGCGCTGGAGTGGGACTGATGGGGGACGACGCCTTGCGCGGCCGTCCGCCGGCGCTCGCCGCCGCCCGGGTCGGATCCGCGGATGCACCCGCCATCCCCGGTGCCATACCCTCCGAGCAGGAGCTGGCCGACGCGGCCGCGCGCGAGGGGATCTTCTCGACCACCGTGGGCAAGGTGATCGCCTGGGGGCGGTATTCGTCGATCTGGCCGGCGACCTTTGGGCTCGCGTGCTGCGCGATCGAGATGATGGGAGCCAGCAACGCCCGGTTCGACCTGGCCCGCTTCGGGGCGGAGGTGTTTCGGGCTTCCCCGCGTCAGTCCGATCTCATGATCGTCGCCGGCCGTGTGTCGCAGAAGATGGGTCCGGTGCTGCGCCAGATCTACGACCAGATGCCGGACCCGAAGTGGGTGATCTCCATGGGAGCCTGCGCATCCTGCGGGGGAATCTTCAACAACTACGCGATCATCCAGGGGGTCGACAAGGTGGTTCCGGTGGATGTCTACATCCCCGGCTGCCCACCTCGTCCCGAGGGGCTCATCGAGGCTGTGATCATGTTGCAGAAGAAGATCGCCGCGACCCCCGTGTCCAGCATCAGGGAGTGACAGTGCCTTCCCAGTCCGATCCCCCCTCGCTCGCGCGTCCGGTGGAGGGGAGGCGAGCCGCCGAGTTCATCACCGCACTTCTGCCAGCCGGTGAGGTCGAGGAAGTCGTGGAGCACCATCAGACCACGGTGTTCATTCCGGTGGAGCGGCTCCTGGAGGTTGCGCGGGCGCTGCGGGACGATCCCAAGATGGCCTATGAGATGCCGGTGACGATGACCTGCAGCGACTGGCCGGAGCGCGACCTGCGGTTCGACGTCATGTACCTGCTGAGATCCCTGATCCACAACGATCTGGTGACGATCGCGGTCAGGGCGGGGGAGGAGACCGAGGTCCCCTCCTTAGCTGCCATCTACCCGGGTATGGAGTGGCACGAGCGCGAGTGCTTCGACCTGTTCGGGCTGCGCATCGTCAACCATCCCAACCTGACCCGCATCCTGCTGCCCGACGACTGGGAGGGCCATCCGCTGCGCAAGGACTACGTTTCCTTTGGAGAGCCGGTGGCGTTCACGCACAACCTCGAGTGGGCGCTGTCACCGCAGGATCGCCCCGAGTACCTTCCCGGCGCGGTGCGGGGCTCGGTGGAGCGCTCCTGATGGGGATCCTGCCGCCGATCAGGGGGGACGGGACCCCGCCAAATCGAGTGCCGGTGCAGGAGGGGATCCCCCGCATCCACCCCGGGGGCCAGGGTGAGTTCCTCGACAAGATCGAGACCGGGGAGGAGCTGCTGGAGATCAACATGGGGCCGCAGCACCCCAGCACGCATGGTGTGCTCCGCTTGGTGCTGAGCCTGGACGGGGAGCATGTGCGGGCCTGCCGCCCCGACATTGGCTACCTGCACACCGGCTTTGAGAAGAGCTTCGAGTCCCACATTTACCAGCAGTGCATTCCGCTCACCGACCGGATGGATTATCTCGCCCCCCCGATCAACAACTTCGGCTTCGCCTTAGCGGCTGAGAAGTTGCTGGAGATCGAGATCCCACCCCGGGGCCAGTACATCCGCGTCATCGTGGCCGAGCTTTCCCGGATCGCCAGTCACCTGATCTGGCTCGGCACCCACGCCATGGACATCGGGGCGGTCACCGCCTTCATGTACTGCTGGCGTGAACGGGACAAGATCCTCGACATCATGGAGTGGATCTCCGGGGTGCGGATGATGACTAGCTTCATCAGGATCGGGGGCCTCATGGCGGATGTCCCCGACGAGTTCGTCCCGATGGTGCGTGCGTTCGTGTCCGAGTTTCCCAAGCGGGTTGACGAGTACGAGGGTCTGCTCACCTCCAATCCGATCTTTCGCCAGCGCACCATCGGCCTGGGCGTGATCGACTCCGCGACCGCGATCTCCTACGGGTGCACCGGCGCGACCCTGAGGGGATCGGGCGTACCCTACGACGTGCGGCGGGCCATGCCCTACTCCAGCTACGACCACTTCCAGTTCGAGATCCCGGTGGGGGTGCGGGGAGACGTGTACGACCGCTACCTGGTGCGTGTCAGGGAGATGCGCGAGGCATGCCGCATTGTGGAACAGGCCCTCGAGGGGCTGCCAGGGGGACCTGTCAACACCCCGGATCGCAAGGTGGTGCTGCCGCCGCGCACGGAGATCGACAACTCGATGGAGTCTCTCATCCACCATTTCAAGATCAGCACGGAGGGCTTTCGGCCCCCGCCCGGCCGGGTGTACTCGGCGGTCGAGAGCGCCCGCGGCGAGCTGGGCTTCCTGATGATCAGCGACGGCGGCAACCGGCCCTACCGGTGCAAGGTTCGCGGCCCCTCGTTCAGCAATCTCTCGGCTCTGTCCTACATGGTCCAGGACGAGCTCATGGCGGACGTGGTGGCGGTCATCGGGTCGATAGACATCATCCTGGGCGACGTCGACCGCTGAGCCCAATCTCAGCAGGGGACTCCCGCCCGCGGCGCTGAGGTGGTGGGTCCGAATCCCGCCATGCGGGTCCGACGATCGTGTAGACGGAGCGTTGCATTGTTGGCCAGCGCCGGGCCTGGCATGCCGCGGTAGCTGCTCATCCAGCGCCCTCCGGAAGCGTGGCAACCGGCGCGCGAAGTTGCCCACAGGATTCCACTCGATGCGCGCCTTGAGGGCAGACCTCTAGACATCGAGGGTGAGGTGCTGGTCCACGGCGCCTGGGCAGGACACCGCTGAGACTGTCAGCCTGAAGTGGCTGGACGTGTCCCCCGGTCCACGATTTCGGTGGACAACTGGTTGGCATGATGAGCGGATCAACCAGGAGGAAGAACGATGACCGAGAGACGTCGGCGGCTGAGTGGTGAGGGCGGGACAGTCGGCGAGGGGGGCTGGTGGTGTTTCCGGCGAAAGATCGAGGTAGTGATTCGGGTGCTCCGGGGCGTTCCTGTCGCGATGCGTACGTTCGTTTTGGCCTGCATCGGGCGAGTCTTGGACGCGTGGGGATCGGGGTCGGGGTTTGAGGAGGCATGGTGGAAGACTCCCAGAGCAGCAGGGATGGCAGCCAGGCGGCGGTCAACTTGACGCTTGTGCGTGAGCGGACTGGCGTTGGTGGAGAGGCCGCGAGTTGTGGCTAGGCAGAAGGAGTCCAGCAGCAGCTCCCGGTCGACCGGGCCCGGTCTCCAGTACCTCGACCCCAACTCCTCAGTCAGCTCACATCGCTCCCGGATGGATGTGGGCCCTGCCCCCTCTCTGCCCCTCTCCGCGGGCGCTCGGTGTCATTCCTTGGTGAGGGAACGATCACCCCGGGGTTCGGCGCTCGCGACCCAATGCGAGGCGTTGACACGATTTCAAGTCGCGCCTAGTATCTGGACCAGTTGATCGAAGGCAAGTAGGGAGAAGCCAATGAGTCGCGCCGACAACGGCAGTGGGCTGTGTCGTCGACTGGTCCTGCTCGAGGAGCAGCTGAAGCTGGCGGCTCAGAGGAGGCCGATTGTGGATGAGGCCCGGAGACTTGCACGAGAGCGACGTCGGACCAAGTTGCGCGGGATCGGTGTCGAGGTAGCGGTCGCCCTGGGTCGTGGCAGAGATGGCGAGGTGGGCACGGACACTTACCCCGCCGGCAAGTAAGCCAGAGGATCGGCGCTCGTTTTCGGACTTCGGCCGTAGTGTGCCTGCGCCTTTCAGGGACTCTGGGGCGGCGCAGCCGAGAACTCTGAAGCTGCAGGGCGCCCAGTGGCAACGGTCATGTCCCGTTGTTGGGGCAGTTCGCACCGCCGAACGAGGCGCTAATCCAGTGTGCGGGGGCCCGCTCGCAGCGCTTTGGGAAGAACCACGACGGCCTCCAGAGCCGCCAGGATGAGCAGGGCGGAGGCAATTCGAGGGACGAAGTCTGCCAGATGTGGTGGGCTGGTGAACAGCCAGGCGATGAGCAGGGGAACCCCGATCCCGGGCACCAGGGCGAAGCTGCGGTCGCGCGCACCCATGCTGTAGTAAACGAGCAGGTTGACCAGTGTGAGCCCGGCTATCCCGAGGCTGAAGAGCAGCAGCAGGGTGGAGTCCGACTCATAGCGGTGGCCGAGCACCAGGCCCAGGAGCGGCCTCGAGAGGGCGGTGTAGCCGACCACGACTACCAAGTCGATTCCCAACAGGACTGCACCGGTCTGCAACAGCAGCCGGCGGCGCCGGCCCGGGTCGACGGCCGCCGAGATCCGGGGGTACATGACGGCGCTGAGGCTGCTGGTGCCGAAGAAGAGGATCTTGCCCATGATGGAGAGGCCGGAGTAGAGGCCGGCGCCGGTCGGGCTGAGCACGTGCCGGGCCGCGACCACGTCGATGTTGTTGAAGATGGGAGCGGTGGCGGCGCCGGCGAGGACGGTGCCATCCACCAGAGGGCGAGGGTGAGCCGATCGTGGAGACCCGGGGAATGGCGCATGGCGCGGGTAGACGGCGGAGCCGAGCGCGCCGGCCACCGACGCCAAGGGAACCGCTGCCGCACCCAGGCCGAAGTTCAGCAGGATCACTGCCAACACCACCATGGTGCCGCCGTAGAGCAGGAAGTTGACGGCCAGCCGGCCGAACTCACGAGCGCCCTGGAGGTAGCCGCGCTGGGACCCGCCCAGAGCCGCGATCGGGCCCGCGACCACCGTCACGACCAGCACCCAGGGGTCGGGAAGGTGAAGCAGGATGGCCAGCCCAACATCGACCGGAATCATGGTCAGGCCCAGGCCCAGCCCGATCCGCCATCCGCTGCGGAGGAGCCTCATCCAATGGGACTGAGGAGGATCCCCTAGGGCCGCTGCGGCCGCGACCTCCCGGGCGCAGCCGGCCGCCACCACGTACGAGGTGGTGTACAGGAGATTGAGAACGGCGACCACGGAGGTTGACTCTCCGTTGGCAGCCGGGGTGAGGTGGTGGGCTCCATAGGACTGGGCCACCAGGACCCCGGCTCCGGATCCACCGATCCCGATGAGGTACAAGAAGTTGTGCCGGACGGTGGTCATGGCAGCGAGCTTGTGGAACTTCGCGAAGCGCCCCCGGCGCTCGGTCCCGGCTCCCTCGCGCTGGTCGGGTCGGGGGGGTGATGGCGGTCCCATGGGCGCTAATCCTGCGGCATCGGGGCCGTCGCGAGCGCGCCGGGTGCCCTCGGCCGGGTGGGGTGGATTGGTAAAGTGGGGTTCGGAATGAGCAGGGGCAAGTGCAAGCGCGCCCGTCGCTGTTCGGGGAGAGAGCTTGGAGCTTCCACCTCCGACCGGCGCGGAGACCCGCTGGGTGACTGAGGCGGCAGCCGGGTCGGGCCGGCTCAGTGACGCGACCCTGACCCGCATTCGGGAGATGGAGGCTCGGTATCCCTCGGCCCGTTCGGCCGTCCTGCCCGCGCTCTGGGCGGTTCAGGACGAGCTCGGATACCTCCCCCCCTGGACGCTTGAGGTCGTGGCCCAGGAGTTGAAGCTGTTGCCCGGGGACGTGGAGGCGGTCGCGACGTTCTATTCGATGTACTTCAACCACCGGCCGGGGAGACACGTGGTCCAGGTGTGCCGCAATGTGTCGTGCGGCCTGCGCGGCTCCGACGATCTGCTGGCCCACCTCCAGGCAGAACTCCACCTCGATGAGGAGGGGAACAGCCCCGACGGAGCGTTCACCATCGAGGGCACGGTCGAGTGCCTGGGGGCGTGCGGAGGTGCGCCGATGATGCAGGTCGACCGCTTCAGCTACGAGAACCTGACCCCACAGAGCGCATTGGAGGTGCTGGAGAAGGTGCGGGTGCAGACCGACGGGAGCGGGGGGGCGAGGTGAACGAGCTGGTGCTGACACGCCATCAGGGGGCACCCGGGCTCACCACCCTGGCCGGGTATGAGAAGGTCGGCGGTTACCAGGCGCTGCGTCGGGCGATCGCGATGGGGCCGGAGGCCATCGCCGCCGAGGTGAAGGCGTCTGGGCTGCGGGGCCGGGGTGGCGCCGCCTTTCCGACCGCCACCAAGTGGGGCTTCCTTCCCAAGGACAGCTTTCCGCGTTACCTCTGTGTCAACGCCGACGAGTCGGAGCCGGGCTGTTTCAAGGACCGGGTGCTGATGGAGGAGTACCCCCACCAGCTACTCGAGGGGGTTCTCATCTCCGCCTTTGCCCTCAAGGTCAACCACGCCTTCATCTATATCAGGGGCGAGTACCGCAGCCAGCGCGAGCTGCTGGAGCGGGCGGTCGGGGAGGCCCGTCGGGCCGGCTACGTGGGGCGCAACATCCTGGGATCAGGGTGGGATTGCGAGCTGCTGGTGCACGGCGGGGCGGGAGCCTACATCTGTGGGGAGGAGACAGCGCTGCTTGATTCCCTCGAGGGGCGGCGCGGTCAGCCGCGCCTGAAGCCGCCCTTTCCCGCGGTGAAGGGGCTGTATGGCCAGCCCACCGTGGTCAACAACGTTGAGACGTTGTCGAATCTGCCCTACATCGTCTCGGAGGGCGGCGCCAAGTACGCCGCCCTCGGGACCGAGGCCAGCCCGGGCACACGACTGTTCTGCGTGAGCGGGCATGTGGAGCGACCGGGCACGTTCGAGGTGCCCATGGGCAGGACCACCTTCCGGGACCTTCTGGAGATGGCCGGTGGGGTGTGGCGGGGAAGGCAGATGAAGGCGATGCAACCCGGGGGGGGGTCGATGCAGATCCTGGGTCCGCAGCATCTGGACCTGCCCCTGGATTTCAAGGCGGTGGCGGATGCCGGGTCGTCCTTGGGAGCCGGCGCGCTCGTGATCATGGACGATTCAACCTGCCTGGTCAATGTCGCCATGCGCCTGGTCGACTTCTACCGTCATGAGTCCTGCGGCAAGTGCGTGCCCTGCCGCGAGGGCACGTACTTCGAGAGTGAGCTGATGCATCGTCTCGAGGCTGGCATTGCCAGCCGGGCCGAGCTGGCCAACCTCGCCGACATCTGCGCCAACATGGATGGCCGTTGCTTCTGCCCGCTGGGGGACACCGCCACCTGGTTCGTGATGTCGGCCTACCGGATGTTCCCGGAGGAGTTCGAGAGCCATTGCGGAGCCGGGAGCTGTCCCGTCCGCGAGTCCGTGGCGGTGGCCGTCTAGGTGGCGCAGAACGCGGCCACGGAGCTGGTGACGGTCTCGGTCGACGACCGCACCGTGCAGGTGCCGCCGGGCACTTTGGTCTGGGATGCCTGCGAGAAGGCGGGTGTCTTCGTCCCGGTCTACTGCGCCCACAAGAAGCTGGAGCCGGTGGCGGTCTGTCGCATGTGCCTGGTGGAGGTGGAGGGAACTCCAAAGCTCCAGCCGGCGTGTGCCACCAGGGTGGCCCCCAACATGGTGATCCGCACCGCCACCGAGCAGGTCCGTAAGTTCCGCGACGGCAACCTGGAGTTCCTGCTCATCAACCACCCGCTCGACTGCCCGGTTTGTGACCGCGGTGGGGAGTGCGACCTCCAGGACTTCACCCAGCGCTACGGTCCGGGCCGCACCCGCACCAGCATCACCGAGAAGGTGCATTTCGACAAGGCGATCCCACTGTCGGACAAGATCTACCTGGATCAGGAGCGCTGCATCCTGTGCTGGCGCTGCGTCCGCTACTACGAGGAGATCACCGGGGAGCGGGAGATCGTCCTGCAGGAGCGGGGCGTGCACACGGTGGTGGACACCTTCGAGCGGCGTCCCCTCCAGAGCCAGTTCCAGGGCAACCTGCCGGAGATCTGCCCGGTGGGTGCGCTCACCCACGCCCAGTACCGCTTTCGAGCTCGGCCGTGGGATCTGCGGCGCACCGCCAGTGTCTGCTCCCACTGCAGCTACGGCTGCAACCTGTTCGTGGATGCGCGCGAGGACAAGGTCGCCCGCTATGCCAGCAACGACAACCCCGATGTGGACGACAGCTGGCTCTGCGATCGGGGCCGCTACAGCTTCCCTGAGATGAACCGGGGCGGGCGGGTCGCAACCCCCGAGGCCCGGGTGGGAGGGGTGCGTCAGCCGGTCTCGCCCAAGGAGGCGGTGGAGCGCGCGTGTGGAGGCCTGCTACGGGTTCTCTCCGAACACGGGCCGCGGTCCATCGGGCTGATCGGGTCGGCCCGGATGACCAACGAGGAGGCCTTCGCGCTGCAATGGCTCGCGCGGGACGTCATCAAGACCCCCAACTTGGACCATCGGCTGGAGCCGCTGGAGACCCTTGACCCTGGTGACTTCGAGCTCTCCATCGCGGAGATCGAGGAGTGCGACCAGGTGCTGGTGCTGGGGGATGCGCCCGAGGCGGCGGCTCCGGTTCTCACCCTGCGGCTCTTCAAGGCTGCCCACAAGCGCGGTCGCCAGGTGCGGAGACTCCCGGTCGACTCTGACCCCAACCCCCTCGCCAAGCAGCTGCCTTCGTCCGGGAGGATCGGGTTGGTGGCCCACGAGCGGGACCTCGCCGCCGCCCGTCGCCTGCAGGCGCGGCTCACCACCGGTGCACGCCGAGTCCAGCTCCTCTCCATCCTCGATCAGGTCAACGACCGAGGGTGCCAGGACCTGGGCCTCTTGCCGAACTGGCTACCTGGGTATCGGCGGGCGACCGAGCTTGGGCTTGGAACCCGGGAGATGCTCCAAGCCGCCGCGTCCGGAAAGCTGAGAGCCCTGGTGCTGATCGACCCCAGCGAGGAGTTGGAGGCGGAGCCGGGGTTCCGCGAGGCCGTGGCTGCAGTGGAGCTGCTGATCGTGCTCGCGCCGTGGCCGGGGGTGGCGAGCGCCGAGGCCGATGTGATCCTGCCCGGTCGGACCCTGGTGGAGAAGGCGGGGACGGTGACCAACACCGAGGGCCGGGTCCAGAGGCTGCGACCGGCGGTCGAGCCGAAGTTGGCGTTCCCGCCGGACCTGCGCAGCATCGTCGAGCTCGGCGAGGGGCTCGGCGGCGAGCTCGGGGTACAACCGCTGGCCGGGCCGGTCTTCCGACGGCTGGCAGAGGTGCTGCCCGCCTACCGGGGGACTCAGGGTGGCCTCCGAGCCAACTGGGAGGTGCAGAGGTGAGCCCCGCCGCCACGTCGGTCGTGCTGGCGGTGATCGTGGCCCTGGTCAAGGGGCTGCTCATCGTCATCGTGCTGGCGACGGCCTTCGCCTACATGACCCTGGCCGAGCGCAAGATCTCCGCCCGCATCCAGCTGCGTTACGGGCCCAACCGGGTCGGCCCATTCGGGTTCTTGCAGCCCGCTGCCGATGGGGTCAAGCTCTTCCTCAAGGAGAAGGCGGCGCCCGAGGGGCGCGACCACCTCCTCTACATGCTGGCCCCGGCGCTGGCGGCCGGCGCGGCGCTGTTCGCCTTCTCCGTCATCCCCATCGACCAGACCATCTGCATCGGTGGCACCCACGGAGCCGGACCGCTTTCCGCCAGCTGTCCTGGGGGCTACCCGCTCCACTGGGACCTGGCCCATCTCAACATCGGCTTGCTGTTCGTGCTGGCGATCACCTCGCTCGGGGTCTACTCGATCTTCTTGGGTGGCTGGGCCAGCAACTCCAAGTACTCCCTCCTGGGGGCGCTGCGCAGCTCCGCCCAGCTGATCAGCTATGAGATGGCGGTGAGCTTTGCGCTCATCGGCCCGGTCCTGCTGGCGGGGTCCCTCAACCTGGAGACGGTGGTCAACCAGCAACACTCGCTTTGGTTCGTCTTTTTGCAGCCGATGGGGTTCCTGCTCTACTTCACCGGAGCCCTCGCGGAGACCAACCGCCTTCCCTTCGATCTGCCGGAGGCGGAGTCGGAGCTGGTGGCGGGATACCACACCGAGTACTCGGGGATGCGTTTCGGGCTCTTCTTCATGGCGGAGTACATCAACATGGTGACCGTCTGCTCCGTCGCCACCGTTATGTTCCTGGGGGGCTGGATGGCGCCCTTCTTCTTCCTGCCGAACTGGCTGGGCCCGATCTGGTTCGTGGCCAAGGTGGGGCTGCTGATCTTCGTGATGATGTGGGTGCGCTGGACATTCCCCCGACTCCGCTATGACCGGCTCATGCAGTTCGGCTGGAAAGTGCTGCTGCCATTGGGGCTGGCCAACCTGCTGGTCACCAGCCTGTTCGTGGCGTTGAAGTGACCAATCAGCGGACCGCGAGGAGGAGCCATGTTCCGTGAGCTGATCGGAGGGCTGCGCATCACCCTGAAGGAGATGATGACCAAGCCCATCACCATCCAGTACCCCGAGGAGCAGCGGCCGGTGCCACCGCGCCATCGAGGGAGGCACATCTTGCACCGCTATGACAACGGGCTGGAGAAGTGCATCGGCTGCGAGCTCTGCGCGGGGGCCTGCCCGGTCGGCTGCATCTACGTTCAGGCCGCTGAGAACGACCCCGAGCATCCGGTCTCCCCGGGGGAGCGCTATGCCGTGCGCTACGAGATCAATCTCATGCGCTGCATCTACTGCGGCTACTGCGCGGAGGCTTGCCCCACCGAGGCCATCACCCTGGGTCCGCGGCTGGACCTCTGTGACTACAAGCGAGAACGTCTGGTGGCGACCAAGGACGACCTCCTGGAGGCATGGCCCGGCTTCAAACCGATGCCGACCGGGGTGGGCGCCGGCACCGGTGCGCCCGCGCCGCAGCCGACCCCGATGGGCGCCGGGTCACCGCATCTCGGACCGGCCGGATCGGCGCCGGGCCTGCGGCCGGCGATCCCAGAGCCAAGGGGCGAGGGGTCTGCCCCGATATGACCGTGATCTTCGGGATCGTCGCCGCGTTCGCCCTGCTCGGGGCGCTCGGGGTGGTGCTCAGCCAGCGGACCCTGTACTCGGCACTGAGCCTGGTGGTGAACATGGTCG
>DAHVMY010000119.1:0-1905 GCA_027319585.1 Candidatus Dormiibacterota bacterium | reverse complement strand
CGATGACGGTGCGGGTGTGGTTGGAGATGCTCCTCCGCTACGCAGGAACCGCCCACGCCAGCCCCGAGGACGCCCTGCGGCTCGCCGGTTGGGCCGGAGCCTCAGGGTCGGAGGGTGAGCTGCCCTTCTTCCCCTCCAGGGTGCTGCTGCAAGACTTCACCGGAGTTCCGGCGGTGGTCGACCTCGCCTCCATGCGCTCTGCGGTGGAGGCTGCGGGAGGGGACCCCGCGCGGATCGACCCCCTGGTCGACTGCGATCTGGTGATCGACCACTCGGTCCAGGTGGACGCGTTCGGCAGTCCCCGGGCCTATGACCGCAACATCGACATGGAGTACCAGCGCAACGAGGAGCGGTACCGCCTGCTGCGCTGGGCCCAGCAGGCCTACCGGGGCTTCCGGGTGGTCCCGCCGGGGATGGGGATCTGTCACCAGGTGAACCTGGAGTACCTCGGCCGGGTGGTAACCCTCCAAGATCGCGGCGACGGCCCGGTGGCACTTCCGGACACTCTGGTGGGAACCGACTCCCACACCACCATGATCAACGCCCTGGGGATCCTGGGCTGGGGCGTCGGTGGGATCGAGGCCGAGGCCGCCATGCTAGGGCAGCCGATGCTGCTGGGCATGCCCACGGTCGTTGGTGTGTGCCTCACCGGGCAGCTGCCCGCGGGGGTGACTGCCACCGACCTGGTGCTCAGGGTCACCCAATGGCTGCGGGCCCACGGGGTGGTCAACAAGTTCGTGGAGTTCTCTGGGGACGGGCTCGACCACCTATCCGTGGCCGACCGGGCCACCATCTCCAACATGGCACCGGAGTACGGGGCCACCGCCTCACTGTTCCCGGTGGACCAGGCGGTTCTCGACTACCTGCTCACCACGGGGAGGAGTCCAGAGCAGGTCGCTCTGGTGGAGCGCTACACCAAGGAGCAGGGCCTCTTCAGGGTCACCGGCGCCTCTAGTCCCGACTTCACCGAGCGGTTGGAGCTCGACCTGGGCTCGATCGAGCCCAGCGTGGCCGGGCCACGCCGCCCCCAGGATCGGGTGCCGCTCGGACAGATCGACGAGAGCTTCCGGGTGGCCTTCCCTCCGGCCACCCCGCTGCCCTTCACCCCCGGGCAGCCCGCGCTGGAGGATGGGGCGGTGGTGATCGCCGCCATCACCTCCTGTACCAACACTTCGAATCCCAGTGTGATGGTGGCCGCTGGCCTGCTGGCCCGGAAAGCCCGGGAGAGAGGGATCGCTCCTCCTGCTTTCGTCAAGACCAGCATGGCCCCGGGGTCGCGGGTGGTGACGGATTACCTGCGCCGGGCCGACCTTCTCCAGGAGCTGGAGGGAGTCGGGTTCGACGTGGTGGGTTATGGCTGCACCACCTGCATCGGCAACAGCGGGCCCCTCCCGGAGTCGGTGGCGGCCGAGGTGAGCGAACGCAACCTAAGCGTGGCAGCGGTGCTCAGCGGCAACCGCAACTTCGAGGGCCGCATCCATCCCCAGGTCCGGGCCGCCTACCTCGCCTCCCCGCCCCTGGTCGTGGCCTTCGCCCTGGCCGGGACCGTGCGCCGCGACCTCACCTCCGAGCCCCTGGGACTGGACCGCGAGGGAAGGCCGGTGTTCCTCAGCGAGCTCTGGCCCACCGCGGAGGAGGTGGCCCGGGTCGTGGCCGACGCCGTCCGGCCGGAGTTCTTTCACGATGAGTACGAGCGGATCTTCCAGGGCGACGAACGGTGGCGGGCGCTGGACAGCCCCACCGGTCCGGTATTCCGGTGGGACCAGGACTCCACCTACATCCGGGAGGTGCCCCTCTTCGATGGCGCCAGGAGGTCGGCCGCCCCGGTGCCAGACATCAGGGATGCCCGGGTCCTGGCCCTGCTGGGCGACTCCATCACCACCGACCACATCTCGCCGGCGGGCT
>DAHVMY010000118.1:0-1918 GCA_027319585.1 Candidatus Dormiibacterota bacterium | reverse complement strand
ATGGAATTCATCGCCCGCTCGCAAAGGGGTCGTAGCGACCATCGATGGCGGTCCACCCGCCGTCGACGATCAGCAGACTGCCGGTCACGTAGCTGGCAGCGTCCCCGGCCAGATACACCACGGCCCCGGCGATCTCCGAGGCGCTGGCCCACCGCCGCAGCGCGGTCTTCTCGGAGTAGGCGCCATACCACTGCGGGTCCGCCCGGATCTGGGCGGTGAGCGGAGTCTCCACCACCCCCGGAGCGATGGCATTGGCGCGGACTCCCGAGGTCCCGAGCTCCGCGGCCGCGGTCCGCAGCAACTGCACCAGGCCGGCCTTGGTGGCGGCGTATATCCCCTGGCCAGGCTCCACGGTCAAGGCTCGGATCGAGGAGATCCCGATGATGCTTCCCCGCCGGCCCTCCGCCATGACCCGCCCGAACGCCTGGATCAGGTGGAACGACCCCCGAAGGTTGAGATCGACGACCCTGTCGAACTCAGAGTCCTGGTAATCCAAGAGCGGCTTGCGGACGTTGATTCCGGCCGTGAACACCAGGATCTCCGCATCCCGATGCCTCTGGGCAAGCCCGAAGACCGCCTCGCGGCTGAGCACGTCGACCCCCTCTGCGCTGGCCGGAGGTCCCGCCAGCCCTGCGGTCGTCTCTGCCGCCGGCTGGTCGAGGTCACAGCAGACGACCCGAGCTCCCTGCGCCGCCAGAGCCAGGGCGGCCTCCCGCCCGATGCCACTCCCCCCGCCCACCACGACCGCCGTTTTGCCCTCCAGACGAAATAGCCGCGCGTAGTCAGTGGGCCCGGACACCACCTCAGCCATCCCTCCAGCCAGAACGGATGATGGCCATCCTGGTGACCGTCAGCTCCTCCGCCGCAAAGCGCGGCCCCTCCCTGCCCATCCCGGAGTCCTTGACGCCACCGTAGGGCATGTTGTCGGCCCGAAAGCCGGGCACCTCGTTGATCACGACGCCTCCCACCTCCAGGGTCTGAAGCGCCTGCAGCGCGGTCTCGAGGGAGGCGGTGAACACCGCCGCGTGCAGCCCATAGTGGGAGCGGTTGACACGAGCAAACGCATCCTGGTCGTCGGCCGCCCGTTGCAGGCAGACCACCGGCCCGAACACCTCCTCGTCCCAGATGGCGGTCCCCTCCGGCACGTCGGCGAGCACGGTCGGCTCTACCATGGCGCCGGTCGCGCCGCCCCCGGCCACCAGACGAGCACCGGCAGAGAGCGCCTGGCTCACCCAGTCGCCCACCCGGCGCCCGGCCGCCGCGTTTATCAGTGGCGCGACCCGGGTGGTCTCCAGGCGGGGATCCCCCACCACCACCTCCTTGATCCGTTCCGCGAGCAGACTTTCGAAGCGGTTGGCAACGCTGGCGACGACGATGACCCGCTGCACCGAGATGCAGGCCTGACCGGAGGCGTAGTACCCACCCCGCAGCACCGCGTCGGCCGCGCGACCGAGGTCGGCATCCGCGCACACCACCAGCGCGGAGTTCGACCCGAGCTCGAGCAGCGTCTTGGTGGGGGCGGCGTCGCGCGCGATCTGGTGGCCGACCGCCGCGGATCCCGTGAACGACACGGCGCCGATGCGGGGATCCGAGGTCAGCGTCCTGCCCACCTCCGCGTCCCCGGTCACCAGCTGGACGAAGGCCGCCGGCGCTCCCTGCTCCAGCAGCGCCTCACGCATGAGATGGACGAGCCAAAGGGTGGCGAGCGGCGTCTGCGGCGCGGGCTTGACGATTACCGGACAGCCCGCCGCCATCGCGGGTGCGATCTTGTGGGTCGCCAGTAGGAGCGGGTAGTTGAAGCCGGCTATCCCGACCACCACCCCGATGGGACGCCGGGTCCAGAAGCCGAACAGCCCCTCCCCCGACGGCGCCAGATCGAGGGCCACCGTCTCCCCGTGCAGCCGCGCCGCCTCCTCAG
>DAHVMY010000117.1:0-1943 GCA_027319585.1 Candidatus Dormiibacterota bacterium | reverse complement strand
CTGCCTCCCCCGTACGGGCTGACGGACAACCAGGAGACTCTGCTCGAGGTGTCCGATCTGGTCTTCATCGACCCGGTATCCACCGGCTACTCACGGGTGGTGGCAGGTGGGAGCCCCGGCGAGTACCACGGATTCCAGCGCGACCTGGAGTCCGTGGCCGAGCTCATCCGGCTGTGGACGACCAGGAATGGTCGCTGGTTCTCCCCCAAGTACCTGGCGGGCGAATCGTATGGGACGCTCCGCGCCAGCGCTCTCGCCAACCATCTGCAGGAACGCTTCGGGCTCTACCTGAATGGGATCATCCTCATCTCCTCGGTGATCGACATGGGCACCATCCGCTTCACCGAGGGCAACGACCTGCCCTGCGCGCTCTACCTGCCCACCTACGCCGCCATCGCCCAATATCACGGCCTGCTCGGCAAGCGGAGCTGGAGGGAGGTGCGCGCCGAGGCCGAGCAGCTCGCAACCAGGGATTACCGATATGCCCTGTTCCAGGGCTCACGGCTTTCGGCGGCGGACCGGGCCGACATGATCCGCCGCCTCGCGCGGGTCACCGGACTGTCCGAGGACTACCTGGACCGGGTGGACCTGCGCATCGAGCATCAGCGCTTCTTTCGCGAGCTCCTACGCTCTCGCCGCCAGGTGGTGGGGCGGCTGGACAGCCGCTTCCTGGGGGCCGAGGCCGACGACGCCGGCGAGCGGCCCACCTTCGATCCCAGCCAGGTCGCCATCTCCGGACCCTATTCGGCGGCTCTCAACCACTACCTTCACTCCGAGCTTCACTACCACTCGGACCTCCCCTACGAACTGCTGACCGACCGGGTGCAGCCGTGGAGTTACGCGCAGTTCGAGGGCAGGCACGTGTCCGTCACCTCCTGGCTGGGGGAGGCGATGCGCCACAACACCCACCTGCGGGTGTACCTGGCCTGCGGCTACTACGACGGCGCCACCCCCTACTTTGCGGCCGAGTACGCGTTTGCCCACCTCGCGATCCCGGAGGGCCAGCGTGCCCAGATCGCAACCCACCACTACCCGGCCGGCCACATGATGTACGTCCACGAGCCCAGCCGCGTGGAGCAGAGCCGGGCGCTGGCGGAATTCGTAGCTCACCCGTGACGGCCAGAGCCGCCAGCGGGTTCTGCCACCTGCGGCTCGCCCAGAGTCGATGAGCCGGCCAGTCAGGCGTCCATGAGCCGAAGCGGCTTCGAGGGCGAGCCTCTCGGCGCTCCGCCGGGCCGGAGGATCGCGAAGTGGTCACCCCAACAGGCCCAGCAATTTGGAGGTTCCGGCGCGAGCTGGCCTCCGGTCGCTGGCATCGGGGCCGGGCCGACCCACCTCTGCTGCCGACCCGACCATGCTGCGGCTATGCAGGCGGGCCGGTCCTCGTGATCCCACGGTCGCTGATTCACGTCGGCGGTCCCCCAGGAGCTGGCAAGACCACCTTCATAGAGGCGGTCCTGTCCCGTCAGGACCTACTCCTGTCGGTCGCCCGCTGCGTGGCGCGACCCAGCCGCAGCGGCCGCAGGTCGAGCCACAGCACCGAGCGCGAGCTGCGGCGTTTCCGCGACGCGGGCGCGGCCGCGGTGGCCGCCTACCACTTCCAGCCGGGCGAGGCCGCCTATGCGGGCTTCTTCGACACCGACCTGATGCTGGAGATCGCCGACGCGATCATCCTGGAGGGGGATGACCCTTTGGGCTCCTATGACCTGCGCGTCTTTGTAGCGCCCCCGCCCGAATCGGAGGATTCGCTCTTCGTCCGCCGCAGCGATGACTCAGCCAAGGACGCTCACCGGCCGCTCGACCGCTGGGTCGAGCTGCTGCAACAGCCGGGTGGACTCGGCGCCTGGACCAAGGAGATCTTGGGGGCTGATGTCGGGACGCTGCTCAGCGGGCAGTCATCGTTGGCTGAAAAGCTGCGGGCCGACGCCCTCTCAAAGATGCAG
>DAHVMY010000116.1:0-1949 GCA_027319585.1 Candidatus Dormiibacterota bacterium | reverse complement strand
GGATTATGCGCAGCGTTCGATCGCCGCCCCCGCTCCCACGAGTTCCGGCTGCCCAGCGCTACCCATAACCCAGCGCTGTTCATAAGGCGGGGTGATCTCACCCCTACTGTCCAACATCTACCTGCACGCGCTGGACGAGGCCTGGGCGAAGCGGGGACCGGGGGAGTTGGTGCATAAGCCGATGACTTCGTGGTCCTCTGCCGGACCGAGGCGGAGGCCAACGCGGCCCTGGAGATGGTCAGGACGACCCTGGCGGAACTGGGGCTGGAGCTGCACCCGGACAAGACGCGGATGGTTGACCTGCGCGAGGGCCGAGAGGGCTTCGACTTTTTGGGCTGCCACTTCCGTGCTCGCATCTCAGGCCGGTTGCTGGAGCGCGGCATCCGCCGCTACTACCTGCAGCGCTGGCCGTCAGATCGCAGCATGAAGCGGATACGCCAGAAGGTGCATGCCCGCACCGACCGCAGCCGCAACGGGGTAAAGGATGTCCGGGTGTTGATCTCGGACCTGAACCCCATCCTGCGGGGCTGGGGCAACTATTTCCGCACCGGGAACGCCGCCATCAAGTTCGGCCAGGTGGACGACTATGTGTGGCGCCGTCTGCGTCGCTTCCTGGTGAGGCGATACGGCCGGACTCTCACGCCAAGTCGGGCCGCCTCATGGACGAACGACTGGTTTCAGGCCCAAGGTCTGTACCGTTTGCGTGGCACCATCCGCTATCCGGGGGCAGCGTAACCATGCCAAGAAGACCATCGGTGAGCCGTGTGCGGGAAAACCGCACGCACGGATCGAAAGGGGAATGGGGAAACGGGTCGGCTGCGCCGAGACCGCGCCCCTGACTACCAATGATGTCTCTCGAATTGGGGCGTGTGCTCTCCTTGCTTGCCCTGAACCGCGGGTCTAGGTGATGGAGACAGGAGCCCACGTCGACCGACGCGCGGGCTCCACTTGATGAAATATTTGCGTCTGATCACGTCAAGGGGTCCGCATGCCTAAGGATCTCTTGAGGCGAAACCTCTCCCGGAGCAGACGGCTCTTCTCAGTCCCCAGCGGCCACCAAGAGCCAGCGAGCCATACCGCACGCCCGAAGGCCACAAATGCCAGAGTGAGGCCAACTGCTAACACGTAGGGTGCCGCAGCGGTGTGCCGGATTGCTACGACCACGACAGCGTTCATCAGGCCGAGGAGAATCGAGTATACGAGCCAGCGGGTAAAATGCCAATAGCGACGTGTCTCTTCGGCGCGAAGGTCTGCCAGCCGGTGCTCGATATCGCTGAGCCGGGACACCTTTTCGTCAGGCACAGCTAGGTCCGATGATTGACGCGCTGACCAGCTGAGGCGCTGCGACCCGCCCACTCAAGAGTGCACGGATAGCCGCTGGGATGCCCAAAGCAAACGAATTCCCAGCGAAGAACAGCCGCGCGATTAGTGGAGCCTCTTCCCCTAAGGCCCGGAGGCCAGCCAGGGACCCTACTGCTCCGAGAGCGCCGATGAAGTCCAGCGAAGCTTGCAACCCGCTTTCATGGCCGGTCAGCGTGAGCCCCAGATCTATGCCAGACGCAGCAAGACTGCTTCCAGTTGAGACTATTTCGAGCACCACTGAAATGGGGGAGCAAAAGCCGAGACTGCCCAGCTCGCACACGACCGCGACGCCAGCGGATAGCGTGGAGATGGTACTGAGCGTTGCCGCTACTCCGTGCGCCAGGGATACGGGATTGATGGATACAAACTGCGGCACGGCACTGGCCGCCTGACAGGCGGCCGTGTTCCCGTAGCTGCACAGCTGAGCCGCAGTCGGCGTCAGGGCACCAGAGGGGTCGGTGAAGTTGACCGGGTTGTCCGACGCGTACGAATACGGCGATGTCGCCCCGGTGTTGAGCGGGTCCACGGAGATGAACTGCGCAGTTGCCGGGTCGTAGTACCGGGCCCGCATCCAATACAGCCCCGAC
>DAHVMY010000115.1:0-1964 GCA_027319585.1 Candidatus Dormiibacterota bacterium | reverse complement strand
CGACCGGTGCCCGTCCTCGCCCAGGACCAGCCCCCGGACGCCGGGAGCAAAAAAAAGGGCTCCAAAGGGAGCTCAAGGAGGAATTCGAAGGTGAGGTAGCGCGCCTCAGCCAGCTGGCAGCAAGTCTGCTGGCTGACCCCACCAGCCGGGGCCTGGAGGTGGCCGAGTTGGCCATCCGCACCGCGATGACCAAGCTGGGTGGCAGCCTGTTGGAGCGGCTGCTGGAACTCGACACTGGGTACTGCGGACCTCGCACGGACTGCGGCAATGGGCATCAGGCCGAATTCCAAGGCTACCGGGGGAAGATCGTCGACACCGTGCTCGGCCCGGTCCATCTCCATCGCGCCTACTACTCCTGCCACCAGTGCCACCACGGCCGCTTCCCCATCGACCAGAAGTTGGGCGTGGGCGACAGCTCACTCAGCCCCGGGCTGCGCCGGATGGTGGCACGCCTGGGCAGTCAGGAGGCTTTTGACCAGGCGCACAGAGACTTGGCCGAGCTGGCTGGAATCCAACTCACTGGCAAGCGGGTGGAGCGCAGCTCCGAGGCGGACGGAGAGCGGGTTCGGGTCGCCATCGAGCAACAGGCGGAAGCGGCGATCTCGGGGAAGGTGGTGCCGCTGTTGTGCCACCGCGAGCCGATCCCCAATCTCTATATCGCGATGGATGGCACCGGGGTGCCCACCGTACCTGCCGATACTGAGGGCCGCCGGGGCAAGTCGCCGGACGGTCGAGCCCACACCCGAGAGGTCAAGCTTGGATGCCTGTTCACTCAAACCATCGTGGACGAAAGGGGTCATCCGGTTCGAGACCCGGGTACTTCCAGCTACATCGCCTCCATGGACACCGCCGCCGGGTTCGGCTCCCTGCTCTACTCCGAGGCCCGGCAGCGGGGCCTCAGTCAAGCCCAGCGAGTGATCGCACTCGGAGATGGCGCTCCCTGGATCTGGAACCTGGCTGGCGAACACTTTCCTCAAGCCATCCCAGTCACCGATTTGTATCACGCCAAGGAGCATCTGCACGGACTCGCCCGCTTGGTTTTCCCGGTGACCACCGAAGAATCTCGTGGGTGGCTGGCCGCCCGCCTCGCCGAGCTCGACCGGGGCGACATCGACAAGCTGCTGTTCGCGGGCCGGCACCTGCGCTGCCCTGATTCTCAGATGGAAGAAGTCGAAAAGGCCTTGGGCTACTTCGAGGCCAACCGGCAGCGGATGCGCTACTCCTACTTCCGGGGGCTGGGCATCTTCGTTGGCAGCGGGGCCGTGGAGGCAGGCTGTCGCACGGTGGTTGCCCAGCGCATGAAGCTGTCCGGCATGCGCTGGAGCGTTCGCGGCGCCGCGGCCATCGTCAGCCTGCGTGCCCAGGAGTCAAGTGGCCCAACCCGTTGGCAGGAAATCTGGCAGTGGCTCCCCTACCAGACCACAGTTGCCTAACCCCCAGCTCCCACTTTTTTGTCGCGCACCCCTTGGTGCGGGGTGTGGGACGGGAAAGTAGGGGGACCTGGGGAGGCAGAGTAGATTGGTGGTAATCTGGCTGTGGGGCCACAGCCAGATAGGAGACCTGCCAATGGAAGCCTCTCTCCCCGAGATCGAGCAGGAGCGCCGCCGGCTATATCAGGAACTCGCTGCCACCGAGGACTTCCGACGCGGGAGCCTCACGGCCAACTACCGCCGGTGTGGCAAGCCCAATTGCGCCTGCGCCGACCCGGCTCATCCTGGCCATGGCCCCCGCTACCTGCTGACCATGTCGCAGGCGGGCAAGACTCAGGCCCGGCAGGTGGCAGAGGGACCCGAGCTGGAGAAGGCGCGTAGGGAAGTCGCCAACTACAAGCGCTTCCGAGCAGTCGTGGAAGAGATCGTGGAGGTCAACCAGCAGATCTGTGATGCTCGACCGGTGCCCGTCCTCGCCCAGGACCAGCCCCCGGACGCCGGGAGCAAAAAAAAGGGCTCCAAAGGGAGCTCAAG
>DAHVMY010000114.1:0-2027 GCA_027319585.1 Candidatus Dormiibacterota bacterium | reverse complement strand
CATCAGGGGCGGACAGTGGCCCGGGGTTCGGGACCTGAAGGGCGACCGCGCGTCCAGTCCATACCCCTTCACCCCGGCCGGCAATCTAACCAAGCGCTCACCGGCACCCAGCCGGTGGCGGTGGGACTAACAGCCGGCCCCGAGCCACCCCACCTCGCGGCGGGTTGTCCGCCCAGGACCTTTTATACGAGACCTTTTATCCTCAATTTCGCAATATGTGCGGCGTGAGACGTGGCGTTACGAGAAAAAGGATGTATTGGCAAGGGGTGCGTCGAAGTATTCCCCCATGTATGTGGGAGGAGTTGGTACCTGACGGTGAAGGTTGGCAAGGCTCCCCAACCCGGGTCCGGTGCGGCCCTGCCTGAGCGGTTTACCTTGACCAATGCCACCCCCTACGGTGGTGCGCAACTCATTTGGCGGTTCCTGGAGCATGTCGGCCTCCCGGCACGCGCCGCCGCGGCGCTGGCGCCGCACGAGAAGGCCAAGCACGCCAAGTACTCCTTGGTCCAGGAAGTCCTGCTGTTGCTGATCGGCCGTATGCTGGGTCTTGGCCGAGTCTTCGACTTCGTCGAGTTAGAGCAGGACCCGTTGCTCAAGTTCCTGTTCGGGCTGCCCAAGCTACCGGATGTCACCATCCTCTACAAAGAACTCGTTCGCCTCGGCTCTGCCCCGGTGCGCGCCGCCCTGCAGCTGCTGCACGAGTACATCGCTGGCCTTACCCTGGGGACCGAGGTGATCATCGACATCGACTCCACGGTCGAGACCATCTACGGCCATCAGGAGCGTAGCGCCGTCGGCTACAACCCGAGCAAGCCTGGCCGGGCCAGCTTCCACCCCCAACTCTGCTTCGACGGCCTCACCCGTACGCTACTGGACTGTGAGCTGCGGTCCGGGAACACCACCAGCAGCAGCGGGCTGGTGCTGACCTTCACCCGGGTCCTGGCCAGCCCGCTGGTCGCAGGGCGTCACGTTCGTTTGGTGCGCGGCGACCGTGGGTACGGCAACGAAGACTTCATGGCCCATCTGGAAGAGCGCGGTCTGAACTTCATCCTCAAGGTCAAGGGCACCCATCCGCTACGGGCTTGGTCCGACACTCTGGAGTATCGGCCGATCGGCACCACTGCGCTGGGGGATGTGCTGGAGGTGGCCTCCGGTTTGTACCAAGCGGGGGACTGGAGCCGACCACGGCGTATGGTCGTCGTCCGCGAGCGGGCGGCGGTGCCCGTCAAGGGATCACTGCTACCGCTACCGGCGATCGCGGACGAACAGTTCCTGGCCACCTCGGTGGACTGGGATGAGGAGGATGTCTTTCACAGCTACAACCAGAGGTGCACCTCGGAGACCACCATTCGGACGCTCAAGGAAGACTGGGACCTGGACGCCTTTAGCAAGGCCGGGTTCGACGCCAACGCCGCAGACATGCTGCTCAAGGGTATGGCCTACAATCTTACCTTGGCCATGCAGCAGCAACTCGCTCCCAGGAGGGACCGGGCGGTGGTGCACACCGCCGCGACCATCCGCCGGTGGTGGTTCCTGCTGCCCGCCGTGGTTGCCAATCACTCCCGCTACTACTTCCTGCGGCTACCCAGGGAGGCCGAGCGCGGGCACTACGGCCAAGCCTGCGACGCACTGGCCGCGCTCGCCACTGGCACCTGAACCGCTCCCGGCCGACCCGCGCGTCGCCCCGTCGGGCATCCCTATGCCTTGCACCTCCCACAGTCCCCCGCTACCCGGTCGGCTTGCCCGTGATCCGTCCTCATTTCACCCCCGGGGCACCTCCAGCCCTCCCGCTTGGCCCGTTGGCACCTGCGGCAGACACATCAGGCCCCACTCCGACCGCCATCCACGGGCTTTCACGCCTCCGGCGCACCGCCATTGCGAATTTCAGGATTATTGGCGTTTATCCCCGCAGCCGGGATTCGAGTGACCGAAACTGTGGTTAATCTAGGGATAGCTGTTATTCATAACAGGGCCGGGATCCGCCCGCTCGTTCCATGGTTGGGTGCCTTGGCCGTGACGCTTCTGTT
>DAHVMY010000113.1:0-2073 GCA_027319585.1 Candidatus Dormiibacterota bacterium | reverse complement strand
GGACGCTCCTGGCTTTGCGCAAGCGCTGGAACCAGGTCAAAGACGAGGTGGCTCCGTGGTGGGCCGAGAACTCCAAGCCTGAGTCCACGTGCGCCCTGCGAAGGGCTCCATCGCCAGTGGGGGAAGGACCCACCGGGGCAAAGGCCAAGCAGCCCCGTAGCAAGTGGCCAGCGTCGGGAGAGACCCCGGCGTTGAAGCGCCATGTTCAAGTCTCAAAAGGAGGTAGCGACCGGTCAGGCCGAAGCATGAAGCGAAGACTGCCGCATCGAAAGGCTTTGGACGGGAGCGGCGAACCGCGGTGGATTTGGTGAAGCCTGTAGCCCGGCATGAGAACTTGGAGCGTGCCCGGGCGCTCCCCGGTGTAGAGGTCTCGGCATGTCCGGAAGGTGATGGAGTCAACAGGGGAGGCCCTCCTGCCCGCCGCCCGCCTGGTCGGGTGAGTGGCAGTGCGGTTCCGTATAAGGCAAGTCCGAAGTCGGGATCAGGGCAGAGGGAGTCGGAGTTGGGCACAGTACCAGGGACTCGCAGGACAACACAACCTGCGGTAGGGAAGGCCCAGCACTTCGGTCGCGCTGGCGGCGGGGCTACGGGTGAGGGCATGGCTGAGGCCAACCACTCCATCGACAAAGTCCGCCACCTTCAACGCCAGCTCTACCTTGCGGCCAAGCGGTCGCCTCGGCGGCGCTTCCATGCGCTGTACGATCGGATCGCTCGGCGAGATGTCCTGGAACGTGCCTGGGATCAGGTACGTGCCAATCGTGGCGCAGCGGGCATCGATGGGGAAACGATCTTGGAGGTGGAAACCTACGGGGTCGCCCGGATGCTCGATGAGCTGCAAGACCAGTTGGAAGGCCACCGTTACCGGGCGACCCCGGTTCGGAGGGTCTATCTCCTCAAAGCTGACGGCAAGAGCCGGAGGCCACTTGGGATACCCCGGGTTCGTGATCGAGTTGTGCAAGCCGCTGCTCGTTTGGTGCTGGAGCCCATCTTCGAGGCGTCCTTCAAGGCGTGCTCGTACGGGTTCCGGCCGAAGCGCTCGGCGCAGCAGGCGGTGCAGGCGGTGCGCCAAGGGATCAACACCGGACATCACTGGGTGGTTGAGGTTGATATTCGCGGATTCTTCGACAACGTCGACCACGAGCTGCTGCTGAAGCTGGTGGCGCGCCGAGTTAGTGATCGGCGGGTGCTGAAGCTGATAAGGCTGTGGCTTGGGGCCGGGGTGATGGAGAATGGCGAGGTCAGGCCGTCGGTATTGGGGGTGCCGCAGGGCGGAGTGATCTCACCTCTGCTTGCCAACATCTACCTGCATGCGCTGGACGCGCTGTGGGAAAAGAAGGCGGCGTCCCTGGGGCAGTTGGTCCGCTACGCCGACGACATGGTCGTGCTCTGCACGACCGAGGAAGCGGCGGACGCAGCCTGGCGGTGGTTGGTCGGAATGCTCAAGGGCCTGAAGCTGGAAGCCCATCCCGAGAAGACTCGGGTGGTGGGACTGGCAGATGGCACCCAGGGGTTCGATTTCCTGGGCTTTCACTTCCGGCGGCTGCCTGGGTGGCGCAACCGACGGCGATGGTCAGCTTGGAACTGGCCCAGCCGACGGGCGATGAAGTCCATCCGGGCGAGGATCCGGAAGAAGACGGCTCCCCGGAACCGGCTCCACATGTCAGTCGAGGACATCGTCAACGAGCTAAACCCGGTGGTGCGGGGTTGGGGCGCGTACTTCAAAGGGCCGGGTTCGGCCCGTCAGATGGCGCAGATCGACCATTACGTGCGGCGACGGCTGGCGCTGTTTGTCCGGAAGAAGCACAAATTGCAGCGCACCCCGTGGGAGCTCTGCCGGGACATGGAATGGCAACAGCGCATTGGTCTTTACCGCCTGTCTGTGGCTATCTCAGCCTGAGGTGGACGTGAATACCCAAGGAGTAGAGGCCGTCGGAGAGCCGTGTGCGGGAAAATCGCATGCACGGTGTACGCTCGGCATGACCAGCAGCTTGGGGGTGGGAGTCCCCTGTGGAGGTTGGTGGGACCAACCACAAGCCGAGAGCAACTGCGTCGTCGTGAGGCGGCGTGGGGAGG
>DAHVMY010000112.1:0-2087 GCA_027319585.1 Candidatus Dormiibacterota bacterium | reverse complement strand
GATCTTCGCCAACCTGGCCCTGCACACTTTCGTCGCGACCCGACGGCCGCAGAGCTTGGACACGCTCCAGGCGCTGCCAACGGTGGGAGCTAAGAGTCGGCGACTTCGCCAGCGGATGCGGGCCGAGGGCTTCACCACCCTCGACGAGCTCGAGCTGCACTACGCCGGGGGCGACCAGCCGATGAGCCCTCTGAACTACGTCTGGTATCAGTACCGCTGGCTCCGACTGGCGGCACGGATCTTCGACGCGGATAGGGAGGCAGGCCTGATCCGTCTCTGGGAGGTCTTCCACCAAGCGCCCTTGTCGCGCTCCCGGGAGGTCACGACGGCAACCCTGGCCCGTCTGCTGAGAGGACGGGTGAGCGAGACCCTGGGCCGCGCCGTCCATAGCTGGCGATAGCCGATGGATGGTTGCAGTGGACTTTTCGACTTTCACATAGTGATCACGCGGCCTCAGCCAGAACGTCGAGAAGGGCGGTGGCATTTTTACGGCTGAGCCGACGGTGAGGTGAGGCGTCAAAAATAGTCCGAGTCCAGACCTCGCGCCGGAGGGAGGCCACCGCGTCTTGGAAGGACGGAGTGTGCTTGGAGGGGTACCAGGGGCGCGCCGGCCAGAGGGATTGCTGGCTGGGGGTGGCCACGAACCAGTCCCAGACGGCAGCTGACATCCAACAAGCCAGGGCTACGACTCGTTCAGGACCGGCTCCGACCCAGGACTGGGGATCCTCGGCGCCCAGGAATTGCTTGGTGTTGCGGAAGGTGTCCTCGATGGCCCAGCGATCCGCGTAGGCGCTGGCTACCTGGGCTGGCTGGGCGGTGATGTCAGTGGTCACGAAGTAGTCGTCAGGCTCAAGCCCCTGGGGGTCGCGGACGATCACCAGCAGTACCGTACGGTCGGGGCAGGCCAAGTACCAGAGCACCTCCCGGGCCCATAGGTCCCGCTGCTCGGCTCGCCCGCGGATGGAGACCGCCTCCCGGGTCCACCCGGTAACCGACTTGGCCAATTCTGGTAGCGAGGCCAAGCGGCGGCCCTTCTTGCGGGGGCGGCCCCGCATCCCCGTGCGCGGTGGCGGTGGTTCGTAGAGGGCCGCATTCCGACGCATTCGGGACACCACGATGGTGCGCGGTAAGGAGTAGCGGATCAAGGGCGCGTAGGCGCCATCAGCCACCACACAGAAGTCTCGCTCTGGCAGCCACTGCGCGACCTGCTCAATCATCTCGATGGCCAGCTGGATCATGTTCGCTCCGCCCTTACGATGCAGGCGGACCAGCACCGGCAAGGCCAACGGCTCCCCGCCCCAGGGGGGGGCTACTCGCAGCGCCAGCACCACGATGTTGAGCCCCAAGGTCAGCACCGGACGGGCATGGGTGGAGTGGACGGCATCGCGGAAGTTGCCAGCCCCATTGATCTTGCTGCCGCTCTTCTTCATCAAGGTGTCGTCCAGTACCAGAGTGAGGCGCCCCTCAGGGACCCAGCGGGCGACCAAGTGCAAGAGCAGCTGCCGCCAGAGCATGTCCATTGACCACCGCCCGCAGCGCACCCAGCGCGCGTAGGCGCCGTACTGACGACGCTGGGCTTCAGGGATCACGCTCCACAGGCGAGTCAGGGTATGCCGTCCTGGACATAGCACCCAAGCAGTCAGCAGCTGCTCGAAGAGCTGCCTGCCCGGGGCGGTGAAACCACCGGCGAACTGGGATAGGAAACGCAGCCAGGTCGGGGGAGCAGGCATGTGGGGAAAACCTCCCGACCCACCTAGAGGACTCCAGCTTGAGCACGGTCATTGACCCAACACCGAGCCTGCGTTAGCATGCGGGAGCCCTCCTGTCGGTGGTCTGTTGGTCAACAACGACACTCTGCCACAGCGAGGGCTTCTTAGTGGACGCCTGTTCGGACCCGTCAACGAGCGGTCAGGACCCCGGATCCGCTCTCCAGGCCATCTCACCCACCCCGGTCCGTCCCTTCTGGCAACTACCCCTCGGCTCTAAAAAGTCGAAAAGTCCACTACTACAACCCGCTTTCCGCACATCAGGGAGGGGTTTCAGCTCCCCCACCTTAGGGTTCAGGCGTAGCAGGCTGAGGGGACGGC
>DAHVMY010000111.1:0-2117 GCA_027319585.1 Candidatus Dormiibacterota bacterium | reverse complement strand
CGTGAATTGGGGGTGATGGCGGCGATCCATCGTCAACCCGAGCTCGTGGACGAACTGCCAGAGCGCTACCGAGCGGTCACCGCCGCCGACGTCGCGCGCGCGGTGCGGAGCTGGCTGCAGCAGTCCCGCTCCACGGTGCTGCACTGGGATCCCAAACAGTCCCGGAGGAGGACGTGAGTCAGCTGGCCCCGAGCGAGCCCGACGCCCTGCGGGAAGTGCCCCGGCCGGAGCCGGTGCCGCCCCTGCGAATCGGTCGCGTCCACCAGACGACGCTGGACAACGGCGTCTCGATCATGGTGGTTCCCCGCCCCAGCGTGCCGCGCGTGGAATTTCGCCTCAGCGTTCCGGCGGGGACGGCGATCGGGGCCTCTGCGGCGGTCTCGGAGCTGCTGGCCATGGGGATCCCACTGGGCACGGATTCGATGGATCAGGCTGAGATGGCGGAGCGGGTTCAGGATCTGGGTGGATCCCTCCAGGTCCACCAGGATGAGGACCGCCTGTACCTCCATGCCGCGGCCCTGTCGGAGGCGGAGGAGGACCTCTACCACCTGCTCGCCGCAGTGGTGGAAGGACCTCGTTTCCCAACGGTCGACCTTGCGACCGAAAGAGCCAAGCTCCTGGACGGTCTGCGGATGGCCCGGGCGACCGCTCAGTTCCCCGCGGCCGAGGCGCTGCAGGGGCTGGTGTACGGTCCCCATCCCTACGGTCGGCCGGCGCCCAGTGACACCGCGGTCAAGGTTGCCAGCCGCCGGGCGATCCTGGACCTGTACGAGCAGACCTTCACCCCCCGGGGCGCACAGATCACCGTCGTCGGAGCGGTCGACCCGCGCCGAACCGCATCGCGGCTCCGCCGCGCCTTCGGTGATTGGAGCGGGCCGCGCCGGGTGCCGACGGTACCGGCGGTCCGCCCGCTGACGACGGCCGGGGTGACGTTCATCCCGCGGTCTGGTTCGGTGCAGACGGTGGTCATGTTGGGAGCGAGCGGCCCCGGACAGGGGCACCCCGACCACGTTGCGCTGACCGTGGCGACCGCGGTGCTGGGAGGAGGCTTCACCTCCCGGATGATGAACAATCTGAGGGAGGACAAGGGCTACACCTACAGCCCTCACGCCCGTTTGGAGAACCACCTCCGAGACGGGTTCGCAGTAGCCAGCATGGAGGTGAGGACCGAGGTGACCGGCGCCGCCTACGGCGAGCTGCTGCACGAACTGGCACGGCTTTGCACCGTCGACGTGCCCGAGAGCGAGCTTGAGACCACCACCAGCTACATGGCCGGCTCAAGGGTGATCATGCTCCAGACCCAGGCCGGGCTGGCCAGCGCTTTGGCCCAGGTCCGGGCTCGCGGGCTCGACCACCGCTACCTGGAGGCGTATTCGAGCCAGCTGCAGAAGACCACGGCCAAGGCCGTCCGCGCTGCTGCCGCCCGCTACCTGGCCCCGACGGCTATGACCACCGTGATGGTGGGTGACCCGGTTGCCAGCCTCGAGGTGGAATCACTCGTCCCAGTGCGGATCCGGCGGGCGGCGAGTCGGCCCGCGTGAGCCAGCAGCCCACCAGGTGACACCGCCCGGCTGAAGGCGTTGGGGCAGCTTGATTCAGTCCGGCTCACGTCGGACGCCAGCTCGAAGTAGGAACACCGCCAGCGCCAGCACTCCGACCGCGGCCAGACTTCCGATCAGGGTGAGGTCGAGGCCGCCGGAGGCCCGCAGGCCAGCCAGGGCCAGGACCACCAGCCCCAACAGGAATCCCAGGACCGCCATGACCGCGGTGCGGGCGGCGAGCACGATGCGAAGCCTTCGGGAACCGACTCCAGGAGCCGACTCGTCGACGGCCCAGAACCCGAGCTCGCTCATGACCAGCAGAATGGCCCCGAGCAGCGGCGCCAGGATGACGGGACCCCGCAGGACCAGCACCGTGGCCACGGAGGCCGCCAGCGGCATCACGCCCAACGCGATCCCGGGGCGCCAATTGAGCCCCATTCCGACCAGCAGCAGGGCCAGTCCAGCGGCCCCCACCCCCAGCAGCGCAGCAAGGTTCAACCCATGGGCGTCAATCGCCACGTAGGCAAGGGCGATCACTCCCAGCACGACCGCCAGGCCGAAGGTTACGACGCGATG
>DAHVMY010000110.1:0-2161 GCA_027319585.1 Candidatus Dormiibacterota bacterium | reverse complement strand
CCAGCTGCACTGGCACTCGGTCGACTACCGACCCCTGCTGGAGAAGATGGGCATCGACTGGGAGGCGCGCTGGGCCGAGTTTGAGCAGGACCTGAAGCGGATTCAGAGCGGGGAGATGCAGTACCTCACCTGGGAGCAGACCGGTGTCAAGTGAAGCCATCCTGGTGATCGGCGGTGGCCCGGCTGGCCTGGAGGCGGCGCGGGGGGCGGCGGACCTCGGCAGCGAGGTGATCCTGGTCGAGCGCAGGGCACGGTTGGGCGGGACCCCGGACTCGGCGGGCTACTCCGCCTTCGCACTGGATCACCGCCCCGCCCAGGAGGTGCTGGAGATCGCCCGCCAGGCGGTGCTGACCCACCCCTTGATCAAGGTTCACCTGGAGACCGAGGTCACCGCCTTCGACGGGGAGCTGGGGGACTTCCGGGCCAGCCTGCTAGCGGCGGACGGCGCGGCTGCCGAGGTCAGCTGTGGCGCGGCGATCATCGCCACCGGCTTCGACCACTTCGACCCGGGCCGGGAGACCCAGTCCTACGGCTACTACGAGTACGACGACGTGATCACTCTGGTCGACGCCGAGCGGATGCTGGCGGCCAAGAACTTCGTGCGCCCATCCACCGGCCAGCCCCCCAAGCAGGTCTGTTTCATCCAGTGCGTCGGCTCCCGCGACCGCCGCATCGGCAACGAGTACTGCTCCAAGGTCTGCTGCGGCGTCGCCACCAAGGAGGCCTCCGAAATCCGGGAGCAGGTCCCCGACTGTCGCGTCTTCATCTTCTATATCGACATGCGGATGTACGGGTTCTGGGAGGACCGCATCTACTGGAAGGCGCAGGAGCAAGACCACGTGAACTTCGTGCGCGGGATCGTGACCGAGATCACCCGCCGGGGCGACCGCCTGGTGATCAAGGGAGAGGACACCACCATGAACCGTCCCATGGAGATCCCCATGGATGTGGTGGTCCTCTCGGTGGGGATGGTCCCGTCGGAGGGGACCAAGACGGTGGGCAAGCTGCTGGGCGTGGCCCAGGACAAGCACGGCTTCATCGCCCCCCCGGAGAACGCCCTCGACTCCGTCGGCACCTCGGTGGCGGGCATCTACGTGGCCGGCGCGGCGGCGGGTCCCAAGGATCTGGACGACTGCGTCTCCATGGCCGGATCGGCCGCCATGAAGGCGGTGGCCGCGCTCCGCCGCCGTTCAGCGGTCCCTGTCGCGGGATGATCACCGGCCACGGCCAGGTGGTCGACACCGAGGCCGCTCAGGAGTTCATGCGCGAGGCCGAGCGGCTGATCCAGGCGCCGGAGCTCGATGGGATCGCCTTGGAGCTCGAGGTGAAGTCCCGGCGCTTCCGGGAGATGCTGGACCGCGACTCGCTGCCCGCTCTGTCCTCGGAGCAGCTGCGAGGCTGTCTGCGCACCATCTTTGCGGCTCGGCGCCACTCCGACGAGCTGCTGGCCCAGGTCGGAGATGGACGGTGGCGGCAGGCGCTCTGGAACCTTCTCCACGAGCCGGGGCCCGTCTCGGCGCGCATCGACTCGTTCGATCAGGAGCTGGCGGAGGTGGACCAGGGCATCCGCCGGGACGTGGCGGGGGAGGCACTGCACTTCTTCGACCCCGAGCGCCACTGGCTCTGGACGCGCTGGATCTGGGACCCGGAGATCGGCACCGGCGCCCTCCCGCTGGTGACCATGGAGGAGCACGACCTCTCCGCCAGCTCGGCCGGGGAGACCTACCTGCGGGTCGGCGAGGGCATTGCGTTTGTCAACCAGACGGGACGCTCCGTCGGATTCACGCGCTTCGGAACCGAGGCCTTCGGGGTCGACGTCTACCTCGCCTGCGTCTATGGGGTTTACCTGTACACGATCACCCGGATCCGGATGAGCCAGGAGTTCAACAAGGTCATCCCCCCCTTGCCCCAGCTGACCCGCCGGCTGCTGGGCATCCACCGGATGGAGGTCTGAATGTCTGAGATAGAGGCGGAGCGAGTCCACGAGGAAGAGCACTTGGTCTTTGAGGGCATGGACATCTCGGGCCAGTGGAACCGGATGTTCGAGCAGCGGGTGGTCTGGGAGCACGACATCAGCGCCCTGGACCGGGTGACCGAGATCCCCGGGGCGGAGTCTTTGGCCTACTGCTACCAGTGCGGCAAGTGCACGCCCGCCTGCCCG
>DAHVMY010000010.1:0-48469 GCA_027319585.1 Candidatus Dormiibacterota bacterium | reverse complement strand
CACCAAGAAGAAGGAGTTGGTCGGTCCCTTCAAGAACGCAGGTCGCCAGTGGCGCCGCCACGGCGAGCCGGAGCGGGTAAACGTCCATGACTTCATGGATCCAGGACTGGGAATGGCGATTCCGTACGGGGTCTATGACCTGGCTGCGGACAGCGGCTGGGTCAATGTGGGTACGGACCATGACACCGGTACATTTGCCGTGGAAAGCATTCGCCGGTGGTGGCAACAGGTGGGACAGGCGGCCTATCCCGCAGCCCAAGAGTTGCAGATCTGTGCGGATGGCGGCGGCAGCAACGGCTATAGGCTGCGGCTTTGGAAATGGGAACTGGCGAAGCTCGCACGGGAGTTCGGACTCACCATCACGGTCGGACATTTCCCGCCAGGAACCAGCAAGTGGAACAAGATTGAGCATCGGCTCTTCTCCCACATCAGCAGCAACTGGCGAGGACAGCCCCTGGTCAGCCACGAAGTCATCGTTGAACTGATCGGTGCGACCACCACTCGCAGCGGCCTGCAAGTGAAGGCGGCGCTCGACACGGGGAACTACCCGTCTGGGGTGCGTATCAGCGACGCAGACTTCGCCGGCCTTCCCGTCTCGCCCCACCCCTTCCACGGAGAGTGGAACTACACGATCTCGCCGACGCCCCAGGCCCCTCCGTAGTGGAGCATTCCCTGCCTACCCCCTACATGCAGTGGTATGCCCCTTCGCTCACGTTATTCCGTTCCGGCTACTAAGCTGCGGATCGGCTCGGCCGTGCGCAGCCCGGTGGTACGTCAATTGCCGGTAGCTGACCGACTGACCGTGGTGCTCGGCGACTTATGTCTGGCGCAGCCCGACCGCCTCCGAGTCTGCCGGTCCCGCACCCTCTATCCACCGAATCATCGGAATCTGTCTGCGCCCACCTGGGTTGGGTTGCCAGGCACCCCCTCGAAAGCCAGGGGCGTCCCGAATTCACCTCACGCGGGATTCGCCGCCGAACTCAAGGCCGAGGAGATCGATCGGTTGCTGGATCCCGAACGGCAGGTCACCCCCACTCTCGGGGGTGGCAGCCGGGCTGGCTGAGGTCACTGCCGCGCGAGCGGCTCCGGATCGAGCACGGTGCTGATGTACCAGCGCTTGTGCACCTCGACACTCTGCAGCGCCGAGGGCAGCCCCAGCGGCTCGTGCTGGATCAGCTGGCAGGTGTAGGAGCGCGCGGCGCGGTGGCGATAGCACACTTCCACAGTGATCGCCACCGTCATGGAGGCACCCTCCCCGATCGCGCTCTCCACGACCGGGGAGACCAGCAGGACGTGGTCGGCGCGAAGCGAGGCCAGCTCCTCGGCCGCGCGCCCCCTCTCCGCGGGAGCGAGATAGCTCTGCAGGCTCGCCAGGTTGTGCGAACGCAGAGCGTCGATGTAACCGACCGCAGCGCCGGTGGGGCTGAGATGAGAGGGGCGGGGCTGGGGATGGCTGGTCACCAGCTTCAGCAGCACCAGGATCAGCAGGATGCCGGCAGCCAGCCCGGTGACGCGCCAATTGGCGCCCCGGCGGGGGGGGCTCAGCACCGGCATCGCCGCCGGGCCCTGGCCCTGCTCCTCGCTCAAGCATCACCTCCCAGACCCACTGCAGCTCCGACGCTGCTCCTCAGGCGCTGATTGTCCTGCAACCGCGAGGACGGCCCGGTGTGGCCCCCCGGCGAAGAGATGGATCGAAACCAAACGGCACCTCGGTGCGTTGCTAGGGTTGGGCACGGCGCGCGATGAGCGCCTCCCCCGCCTGGCCGGGTCCTGGGAAACCAGTGGCCGCTGGCCCCGCGCCGTGCCCAATCGACAATCATGCGAGAGATCAACCTGCAGACCCGCACCCGAGCGAGCGTCCGGCGCCGTCGCGGGGGGTCCGCCCTCGGCGGGTGGAGCTGGCGTCGCTGGGTGGCGGTTGTGGCGCTGGCGGGGCTGGCGGGGCTGGTGATTCTCAGCGTTCCCCTGACCGCGCTGGCGCGCGCGTACAGCGCCCTGCCTGGCGGAGTCGCGCTGCCCACGGACACGGTGATCTACGGACAGGGCAACCAGGTCATCGCCGATCTGCACCCCGCGGGCTCGAGCCGCATCCCGGTGCCGCTCAGCCAGATCGCGCCGGTGATGCGGACCGCCATCGTGGACATCGAGGACCACGCCTTCTGGACCGCCCCGAGCTTCGACGTCGGGCGGATCGTGGAGGCCGGGATCTTCGACCTGATCCATCACAGCGCCGCTCAGGGAGCCAGCACCATCCCCGAACAGGTTGCCAAGATCCTCTACCTTCACGACAACAAGTCGATCGCCTACAAGGTCAAGGAGATCCTGTACGGCAACGAGCTCACCTCCCGGCTGAGCAAGCCACAGATCCTTGATGACTACCTCAACGACGTGTACTTCGGCCAGGGCGCGACCGGGATCCAAGCCGCCAGCGAGACGTACTTCGGGGTGAGCGCCAGCCAGCTGACCCCGGAACAGGCGACGCTGCTGGCCGGGCTGCTGCCGGCACCGTCCTACCTGGATCCCATCACCAACCTGGCGGCCGCCCGGATCCGGCAGCAGGCGGTGGTCGCGGCCATGGTCAAGTACAGTGGCCTCAGCGAGTCGGCGGCCCGCGCGATCCTGGCCAAGCCACCGGCCCTGACCTCGGGAAGCGAGGCGCCGGTCGACAACGCGCCCTACTTCGTCGACCAGGTCAAGTCATGGCTGCTGGCCCGTTACGGCTCGCGCTACTCCACGATGGGGCTCAAGGTGTACACCAGCCTCAACCTGCACCTGAACCAGGTCGCCCAGCAGATGGTGACCGCGGACATCGCCCGCCATCAGGCGATGCACATGACCGACGGCGCGCTGGTGGCGGAGGACCCGGCCAACGGGCAGATCGAGGTCTGGGTGGGGGGCGCGGGGGCGAATGTGCCCGGGGGCCAGATCGACATGGCGGCGGTCCCCCGCCAGCCGGGATCGACCTTCAAGCTCTACACCTACTCGGCCGCGCTCACCGCGCACAAGATCACCATGACGACCCCGGTGCTGGACAGCCCCTTCTCGCTGCCCACCGGAGGTCCCGGGGGTGGACCGTTCGTGGTCCACGACTACGAGGGCACTTACGCGGGGGTGGTTCCGATCCAGGTCGCCCTCGGCAACTCGCTGAACGTGCCCGCGGTGCGGGTCGAGCTGGCGGTGGGGATCCCCAGGGTGCTGGCGATGGCTCGTGCCATGGGGGTGACGACCCTCCCCGGACCGGCATCCAAGTACGGGCCCAGCATGACCCTCGGCGCCTACCCGATCCCGCTGTGGGAGACCGCCCAGGCGGGGTCGGTGCTGGCGGCCCAGGGGGTGCTGCATCCGGCGTACTTCGTGGTCAAGGTGGTCGACCAGAGCGGCCAGGTGATCTACGCGGCCCACCCCCAGGCGCAGCAGGCGATGTCGCCCCAGGTCGCCTACATCATGAACACGATCCTCTCCCGCAACAGCAACCGCCTGCTGGCGTTCGGGCCGGACACACCCCTCGTCCTTCCCGGCCACACCACCGCGATCAAGACCGGGACCTCCAACAGCTACCGGGACAACCTGGCGGTGGGCTGGACCCCGACCCTGGTGGGGGCAACCTGGGTCGGCAACGCCAATGACCAACCGATGTATGGGGGCGGCATCAACGGGATCAGCGGCGCCGCCAGCCTCTGGAACCAGTTCATGGAATACGCACTCGCGAATACCCCCAACAGCTGGTACAAAACCCCCACCGGGCTGATCGCCCAGTACAGCAACGGGCAGACCAACTACTACCTGCCCGGCACCGGGCCGACCTACCAGGTCCTGGGCGGAGGGACGGAGGCGCCGTCACCGACTCCCACGCCCCAGGCGACCCCCACGCCCCAGGCCACGCCGACGCCCACGGCGACCCCGAGCCCGCAGCCGAGTCCCTCCGCACCGGCATCCCCACCGGGGGGAGCTCCGAGCCCGACTTCCGGGTCCGGCTGAGATTCAGCGGCCGACGGCCGCCTCCGCCTTGGTGAGCGCAAGGCCCCGGTCGGGCCGGGAGGACTCCATCTCCCCGGCCATCGCCAGAGCGTCGCCGAGACAGGCCAACAGCTGATCCGCCCTGAAGGGCTTGGCCAGATGTCCGAAGCCGCCGGCCAGCAGCTCCAGGCGCAGGTCCACCTGCGGTTGGCGCGCACTGGTGAAGATGACGGGGGTCCAGTTCCATCCCGCCTTCCCCAGCAGCCGGCGGCAGAGGTCGAAGGATCCGCCGTCCATGAGGTTGAGATCCAGGATGACGCACGAGTACGGGCCGTTGCGGGCCTGGTGGAGGGCGGACCGGGAGGAGTCCGCCTCCACCACCTCGAAGTTCAACCGCTTCAGGATGGCGGCGGTCGCGGTGCGGGCGAGCTCATCCCGATCCGCAACCAGGATGGTGCGCTCTCCGGAGGGACGGCGCAGGAGGCGGGGGGACGATGCTCGAGCGGGCACGAACCCCAGTCTAGATTTGGCAGACGTCGCTGAGTGCAAGTTCCTGCACCGGTCCGGCAATGGCCTGTAACACAAGGGCAACCGGCCTGTTGAGCGGTGTCGCGAGCCCCGCCACCAGCTCCTGGCTGTGGGCGGACCCATTCATTGACGGTGGGAAAGCAAGGCGCATCCGGGTGGCAGCCAGGAGCGGGAGGGTCCGGGGCCCTGGTGGGCCTGGGCCTGGCCATCCTCGCCATCCGCTCGCTGGAGCAGCTCCGTGGGGAGGGCGCCGGCATGGGGGCCGGGATGGGCCCGACCATCTGGCGAGCCTGGTCAGGGTACGCAGCGGTCGGGCTGGCGCTGGCGGTGGCTTGCCTGCTGGTGATGCTCGCCCGGCTGAAGTGGCGAAGCCCGCTGCGGCCCGGACTGCTGGGCTCAGCCCGACGCGCCGGCCGACGGGACCTGCGCCCCTTCCGCGGTGGCCGTGGCTCGGCCCGGGTCCGCCTGGGAACCCACCGCCTGGTGCCGGTGCGCCTGCCTGTGGAGGATCACCTGCTGGTCCTGGGGCCGACCGGGTCCGGGAAGTCGAGCGGGCTGGCCATCCCGGCGATCCTGGAGTGGCAGGGGGCGGTGGTGGTCACCGACCCCAAGGGGGAGCTGGTGCGCGCCACCCTGGCCGCCCGGCGGCGGCTGGGGCGGACGGCGATCTTCGCGCCCCTGATGTCGCCCTCGGACAGCTGGAGCCCGGTCAGCTCGGTCCGCAGCTCGGAAGACGCCCTGCGCACGGCGGGATTGCTGATGGGCCGGCCACCCGACAAGGAGCCGTTCTGGCATGACCTTGCGCTTCAGCTGCTCCAGGGGCTGTTGATCGAGGGGGCCGTCACCGGGATGGACGTGGGCGACCTGTTGGGAATCCTGCAGCTGGCTCCCGCCGAGGAGATCGCGGGAGAGCTCACCCACCCGGTCGCCCGGCGCCTGGTCCAGGGCGCCACCAGCGGTGGCGACCGCACCGCCATGGGAGTCGTGGCGACCCTGGTGGCCAAGCTCGCCCCCTACGCAACCGAGCTGGTGGCGGAGGCCACCTCGAGCAGCACCTTCGAGGTGGGCGACCTGGTCAAGGGCGAGCTCAAGTCCCTCTACTGCGTGGTGACGCCCCACGACGCCCCGCTTCTTCGGGGTCTGGTGAGCGCCCTGCTGGCGTCCTGCTGGCGCGCGATCTACTCGGCGCCGCCCCCAGTCCCGGTCCTCTTCGTGCTCGACGAGTTTGCCCAGCTGACCCTGCTGCCTGAACTGCCGGCGCTGGTGCAGCTGGGCCGTTCGCAGGGGGTCAGGATGATGCTGATGGGGCAGGACCTCAGCTCGATCCGGGGAACCTACGGACCGGAGACAGCCTCGTTGCTGTGGGCGAACTGCCGGACTAAGCTGCTGCTGGCGGGGATCTCCGAGAACGACCTTCTGGAGAGCACCAGCCGGCTGGCGGGGATGGCCACCCTGCACCGGCCAGAGCCGGACCGCGCCGACGAGCCGGTGAGCTCCCACCCGCTCATGGCGCCCGATGCGATCCGGCGCCTGCCGGAAGACCGAGCCCTGATCCTGCGCGGCAGCGGCCACCCGGCGGTGATCAGGCAGCGGCGCTGGTATCGGGATCGGACCCTGCGCCAGCTGGTGGCCCTGCCGCTGGCGCCGGGCAGCGTCCCCACCCCCGCGGCCGGCCGGCCCCTTGAGGTCCGGGGTTGCCGCAACCTCCAGCCGGGCCCTAGGACTCCCAGGCTCGCTTGGGAGGACGAAGTTGGCGAACCTGTCAAGACTCCTCTGGAGGCCCCACCTTGCTGATCCTGGCATCGTTCACCGCCGGCCTGGACAATCTCATCCACACCGTCACCACGCTGGCGCTGGGCGCGGTCGCGGTCCTCTGCCTCAGCTTCGCGGCGATTCGCTACATGACCTCTCTGGACAACAGTCAGCGGCGGGCGGCTGCGATCCAGGGCTTGGTGACCGTCCTGTTGGGAGTGCTGCTGCTGGTCAATGAGGGCGCCATCCTCAGCTTCGTTGAGGGGCTCTCCGGGAGCAACACCGCCTGCACCACCAGCAGCTGTTCCGCCAGCTCCCCCTGACCGCTCGGGCGCGGCTCGTCCTCGTCGTCAGCGCCTCTTTGATACCGCTGGTTCTGCTGGGCGTGGCGGGCTTGAGTCGAAGCGCGGGAGGAGTCGACCTGGAGCTCGCGGCAGCGAGGTCGACCCCGTCACCCACCCCCCCGGCCCCCACGACCAGCGTCGCCGGCACCAGCACCACCAGTCAGCAGTGCCCCGGCATCACCGATCCCTTCTGCTACGTGATGGACGCCTTCGTGTCCGGGCCGGTGGCGATCATGGGCAGCCTGGACGGCAGCCCCGACCCCTCCCACATCGACCCCGCCAACGGCACAGTGACCGCCGGTCCCTGGAGTCTGATCACGACCCTGGTCGGATCGAACCCGGCCGTCGACAACTACGATGGCTCGCTCGGCGAGCCCGCCCACGAGTGCGGCCCCGGCGGCTGCATCCCCTGGGTGCAGCGCCTGAATTCGATCCTGACCCCCTTGGCACTGGCCCTGATCGTCCTCGCCTTCGCCCTGCAGGTCTCGTTCTTCATGGCGGGCCAGGAGCTGAACCTCAGGGCCGGGATAGTCCCATGCCTGATCGCCGCCGCGGTGATCGGCGCGGGCCTGCCGCTGCACCTGGCGGGCCGGGCCATCGACGCCGGGACCTGGCTCTCCCAGGGGCTCTTGGGGGCGACGTTCTCGGGGATGGGCGCGCACCCCTCCCAGCCGCTGGACATGATGACCATCCTCGACATGACGGCATACTGCCCCGAGGACAGCCCCATCACCCACCCTGGAATTCACATCTCCGCGCCGGGGAACGCCCCGCGCCAGCAGGTCCTCGTCAAGCCGTGGATGGACCCCCACTTCACCCAGTCGCACTGCATCGCCGCCGACAGCCCCGACTTCACCAAGGAGGTTCTGGACCGCTCCCAGAACTTCTTCGGGCCCCCCCTCCACGATGCCAACTGTGATCGAGGAGACGCCAGTCCCAGCCAGCCCCTCTGCACGAACACCGACAACCAGGTCAACGACAACCAGAACCAGTCCTGCCTGGAAGGTGGCGGCAACCCGGAGCTGGGATCGCAGCAGCTGAACCTGCTGCCGCTGCCGGGGGAGCCGATCGCGGGCAACGGCCAGAGTCCCTCCGACTGCAGGTACGCCGACATCTACTGGGGGACCGTCCCCACCTTCACGGACGTCTGGGCCGGGGTCGGCCCCCACGGGCGCAATGGCTATGACGTGCCCGACGGGATCCAGGGCATGCTCGCCTACACGGTGCTCACCCTGCTCGGGCTGTGGCTGGCGATGACCTACCTGGCCCGCTATCTGGTGCTGGCGATCCTCGCGGGCTGCTCCAGCCTGGCGTTCGTGATGCTGGCCCTGCCGGGCGGACGCGGGCTGTTCAACCGCTACTGGCGCACCTTGGCCGAGCTCTCCGCGGTGGTGGTGATCCAGACCCTGATCTTCATCGTCTTCGTCGCGGTCATCTCGACCGTCTCCGGGCTGGCCCCGGTCGGCTCGGCCACCTCGTGCCCCTTCATCTCCGCAGGGTCGACCGCGGGCTGCGCCGCGACCTCCCACGGCCTGCTCGCGGCGGTCGGCAGCGGCAACCCCGGCAACCAGTTCGCCAAGTGCCTGCTGGCGATCGTGACGGTGTGGCTGATGCTGGAGGTGCCCAAGCGGATCAGCCACGGGGAGATGTCCACCTACCGCAGTTTGCGGGGGCTGGCCTCGGCTTCCTCCGGCGTGCTGCTGGGAGGTGCCCTCATGGCCCGCACCCAGGCCGGGCCGCGCGTCGCTCGCTTCGGGGCCAACGTGGGGACCTCGCTCCGTGAGGTCACCGGGCTGCCAGGGCCGATCGACCATGCCCAGGCCACCCGCCTGGAACAGGGAGAACTGGCGGGGCAAGCGCGCTGGCCCCAGGTTGACGGCTACGAGTCCCGTGAGCACTTCATCGGCAGACAGCTGGTGAGTCGTCCGGAAGCCGGGCCGGAGCTGACCAGGGTCCTGAAGGTCGAACCCAGCGAGTTGGCATCCCTGAGGGCCGATCTGCGCTCCGCAGCGGGCCAGGAGCGGCTGCGACAGCTGGGCAGCAACTATGCGCTGGCCCAGGGCCGCCTGGTTCACGACCTCGATGCCAGCTATCTCAACGCACTGAGACGCGGTCGGCTGGCGCCTCTGCGCCCGGACCGGGCGGACACCAGTAGTTGACCATGGCGCCCACAGAGGTTCCGATGCCCATCTCAGCGATGCCGACGCGCTGGGGGCTGTTCACCGGACATCAGCTCGGCTGGATGGGGGCGGGCGCCCTGCCCGTCTATGTGCTGCTGCGAGCCCACCTGGCGGCGGCCGAGGCTCTCTTCGCAGGCTCCCCGTGGCTGCTGGCGGCCACCGCCATGGCATTTGGCCGGTGCCAGGGACGAGCGCTCGATGCCTTCTTGGGAGACTGGGCCCGCTTCCAGATCCAACCCAAGGTGCTGCTCCATCCGGAACTCTTCCGGGCGCCCGACTCAGCGCGGTTCACGCCGGTCGACGCCCGGCACCGCTCCGCGCTGCCGTGGACCCGGCCGTGAGGCTCGCAGCGCTCCCCGGTGGTCGGCACACGACCAGCGTCGTCGACGTCGCCTGTGTGGAGGGCAACACCGCAACCTTGGTCTCGGGCGCCCTCCGCGCCGCGCTGGAGATCGACCCCATCAACTTCCTGCTTCAGGACGACGAAGGTCGCGAGGGGCTCTGGCACCGATACCGTCAGCTGCTCACCTCCCTCGGGGCGCCAATCTCGATCTACATGTGGTCCAGACCCCTGGGCGGGGGCATTGGAGCCCCCGGGGCAGGTGGCAGCGCGGAGCCGGCCCCCGCCGAGTGCGACCGCCGCTTCGCCGACCACCTGGTGGCGAGCCACCGGGTGCAACTCCAGCGCCACCTGGTGGTCGTCTGGCCCGGGCCGGTTCCTCGCGCGCTCCACCCGTGGCATCGCCAACCCACGGCCTCCCGGGAGCAAACGGACCTGGACCGAAGGTGCGACGCCCTCCTGGCCGGGTTGGAGCGAATCGGGCTGCGCGGGCGACGGCTCGACCAGGGCGGCTGGTTCGCGCTCCTCCAGGAGTGCTGTGGTGGCCGCAGCGGCCGCTGGCCGGCAGACTTCCGGAGCTGGCTGGCTCCGTCACGGGTCACCGTGGAACCAGATCGACTGGTGGTCGACCGCCGGATCTGCCGCAGCCTGCAGGTGTCAGGGTTTCCCCGCCGCGTGCACATGGGGTGGCTGGCGGCCCTGCTGCTCAGCCCGCCATGCGGCCTGCGATTGGCCGAGCACATCTATCCGATGCCCAAGCTGGCGACCCTCAGCCATCTCCGTCGGCGGATCCGGAGCTTCGAGACCAGCCTCCAGGTGGACCACCTGCGCGGTCGGCGCCCCGACCAGGGCACGCGCTCAGCCCTCGGCGATGCGCTGGAACTCGAGGAGCGGGTGCTGCTGGAGGAGGAACGCCTCTTCGGGCTCGGGCTCACGCTGACCCTGGAAGCCCAGTCGGAGGAGGAGCTGGAGTCGGGGTGGAGCTGGGTCTCATCCGCCCTGGCCGAGATCGGCTGCACCACCACGCCCACCACCCATCGGCAGGTCGACGGCTGGCGCACCACCGTCCCGCTCGGCGCTGATCCGATGGAGTGGCGGAGGGATATGACCGCGGGCGCCCTGGCGACCGCCATCCCCTTCGTCCGAGCCGGGCTGACCGGCTCGGACGGGGCCCTGCTGGGGCCAAGCCTGATCTCCAGAGAGCTGGTGTTTGTGGACCCGTTCTCGCGCCAGAATCCGAACTTCAACGTTGTGGTCCTGGGAACCTCTGGCGCCGGCAAGTCGTTCACTGCCAAGCTGCTCTCAGCCCGCCTATGCCTGCGGGGGGTGAGGCTCCGGTGCGTCGACCCGGCCGGCGAGTATCGGGAGCTGGCAGGGCTGTTGGGGGGTGAGTTCACGGAGCTGGGCCGGACCGCCGGGGGCGGCCTGAACCCGCTGGGCCCGGCCCTGCACACGACCGACGAGAGGGCGGCGGAGCTGCGCGCATTCCAGGTCCTCCCGATCCTGGAGCGGCTGGCGTCCGCCGACGGCGACGCGCTCGACGACTCCAGCCTCGAGCAGATGGAAGGGGCGCTGCTGGCGGTCCTCCGTGACGCTCACGGGGAAGCCTGCCTCCAGCACCTGGTCGACGCGCTCGCGGCCGCCGGCGCCAACACGCTCTCCACCCGGTTGCGGCGGCTGACCACCGGGGTGGAGCAGGGCCTCTTCGACGGCCGGGCAGAGTTCGCCGGGACCCACTTCTCCGCGATCTCGCTCCGCGAGCTCCGCCATGACCGCGACCGCCTGCTGACAGCGCTGGTCCAACTGGCTCTGGTCTACCTCGAGGCGGAGCTGGAGCAGCGGGCCGGCATCGCCCATCTGCTGGTTGTGGACGAGGCCGAGGTGCTGCTGGGTTCGGAGCGATCCGCCAAGTCGCTGGAGCGGCTGACGCGACGGCTGCGCAAATTCGGGGCCGGCCTGGTGGTGGTCTCCCAGGTGGTCGAGGACTTCCTCGAGTCACCAGTGGGGAATGTGGTGATCCGCAACTGCCACACCAAGTTGCTGCTGCGCCAGGAGCCGGTGGCGATCCCCGCGGTGCGGAAGGCATTTGGGCTCTCCGCGCGGGAGGCCGAGATGCTGGGTTCGTGCGAGCCGGGATGTGGCCTGGTCCTGGTTGGCGGCGAGCACGCGGCCTTCCGGGGCGCCGCCCCCACGGAATGGCTGCCGGCTCTGACCACGAATGCGCTGGCCGGGGACCAGGGAGCGGCCCCATGAGGGCGTCGAGATTGATCTCGGCGGTGGCGCTCACGGGATGCGCGATCCCGTTGCTCGTCACCCTCTCCCTGCTCGGGCTTCTGGGGGTCGGCGCAGCCGCGGCCGGGTGGCCCGCGGTCTCCGGGCTCCTGCCCAGCCCCGGTGGCTTCATGCTCCCTGCCGGACGAGTCATCCTCTCCGGTGGCGCGAACTTCCCGGAGTGGGCCGTTCCCTGCGGTCCGGAGCCCGGGGCATTGGCGATGGACCCGTCGGCCTGCACCGGGCATCCCACGCCGTACCCCTACGCCTATCAGGGTTTCGCGACCGGGCAGTGCACCTGGTACGTGGCCACCCGGCGCCGGATAGCCTGGTACACCCCGAGCGGGCTGCTGGGCGGCAACGCCGGCCAATGGCTCGGCCTCGCCGCCCAGGCTGGCTTCGCGGTCGGCAGCACCCCCACGGTCGGAGCGATAGCCGTCTACACCGACTCGGGGGACGGGCATGTGGCCTTCGTGGTGGGGGTGGATGCCCAGGGCGATTACACGGTGGCCGAGGCCAACTGGGCGCTGGTAGGGCCAGTGCCACCCTTCGTGGACCTGCGCGGGGTTGCCGCCGGCGGCACCGGCAGCTCGTTCGAGCACCTGGCCGGCTTCATCTATGGGCCGGCGAACGGGTCTTCCGGCGCCTGATCGCTCCCTATCCTGTTCTCGATGGCTGCCGAATCAGGGGTCGCTGCGCGCCCGGTCCCGCGCCGGCGCGCGCTCGGACTGGTGGCCGCCTCCCATGCCGGCCAGCACATGTACTCCGGGCTGCTGCCACTCACCTACCCCGCGATCCTGCTCGCCTTCCATCTCAACTACGCCACCCTCGGCCTGGCGGTGGGGCTCATCGGGGTGGTCGGCGGCCTCACCCAGGCGAGCGCCGGCTACGTGGGCAGGCGAGTGGCGGCCCGCTGGGTGCTGGGGTCCCAGAACCTGGTGGTGGCGGCGTGCGCGATCATCCAGTCGCTGGCGCCGACCTACCCCCTGTTCGCGGCCGGCCAGGGGGTGGCCATCCTCGGCAGCAGCCAGCAGCACCCAGTCGGAAGCTCGGTTGCCACCCGCACCTATCCCGAGCGACGGGGCACGGCGCTGAGCCTCACCACCATCGGCGGCAGCGTCGGCTCGCTCGTGATCCCGATCCCGGGGGCGCTGATGATCGCCGACCTGGGCTGGCGCCCCGCCCTGCTGATCCTCTCCGCGCCTTTGTTCCTGATGGGGATCCTCCTGCTGCTCACCTTTCCCCCCGTACCCGGCGAGGAGCGCCCCCGCCGCCACTTCCTGGAGCGGCCTCGATTGCGCCTTCCCCGCTTCGACCGCAGCCAGTTCGTCAACCCGAGGGTGGCTCTGTTCGCGATCTTGGCCGCCACGGTGGCCGCCGGGGGCCGCGGGCTGGGCACGCTCAATGCCTACATCCCGGTCTACCTCCGCGACGGGATTCATCTTCCCGAGGTCGAGGTGGGCGCGATCTTCAACCTGGTCCTGCTCGGGGCCGTGCTGGGACCGCTTTTGGGCGGCTACCTGTCGGACCGCCTGGGCCGGATCCCCGTTCTCTGGAGCGCCTACCTGCTCTCAGCCGTCGCGGTCGTCGCCTTCGGCATGGCGGCCCACTTCCCGATCGCGGTGCTGGTGGTCTTGGCTCTGCTCGTGGGACTGGTGGCCTACGTGGAGAATCCCCTGCTGCAGGCCCTGGTCAGCGACAGCGTGACCGCGGGTAGCCAGTCCAGCGTGTTCGGGGTCTACTTCGCCGTCTCCTATGGGGTCGGCTCCCTGTGGATCATCGGCCTGGGGCAGGCGATCCAGCACCTGGGCTTCGCCGCCGGCTTCGCGATCATGGCGGCCTCGTATCTGGGGGCCGGCCTCATGCTCATCCCCTGCTACCGGGCGCTGCGCACCTCCCATGGATGAGTTGGAGAGCGGCCGCCTCGCGGCCCAGCGCCGCCAGCTGGACCAGGCCAGGACCGAGGCCCGCGCGGCGCTGAGGAGGCTCCGGCGGGTGCAGGAGCGGTTGGCGGAGCAGGATGATCTGGTGGCTGCGGCGGCCGATGCCGAGGAGATGCTCGAGCGTCTGCTGCAGCGGCTCGAGCAGGCCAGTCAGGAGCAACGACAGCGGCTGCGCCGGGCGCTGCTGGGAGGAGAGGCTGATCCCTGAGGGCGGCTGGCCGCCCCGCCGAGGATCAGGGCCGGCGGGCTTGATCCGAAGTCCTGGCCGTCCCCGGCCGCGGCTCCGGCAGTCGGCTCGTCGTGGCCCAGTCGGCCAACCCACGCAGCTCCGGCCGCCGCTTCGCGACCTCCGCCACCACCCGGTCGGCGCTGTCCCGATCCAGCCTCATCTCCAACCCTTCCGGCATGTTCTTCAGCATCGCCTTGGCGGCACGTGACCGTCCCCGGGTCAGCTTCTGGATCTCGAGCCGCGAGGCCTGCAGGCGGAAGACCACGATGTGATTGCCGGGCACCGCGACCTCCAGCCCGGTGAGCGCGGCCCACGGGGCGACCACGGCGCAGCCGCGCGAGAGCCGGCGGATGCCGGTCTCGCCCACGAAGACGGCGTTGTGAGCCTGGCCAAAGTAGGAGGTGACCGCCGCCACCACCGCCCAGCTCTCAACCACCACGATCCAGACCCACGATCCCGAAAGTACTGCCAGGACCAGCCCGATGGGCAGGCTGAGCAGCGCCAGCGTCCGCCCCGCCAGCACCGCCGCACGGGCACGCTCCCGCTCGGAGGGCCGGATGCGGAGTTCCGGCCCCTCGCCGCCGTAGTCCCGAAGAACCTCAGCGGGATCGGTCAGGCCAGGGCTCATCCCCACGTGCCCATCCTATTCTTCATCCGGGAACGCCCGGCGCGGGGATGCCAGCCAACCCGCCGCCAGGATGCCTGCCGCCAGCACCGGGAGGACGAACGGGTGCTGGCCGGCCGACCGATGGGGGCGATTCTGGTGCCGGTCCCAGGCCAGGATCACCAGCGCGGCGGCGGCGCGGCGGCGCGCGGCAGGCCTGGTTGCCGGGGGTGCGAGCAGACCGACCAGCGCGGCCGCGACCGTTAGGAGCAGCTGCGTGAGCCCCTTGCAGCGCTCGGCTCCCAGCAGGGCGGGCAGGCTGCGGCGGCCGGCCTGGCGGTCTCGCACGGCGTCGGGTCCGCCGTTGGCGAGATGCAGGCCAAACCCCAGCAGCGCGGCCAGGAGGGAGGTCAGGGCGGGTCGGCGGGCACGGGCACCTACCGCCGCCATGCCCACCCAGGGCACGGTGACGATGCCGACCACGAAGGGCGCGAACGACCATGGGGTGCGGCTGAGCCGAACGTCATAGGCCCACCCACAGGCCAGTCCCAAGATCATCCACCCGCCGGCGGCGGCGCCGAGGGCCGCTGCCATGGTGGCGGACAGGGCGGCGGTCGAGGCGGCGAAGGCAAGCGCGATCGGCGCCGGCACCAGCCCCTTCGCAATCGGCTTGTAGGGCTGGTGCCGGCGGTCGGCCACGCGATCGCAATAGTCGTTGAGGCTACCGGTGCTGATCTGGGCGAGGAACATCGCCGCCGCCGCCATCACCAGCCGCCGCCGGGACCCGGGGGCGGTGATCGCAGCCGCGCGCAGGGCGCTCCGCCCCGCCATGACCGTGAGGGCGGTGCAGGCCACCGCTGGGCCTGGATGGGCCAGCTGCACCAGCCCGCGACACGACACGCCCCGCCGCGGTTTTGTCATGCTCGGGGGGTGACCGTCGTGAGCCGGCCGGAGCGCCCTTGCTGAGACAGTCGGCCCAGCGCCTGCTGGCCGCAGTCAACCGGCGTCCCGCCGATGCCACCCCGGTCTGGTTCATGCGCCAGGCGGGCCGCGCCCTCCCCGACTACCGGGTGCTCCGCCAACGGCTGTCCCTCCTGGAGATGGTCAAGGATCCGGCGGTCTGCAGCGAGGTCACCCTGATGCCCGTCGACGCCCTCGGCGTCGACGCGGCGGTGCTGTTCGCCGACATAATGCTGCCTCTGGAGGGGATGGGCGTCCAGTTCCAGATCCTCGAGGGGGTCGGCCCCGTGGTCCCCGATCCGATCCGGAGCCGCCCCCAGGTGGAGAGGCTGCGCCGGGTCGACCCGCTGGAGGCAACCCCCTACCTCTTCACCGCGATCGGCGAGATCCGGCGCCGGCTCGGGGAGCGCGCCGCCCTGATCGGCTTCGGCCCCTCCCCATTCACCCTGGCCTGCTATGTGGTGGAGGGGCGGGGCTCCCGCGACTATCCCACGGTCCGAGCCCTGATGCGCTCGGACCCCACCCTGTGGGCCCAGCTCATGGACCGGCTGACCCGGATCCTCACCGACTACCTGCTGGCCCAGGCCCAAGCCGGCGCCCAGCTGATCCAGGTCTTCGACAGCTGGGCAGGGGTCCTGGACGCGAGCTCCTACCGGGAGCTGGTCTCCCCCCATCTGCGGGCGATGTTCGCGGCGCTGGCGCCGGTGGTCCCCGCCATCTACTTCTCCACCGGCTCCAGCCACCTCTTGGAGGAGATCCGGCGGGTGGAGCCGGCGGGGGTCTCGGTGGACTGGAGGGTTCCTCTGGGTGAGGCCTGGGCCAGGATCGGGCACGACCGCTTCATCCAGGGCAACCTGGACCCGGCATTGCTGCTGGCGTCGGACGCGGCCCTCGAGGCGGGTGTCAGCTCCGTCCTGGCCCAGGCGGCGGGACACCCAGGCCACATCTTCAATCTCGGCCACGGCGTCCTGCCCGACACCGATTGGCACCGGCTCCGCGAATTGGTGGCGATGGTCCATGAGGCCACCGCGCCGTCCGGCTCGGAGCGTGGGGAGCAAGGTCGGGGTTGACCCCGGCCACCCCAATCGGTTACCGTCGGCCCTCGTAAACGGTCGCGCTATGTGGGAGGACGTATGCGCGGAGCCCAAGTTATTGGGCGTGTCTGTCTTGCGGTCGCCATGGCTGGCGTGGTCTGGGGTGCGGCGCTTGCCGGCCCGGTTCCCACGACCTCCGCGAAGCAGGGACTCGCCCTGGACAAGGCTCAGCTCAGCTCACTGCTGAATCAGCTGGCAGCGCAGGGAGACCTGGCCGCCAAGGGTAAGGTGACGGCGCTGCTGGTCAAGATCGAGACTGAGCAGAACTACCTGGCCCAGCTGAACAAGCAGCTGGCGGGTGATCTCGCCACCACGGCGACCCTCAACCGGCAGCTCGCGGGCGATCAGACCGTGCTCATGAGCCTGGTGAGCACCGCTTACGTGGACGGCAACGGCAGCCAGGCGGTGGCGGAGGCGCTGGCCGCCCCGAACATCTCCCAGTTCCTGAGCAGCACCACCCTGCCGGCCGCGATCGCCTCGCAGGTGGCGACCCTGGTCGGCACGATCCGCCACGATCGCCAGGTCGTCATGAGTGACACCGCCCAGCTGCACCAGGACGAGGCCCAGGCGCTGGTCTCCCAGCAGCAGCTGGGCGCGGAGTCGTTGCAGCTGCTGTCCCAGCTGTCGCCCGCCGCGCCCCCGCTGGTCGGGTTGGGCCCCGGCGGATCGGGGGGGTGGTCCTTCGCCTTCGGCGAGTGCACCTGGTACGTGGCCACCCAGCGCCAGGTCACCTGGGGGGGGAACGCGGACCAGTGGTGGGCCAACGCGGCCGCCGCCGGCTACCTGGAGGGACAGACCCCTGAGGTCGGCTCGATCGTGGTGTGGGGACCAAACGTCCCGGGAGAGAGCTTCGGCTACGGCCATGTGGCCTACGTGGAGGCGGTCCAGGGCAACCAGTTCGAGGTCTCGGAGATGAACTTCAGCGGCGTCCCGGGAGGCGGGTGGGACAGAGTCGACTACAGATGGGTTCCGGATGGCGCAGGGTACCTGGGCTTCATATACGGCCGCGGTTGAGTTGAGCCTGCGGCCCGAGGAGGCCGTGGCCCCACTCCCCGCGCTGCCGCTGCTGGCCGGCCGCCTGAGGTGGATCCTGGCCGCCGCCACGGTGCTGTTCGTCGCCCCCGTGGCCAGCGTGCTGCTCGCCCAGGGGGCGCCGCGCCCCACCGCCGCCGAGCCGGCCGCGATCACCCAGATCGCGGGCCAGGCCCGCAACATCCTCTCCCCCACCAGCTATGCGGTGACCATGCCCCTGCAGGAGGCCAAGGTGACGCCTCCGCCCACACCGGCTCCCGTGATTGCGGCCGCCCCGGCGGCGGGCGCCGCTAGCTCGCCCTACGGCGGCTCATTCTGGCAGCCGGTCGCAGAGCCCCCGGTCGGCACCATCAAGCAGATCATCTGGGCGGCCGCACAGAGGTACAACGTCTCCTACTCCTGGCTGCTGTCGGTGGCCGAGTGCGAGTCGGGCCTCGACCCCACCAGCGTGAACCGCTCCTCGGGAGCGACCGGTCTCTTTCAGTTCATGCCGGCGACCTTCTACGGCCACGGCGGCACCGACATCTGGAACCCCACCCAACAGGCGAACATCGCGGCCAAGATGTTCTCCATGGGAGAGTCCTCGGAGTGGGTCTGCACCTAGACTGAACCGCGATGGGACTGCTCGCCCGCCTGCTGCTCAGTCGGCGATGGCAGGAATCCTCGCTCCGCCAGGACCTGCAGGGCATCGTTCTGCTGCTGGGATCCTTCTTCGGCCACCAACCCCCGCACATCGACCCGCTACCCACCTCCATCGGTACCCCGCTGGAGCGGGAGGGGGACGAGCCGGAACTGCGGGTGCGACCCCCGGGAGACGAGGGGGATGTCCTATAGAATCAGGCGATGACCCTCTCGGAGCCGGCGGCCCGGGCCCGGCTCGGATGGCTGTCGGCGCACAGCTCCGCCTTCGAGGGTCTGCTCGCCGAGCTGGTGCGCCAGCAGTCTCCCAGCGACGATGAGGACCGGCTGGTGGCGATGGCAGAGCTGGTGGTAGCGAGATCGCGGGAGTTCTTGCGCCCTGACCGGCTCGAGACCGTGCCCGACCTCGGGCGACCGGCGGTCCGGGTGACCGTGGGGAAGGGCGATGGGCGAGGGGTGCTGCTGCTGGCCCACCTCGACACCGTCTGGGACGTCGATGCCTTCTCCCCGCTCTACGCGGTCGAGGGCGGCTTAGCCCGCGGGCCGGGAGTGTTCGACATGAAGGGCGGGGTGGTGATCGGGCTGGCCGCACTGGCCGCGCTCCGGGAGCATGGCTGGAGCGGCCCCGAGGTCACTCTGCTGCTGACCACCGATGAGGAGGTCGGCAGCGCCGCGTCCCGTGCGCTGATCGAGTTCGAGGCCAAACGACACCAGGCGGTGCTGGTCCTGGAGCCGCCCGTTGCGGGCGCGGTCAAGATCGCCCGCAAGGGAGTGGGCACCTACCAGGTGGAGGTCACGGGGCTCGCCGCCCACGCTGGGTTGGAGCCGGAGAAGGGGGTGAACGCCGTGGTTGAGATGGCGGGCCTGATACCCCGGATCTGCGCCATGGCCCGCCCCGACATCGGCACCACCGTCACCCCCACGGTCATTTCGGGAGGTGGCCGGACGAACGTGGTGCCCGCCTCGGCCAAGCTCAGCTGTGATGTGCGGTTCAGCACCATCGCGGAGTCGGCCCGCCTGGAGCAGGAGATGCACGGCCTGCGACCCGTCGACCCGCGAGCCGAGGTGGTGATCAGCGGGGGCAGCAACCGTCCCCCCCTGGAGGCGTCCGCCTCCGAGCGGCTGTTCGTGCTCGCGCGTCAGGTCGCCGAACTGCTGGGGCTGCCAGAGCTGCAGGGGGCGGAGGTGGGCGGCGGGAGCGACGGCAACTTCACCGCCGCCCTGGGGGTGCCGACCCTCGATGGCCTGGGAATCGTCGGGGGCAACGCCCACGCCCCCGGGGAGTGGGCCGATCTCGCCAGCATCGCTCCACGGGCAGCTCTGCTGGCAGGAGTCATCGAGGCGCTGTCGGCGGGGGCCCTGCAGTGAGACTCGACGACCTGGGCGCGGTCGCGATCGAGCGGGCCCGCCTGCGGGTGGTCTCGCTCCCTCTGGTCTCTCCGTTCACCACCAGCTTCGGCACCCAGGTCGAGCGGCGCGCCCTGCTGGTGGAGCTGCATGCGCAGGGGATGGTCGGGTTCGGTGAGTGCGCCGCCGGAATCGACCCGGGCTATTCGTCCGAGACCTACCGGACCGCCATGGAGGCCCTGCGACGCCACGTGCTGCCATCGATCCTGGGGCGCCCCGCCGCCCCCGTGGCGCAGCAGGCGCAGCGTTGGAGCTGGGTTCGTGGTCACCTCATGGCCAAGGCGGCGGTGGAGATGGCGCTCCTGGACCTGAGCGGGCGGATGGCCGGACTCAGCCTGAAGGAAATTCTCGGAGGCGAGAAGGAGCGGATACCCTCAGGGGTGAGCATCGGGATCCAGCCCTCTCTGGACGCGACGCTGAGCGCCATCGAGAGGTACCTCGCCCAGGGCTACCAGCGCATCAAGTTGAAGTGCAAGCCCGGCTACGACATTCAACTGGCGGCCGCGGTCAGGCAGCGGTTCCCCGACACCCCGGTGATGCTGGACGCCAACAGCGCCTACTCCCTCGACGATGCACCCAGGCTCAGGGAGCTGGACCAGTTCCACCTCATGATGATCGAGCAGCCGCTCGGCCACGACGACCTGATCGACCACGGGGCCCTGCAGGAGCAGATCGAGACCCCGATCTGCCTGGACGAGAGTGTCGAGTCACTCGCGGACCTGCGGGCTGCACTGCGGCTGGGATCGGGCAGGATTCTCAACATCAAGCTCGGCCGGGTCGGCGGGCTGCTGCCGGCCCGGAAGATCCATGACCGCTGCCTGGCCGCGGGCTGGCCGGTGTGGTGCGGGGGAATGCTGGAGACCGGCATCGGCCGGGCGGCCAACCTGGCCCTGGCGTCACTGCCAGGGTTCACCCTTCCCGGTGACACCTCCGCCAGTGACCGCTACTTCACCGAGGACCTGCTCACAGAACCATTCACCCTCGCCGCTGACGGGACCCTGCCGGTGCCGAGCGGGCCGGGGCTGGGCGTTGAGGTCGACCCTCAGCGGCTAGACCGGGCCACCGTCCTTCTCGAGGAGGTGGCACCTAACCGCCAGGGAGGCCGCGATTGAGGGGCCTTCACCGGGGCCGGACCTCATCCCGGGGACGGTCGGGAGGGAGCCGGTGGGCGCGGTGATCGTGGTGGGCGATGCCGAGCTGCAGAGGCGGACCCGCCAGCTGCTGCCGAATTTCGAGGTCCTGGGAGTGGCCGAGGATCCCGACTACGGGGACCCCATCACCAGCGTCGCGCGGCTGCGCAGCCTGATCGAGCGCGCCGATCCTCCCGACGCCGTGGTGTGCTCGGGGAGCCCCGGGTTCACCGTGCTGGGCCAGCTGCCGCATTTCCCCGCCAACCGCTGTTTCATCCACCCCGGCAACGCCAGCAACTGGCCGCTTGAGACCATGGGATGGATGGCCGAGGCGACCGGGATGGTGCTGCTCCCCAACCTCGAGTCATTGCCCGCGGCCATCCTGGCCCGGGGGATGCAGGTCGCTCCCCGCACCAAGGATGCCCCCGTCGCCCCGGCCACCTCCAGACCGGCGGGGGATCGGGAGCAGTCGTCAAAGGGCCCCGACTTCGCGTGGGCGGACACCACCCCGGTTCAGGTTCCCCCGCCCCCGGTCTCCCTGGACCCCGAGCCCGTCCCCCAGGGACCGCAGGTGATCGATGCCGGATCGACCCCGTCCCGGCCAGCCTACCTGCCCACGGATCTGCTGCGGCCGCTGCGGCCACGCGCCGGCTGAGCTCCGGTGCCAAGCATCCCGATCCGCCGTCGGCCGGCCCGACCCGACCAGCTGGAGCGCGGCAAGTCGGAGCTCCAACGGGTGATGGCGACGATCGACGAGGTCGCGCGCACCGGCAATTTGGCGCGGCTGGGACAGGCCTTCGCCGGCGACGCCCTGAGCGAGGTTCGATCCCGGTTCCACGCCTACCAGATGGCGGGGATCGAGGTCAGCCCCTTTCGCGAGTCGCTGCACGTGGAGCTGGCGCAGGGTCGCCCGGGGGAGCGGCTGCCGCTCCGGGTGCGCTACCGAGACCGCACCAGCTTCCTCTGCGCCGGGCAGGCGCCGGTCACGGCCAACGACCCGGTGCAGCTGGCCCTGGTGCTGGACACCACCTCAGAGCCCTGGAAGGTGATCTCGATAGCGGAGGAGTGACCGTGGCGGGTGGCGGCCCGGCGCATGCTACGCTGGAGTTCGTGCGCCCATGCGCTCTGGGCTCCAACCGTTGATCGGGAAGCAAACTTGACCAAAGCCCAAGGACCCGACAGCCACGAGCCGTCCACCGCCGCCGCGGAGGACGGTCAACCGTCGGCTGAGGACGATCAGATAACCCTCGATCCCGAAGACGAGATCGATGAGGAGGAGCTGGCGGAGCCGGAGGCGCCCGCGCCGGTTCGGCCGCAGCCCCGCCCGTCGCCTCCCCGCCCGTGGGGCGGCAACCGGGGCAACATCGCTCCCGAGGACCTGTCACCGGACGAGCTCACCCCGGAGATGCGGTGGCCGCCGGGGACCTGGGTGAGGGTCACCGACGTGGTGCGCCACAGCACGGGTGAGCCGATCGGGACCATCGCGGTCGGGGATGTCGGGCAGGTGACCGCGGCGCTGTCTCAGACCCTGGTGGTGCTGTTCCCCACCCGGGACAACCGGCGCGAGGTGCTCCACATCGACTCCATCGAGACGGTCGACGCACCTGAGTGAGCCCGGAGCCACACGTCAGGCCCGAGTCGGCTGACCCGCGGCCGGGCGAGCTGCCCGGCACCCTGATGCTCCACGGCTTGCGATTCTTCGGACACCATGGCAACAGCGAGGCGGAGCGCCGCATGGGCTCGCACTTCGTGGTGGACCTCGATCTCAGCACCGACTTCGCCCGGGCGGCGGCGTCGGACCGGCTCGACGACACGATCAGCTACCCGAAGATCTACGAGCTCGTGCGCGGGCTCACGGAGCAGACCGAGTTCCACCTGCTGGAGGCCCTGGTCGCCCGGCTGGCGCGTGAGCTCGTGGATCTTCCGGGAGTGCTGCACGTGCGGGTACGGGTCACCAAGCAGCCACGGCTGCCGCTCCAGGAGCAGGGCTTCGCGGTCCAGATGGAGTTGACCAGGGACCGGTAGCGCCTCTGACCTTCGCAGGGGCGGGCGATTGCGGCCCATGGCCCGGAACAGCGGACTATCGCGATTGTGAGTCCTCGCGCCTCAGTCCCGAGCTCGCCGCCAGGGGATCGCCCCGCATGATCAACTTCACCTCGCCCTCTCCTCACGAGGAGATCGTCGCCTTCGGGCTGCCGCCCGGACGGCTGGGGGTTGTCGCGGCCGGCGCGGTCGCGGCCGCCCTTTTGCTCCACCTCCCCTCTCCCGAGTGGCTCCGCGGCATCGGGGGAGGCAGCGCGTTCGCGCTGTCAGCGGCCCTCGCGTGGGTGCGGCTCTGGGGAGTCCCCAGTGGACATTGGGCATGGCGGCTGCTCGTGCTCGCCCACCGCAACCTCTCGACCCGTGCGCGCCGCTCGCGGCAGTGGCGGCCGGTCGACGGTCCCGGTCAGCAGCCGTCCACGCTGCGCGGCAGGCCCCACCTCGGGTGACCAGCGCGGTCTGGCGAACCGTGGGGCCGGACCTTCTGGATCTCGCAGCCAGCGAGCAGCAGCGCCTGGCCCAGGGATTCGGGTCATGGCTCCACCTTCTCGATGATCGCTGCACCTTCGTGATCTGCAAGCAGCTGTGGCCGGAGCCGGCGGCCGGGCCGGGTGGGCCGCCGGTTCGGCCCACTCCGCGTGGCGGGGCCACCGCTGCCGACTCCGCAGCTCGCCGGATCACCACGTACCTGGTCCAGGAGCGCCACGGCCAGGGACGCGACCAGGAGCTGCTGGACGCGCTCCGCAACCGGTGCGAGGTGCGCAGCGAGGCCGCCGATGCGGCGCCCGCCCTGGCCCGCGGACCCCTGCTGGAGTGTGCTCGGGAGCTCCGCATCGGAGGCCGGCATCTCCATTCGCTCCGGCTGCATCGCCTCCCCGGAGTCGGGGTGAACCCCGGGTGGCTGTGGCAGCTCCTGGGGGGCGCGGGCGATTGCAAGCTCGCGCTGACCATCTCCCCGCGCGATCCCGAGCTTGCGGATCGCGACCTTCGGCTCCGTCTGCGCGGCCTGCGTGCTCGCGAGCTCGCCGCGGTCGAGCAACCACCCGATCCCCGCCTCCGGCTGCTGTCCCGCGCGGCCAGCGACCTGCGGGAGGTGCTCGCCCGGGGGGAGGAGCGGGTGTTCGAGCTGGCCCTCACAGTCACCCTCGCGGCCGACTCTCCAGCCGAGCTGCGCACCCTGACCCGAGAGCTCGAGACCGCCGCGGCATCCCTGCGAGCCACCTTTGTTCCCGCCTACTTCGATGAACTCCCGGCGCACCTGGAGTCACTGGGCCAACCGCCTTCGGGGACTCGACCGACGATGCTGGCGGCCACCGGAGAGGTCTCCACCCTGTGGCCCTGGTTCGAAGGGCCGGAGGCCAATCGCTTGGAGCAGAGCCTGATCGGAATCCATCGGCGCACCGGGCGCTGGGTGGGGCTGGATCTGCACCACGACCCTCGACTCAACAATGCGAACCTGGCGGTGGTGGCGGCCTCGGGGGCCGGCAAATCTTACCTGGCGGGGCTCCTGGCGATGGAGGCAGCCCGCCGGGGGCAGTCGGTGGTGGTGGTGGACCCCGAGAATGAGCACCAGAGGTGGTGCGAGCTGGCGGGGGGCACCTTCCTCGACCTGGTCGACCCGCGTGCCGCCCGGTTCAACATGCTGGAGATGGGCCCGGCCGTGGAGACCGTCCCGGCCACCGTGGAGCTGGTTTCAATCCTCTGTGGGCCGCTCAGCAACTCCGAGCGCGCGGCGCTGCTGGAGACGGTGGGGGAGCTGATCGCCCAGCCCCCGGTCGGCCGGGCCCCGGTGCTGGGCGACTGCCTCCCCAGGCTCCAGGCCCGCTTGGACGGGGAAGCACTGGCGGCACGGCTGCAACCCTGGGTGAGCGGCGAACCCCAACAGCTCTTCAGCACCCCAGGCCGGGGTCCGGAGGTCGGCTCGGTGCTGGTCCTGGGCACCCGCAACATCCCGGAGTCGTGGACCCCGGCGGTCACCCTGCTCGTCTCCACCTGGCTCTGGCACTGGGTTCGGGAACACCCCGGGGAGAAGCAGCTGATAGTGGACGAGGCCGGGATGCTGGCCGACAGCCCCGCCCTGCACCAGCTGATGGAGCGACTGGCCCGCCGGGTGCGCAAGTACCAGGGGTCGCTGATCCTGCTGACGCAGACCGGGGCCGACCTCACCGCCACCCACTTCGGAGAGGTGGTGGCGGTGAACTCGGCGACCCAGCTCCTGGGCAGCCAGACCGAGATCGGCGCCCGCCGGCTCCAGGGCTCCCTGGGGCTCGAGGAGGCTGACCGGCGCTTTCTCCAGCAGGCGGGCCGCGGAGACTTCCTGCTGGTCTGCGGCTGGCAACGAATCCCACTCCGCGTCACCGCACCTGCGCCGTACCACCGCTGGCTGACCCATCCCGGCCCCCCACCGGCCGCCGCATCGGCGGGGCAGCTGGCCCCGGTCGCCGCGGACCGGCCAGCTTAGAATCGGACGATGGCTCGGGTTGTCCACCATCGCCTGATGAACGCCGGACGCGCCACCCCGGCGGACTGGGTGGTCGCGGTGTCCCGCCTCGCCGCCGCCAGGGCCTGGCGCTCGGAGCCGGTCTGGCTGGCGACCGACGAGAGCCGCGGCCTGTTCGCGTCCGAGTACCTCCGCCACCTGCGCCTGGACAGCCTCGAGCCGATCGTCGGGGCCGGATTCGTGAAGTTGGCGGGCGACGAGACGGACGCGCTGGCGATCTCGTTCGGGATGCTGCAGCTGACCGCCGAGCTCGGCGGCCGGGTGGTGGTGGAGGACCCCGACAACCCGATCCGCAAGCAGCGGCAGCTGGAGCTGGTCGAGGGACGGGTGATCGGGCCGCGCTCAATCGACGAGGTGATGGTCTCGGGCCCGATCTTCAAGCGCCTGCCCCACGCGACCATCACCTTCTACCCGCCGCGGTACCGAGGCCGCACCATGCCCGGGCCCTCCAGCCCTCCCGGCCTCTGGAGCTTCTCCCTGCAGGGGATGCGCGCCCAGGCGCTGGGCTTTTTGGAGGCGGAGGCGGAGGCGATGCGCATCTATCGCGGGCTGCAGGCGATCGGTTGACCCGGTGCGGGCGGTCGTGCAACGGGTGGAGCGAGCCCGGGTCAGCGTCGGCGACGAGGAGGTCGGTTCGATCGACCGCGGGATCCTGGTCTATCTGGGGATCGGGCCGACCGACGACGAAGCCCTGGCCCACCACTTAGCCGAGCGGCTGGCGCACCTGCGCATCTTCGCCGACTCCGCTGGGAGGATGAACCGGTCCGTGCTGGAGATGGGGGGTGGGGCGTTGGTGATCAGCCAGTTCACCCTCTTCGCCGACCTCAGCCGCGGCCACCGACCATCCTTCACGAGCGCCGGGCCACCGGAGCTCGGCCGGAGGCTATGCGATCGGGTGGTGGACGCCCTGACGGGGCTCGGGGTCAGCCCGGTTGCGCAGGGCAGGTTCGGCGCGCACATGACGGTCGACTCGCGCAACGAGGGCCCGGTCACGATCGTGGCCACCACCGGTGAGCCCGGCTGGAGCGCCGACTGCGGATGACCACGCGACCCGGGTGGTCGGCTGGGGTCCAGGGTCGGGGTCTGACCGGACCAGCCGGTGCCGGCTGGGCCGCCGTGACTCGGCGCCGGTCCTGGGTGCGGACCGGCCGTTGACAGCTCCGAGCTGAAGCACCATCTATGTCGCCGGCCCCGGGCGCCCGGGCCGAGCGGACAGATCCCTTGAGATGCCGGCCCCGGTTGCGTTCACTCCCACCCTGCACCCCCGCGGTCCACAGCCGACGGGTCGCGCCCGGGTGGGGAACCCCGGCGCGCTGGTGGCGATGGAGCACGCGCCCGGCTGCGACACCTGGCCCGTCGCCGATCTTTCTGGGGCCATCCCCGTCGTGGGCCTGTGGGCGATGGCGGCGGCCCAGCGGGACGGGCCCCTTGGCTGAGCTGGACTCGCTCCTCAACTCCTGGGTGCTGCTGGCCCAGGGCCTGATCGGCAGCCTCGGGACCCTGGCCTTCGTCTGCGCCTTCATCTGGAGGGTGATCGCGCCCAGCCCGCACAGCGCGTTGGAGGCGCAGCGGTGGCTGGGCCGGATCGCGATCGGGACTCTGGGGGTGGAGCTCGCGGGCCTCCTGACGCACGTGCTGCTCTCCGCGGTTCCTCACACCGTCGGCTGACCCGCTTGGCCCAGCCGCTGCTGCACCCGCCCAGCTTCGCGGTGAACCCGCTGGAGCTGCTCAACGGGCTGCTCAGCTCAGCGCTCGGCGAGTTCATCCAGACCGCCCGGACCGGACTCGATCAGGACCTCCGTTCGTACCTCTTCTCGACGCATGACGTGGCCGGTCCCTCCCCCGACACCCCCTTCACCAGCACCCCCGGGGTGGCGACCGTGAACCACCTGCTGCTGGCAGCCGGCGCCGCGCTGCTGGTGGCGGTCTTGCTCTACAGCGGCCTGCGCACCGTGTCCAGTGCCGGAGGGCCGACCGCGCACCAGCTCCAGCTGGTCCTGCCCCGCGCACTGCTGGGGCTGGTGCTGGGAACCTTCAGCCTCCCCTTGATCCAGCAGCTGATCGACCTCAACAACGCCCTCTGCCAGGTGGTGGTGGGAGGAGCAAGGGTCAATGTGGCCGATCTGCCCTGGAGCAGCCCTCTGAGCGGCCCCGCGGTGACCTCCGCCGGCACCAACCTCTTCCTGCTGGCCTTCGCCGCCGCTCTGGTGGTGGCGGTGGTGGTGCTGGCACTAGCCTATGTCGTCCGCTACACCCTGTTGGCCGTCCTCTGCGCCAGCGCCCCCCTGGCCGCCATCTGCTGGATCCTGCCGGAGACCAGGGGATTCGCCCGCCAGTGGGGAAGGCTGCTCACGGTCTCGCTGTTCATGCAGCTGGGCCAGCTCCTGGTGCTGCGGGTGGCGACCACCCTGGCCTTCGCACCGGGACGCGGCCTGGCCGGGATGCTGTACGCCTTCGCCGCCCTCTACCTGATGCTGCGGGTTCCCGGCGCCCTGAACGTCGCCAGCCATTACGGCAACAGCCTGGAGTCCACCGGGCGGCGCTGGAGCCGGGCGGTCCGCCACCTGGCGGCCGACGCGGTCTGACCGGTCGCGCCCTGGCGCGTGATCCGGAGTTCCGATACGATCACGATCCTTCTGACCTCGTGCACGGAGAAGCCGCCGATGGATGTTGTGAACTGGCTCCTGGACTCGGATGCCGCGATCCGGTGGCAGGTGCTGCGCGACCTGTGCGACGCCCCCAAAGAGCAGGTGGACGCCGAGCGTGCCCGGATCGCCGAGGAGGGATGGGGAGCGCGGCTGCTCGCGCTCCAGCTCCGAACCGGCCAATGGGACTCCGGCACTCCTGCCTTCGACTCCGACCGGGCCGCCAACTGGTGGCACGCGCTCCCCCCGGAGTGTCGCGGGAGCCTGTTTCCCGAGTGGACATCCACCACCTGGAGCCTCAGCCTTTTGCGGAGCTTCGGCCTCGATCCCCAGAGTGCAGCCGCCCTGAGGGCGGTCCGGCTGGTGGCAGCCAACTGCCGGTGGGAGCACGACCACGAGGCCTACTTCGCGGGCGAGGTCGAGCCGTGCATCAACGGCCGGGTGGTGGCCAACGGCTCGTACTTCGGAGAGGAGGTCTCCCCGATCGTGGAGCGTCTCCTGACGGAGCAGATGGCGGACGGCGGCTGGAACTGCGAGCAGGAGCAGGGATCACAGCGCGGCTCGTTCCACACCACGATCGAGGTGCTGGAAGGATTGCTTGAGTACGAGCGGGCCCGCGGCGGGTCCTATGACCTCGCCTCCGCCCGCCAGCGCGCCCACGAATACCTCCTCGAACGCCGGATGCTGCGAAGGCGGTCCAGCGGGGCGCTGATCGATCCGGAGTGGACGCAGTTCTCGTTTCCCACCTTCTGGCACTACGACCTCTTGCGTGGCCTCGACTATCTGCGGGCAGCCGGGGTCGGCCCCGACCCCCGGCTCGGCGAGGCGCTGGATGTCGTCGAGTCCGAGCGGGACGGCGATGGTCGCTGGCCGCTCGAGAACCCCCACCCTGGCCGGCTCTATTTCGAACTGGACGACGGGGTGGGACTGCCCAGCCGCTGGAACACCCTGCGGGCGATGCGGGTGCTCAGGTGGTTCGGGAGGGCGTAGTGCCGGACGTGACCGGCGCGACCCCGGCCCACCCCACCGGCCGGGACCTTTGGGAACAGGTTGGGCCTGCCGTCGTGCCAGCTCGCCTCGGGCCCCTGGCACTACCACCGGTCAAACGCCCTCATGAGTCGAAGCCCACCCCCAGCCGATCCAGCAAGCTGAGCAAGGCACCCCTCCTGCCGGTGCGGTCTGCTCTGGCCATCTCCGCCTGCACCAGCGCCAGGCCGGCGGTGCGCAGGGGCTCGGGCGGAAAGGGCAGCGGGGGTCGGCGCACCAGCTCCAGCTGGAGCAACGGCGACTCCGGGGCCAAGAGGTGGTCCGCGATGACGCGCGCGGCAAAACGGGTGGCGGCGACGCCCAGGCCGGTGTACCCGAGGGCGTAGACGACCCGGCCTCCGAGCGCGCTCCCGAAGGTGCAGGTGAACCGGGTGGTGGTGGCTATCGGCCCTCCCCACCGGCTGACAAACACCAGGTCAGCCAGCATTGGGAACATCTCCCGGAACTGCGCCTCCAAGCGCGCGAAGGTCTGGGGCCGCCGGTCCAGCTCCGGGCCGACCCTGCCGCCGAAGTGGTAGATCGCGTCGTACCCGCCCCAGAGGATGCGGTCGTCGGCGGTGAGCCGGAAGTAGTGGAAGTGGTTCCCGGTGGTGGAGACCCCCTCACGCCCCTCCCAGCCGAGCGCCCGACGCTGGGCCGGGGTCAGAGGGTTTGAAACCAGCACGTAGTCGTAAACGGGGACGAAGCGAGCCCGGAGCCGCCGCAACAGCCGGCCGCTGTAGGCATTGGTCGCCAGGACCGCCCGTTCGGCCCGGACCGTTGCCTGCCTCGTCACCAGCGCACACCCCCCGGGAACCGGGGCCAATCGCTCCACCCTGGTCTGTTCCCAGATGGTGACGCCCAGCTCCACGGCGACGCGCCTCAGCCCCCGCGCCAGCCGCGCGGGGTTGAGGATCGCCGCGTCGGGACTGAAGAGAGCCCCCTCGATGCTCGGTGAGTGGAGGCGATCGCGGGCTGGTCCCGGGCCCAACAGCTCCCCCGGCGCCGCCCGGTGCCGCCGCTCCTCGAATTCCTCCTGCAGCAGCGCGAACTGCCAGGGGGAGGTGGCGATCTCCAGCACCCCGGTTCGTTCGAAGTCACAGTCGATGCGGTGCTCCACGAGAAACTCCGCCAGCTGTTCGAAATTGGCGTGACCTAGCCGCTCCAGCTCCTCGACCTCGCTGGGGAAGTGCCGCCGTCCGTTGGCGTAGCCGTGGGTCAGGCTGGGCTCGCAGAATCCACCGTTGCGCCCGCTGGCGCCATATCCGACCACCTCCTGCTCCAGCACCGCGACCCGCAGCCGGGGGTCCCGCAGGCGCAGCTCGATGGCCGTCCAGAGGCCGGTGAAGCCACCGCCCACCACTGCCACGTCCACCTCGGCCGGCCCGGACAGGGAAGGGCCCGGCAAATAGGGGTCGTGGCGCAGCCAGAAGCTGGGCCCGGGGTCCGGCCCACCGCCGGCCGAAGGCGCGGTCTCAGACAAGGCGCCCGTCGCAGCGAGAGAAACCAGGGGTGGTCAGTCGAGGGCGACCATGACGTGCTTGATACTGGTGTACTCCTCCAGCGAGTACGAGGAGAGGTCCTTCCCATAGCCGCTCTGCTTGAAGCCCCCATGGGGCATCTCGCTCACCAGCAGGATGTGGGTGTTCACCCAGACGGTGCCGAAGTTCAGCCGCCGCGAGACCCGCATCGCCCGGCCCACGTCGCGGGTCCACACCGAGGCCGCGAGCCCGTAGTCGACGTCGTTGGCCCAGGCGATCGCGGTCTCCTCGTCGGAGAACCGCTGCACGGTTATCACCGGACCGAACACCTCACGCTGCACGATCTCCGACCGCTGCCCCTGCGGGAGCACCACGGTGGGGCGGTACCAGTATCCGGGCTGACCGATGACCCCGCCTCCGGCCAGGACCTCAGCGCCCCCGGCCTGGGCCCGATCCACGAACCCCCCCACCCGCTCCAGCTGCTCCGCGGACACGACCGGGCCCATCTCGGTCTTCGGATCCGCGGGATCGCCGACGCGCAGCCCCTCCACCGCGGGCAGGAGCTCGGCCAGGAGGTTGTCGTAGTTGCGCTCAGAGACCAGCACCCGGGCCGCCGCTGTGCAGTCCTGCCCGGAGTTGAAGAACGCCCCGACCTTGATCCCCTCGACCGTTGCCGCCACGTCACAGTCGTCGAAGACGACCACGGGCGCCTTGCCGCCAAGCTCGAGGTGAACCCGCTTCAGAGTCTGGGCCGCGGCCCGGGCAACCTCCTTGCCGGTGCCGACATCCCCGGTCAGCGACACCATCCCCACCCCGGGATGGCGGACGATCCCGGCTCCGACCGGCTCGCCGTCGCCGGTGATCACATTGAGCACTCCGGGAGGCAGCGCCTCCGCAGCCAGCTCCGCCAGGCGCAGAGCGGTGAGTGGGGTCCACTCCGAGGGCTTGAGCACCACCGTGTTCCCCGCCGCCAGCGCGGGACCGATCTTCCATACCGCCATCTGCAACGGATAGTTCCAGGGCGCGATGGAGCCCACCACCCCCACCGGTTCCCTGCGGATCATGCTGGTGAAGCCGGCGGCGTACTCCGCGGCCGCCTTCCCCTCCAGGCAGCGGGCCGCAGAGGCGAAGAAGCGCAGCGCATCCACCGTCGGAGGGATCTCCTCTGAGAGAGTGGGGGAGATCGGCTTGCCTACGTTCTCGGACTCCAGGCGGGCCAGCTCCTCACCGTGCTCCTCGACCAGCTGCGCCAGCCGCAGGAGGGCGAGACTGCGCTCCTTGGGCGTCGACTCCCCCCAGCCGGAGTCGAAGGCCTTGCGGGCGGCCTCGACCGCCCGGTCCACGTCCGCCTCCGAACCGCGGGGCGTTCGCGCGATCACCTCGCCGGTCGCGGGGTTGAACACCTCCTGGAGCTGATCGCCCGTGCTCTCCACGAAATCGCCACCGATGAAGATCTTCCTCGGCTCGTCACTCATCGCCATCCCGCCTCCTTGGCCCGATCCGGTGGTGGAGCCTGCGCCGCGCCGTCATCTGGGCGCGGCGTCGGCCACCGCCAACTGGTGCTCCATGATGTCCAGCCCGCGCATCAGCACTCCCTCTTCAATGTTGAGGGGCATCAGGGTCCGCAGCACGTTGTGCTCGGGCCCCGCCCGCAGCAGCAGCAACCCCTCCTGGCGGCAGCCGTCCAGCACCTGCTGCGCCAGAGCTGCCGCCGGCTCCTTGCCGGAGCGGTCCTTGACCAGCTCGACCCCGGCCATCGCGCCCAGGCAACGCACGTCGCCCACCGCCTGGTAGCGGCGTTTCCAGTCCGCCATCCGCTCCTCCAGGATCGAGCCCAGGACGCGGGCCCGTGCCAGCAGGCCGCCCTCCTCGAGCATGTCCAGCACCGCCACCGCGGCCGCGCAGGCGACCGGGTTGCCACCGAACGTCCCGCCCAGGCTGCCCGGGCCGGGGGCGTCCATGATGTCCGCCTTGCCCACCACGGCCGAGAGCGGCAGCCCTCCACCCAGGCTCTTGGCGACCGTGATCAGGTCCGGTTCGACTCCGGAGTGCTCGATCGCGAAGACGCGGGCGGTCCGGCCCATCCCACTCTGGACCTCGTCCGCCACCAGCACGATGCCGTGCCGGTCACAGAGTTCGCGCAGCCCGGCCAGGAACGGCGCCGGCGCGGGCACGAACCCACCCTCCCCGAGAACGGGCTCGATCACCATGGCTGCCACCGTGTCGGGCGCCACCTCGTCGCGCAGCATGCCCTCCAGAGCCTGGAGCGCACGCTCACCCGACCAGCCCCGGTACTCGTAGGGAAACGGGGCCCGGTGCACCTCCTCGACGAAGGGACCGAATCCCTCCTTGTAGGGACGCACGGTGCCGGTCATGCTCATGGTCATGAGCGTCCGGCCGTGGAAGGCGCCGGTGAAGGCGACCACCGCCGGACGACCGGTGTGCAGCCGGGCGATCTTGACTGCGTTCTCCACCGCCTCGGCTCCGGAGTTCAGCAGGATCACCTTCTTCGGATCAGCCCCCGGCGCCAGCCGGGCAAGACGCTCCGCCACCTGCAGGTACGGCTCGTAGCCCGCCACCTGGAAGGAGGTGTGGATCAGCCGATCCAGCTGGTCGTGCGCGGCGCGCCGGACCGCCGGGTGTCCATGCCCGACGTTGAGGACCCCAATCCCACCGGCGAAGTCAATGAACTCCCGCCCGTCGGCAGCCCACATCCGCGAGCCCTCCGCGCGGTCGACCACGATGGGGTGGGCGGGCACCATCGCTCGGGGCAGGTATCGCCGCGCCCGCTCTTCCCAACCCGACTCCGCGGGCTCCTCGGCGACTCCCAACACCACTCGAAAATACCGCCCGCCAGCACGGCTGCGGTATGTGGCTCAGACCAGAAAATCACCCCTGCGAGTTGTGGCCCAGCGACATGATGCGGGCGGCGAGCTGCAGCTGGAAACGCCACTCTGGCGTGTTGAGGTCGGCCTTCAACAGATCGGACGCCCGATCGAGGCGGTAGCGGAGGGTGTTGGGGTGGACATGGAGCCTACTGGCGGTGCGTCGCTGATGGAACCCATCCTCGGCCAGCGCCACCAGGGTGCTGAGCAGGACCCCACCTCCGCGCGCCCGCTGCAGCGGTCCGAAGAGCTGGTCCAGGAAGGCCTCACGGGCGTCGAGGTCGCCGCCCAGGACGCGCTCGATCAGCATCTCCTCGTAGCGCCGCACCTCACCCGGCGGCACCTGGTCCAGGATGGAGAGCGCCTCCCTGTAGCTGCGGGTCACCCCGGCCGTTCCCGGGTGCTCGCGTCCCAGCGCCAGCGAGCAGCCCGGCAGGCTGGGGAATGCGAATGGACCGCCGGCCGCCGCCGGGACCAGGAAGATCACCCGATTCAGACGGCTTGAGGTTACGGCCACCCCTCCGCGCGTGGTCAGGAGCTGGCGCACCCGGTCGGCGAGCCGGTCGCGCCGCTGCACATCCTCCCGGCTGAGGGGGAGCCGGGCGGGGAGGGCGGCCACCCCCACCCGATATCTGGAGTCGATCTCGAAGCCGAGCAGTCGGGCCCGCTCCTGGCTGTAAGCGCCGGCGTCCACCCGGCCCTCGAGCAGGGCATCCAGGAAGCTGGCCCCCAGCCGCAGCTCCGCCATCGCCACCTGCCGTTGGCTGGCGATGTGGAGGGCCGCCACCGTGGCGGCATGTTCTGCGGCGCGGAGGTGCAGCTCACTCAGCTCGTCTCTGCCCTCCACGATCCAGACGGTGCCCAGGAACTCTCCGCGCAACCAGATCGGGCAGACGACGCGGCCGGCCAGGTCCAGATCGGGGTTGGCGGGGATGCGCACCGGTCCCGGGCTGTTGCGGACCCGGTCGAGATGGCCTGCGGACTGGAGGTGGCGCAGCACGGGGTCTGGAGTCCTGCCCTTCTCCAGGGTCGCGCGCCGTACCCGATCGGACTCGGGGCTGGCGTTCCAGTGGGCAAGCAGCCGCCCGTCGGGGTCCTCCAGGGTGATGTCCCGCTGAATCAGCGATCCGAGGGTGTCGACCAGGTCCTGCAGACTGCCCGCGGTCACCGCTGCCTTGGTCAGCTCGCGGTGGATGACCGCCGACTGCTCGATCACCCGGAGCTGCTCCAGCATGATCGTGGAGTTGATCGCGCGGGTCACACTGTTGAAAGGCACCTCCCAGGGGATCTCCACCAGCGGCAGACGGTCCTGGTCCGCCTGCTCCCTGGCCGCGGGCGGGAAGTGTCTGAGGTATTTGGGAACCGCCAGCACCACCCCGGCGAGGTCGCTCGCCGCCAGATCGCGGATGAGGCGGCGCTGCTGCTCGTCATCTGTCGGCCAGCTGATTCCGGTCGTCAGCAGCAGCTGGCCGGGCCCGACCCAGGGCAGCGGGTCCGGGATGTCGACCACGTCCGCCCATCTGATGTCCCGGCCCAACCCCGCCTGGCCCGCCACCACCGAGGCCTCGCGCAGCGGCTCCAGCGCGAGCGCCTGGGCGAGGCTCATCGCCCCCGCGCTGGACGCCGGCCGCGCCGATTCCATCTGCGCCCTCATCTCCACCGGCGGCGGCCTGCCACACCGCCGCCACCACCTTCTCCAAGCCGCCGCCACGACAAGGGCGGCTCCTCGGCCACCACTCTAGCGGGCGCCGTCGCCGAGGGACCCGCACCTGCCCGGGCCCGATTCCCGGACCCGGGCAGCTCGGCCAAGGTCAGCTCCGCAGGGCGCGCGCCATCTCCTCGAAGTTGTCCACATAGCGCTGAACGTCGGCCTCGGTGTGCTGCACCGACAAAGTCCAGTTCTCCTCGGCTCCGGGGGCCATCAGCACCCCTCGGTTCGACTGATACAGCCAGGAGAGATAGGAATAGGACTTGTCGATCTGGAGGTAGTCGCGGTAGTTCCGCACCGGGTCGCGGCGGTAGGTCACGCAGCCACGGGCGCCGATGGTGATCACATGGAAGGGCAGCTCGTGCTCCCCGATCACCCGCTCCAGCCCCCCTCGGAGCACCTCGTCGAGGGCCTCGAAGTGCGAGTACGCAAGCGGGGTCAGCACCTCCATCAGGGTGGCCCGCGAGGCCGCCATGGTGAGCGCGTTGCCGTTGAACGTACCCATCTGGCTCACCCTGCCCTCCGCCACCAGAGCCATCACGTCCGCGCGGGCACCAACAGCGCCACAGGGGAGTCCGCCTCCGATCGCCTTGGCCAGACAGACGATGTCGGGCTCGACCCCGAAGGTCTCGGTGGCGCCACCGGACGAGAGTGTGACCCCGGTCTTGACCTCGTCGAACACCAAGAGCGCCTGATGACGGTGGGCGATCTCCTTGAGTCCGTCCAGGTATCCGGGCTCGGGCAGAACCATCCCGATGTTCATCATGGCCGGCTCGACGATGACGCAGGCGATCTCGTCCGGATGTTCTTGGAAGGCGCGCTCGGCTGCCTCCAGATCGTTGAACGGGATCACCGTGACCAGCTCGACCACGGCCTTGGGGATTCCCTCCGACTGAGGCACTGAGTTGGGCCGGTCCGCCGGACCCATGAGCTCCGGCTTGGGCTCGACCGAGACCATCAGGGAGTCGTGGTGGCCGTGGTAGGTGGCCTCGATCTTCACCACTCGCTCGCGGCCGGTGAAGCCGCGCGCCATCCTGATCGCGTCGAGGGTGGTCTCGGTACCGGAGTTGCCGAACCGCCACTGGGGCAGGTGGAATCTCCGCGCCAGCTCCTCGGCGACCACGATGAAGTCCTCGGTCGGCTGGGCGAAGTGGGTGCCGTCACCCGCGCGCCGCCGGATCGCCTCCACCACCTTGGGATGGGCGTGTCCGACCACGTTGACCCCGAAGCCGTTGTGAAAGTCGGCGTACTGGTTGCCGTCCGCATCCCAGACCTGACTCCCCTGTCCCCGGTCGACGAAGATCGGATAGGGCGGACTGTCCTGGAAGGAGGACGGCACGCCTCCGGGACTGTGCCGGCGGGCCCGCTCGACCAGCTCGTGGGACCGGGGGCGCCGGCGCCGAAACTCCTCCTCCTCGCGGGCGATCAGCTCGGCGACTCGGGACGCCGCCGGGGCCTCACTGGTTGCGCTCATGACCTATCTCCTAAAGTTGCGTTGCAATTCAAACCCGCCAGGTCGTCCCTGGCGGCTCGGGTGGACGCGCCGACCGCCACCGGGAGCGCCCCATCCCGCCGACTCTCAATCGTTGATCCTCGGAAACCGGATCAGGTGGGAGCGGACGGCGGGCGCTTGGAACGCCGCCGGCCGTGGCTAAGGCCGCCTTCCGGAGCCGGTCGCTGCGGGCGCGGCACCGAGTAGCAGCGCGGGCGCAAGCCGAGCATCGGGCAAGCGGCGGGGGAGAACCGGCACATCGTCTCCACTCTAGACCTGGGGTCCGCTCTCCACTATGTGCGCCCCCACCATATCTTCACCCCCAAACTGTGGCCTGGAGACAGTGCGAGGATGCGCCCCCACGCCGATATCATCGGCGGGACATGGCCAACCTCGCAGCGGTCTCCACCACCCCCCGGGAGGCTCCCGGATTCTGGATGGAGGACGCCGGACCCACCTCCCAGCGCCCGCCTTTGGATGGCTCGGTGAACGTTGATGTGGCGATCGTGGGGGCCGGCTTCACCGGGCTTTGGACCGCATACCACCTGCTGCGACGCAGCCCCGGAATGAGGGTGGTCGTCCTGGAGCGTGAGCGCAGCGGGTTCGGGGCCTCCGGCCGCAATGGCAGCTGGTGTGTCCCCGAGCTGAATGCCGGCCCCGCGCTGCTGGAGCGTCACTTCGGGCGGCGGGGCGCGCTCGACCTCTATCGGGCGATGTGCGACACCGTTAACGAGATCGGCCGGATCTGTGAGCGTGAGGGCATCCCCGCGGACTTCGAGCAGGCGGGAATGATGCTGGTGGCCCGAGGTGCGGCCCAGCTGCCGGCCCTGATGGCGACCCAACGTGAGTACGAGGAGCACGGACTGGGGGACAACCACCGTCTGCTCCAGCCCGCCGAGGTCGACGGGCTGCCCCGAGTCGCGAACGTGGCGGGCGCGATCTACACCCCGGCGGGCGCCTGCCTTCATCCGGGCCGGCTGGTGCGGGGGCTGGCATCGGCGGTCGAACGGCTGGGGGGGGTCATCCACGAGGGCACTCCGGTGACCTCCGTCACCGAGGGACCAGGGCCCTTCGTGACCACCCCATTCGGGCGGGTGACTGCCCGCGTGGCGGTGCTGGCGCTGGAGGCGTACCTCACGGAGTTCCCCGGCTGGCACCGCGCCGTGCTGCCCGTCTACTCCCTGATCGACCTGACCGAGCCCCTCTCCGACCAGCAGCTGGATCGGATCAACTGGCGCACCAGGGTGTGCGTCGCCTCGATGCGGCTCACGGTCGACTACCTGGCCCTCACCGCGGACCGGCGCATCGTGGTGGGCGGGCGGGGCGCGCCCTACCGGATGGGATCCCGGATCGTGTCCGGCACCGAGGCGCACCGGGCCACCCACCAGGGGCTGCGGGCGATGTTCGGCAGCTGGTTCCCGGAACTTCGAGAGGTGCGCTTCACCCACTCCTGGGGCGGGGTCCTGGGGATGCCCCGGGACTGGATCCCGCAGATCCGGTTCGACCGTGCCCGGGGCATCGCCGCGGCCTACGGTTACACCGGCCACGGGGTCGCCACCACCAGCCTGGCGGGAAGGGTGCTGGCCGACCTGATCACCGAGACGGACTCGGAGCTGACCCGGCTCCCCATCGTCGGCCACCGCTCGAAGGCGTGGGAGCCAGAGCCACTCCGCTGGCTGGCCGTGCGCTACACGCAGTGGGCCCTCAGCCGCCTGGACGCCCGCGCCGAGTCAGGGGGCCGGCCCCCCTCGGGGCGAACGGTGGCCGAGCGGCTGGCCGCCCATTGATCACGAGCGCCCGACTGGTGGTCCCCAGCGGCTTGTGCAGAAGAAACAATTTTCCAGCGATCGATTTGGGGTCGGCGGACATGGAACCGCCGGAGGTCCGAGCCTACAGTCGGTTAGTTCGCTGCGGCGTCCGGAGCCGTGCACCGGCCCACCCTCGAGCTGTGCCTAGCCACCGTCCAAGTGGCGACCGGCACCTCCCCGGGGGCGGGGACAGGCGGGCGACCGGGGTCGGAGCAGGGGATCAGGAAGCCGCAGATGTGAGGAGCAGGCGATGAGATCTACGCCGGGAACCAGTGGTGACGCCACCGGAGCCTTCCGGAGCCGGTGGCTGGAGTTTGCATGGGGATCCGCCCGGCACGCGCCGGGGGCGCGCCGCACCACCGTCCTGGCGCTGCTCGCCGCTCTCGGCGTTCTGGTCGCGGCCTGCGGCTCCACCACCTCCCCCTCGAGCACCACCAACAGCATCACCCAGACGCCGGCGACCGGGGGCACGCCCACCTCGGGTGGCATCGCCAGTTACGCGCTGCCCATCGGCGAGGACTTCTCCTGGATCTTCCCGATCGAGAACCAGGCCAACTACGAGGACTGGAACTCCAACGTGGAGGGGGGAATGTGGCGGCCACTGTACTTCGCCGGCGGACCGGGGAAGTCAGGGGTCAACTACAGCCTGTCCCTGGCCAACCCCCCGGTCTATTCGAACGGCGACCGGACCGTGACCGTGACCCTCAAGCAGGGTTACACCTGGTCGGACGGCACCCCGGTGACGACCGCGGACGTGCGCTTCTTCTTCGAGCTGCTCTCGGCCGGCAAGAACAAGGACGGCGCCTACCTGCCGGGCGAGATGCCGGATGACGTGAGCAGCATCGCCTACAACAGCCCCTACCAGTTCACCCTCAACCTGAACCAGGCGTACAACCCGCAGTGGTTCACCGGCAACCAGCTCACCTGGATCTATCCGTTGCCCCAGCAGGCGTGGGACCGCACCTGCCTCACCTGCGCCGATGGTCACAACGCCTCCACCGCGTCCGGGGCCAAGGCCGTCTTCAACTTCCTGTATGGGCAGTCGGAGAAATTGAGCACCTACGCGACCAACCCCCTCTGGAAGGTGGTCGACGGCCCCTGGGTGATCAAGGCGTTCGACCCCACCACCTACACCGCGCAGTTCAGCGCCAACACTCACTACACCGGCGCGGGCAAGCCCCGGCTGAGCGGCTACGAGATCTACAGCTTCCCGTCCGACACCTCGGAGGTGGACGCGCTGCGCTCGGGAGCCGTCACCTTCGGCTTCCTCCCCTTCACCGACCTCTCGCTGGCCAGCTACTTCAAGCAGCACGGCTACACCGTCACCCCGTGGCCGGTGTTCTACAACGAGACCGTGGAGCTCGGCTTCACGAACAAGACCTGGGGGCCGCTGGTCGACCAGCTCTACATCCGGCAGGCGCTGCAGCATCTGATCGACGAGCAGCTCTATCTGCAGCGGACGCTGCACGGCTTCGGCCTGCCCGACTATGGCCCGGCGCCGGTCTATCCGGGCTCGAACCTGGTCAGCCCCCAGACCCGCTCGGACCCCTACCCGTACAGCATCTCCGCCGCCAAGCAGCTGCTGGCCGCCCACGGGTGGGCGCAGGGGGCGGGCGGCATTGACACCTGCAAGCGGCCGGGCACCGCCAGCAACGAGTGCGGCGCCGGAATCGCCAAGGGCAAGCAGCTGAGCTTCCTCTTCATGTACTCGACCGGCACCCCCAGCTTCCTCGCCCAGGTGGAGGCGTTTGCGACCGCGGCCAAGTCAGCGGGCATCGGGATCAACCTGGATGGACAGACGGAGAACACCATGTTCTCGATCGGGGGGACCTGCCCCAACTCACCCCCCTGCAACTGGGGTCTGCTGGCCTACAGCGGCTTCATGTGGGACTTCGGCCAGTACGAGATCCTGCCGGTCGGGGGCAACCAGTTCGGCCAGGGGAACTACTGGGCCGGAGGCTACAACTCAGCGACCGCCCAGCGGCTGATCAACGCCGCCCACACCCAGCCCGGTCTGGGGCCCCTGTACGCGGTGGAGAACTATCTCTCCAAGGACGAGGCGTCCCTCTGGTGGCCGGTGGCCGACTACGAGATCGTGGTGGCCAAGAACAATCTGCGGGGCTGGTATCCGCTCAATCCGTACGCCAACTACCATCCCTCCAGCTGGTACTTCGTCAAGTAGGGGAAGCTCGTTGGGTCACAGCCGGGGTCTTCTCATCGCGGGTGGCCCGATCTGGACCGGTTGTCCTGAAGCCCCCTGGGTCGAGGCCCTGGCGGTGCGCGACGGGAGGGTCGCCGCCGCCGGGCCGCTGGCCCAGGCGCGGGCCCAGCTGGGCCCGGACCACGAGGCCCTGGACCTGCATGGCAAGGCGGCCTTCCCCGCGTTCCAGGACGCCCACTGCCACCCCCTGCACGGAGGGCTCCAGCAGCGCAGCTGCGATCTGGAGGGCAGGCTGACCGCGGCCGCTTGCCTGGAACGCGTCGCCGAGTACGTGAGCTCCCATCCGGAGGGGGGCTGGATCAGCGGCAAGGGCTGGTCGATGGAGAGCTTCCCCGGCGGCACCCCGGACCGCCTGCTGCTGGACTCGGTGACCGCAGACCGGCCGGCGTTTCTGACCAACCGCGACGGCCACAGCGCCTGGGTGAACTCCGCTGCCCTCCGGCAGGCGGGCATCGACCGGACCACGCCGGATCCGGAGCATGGGCGCATCGAGCGTGACTCCTCCGGCGAGCCCTCGGGGACCCTTCACGAGGCGGCCATGGCGCTGGTGAGCCGGTTGTTGCCAAGCCCTTCGGAGGATGAGACGGTGGCCGCCCTGCTCCAGGCGCAGCGCCACCTCCACAGCCTGGGCATCTCCGGCTGGCAGGACGCCATGGTGGACCGGGAGGCCGAACGAGCCTACGCCCAACTCAAGGCGGCCGGGAGGCTGACCGCCAGGGTCCGCCTGGCTCTCTGGTGGGAGCGGGATCGCGGCCTCGAGCAGGTGGAGGAGCTGGCGGCACGCCGGGCGGAGCTCCGGGCGGCCGGACTGGACGCCGGCAGCGTCAAGATCATGCTGGATGGGGTGATGGAGACGTTCACGGCCGCCCTGCTGGAGCCCTACCGGAACCAGGCGGGCGATCGTGCCGGGCGGCAACTGGGAAGTGGCCACCTGTTCCTGGAGCCGGAGCTGGCGCGGGCCGCGAGCACCCGCCTGCACCGCCTGGGGTTTCAGCTCCACTTCCACGCGATCGGGGACCGTGCGGTCAGGGTCGCCCTCGACGCGGTGGAGGCGGCGCGCGGCAGCGGGCCCGTGTCCGCCCCGGACCCCCGCCATCACATCGCCCACATCCAGCTGATCCATCCCAGCGACCTGCCCCGATTCCACGAGCTCCAGGTGGTCGCCAACATGCAACCTTTCTGGGCCTGCCATGAGCCGCAGATGGACGAGCTGACCATCCCCTTTCTGGGATCAGAGCGGGCCCGCCAGCAGTACCCCTTCAGGAGCCTCAAGGACCAGGGGGCCGTCCTCGCAGGTGGGTCCGACTGGCCGGTCTCGACCGCCGACCCGCTGGCCGAGATCGCAGTCGCAGCAACCAGGGTGGCGGAGGTGCAAGGTGGCGCCCCTCCAGAGCCCTTTCTGGCGGAGCAGGCCCTGCCGATGGAGGATGCGCTTGCGGCCTTCACCGCCGGCTCGGCCTTCGTCAACCACCTGGATGCCGAGGCCGGGACCCTCAGCCCGGGAAAGATGGCCGACCTGGTGGTGCTGGCGACCAACCCCTTCGAGCTCGAGCCGCGCCACCTCCCCCAGGCGGCCGTGCAGCTGACCCTGGTCGGCGGCCAGGCGGTCTACGACCGGGGAACGGTGTGACCAAGCCCAGCGGCTGTCCCGGGCGGCGCTGCGGAAGAGGAGGGCCGTGACCCGCTACATCGTGCAGCGGCTGCTGCAATCCATCCTGGTGATGCTGTTGGTCAGCCTCTTGGTCTTCACCCTGCTCCACGTGCTCCCGGGAGGGTTGGTCCGCGCCCAGCTGGGGCCGAAGGCCAGCCCGCACGCGGTCGCCCAGCTGGCCGCCCAGGAGGGGCTCAACAAGCCGCTCCCGGTCCAGTACGGGATCTGGCTCTGGCAGGCGCTCCACGGCAACCTCGGCTTCTCCTACAAGCTGAACTCCCCGGTCTCGGCGCTGCTGGCGGAGTACTTCCCCCGGGATCTGCTGATGGTCGGGATCGCTTTGTTTCTGGCGATCGCGGTCTCCATCCCCCTGGGGCTGATCCAGGGCATCCGCCGCAACCGCGACATCGACTACGGCCTCTCCTTCCTGCTGCTGGCCCTGTACTCGATGCCCAGCTTCCTGCTCGGGGTGATCGGGATCATCGTGTTCAACATCGAGTTCAACCTGCTGCCCCCGACCGCGATCCACTTCGGGGTCAACCTGGGGGACAGCGTGAGCGCGCTGGTGCTCCCCACCGGCACCCTGATGCTGGGCAACGTCGCCTACTTCAGCCGCTACATGCGCTCGGCGGTGATCGACAACCTGCTCGAGGATTACGTGCGCACCGCCCGCGCCAAGGGCGCAGGGTGGGGACGGATCCTGAGCCGCCACGTCCTGCGCAACTCCATGCTGCCCACCGTGAGCCTGATCGGGATCAGCTTCCCGTACGTGATCAGCGGCTCCCTGATCGTGGAGGCGCTGTTCGACTTCCCCGGCACCGGCCTGCTCTTCTGGAATGGCGCCCAGGATCGGGACTATCCGGTCCTTTTGGGGGTGATCCTGCTGATCAGCACCGCGGTCGTGGTCGGCAATCTGGTCGCCGACCTCCTCTACATGGTGCTGGACCCGAGGATCCGCTATGGCTGAGGCCACCGACACCCCGCTGGCCGCCTCCCCGTCCCTCAACCTGGACCTGACCGCCGCCTTGCCCGGCGACGGCCGCGCGGGCGGGGGCCGGCCGGAGGACGCCGAGGTCGGGCGCTCCCGGCGGCTGCTGCTGGAGAACCTGCGCGTCTACACCGGCAACCGGATCGCGCTGGCGGGAGCGCTGTTCCTGGTCCTGGTGCTGCTCTTCTGCTACGTCGGCCCGCTTCTCTACCAGACCAACCAGATCTCCACCAACCTGATCAACGGCAACCTCGCCCCCTCGCCGAGCCATCTGCTCGGCACCAGCCCCGAGGGCCGCGACATCCTGGGGCGGCTGATGCTGGGGGGCCAGGCGACCCTGGAGGTCGCCCTGGCCGTGGCCGCCATCGCGACCGTGTTCGGGACTTTGTGGGGAGCGATCGCGGGGCTGGTCGGAGGGGTTCTGGACGCGGTGATGATGCGCATCGTCGACGCGATGCTCTCCATCCCATTCCTCTTCTTCGTGGTCCTGCTGGCGGCGCTGGTGCAGCCCTCGCTGCCGGTGATCATCCTGGCCATCGCCTCGGTCAGCTGGCTCAGCACCGCCCGGCTGGTGCGCGGCGAAGTGCTCAGTCTGCGCACCCGCGACTACGTGGCCGCCGCCCGCTGCTTCGGAGGCGGCTCCTGGAGGATCGTCTTCCGGCACCTGCTCCCCAACGCCCTGGGGGTGGTGGTGGTGAACGGAACCCTGAAGGTGGCCGACGCGATCCTCACCTTCGCCGCCATCAGCTTTCTGGGACTGGGGGTGCCTCCGCCCGCCACCAGCTGGGGGCAGATGCTGACCACCGGGATCAACAACCTCTTCAACGGCTACTGGTGGGAGCTCTGGCCGGCGGGGGTGCTGATCGTGCTCACCGTGATCGCGATCAACGTGATGGGAGACGGCCTGCGGGACGTGGTCGAGAAGCGGCTGCAGCAGCGCTGAGGGGCCAGCCGCAACCGACCTCACGGCAAGACAAGACCAGAAGGAGAATCCAGAATGACCCTTGACTTCGCGGGGCGGGCCGCAGCAGAGGTGGGCGCCGAGCCCAGGCGCCTGCAGCTCTACATTGACGGGGAGTGGCGGGCGACGAAGGAGAGTGTCCCTTTGGTCAGCCCGGTCACCGGCGAGGTCGTCGCCGAGGTGCCGGTGCCCACCCGCGCGGACGTGCACCAGGCGGTGGCGGCCGCCCGGCTGGCGCAGCGGGCCTGGCGGGAGGAGGGGGCATTCCAACGGGCGGAGCTCTGCCACCGGATCGGAGCCGAGATCACGGCCAGGGTGGCTGAGCTGGCCCGTCTGCAGACGCTGGAGCAGGGCAAGCCGCTGGCGGAGTCAGTGAGCGATGTGGAGGAGGCGGCCCGATTGTTCCACCTCCATGCCGAGGACCTGGTGCGGCTCAACGGCGAGACCCTGCCGGTGACCGATCCCTCCAAGCGGATGCTCACCTTCCGCCGGCCGGTCGGCACCTGGGCCATCATCACCCCCTGGAACTTCCCGGTGCTGATGATGGCCGAGTTCGTGGCTCCGGGACTGGCGACCGGCAACGCCCTGGTGGTCAAGCCCCCGGCGCACACCTGCCTGGCGGTGCTGGAGGCGATGGCGGCCTTCGAAGCGGCCGGGCTGCCCAGAGGGCTCGTGAACATCCTGCCCGGGGGCGGTGAGGTCGGGGAGATGCTGCTCCAGGCGGAGGGATTCGATGCCATCGGATTCATCGGCTCCTCGGCGACCGGCGCCCGGATCCAGGCGGCGGCGGGTTTGCGCCGAACGATCATGGAATGCTCCGGGAACGGTCCGATGGTGGTGTGTGCCGACGCCGATCTGGAGCGGGCGGCGCGTGCCGCCACCTATGGCGCCTACCTTTGCTCGGGCCAGGTGTGCTGCGCCACCGAGCGGGTGCTGGTCGACCGCTCCGTGCATCCCCAGTTCGTGGAGGCCTGCCTGGAGGAGGCCAGGAGGGTCCACCTGGGAGACCCGTTCGCTCCCGAGGTCAACCTCGGCCCGCTCAACAACGAGGCCGTGGCCGCCAAGATGGACCGCCACCTGGCGGATGCGGTCAGCCGGGGCGCACGCCTCCTGATCGGCGGCTCCCGGCAGCAGAACATGCCCACCCCGCTCTACTACCAGTACACGGTCCTGGATGGGGTCCTGCCCTCGATGGCGGCGTTCCGCGAGGAGTCGTTCGGGCCCTTGCTCCCGATCACCGTGGCGGCCGGCGACCGGGAGCTCCTGGAGCTGGCGAACGCGGACGACCTGGGTCTGCAGGCGGCGGTCTTCACCCGCGACCTCGCCCGGGCATTCCGATTCGCCGAACAGCTGCAGGTGGGGCAGGTGATCGTTAACGACACCACCGACTACTGGGACATCAACATGCCCTTCGGCGGCGCGGGCGGCAAGCGCAGCGGCTGGGGCCGGATCGGCGGCAAGTGGACCCTGATGGACATGTCCGACATCCGCACGGCGGTGATCGACCTCTCCTGACCACCTCTGGTCAGAGCGTGACGTGCACCTCCCGCAGGGGGGTCCCGACGATTAGCTGGAGCTCGGGGAAGACAGGGTGCGCGCGCAGCGACGCGCGGGTTGGGAGGTCGCCGAAGGTGACCTCGAACCTACCCTTGGGGAGCTCCGGAGACCAGTGCAGCTCCAGCACCGAGATCACCCCCTGACAGTGGGGGCAGACCGCCTGGTACGGATCGGGGTCGGGGAAGCGCAGCAGGAAGAAGTTGAGGGACCCACCGCAGCTCGGGCAGGCGGCGGTGTAGGCGGTGACCGGGTCGGACTGGAACCCCTGCGGTCCGGGGTCCGGATAGCAGCGCCAGATCCCGGCCTCCACGGTCACCGACCCGCGGATGGGGCCGGCCAGCCGTGGGATGGCCGGGCTCGCCGACGCGCCCAGGACGCTGGCGAACTCGGGTCCTGGCTGCAGCCCTCCATCGGGTGCGGGCACCGCCAGTCCGGCTTCGACCAGAGCCGACCGGACCGCGACGAGGGTGCGCTCCGATGGCATAAAGCCGGGTTCCAAGGCCAGCAGATGCAGCCAGGAGCGATGGGGGTGGGGCCCGACACCGTGGTCAGGACGGATTAAGGCGCTCAGACCAACCATGCTACCCCGCCCCGCACCGGCCCTCGGGCGGACTTCCCCAGCCGATGGGGAGGCACAGGTTCCGGACCGGGCTGGCGGTGATCGGCGGCTGTGCGGCGCTCGCGATCCTGGTGCCCCCCCTGGCAGGACTACTGAACGTGGTGGCCTCGCTCACCATGCTGGGGCTGGCCGCCTATGCCGCCTATCGCTGCTGGGCCTTCATGGAGTCCGTGGTCGATGCCTCCCGGCGCCCGACGACGGTCCGCCGCAACCTGGAGTCGCAGCGCAACCGTTCCCCCGAACGGAGTCGGCAGCCCGAGGATCCGGAACCCCCAGGTCGCGACGAGGTGGCCAGGGAGAGACCGCGGCGCCTGCGGATCCGGCCGCATCCGGCACGGGATCAGGCGGCAATCAGGGACCGGTGAGGCGCTGCCGCAGCTGCAGGTAGGAGCGCTCCACCAGGTGGACGGGATCCTCCCCCTCCGCCCCCTCATCCAACCTGACCCCGGCCCGGGCGGAGATGGCGGCGACTAGATCGCGCGCCACCTGTCGCCGCCGGTCCGGGCCGAGCCCCGAGCGGCGCAGGAACTCCCCCAGCAGCTCGAGCTCGAAGCGCCCGCAGCGCTCCACCGCCACCAGCGGAAGACCGGGGTCGAGTCCGGCCGAGAGCGCGGGCTCAGCCGGGATCCGATCCTCGGCGAGGCGGCGCACCCCATGGTCGTGGACCACGACAGTGCCCGCCGCGAGATCGCCGAGCCGGCGGGAGCGGCCACCGGCGAACATGGTCACCACCCCGATGCCGTACAGGAGCGGGAGGAAGTCCAAGATCCGGATCAGGTTCCGCACCAAGGAGTCGGCGGCCCCCACGGGGACCCCCTGCAGGTCGACCACGCGCAGGCCGAAGATGAGCTTTCCGGGTGAGCGCCCGGCGGTGGACACCTCGCAGACCACGTAGTAGGCCACGGGCACCACCGATGCCACCACCACCAGGGGGATGAGCAGCGACTCCACGCCGGACAAGGAGGGGGAGAGGGCGTCGAGCGCCAACGCGCCAAAGACCAGTGCCAGCATGATGACCAGGATGATCGCCGTGTCGACCACCGCCGCCAGCCCCCGCGACCCGATGCCCGCCAGCGGCTGCGAGAGGAGGAGGCTCTCCGGAGTGCGGTATCCGAATTCCTGCTGCATGCCCGGTTGGCATCTTAAACCGCGGCCGGACGCGGCCACTGCCCTCGTTGAAGGCCGGCCGCGGTGAGGCCGCCGGAGGACTTCGTCGCCGCGCGCCGTCCCTTGTGGGACGAGCTGGTGTCCACCAGCGAACGCCTGCGCGGCCGGGGAGTCCGGAGGTCCTCGGCGGCCGACATCGACCGCCTGGCCCTACTGATCCGCATGACCAGTGGCGACCTCGCCACCTGCCGGCGGGATTATCCCGGCTCGGAGCTCACGACCTACCTCCAGACCCTGTTGACCACGGCCCAGCCCCTCCTCTACCGGCGAGCCGGCCCCGGCCTGGCGGCGCTGCCTGGCTTCTTCGCCTTCGGGCTGCCCCGGCGGTTCCGGGAGCTGGCTCCGTACACCCTCCTGGCCGCCTCCTGCCTGTTGATTGGGGTGGCCGCCGGCTGGGCGGCGGTGGCGCTCCGCCCCGACCTGGTCGGGCTGCTGCCGGCCGGGTTCCAGGCCAGCGTCGACTCCCACCACCTCGGCAATCCGGTCGCCCTGAGCGGCCAGTTCGGCTCCCAGCTTTCGGCCTTCATCATTCAGAACAACATCCGGGTGGCGGCCCTGGCCTGCGTGCTGGGGTTGTTGCTGGGGCTCCCCACCGTGGCCCTGCTCCTCGAGAACGGCTTCATGCTGGGCGTGCTGGCGAGCGCCAGTCACGCCGCCGGCCTCGACGTCCAGTTCTGGTCGCTGATCGTCCCCCACGGCGTGATCGAGCTGAGCGTGATCTGCGCCGCCGCCGGCGCCGGCCTGCGCCTGGGGGACGCCTGGCTGCGCCCAGGGCTGCAGCGGCGGTCCACCGCCCTGACCCTGGCCGCCCGCCCCGCGGTGGAGCTGGCGCTGGGCATGGCCTGCCTGCTGGTGGTGGCGGGTGTCATCGAGGGGTTCGTCACCCCCTCTCCACTTCCGCCCACCGTCAAGCTGGGGGTGGGAGCGGGGTCGGGGATCCTGCTCTACTCCTGGCTGCTGCTGGCAGGGCGCGCCTCCGACCCCGGCCGGACCGAGGGACGAGCGACTTTCGGGCCGATTTCGGGCGACTGGTAGGATCAAGTGGATGGAGGTGGTGAAGATCACCCCTCGCGGCTACTGCCACGGGGTGGTGGAGGCGATCCGGGCGCTGCGGGTGGCCTCCGAGCAGCATCCCGGCGAACCGGTGGCGATGCTGGGCTACCTGGTCCACAACGAACACGTGACCAGGGAGTTCGCCGACCGTGGGGTCCAGCTGGTGGACGCCCCCTCTCGGCTGGAGGCGCTGGAGAAGGTGAAGGAGGGCACCGTGGTGCTCACCGCCCACGGGGTCTCCCCGGAGGTTAGGGAGC
>DAHVMY010000109.1:0-2190 GCA_027319585.1 Candidatus Dormiibacterota bacterium | reverse complement strand
GGCGGCGCATCAGGTGACCGATCTTGCGCTCCACTTTCGGCCGGGTGGCGCGGTAGTGGGCCTTCCAGTCCGGGTCGGTCTGGCGGGCGCGGGCCCTGGCCAGCTGCTCCTCGTAGGGACCCACCCAGATGGTGCGGCCGGTCTTGGCAGTGGTGCAGCGCGCGACCAGCGGGCAGGTGGCGCAGGCCGCTCCGAAAGAGGCCAGCCATCCATGGCCGGCTGCGCGCAATGGCGCGGCCTGTGCGGCCGGGCAGACCACGGTGCTGGTGGCGAGGTCGATGGTGAAGTCGCCCTTGGTGAACCGCCCGCCCGGAGCGATCGGCGGCTGCACCTTGCAGTAAATTTCGGCGCCGGCCCGCTCGAGGGTGTCGAGCAGCTCGCCAGCACCGTAGGCGGCGTCGCCGTAGACCACTGGCGCCTCGGCGCGGGGCATCGATTCCTCGGCTTGACTGGTCGCCGCCGTGGCAGCGGTCGGTGCGTTCCCGCCCTCTGGGCCGGACGAGTCAACAACGGCGGCCGGCGCATCCGGGATCGGCTCCGCAGCCTGCGCCGTAGGCGCGCTGACTGCCGTCGGGGACTCCCCGTCAGCCGCTGGAGCACCGGCCGGCTCGGCGGGTGAAGCGGAGGGCGCAGCGGGGGTGGGCTGCTCCTCGCTGGCGAGTTCCTGGGCTGGCACCGGCTCGCTCGTCGTCGGCAGATCATTGACGAGCAGGGCTGCGGCCGCCGCGGCATCCCCCGCATTGCCGGGGGTGACTGCGGTCGCGGTGATCAGCTCAGAGTCCGGGTCGATGCCGACGTGACCCTTGTAGCCATCAAAGGCGTGGGCGGAGGTCTTGCGGCCGTGGCGGGCCTGCGGGTCAACCGTGGAGATGACCCGGTCCTTCGCCACCCGCCGGGCGATCCGGAAGATCCCGTCTTCGCCCTCGTCGAGATCCTGGCCAATCACTGTGGCGAGCAGCTCCGCCGCCTGGGCGAGTTCGGGGTCGAGCCGCTCGCCCTCCAGCGCGAGCAGGCACGCCCTTGCGTCTTTGGCGAGCGCGTCGACCAGGGCCACCCGGGCCGCCGCGTCGTCGTAGTCGCAGACCGGCTTGCCCGCGGCGGCGTAGTCATCATCACGGGCAAGCTGCTTGCGCAGCTGGGCTGCCCGCTCTCCCGCCGCCGCCAGCACGCCCCGGATCGCGGAACGGATGAGGGTCACGGTGTCCATGGTGGCCACCGCGTCATAGATGGGAGTGGAGTCGAGCACTCTCCGCCGGCCCACGAGCCCGGCCTGCCTGCCCACCTCGAGCGTGACCTCGAAGATGCGTTCCGGCCGTGCTGAATGGGCCAGCCGGGCCCGAAAGTCGACCAGCACGGTGTGGACGAATCCCGGATAGTCGAAGTTGACCCCGGCGGCGTGCTTCCAGCGCAGGTCGAAGGCGAACCGCTCCACTGCCTCCCGGTCCGAGCAACCCTCCAGCCGCTGCAGCACCATCACCACCGCCACGATCCCTGGGGGCACGCTGCGCCGCCCCACCTCGGTGAACAGGTCGGCGAACTCCTCGTCGGGGAACAACTTCCCGGCTTCCCGGTGCAGCAACGCGTAGATCGAGTCGGCGGCGACCTGCCCTGAGCAGAAGTCAGCAGTGCTGCGGAACATGTCGGGTTGGGTCGGGGTGTGGCCTAATGTCATACCTTTAAGTGTGACAGCCGCAAGACCGCAGCACAAGGCCCCTGCAGGAGAATCTCCAGATGCCCACTCCAACCGCTGCCCAGCGCCGTGCTGCCGCTCGGATCGCCACCGAGATCGCCGAACTAGGCTTCGTCCTGCCCGGCTCCATCGGTCTCCGCTACCTCACCTGTGGCAAGCCCGGCTGCCGCTGCGCCGCTGACCCGCCAGTGCCGCACGGACCCTACCCCATCTGGACCCGCACGGTCGCCGGTCACACTGTGAGTCGCTACCTCAGCCAAGACCAGTACGCCGCCTATGCGCCCTGGTTCGAGGCTGGCCGACGGGTCCGCGCTCTGTTGCACGAGCTACAGGCAATCTCCGTCGAGATCGCCGAGGCCGAGCTACGATTGAACGCCCCCTCGGCTAGGCGCTCCACCAGCCGGTCTCGAAAAACACCAGCCTCCTAGACAAGCAGTCTGTAGGGTTCCTTGACAAAGTGGCCTCCTCCGACGTCGCTGCGTTTGCCAGGGGGCAAACCC
>DAHVMY010000108.1:0-2229 GCA_027319585.1 Candidatus Dormiibacterota bacterium | reverse complement strand
GACGATGCGGGCGCTGATCGGGTGGTGCGGGGAGGTCGGGGTGGGACGGGTCGAACTCCATGCGGCGCCACTGGCAGCCGGCCTCTATCGGGAGCTGGGCTTCACGGCGGCCTCCAACCCCTGCATGCGCCTCCACCTCCCCCTGGTGCGATCGCCCTGACGCCACGTCCGGCCACGGGCCGGGACCGGTCGCTGCCGTGGCACCGGCGACTGCTCGCGCCACCGCTGGTTGGATTCGGCGGCCGCCCCCTACTCCAGGACCACCACCAGCTGGCTCAAGGGCAGCACCCAGTAGGGGCTGGACGCCGGCCGGAGGAACCGCGACCAGTCCGGGGGCACCATCACCCCCAGATGGGAGAGCTGGAGCTTGCGGGCGGTGCTCTGGGGATCGCCGAGGTCGGGATACCCTACCGCCCGGCCGTCGGAGATTACCCCGCAGGCTGAGCCGAGCTCCACGGCGAGCTGGTCGGCCAGCTCCCAGACCGCTTCCTCGGCCACGCCGAGCGCCAGCTCGGCCCAGGGCGGCAGGCGCAGGGTCACCTCGGCGGTCGCCTGACCGTCGGTCTGGCAGGTCTCGAGCACAGCTCGCAGACCGTGCCAGATCAGGGGCTCGCCCAGGATCAGGGGAGCGCCACCCCCGCTCCCAACCGCGTACCGCTCCCTGGAGGGATCCGGTCTGGCCCCGGAGACTTGGCGCACCACCTCGAGGGCGCGCGCCGCCAACCAGGGGCCGTCCTCAAGAGGGCAGCAGAAAGAGAGCGCGGTCTCGTCGGCGGTGGGCCAGCAGGATCTCCAGGGAAGCTGGACGTCCCCAGGGTCAACCGACAAGCTGCGGCTCGCAGAAGGGGTCAGGAACAACTCGCTCGCTAGGTGCCACATGCCCTATTCTCACGGTGCCATGGCAGCAAGGCCCCCGGGTTGGGTTGATGAGCCGGTCCGCCTCAGCGAGTACGACCCCAGCTGGCCGGCCCGGTTCGAGGCGGAAAGGGCACTGCTGGAGCGCGCCCTGGCGGGGGTGATCTCCGGTGGGATCCATCACATCGGCAGCACGGCGGTGGTGGGGATGACCGGCAAGCCCGTGATCGACATCCTGGCCGGCGTCAGGTCGCTGGACGCGGCCCGCGAGTACTTCGGTGCCCTGGAGGCTCTGCAGTATCGCTACAGCCCCTTCCGTCCCTGGGAGCACTGGTTCTGCAAACCCTCGCCGGAGCGGCGCACCCATCACCTCCACCTCATCGAGCCCGACCACCCCGACTTCCAACGGGTGCTGCGGTTTCGGGACCGACTGCGGTCGGATCCCAGAGTCCGCCAGGAGTATGTTGCCCTGAAGTTGAGTCTGGTGAGCCGTTACGCCGACAACCGCGAGGCTTACACGGACGGGAAGTCTGAGTTCGTGGCGACCTACAGCGTCGAGGGCTCCTGAGCCACCGGGAAAACTCTCGCCAGGAGCGCTAACCTTGGCCGCAGGGGCATATGCCCCCCGCCCGGGCTCCGGGCGGCCCAGACTAGGTGAGGCGTGGTTGTGAAAGCAGACACCGAGTCGATTCCTCGGGCTCCCGAGTACCGCGAGACCCTCCTGGACGGGGTCGACCACATCGAGTTCTACGTGGGCAACGCACGCCAGGCCGCCCATTTCTACCGCTCCGCGTTCGGCTTCGACGTGGTGGCCTACTCCGGACCGGAGACCGGGGTTAGGGACCGCGCCTCGTACGTCCTGCGCCAGGGGGATGTGCACCTGGTCATGACCGCTCCCCTATCGCCTGATGGGGAGATCGCCGACCACGTGCGCCTCCACGGTGACGGCGTCCGCGCCCTCGCCTTCCAGGTCGAGGACGCCAACTCCGCCTATCAGGACGCGGTCAACCGCGGCGCGCGCCCGGTCGCCGAGCCGCATGTGGTGGAGGACGACCGGGGCGCGGTGCGGCTGGCGACGGTCAGGACCTTCGGTGACACCGTGCACACCTTCGTGGAGCGCTCGGAGTACGAAGGGGCATTCCTGCCCGGCTTCCGGGAGGAGTTCAAGCAGGGGACCGGGGCCGGTCTGCAGGTGGTGGACCACTGCGTCTGCAACGTCGAGCTGCACCGGATGGACGAGTGGGTCGACTGGTACAACCGGGTCTTCGGCTTCGACGTGTTCCAGGAGTTCGACGAGTCGGACATCGCCACCCAGTATTCGGCGCTGCGGAGCAAGGTGGTCCGGGGGGGGCGCGGTGGGAGCATCACCTTCCC
>DAHVMY010000107.1:0-2258 GCA_027319585.1 Candidatus Dormiibacterota bacterium | reverse complement strand
GGCGGCGGCGCCGCCGCTGCTGCCGCCCGCGGTCTTCGTGAGGTCGTAGGGATTGCGCGTCGCGCCGAAGAGCTGGTTGAAGGTCTGCGAGCCGGCGCCGAACTCGGGGGTGTTCGTCTTGCCGAGGGACACCGCTCCAGCGCCGCCTGCGGGAGCCCCCCACACGACCGACACGACCGAGGTCGAGGGTGACTGCCGCCCCATCTCCCAGGCTCGCATCAAGCGCGGTGAGTTCGCCGCTGACGCCGACGCCAGGTGGCGGTCGAAGCTTGTCGGCGATCGGGACCCGGACGCCCCCGGCGAGCAGGAGCGGAAGGGGAAGCGGGCGGAGTCCGAACCGCGGAAGCAGCACTACTTCGGCTTTGGAGACGACGTCATCGGGGGAACCGCTGACAACGCCAGCTACGTCTGTGCCCACGTCCTGTTCGGCGCCAATCGATATGACGTCCCGCTGTCCGTGCGGTTGGTGGAGATGCTCCAGGCCTCTGGCCACCCGGTCACCGAGCTAATCGGCGACCGTGGCTTCAGCCAGGACTCCAAGTGGATGGCGGCGCTCCGCAAGCAGAATGTCATGGGAGTCTTCGACCTGAAGTCCCCCCAGATCCATCCGTACCCGACGTGGAGAGGTTGCCTGGTATTGCCCAGCGGGGTCTACCTGCCGACTCTGCCTGAGCGGCTCCGGCTGATCGAGCGCCCGGGGCTGCAGGCTCCGGTGGAGAAGAAGCAGGCCTACCGCAAGGCGATCGAGGAACGCTCCATCTACGCTTTGGTGGCGCACGGCAAGCCGACCCCGGGCCAAGTGCGGCTGAGTTCGCCGGTCTTGCGGCGCAAGGCGCTGAACGCCTTGGGCTGCCCGACGGTGCCCGTGTCCATGCGGCGACGGGACCCGGGGCTGCCGGTCTGCGACGGCCAGCACGGCGACGACGAGGCTTGCTGCATTCAGACGGCCACCCTGAAGGCCGAGGAGATCCCGAGCATCTTCCAGTTCCCGTTCTGGGGAACTCCCGAGTGGGAGGAGAAGTACGCCCTGCGCACCAATGTGGAGCGGGGCTTCTCGAGCCTCAAGAACCCGGACGTGATCGGGCTCACCAAGGGCCAGTACCACTACCGGCACATTCCCAACGTGTCGCTGCTGGTGACGCTGATGTGGGGAGCCCACAACCTACGCCTGATGATCAAGCGGAAGCGGGATGCCGCCCAGGCTGCCGCGGCCATGTTGCGCAAGCACCGCCTGCAACCGCGGCGAAGCTCCCAGGTGGCGCTGGTGACCGAGCCCAGCTCCGCGCTCCTGGGGCAGGGGGGCTCGGGGGAGGACTCGCGGGCTCCATAGGGCTGCCTCGGAGCTCTTCCACCGACTCGGATCCCGACTTCTTGGACCAAACGCGCCCCGAGACAGGCCCGATCGCCGCCGCGGGGCGTTTCCTTTGTCCCTTTGGGGCCTGATTCTCACCTCAAAAGCCCCCAAGGACAGCAAAACGCCCGGAGATTTCTCTCCGGGCGTCTGACTTGTGAAAGTCGCAAGCGTTTTGCGCCTTATCCGCAAGACCCTCCCATCAGGAACATCCCGAAGTGCTACCACAGTTCATGCACTTGTAGCAGGCCCCATTGCGGACCATGAGCGCTCCGCAGTCGGAACAGGACGGCGCGTCCTCCTGGTTGCGGAACGTCAGCTCGGCGGCGAGTTGCTTGGCGCTGACCTGGCGCGGTGTCGTGGCCGGTTCGGCGGACACGATGAGGCGCTCGGTCGGTGTGACCGCCGCCTCGTCGAGGGCGCTGACGGTCTCCTCGCGGCGGCTTATGATTCCCAGCGCGTCACGATCCTCGGCCGAGAGAAAGCGTGCTGCCAGCCAGCGGAAGATATAGTCCACGATCGACTTGGCGATCGGGATTTCGGGATTGGTCGTGTAGCCAGCCGGTTCAAAGCGGCTGTGGGCGAACTTCGCGCAGAACAGGCGCAGGGGCACTCCGTACTGCAACGCGACCGACACCGAGGTCGCGAAGGAGTCCATCATCCCACTGAGGGTGCTGCCCTCCTTGGCCATCTTGAGGAAGATCTCGCCGGGTTGGCCATCTTCGTACAGGCCCACCGTGAGGTACCCCTCGTGGCCCTGGATGTCGAACTTGTGCGTGATCGCGCTCCTCTCCGCCGGCAGACGTCGGCGGGCGGGCTTGGCCTCCGCCACCGCCTGGCCGCTGTAGGTCGCCTGCTTCTGGGACGTCGAGAGCGGCTGGCTGCGCTTGCTGCCGTCGCGGTAGAT
>DAHVMY010000106.1:0-2291 GCA_027319585.1 Candidatus Dormiibacterota bacterium | reverse complement strand
CTGCGCCGGTCGGTCTCTTCGGAACCATCTGGGCCTACTTCAAGCTCCGCGACAACGGCGTGCGGACCCCCGCGAAGATCGACTGGTGGGGCAACGCGCTCTTCGCAGCCGGTCTCACCGTCCTCTTGATCGGGATCACCTACGGCATCGAGCCCTACGGGAAGAGCTCGATGGGCTGGACCAGCCCGAAGGTGATCGCCGAGCTCGCCATCGGTGTCGGGCTGCTGATCGTCTTCGGCATCGTCGAGTCGAAGGTGGCATTCCCCATGTTCCGGATGAGCCTGTTTCGCATCAGGGCCTTCCTGTTCGGGAACCTCGCCTCGCTGCTCGCAGCCATCGGCCGCGGCGGGCTGATGTTCATCTTCGTCATGTGGCTCCAGGGCATCTGGCTGCCCCTCCACGGCTACAGCTTCGCGGAGACCCCGCTCTGGGCCGGCATCTACATGCTGCCACTCACTGCCGGCTTCCTCGTCGCCGGGCCGATCTCGGGCATCCTCTCGGACCGCTACGGGGCGCGGCCGTTCGCGACGACCGGGATGCTGCTCGCCGCAGCGACCTTCGTCGGCTTCGACTTCCTGCCGATTGACTTCTCCTACCTGCCCTTCGCGGGACTGATGCTGGCGAACGGCCTCGCAATGGGGCTCTTCGCCTCGCCGAACCGAGCCGCCGTGATGAACAGCCTCCCGCCGGACCAGCGTGGCGCGGGAGCCGGGATGTCCGGGGTGTTCCAGAACGCGGCGATGGTGCTCTCGATGGGCGTCTTCTTCACGCTCATGATCACCGGGATCGCCGCCGGCCTTCCCGACGCGCTCTCGAGCGCGCTCGTCGGCCACGGTGTGCCGGTCGCCGCCGCCGAGGGCGTGTCGCACCTGCCACCGATCTCGAGCCTCTTCGCCGCGCTCCTCGGCTACAACCCGATGGCGACCCTGCTCGGCTCGCACGTGCTCTCCTCATTGGCTCCGGCCTCCGCTGCGGCGATCACCGGACGGGAGTTCTTCCCCACCCTGCTCTCCAAGCCGTTCTCCGACGGGCTCACGATCGCCTTCACCTTCGGCGCCGTCGCCTGCCTCCTCGCGGCCCTCGCGTCGCTGCTCCGCGGGGGGAAGTACGTCCACGGCCAGGACGAACCGGCCGGCACTGCTGATGCAGGTTCAGGACGGGGCCCCGCGGAGGTCCTCACCGGGCGCGCCGCGCAGCCGGACCTGGTCGGGACGGGGATGTCGGCCACCCCGATGGCCGCCGCGCCGGCCGCGGACAGTGACGCAAGGGCCCTCGGGCTCGCGGAGGCCCGGCGCTTCGCAGGAGACGTCGAGGGCCGCCGCGCCGGTGCGCCGAAGCGCCTCGGGCCGGCGGCGCTCGGTGGCAACGAGGGGCTCGCGCTCGGGACGGAAGGGGCGTCGGGCCCGTAGCCGGCGCCCTTCCGAGACCCGTCCGCGGCGGCGAGAGCGGACGTTCGGACTGATCAGCCCTCGGCTCGTCGCGCCTCGGCCTCCCGGAGCCGCTGCACCGTCAGCTCGGCGAGCGCCCAGGCCACCTCGGGATGCGCCATTGCGAACGGCCGGAAGTCCCACTTCGTGAGGAACAGGCAGCGCACGTCCGTCGCGGCCGTCACCGACGAGGACCGGCGCCCCTCGTCGACGAGCGCGAGCTCGCCGAAGCCGTCGCCAGGCCCGAGCGTGCGCACCGCCTCTCCGTGGACGGCGACCGTCGCCATCCCCTCCACGATCAGGCCGAACAGGCCCCCCGCCCCGTCGTCCTCCGCCAGCGTCGCCCCAGCGGGGAAGCGCCGGTCGTGGCACTTCGCGCCGAGCTTGGCGAGCTCGGCGGACGGGAGCATCGAGAAGAGCGGCGAGCGGGCAAGCATGTCTTCCGCAAGCGGCATGGCGAGACTGTAGCCGCGGGGGCAGTCCAGCTGCTCCGATCTGCAGCGGGACCGTTTCGCGTTCCTGGTGCCCCGGGAAGCGCTGCGTCGCGACACGCCCCGGGGCGCGATACCCGGCTCAGAGATGCGCCGGGTATCGCGACGTCCAGGCTGGATCAGCCGGCGGAGGACCGCTCCCGCTCAGGGCGCGACCTCGCCGTGCGCGGGGAGCATGAGGGGTGACGTGGCACCCAAGATCGGCGCTCCCCCCGCGTAGGCCACGGTGAAGCTCGTGACCGACCCGTAGCCCGAGGCGGGCGGCGGCACGCTGACGTCAACGGTCTCCAGCCCGCCGATGATCTCCAGCCCTTGGATGTCGAGCATCCCATTGGACCAGGTCCACGTGACGTCGCCGGCGTCGTGGGACGCT
>DAHVMY010000105.1:0-2324 GCA_027319585.1 Candidatus Dormiibacterota bacterium | reverse complement strand
CGAGCCTGCGCGAACTCGCGCTGGAGACGGTAGCCCGTGCCTCTCGGCGGCGCGGCGTTCAGCGCCCCGCTATGGAATCTTGCGAGCGCAGCTCGGCCGGGCCGCAGCGGCACCCGCCTGCCGCTCCCGGCATCCCGCCTCGGCCGGCGACGCCTGCGCCCTTTCCGGGGTGCCGGTGGGCGCAAGACGCCTACGGCACAGGCCAGGGCGCGGTAGGGGCCTAAGATGACCGGGTGCCTCTACGACCTATCTGGGGAGCCCCCCCCACCTCGCTGCTCTGCCTAGCACCCCACCCCGACGACGCCGAGATCGGTTGCGGCGGCACGCTGGCCCTGATGGCCTCTCAGGGGCAGCGGGTAGGGGTGCTGGAGCTGACTGCGGGTGAGCTGGGCACGCTGGGGGACCCCGAGACCCGGATAGCCGAAACCCGAGCGGCCGCTCAGGTACTCGGGCTCTCCTGGAGGGGAAACCTGGGGCTTCCCGACGGCGGCCTGGCGGATCTCCCGGGGGCGGAGCTGGAGCTAGCCCAGGCTCTGCGGGAGCTGCAACCGGGCGTGCTGCTGCTCCCCCACGCTGAGGACCGTCACCCCGACCACGTCGCGGCGCACCAGCTGGGGCGCCGGGCCGCCCACTTAGCTGGCCTGGCCAAGGCCCCCCTGCAGGGAGCCCCTTTCCGGGTGCGCCGGCTGCTGTGCTACCCGGGCAACGCACCTGTCCGGGCCGAGCTGCTGGTCGACGTGGGGTCTATGGCCGAGGTCTGGAGGGCGGCGGTGCTGTGCCACGCCAGCCAGTTTTCTGGCCCGACCGTCTCGGAGACGGTCGGGCCAGAGATCGTCGAGCGGCGCCTAGCCCGGATGATGTACTGGGGGACCTTCGCTGGGGTGCGCTACGCCGACGCTTTCACCACCCTGGGACCGCTGCTGCTCCGCGCGGAAGCCCTGCTGCCCTGAGGCCCTCAGCGCCTGCGGCGGCGCTGCTGGGGGCGGTGATCCCCCCGCCGGCTGCCGCGGAAAAGCTGGGGGCTGACGGCGTCGGAGAGGTCGCCGGGCTCTGGACGGGGTTGGTGCGGGCATCGCCGTCGTCTGGAGGGTGTAGATCATGATGGTGCTCCTCCCCCGCGTGGGTTCTTGGGCGCGACGGGATACCGTCATGACGGAATAGTGGTAAACTCAAGTCATGGCAAAGAAAAAGACCACCGTCTACCTCGACTCCGACGTGCTCATGGCGGCGAAGGCTGCTGCGCTCACGTCCAACCAGTCCGAGAGCGCTGTCATCGAGGCGGCGCTGCGGTCATATCTTCGGAGCGGCCACGGCAATGCAGTGTGGGACAAGCTGGGAGAGCTGCTGGAGCGTGTCGCCTCGACGAGCAACCTCGACGAGGACGCAGCGCTCGCGCAAGCAGTGACCGAGGTGCGTGCGGTCCGTTGGGAGCGGCGGACACGAACGGTGAGCGGTGGATGATCCGCGTCGGATCGTCTTCGACACGAATGTCTTCGTAGCGGCCGTCACGTCGCGAGAGGGTGTGTCCGCTCGCCTGCTTCTTGCTGCGAAGGCTGGGCGGGTTCAGTTTGTTGTCTCGCCGTTGCTGATCGACGAGCTGTCGGACGTGCTGGCACGCCCGAAGTTCCGGCGGTATCTGAGCGTCGAGGAGGCGCACGAGTTCGTGGATGCGATCCGGGAACTGGTCGTCATCGTGGATGATCCCCCAGAGAGGGACGATCCCATCACTGGTGATCCCGACGACGACTTCCTCGTCCTCCTGGCGGAGGCGGCGGGTGCTGGCATACTGGTATCGGGGGAGACCCGGACCTCACCGCGGTGAGGCGTCCTGGACTTGTAGTGATGACGCCTCGGGCGTTCCTGGAGGCCCTGGGCGACGCGTGATCACCGACATCCCGGCAGGGCTCAGCAAGCCCCGCCGGGAGCGGGCCCGGGCGTTACGTCGCCGGGATAGCCGGAGTGCTCTTCGAGGAGAGTGCCTGGAGCCGGCTGCCGACGATCTCGGTGGTCCGTCGTGTGCTGCCGTCGGTGGTCCGCCACTGGTGGCTCTAGAGCCGACCCTCGATGTAGGCGAGGCGCCCCTTGCCGAGGTACAGGCGAAGGTGGCGAGCTGGCCCCAGAGGACCACGTCGTGGTCCTCTGGGTGGTTCTTGATGCCGTTCGTGGGGATCGCATTGCCCGCCAGAGTGGGCAAAGGGCGATATGGCGGCTTGTGCTGAAATTTGACGGTGGCACAGTGGCTGTGGGGTGAGGCAACTCAAACTAGCTGGCCTGGCCAAGGCCCTCCTGCAGGGAGCCCCTTTCCGGGTGCGCCGGCTGCTGTG
>DAHVMY010000104.1:0-2525 GCA_027319585.1 Candidatus Dormiibacterota bacterium | reverse complement strand
GATCGCCCCGGAGCCCACCGCCTTCAGCGGTGGTCCTCAGACCCGTGTCGCATTTGTCACAGTTTGAGGAACGGTCTCCCCACCGACTTCGGCACGGAGATCAACTTCCCATCAACGTCACAGCCGCTGCGCTGCCGACTCTAAGTTCCGGATGGTCCACTGACAAAAGACGGCGCTGCGCCGCCCACCAAGCCCGGTGTCGAGCCGGGCGCTCAAGCTGGAGGTGATCCGGTGATGAAGACCAAGGCTAAACCGGCGCTGGTGGGAGCGGTCATCGCCCCGGGGGTGTTGGGCGCCGCATTGGCGGGATAGGGGATCGGGACGGCAGCCGCCGCCTCGACGACTCCGGCAATGGCGAACTCTCTGAGCGTCGCCACCGCCGCCCTCGCCCACACCTGCCCGATGGTGTCGTCCAGTTCTTCCGCCGAAACCGCGATCGGTTAGACGACCGCGCGGGCACAGTCTGACAGCAGCGCCCGCCGCTGGGGAGGGCGCGAGCGAGTTCGCCCTCCCCCCTAGGCGGAACTTTGGGGCGCGTAGCGGGGGTTTGGGGCGGGTTTACGCTGTGCTGATGGGGGTTATGGCAACTTCGGATTGTCGCAAAGGCAGACAAGAAGGCTCTTGGCAATAGACGCGGGTTGTGGCACAGTGCTCTCGTGACGCGCCGAGCTGAGGCTGTCCATGTCGCGTGGATCCGTCGTCAATACAAGGGCCGGGTCTACCGGTACCCTCTGCTCCGCCGCTCCTACCGTGAGAATGGCAAGGTCAAGAACCAGACCTTGGCCAACCTCTCCCACCTCCCGGAAGAGACCGTCGAGCTGGTGCGCCGCAGCCTGGCCGGAGAGAAGTTCCTGGCCGGCCAGGAGCTGCACATCCGCCGCAGCCGCCCCCATGGGCATGTGCTCGCCGTCGCCCAGACCATGCGCAATCTGGGGGTTGCCGAGCTGCTCGACCGGGCCAAGTCCCGGCAACGAGATCTGGTGCTGGCATTGATCTGTGCTCGAGTGGTCGAGCCCCACTCCAAGCTGGCCACCACCCGCAGCTGGGGACAGTCCACCTTGAGCTCGACCTTCGCGGTGGAAGATGCCACTGTCGAAGAGGTGTATGCGTCCCTCGATTGGCTGCTGGAGCGGCAGCCAGCCATCGAGCGCAGGCTGGCCAAGCGCCACCTGGGAGATGGCGAGCTGGTGCTGTACGACCTCAGCTCGTCGTATGTGGAGGGCGGGCACTGCCCGCTGGCCAAGAGCGGCTACAGCCGGGATCGCAAGAAGGGCACCCTGCAGGTCGAGTACGGCCTGGTCACCGATGGCGAGGGACGCCCAATCGCGGTCGAGGTGGTGCCGGGCAACACTGGCGACCCCAAGACCGTGGCTACCCAGGTGGAGAAGATCAAGAAGCGCTTCCACCTCCAGGGAGTGATCCTGGTCGGGGACAGAGGGATGCTGACCCAGGCAAGGATCGAGGAGCTGCGCAAAGAAGGTGGGATCGACTGGATCTCGGCATTGCGTAGCCCTCAGATCCGGGCCCTGCTGGACTCAGGTGCCATCCAGATGGGACTTTTTGACCAGCGCGGCCTGGCCGAGATCAGCCATCCCGATTACCCCGGAGAGCGGCTGGTGGTGTGCCGCAACCCCGACTTGGCCCAGGAACGCAAGCGCACGCGCGAGGACCTGCTGCAGGCAACCGAGGCCAAGTTGCAACCCATCCTGGAGGCAGTCGCCAATGGCAGGCTCAAGGGAGCCGCCAAGATCGGCCTGCGGGTGGGCCGAGTGCTCAACCAGTACAAGGTGGGCAAGCACTTCCTGGTGGAGATCACCGACCACACCCTCCGCCTGGAGCGCGATCAGGTCAAGATCAGTGCTGAAGCCGAGCTCGACGGCATCTATGTCATCCGCACCTCGGTTGCGCCGGAGCGATTGGACACCCCCTCGGTGGTGCGGACCTACAAGGGGCTCAAGCACGTCGAGCACGCCTTCCGCACCTGGAAAGGGTTGGACATTCAAGTGCGCCCCATCTACCACTGGAGCTCAGCGCGGGTCAAGGCGCACATCCTGCTGTGCATGCTCGCCTACTACGTGCGCTGGCACCTGGAGCGGGCCTGGGCGCCCTTGCTGTTCCGCGACGAGCAGCCCCCGCTCCAGGACGACCCTGTGGCTCCCGCACGTCCCTCCGCCGCGGCGAGGCGCAAAGCGTCAACCCAGCAATTGGACGATGGCAGCCCGGTGCACAGTTTCCCGACGCTGCTGAGATCCCTGGCAACGATCTGCCGCAGTCAGGTGGTCCCCACCGGCCTCCCGGATGAGTCGGCCTTCGAGATCACCACCGAGGCTACAGAGCTGCAGGCTCGCGCTCTGACCCTGGCTGGTGTCCATCTCCCCGCCGCGTAGACACAACTCCGCAGTCTCAACTGAACTCACCCGAACTCGCCCATCACTCCAAAGTTCCGCCTAGATCTCGCTTGTCGGTTGGGCGTGGCGCAAGCCGGAGGAGGGCTCGTGGAGACGCAGATCGCGCGCGACCGACGG
>DAHVMY010000103.1:0-2546 GCA_027319585.1 Candidatus Dormiibacterota bacterium | reverse complement strand
CCGATGACGCCCGGCCCCTGGTGCCGCTCCCACCCAGCGCCTGGGGACTTCGTTGAGGGGACCGGCGCACCTCCGAGCGGGCGCGCCTCGGTACCGCTATACTCCGCACAAATTGCGGCAGCGCGATCGCGCTTTGCTTAGGAACTGAGATTTGGCACTTCTAGAGATCAAGGATCTGAAGACCTACATCCGCCAGCGCAAGGGCGAGGTGCGCGCTGTCGACGGGGTGAGCCTCTATATAGAGGAAGGCGAGACCCTCGGGCTGGTGGGCGAGTCGGGCTGTGGCAAGACCATGACCGGGATGTCGATCATGCACCTTCTGCCCCCGGGGGGCTACATCGCTGGCGGGAGCATCCAGCTCGCCGGCCGGGAGCTGGTGGGGATGCCGGAGAAGGAGCTGCGCACGGTCCGGGGCAACGACGTGGCCGTCATCTTCCAGGACCCCATGACCTCTTTGAATCCCACCATGACCCTGGGCAACCAGATCGCGGAGATGGTCAGGATCCATCGCAAGGTCTCCAAGAAGGAGGCGCTGGACCGGGCCGCCGAGGTGCTGAGCCTGGTCGGGATGCCCAACCCCAAGGAGCGGCTGAAGGACTTCCCCCACCAGCTCTCAGGAGGGCTCCGCCAGCGCGTGATGATCGCCATGGCGCTCTCCTGCGACCCCAAGCTGCTGATCGCGGACGAGCCCACCACCGCCCTGGACGTCACCATCCAGCTGCAGATCCTGGAGCTGCTGTACAGCCTCAAGCAGCGGCTGCGGATGGCGGTTCTGCTGATCACCCACGACATGGGAGTGATCGCCGGCCGCGCCGACCGGGTCAATGTGATGTACGCCGGCAAGATCGTGGAGACCGCTCCCACCGCGGAGCTCTTCGAGTCGATGCGCCACCCCTACACCGAGGCACTGCTGGCCTCGATCCCGAGGCTGGACCAGCGCACCGACGTCGCCCTCTACAGCATCCCGGGGCTGCCCCCCGACCTGTCGCACCCCCCGACCTGGTGCCGCTTCCAGCCCCGCTGCCAGTACGCGACCGCGCGCTGCCGGGAGGAGGAGCCCCAGCTGGAGGGGGACACGCCGGAGCACCAGTTCGCCTGTTTCAACCCGGTGGGTCGGGCCAGCCAGCTGCACCAGGCGGCACCCGTCGGCTGATCCCTTGCCCAACTCCTCATCAGCAACCGTTCAGGACCACATCAGATGACCACCACCGCGAGCCCAACCGCCACCGAGCCCAGCGCCGCCCCCCCCTCGGAGTTCCTGGAGGTCCGGCACCTGGTGAAGGAGTTCCCGGTCACGGCAGGGGCCGTGATGCAGCGCAAGATCGGCTCCGTCAAGGCGGTCTCCGACGTCAGCCTCACCATCTCCAAGGGGGAGACGTTCGGGCTGGTGGGGGAGTCCGGCTGTGGCAAGACCACCATCGGGCGGATGATGGTTGGCCTCGAGAAGCCGACTTCCGGGGAGATCTGGTTCGAGGGGCAGGACATCGCCAAGCTCAAGGGCCGCGAGTTCCGCCGCAAGCGCCGCGACCTGCAGCTGATGTTCCAGGACCCCTACGCCTCCCTGGACCCCCGGATGCGAGTCGGTGCCATCATCCGAGAGCCGCTCACCGTCCAGAAGATCGGCAGCAGCAAGGAGCGCGACTCCCGGGTGAGCCAGCTGCTCCAGGAGGTGGGGCTGAGCCCCAAGGCCGCCGACCTCTATCCGCACGAGTTCTCCGGAGGCCAGCGCCAGCGCATCGGCCTGGCCCGGGCTCTGGCACTCAACCCCAAGCTGATCGTGGCCGATGAGCCCGTGTCGGCGCTGGACGTCTCGATCCGCTCCCAGATCCTCAACCTGATGAACAACCTCCAGGAGACCCACGGACTCACCTATCTGGTGATCTCCCACGACCTCTCGGTGGTCAAGTACCTCTCCGACCGGATCGGGGTCATGTACCTGGGCAAGCTGGTGGAGATGGCGCCCAGCGCCGCGATCTACGAGCAGCCCGCACACCCCTACACCCTGGGCCTTATCAACGCCATCCCCGAGCCCGACCCCAAGCGCGAGCGGTCCAAGGACATCCGGCCGGTGGTCGGAGAGCTGCCATCGGCGCTCAACCCCCCGTCGGGGTGCCGTTTCCGCACCCGCTGCCCCCGCGCCCAGGACATCTGCGCCGAGGAGGAGCCGCCGCTTCGGGCCTTCGGGCCGCGGCACGTGGCGGCCTGCCACTTCCCACTCATCCCTCCGGTCGCCGCGTCCGCTTCGTAGCCGGGGCGCGGCCGGAGCCGCAGATGAGGTGGAGGCGGTCATCCCCTTCAGCGTCGTCTGGTGGGCGAGCGACCCGAATCGCACGTAGGGGGTCGCCTCGGACTTCTTGGACTGGGTCGTAGGGCGGAACTACGGGCGCGTTGCCGGCGCGCGCCCCGAGCGCTGTTCCCCGCCCCACTACAACCTCGCCTGCAACACGGTCGCTGCGGTCCGTCTGACTCGGGGGCGTCGCCGCGCAGAGCCCACACCGCCCACCTGCCTCTAGGGGCACGGAGTGATGAGCCGGACCGCCTGGCGT
>DAHVMY010000102.1:0-2561 GCA_027319585.1 Candidatus Dormiibacterota bacterium | reverse complement strand
GCCCTAGCGCGATCCCGGCCACGGCCGGCCGGTGCTGTCGTCGGCGAGGGACCCAGCCGTCCTCTCGGCGGAGCTCGGGCGGGATCGGGGAGCTGGGCCTGCGGCGCGCACAGGTGGGTGGCGGGGGGAGCGCCGCCGGCCTGCCCGCGAGCGACCTCGAAGCGAGCGAGGTTGCCCTTGGGGTGGGTGGGCCCGCGCGGCCATCCGTGGGTGAGAGGGGCCGATCGTTGCCCCACCTATTAGTCAGTTCGCAGGGATACCACGTCCGCCACGGTCCCTGCGGGAGTTCGGCCGGGTCGGCTGCACCCGATCTGGGTTGTCCGAAGTCTCCCGCTCACCGAGTCCGGCGGTACCGGACCGCTGCCCGCCACACCTATATAAATGGGTGCGGCTCTTTTCAAGGGAGGTCATTGTCCCCGGGAATGGAGTTGCGGAGGTAGCGAGACTGATGGACCCGGCGCTTCTCGCGGAGGAGATGGAAGCGCCAATACTCCTCGAAGTCGCCGTTGGTCCGCAAAGCCCGTAGTTTGAGGACTGCTTCGGCACCCGCCAAGCCCCAGCGTGCCCCGGTCAGATCGAGGCGATCCTTGACCAGGTGGCGGCATGCGCCCTCGATGACGCCACTGGCAATGGGCCATCCCTCCTGCAGCGCCTGAGGGTAGCCCAGGTAGGGCCGCTTGTTGAGCAGATAGGTGGCACAGGTGTCAACGCCCTCCCGCCGGGCTGACGCCAGGCCGCGCCGGGTAGCGCTGCGGCGCATGGCACCGGCCACCTGGCTGGCCTTGCCTCTGAGGACTGCCATTGCATGGGTGCGCACCCAGACCTCGGCTGCCCGGTCACCTTCTGTATGGAAGCACCAGGCAGCCTTCCAGAGGTACTCCAGTACATGGATGAAGTCGACCACGATATGCACCGTCAGTTGGCGCTTGTGGGCTTCGCGGTTGATCAGGTCGATCTGATGGTTGTTGCCGTCCACCAGCGCGATCCAGGTGCGCTGATGATCGGGATCACGACGCTCAGCCTCCTCGAAGATCTGCGCCACCACGGTGGCGGCATCGTCCACGACGCTGGCCGTCACCCACTTCGCCTTGGCTTTCGGGGCCGGTGGAGCCACCTCTTGGTCATCCGGTCGCCGCAGAATCTGCTCTGGCGTGCGGGGAACGGGCGCGAGGTCGTAGACGCAGCCGACCTCCGCCATCCGTTTGCGATTCCCCTTCTCTCCCCTGGAAAGGCGCGTCGCCAACTTCTGCCGGGTCTTAGCCGCAGCTTTGCGGGTACCCTCCCGTAGCGCCTCTGGCCGCATCACGATCCCCTTGCCGTCGCAGGAGAGGACGAGCACATCCTCCAGAGCGCACGGGGCCCGCGAGCAGGCCCGGTAGTAGGCGTCGAAGTCGACGGCTGAGCGAATCGCCAGTTCCTCCACCTGGCGCTTGCCGATCCGCACCGCAGTCGTCCGCTCGATGGCCGCCACCACCTCCTCGTAGGAGTCGCGGGCGACCTCAACCGCCACCTGCTTGCGCAGCCCGTGAGAGTACTCCTCCCGGGGCAGATTCAGGCGTCCATCGGCAGGGTGGAGATTCGCCTCGCCGCGCTTCCGGTAAGCCTGCCGGGTGACGTCCACCTCCCCGAAGACTGTGGTCAGGGACCGCTGGTGGCCGGTCTCGACGCTGGCGTGTTCCACCCCAGCGGCATCCACCACCTCCAGACGGGGCTCGCGGTCAGCCCGCAGATCCAGGTGATCTTGGAGGAGACGGCGGAGCAACTCGCGGCCCTGGGCCGCCAGCGCCGCCTCCAGATCACCATGGGACATCATGAAAGCGTCGTCGGTTTCCACGAAACTGAGTATCGCTTCGAACTGTTCCCTGGCGGCGGCAAATGGCGGTGGCGGAGCCACCGCCAGGCTGATCACTTCCCCCGCCGGGCGGCGGCGCGGGTACGTAATGTCGCCACTCCTGCGGCGGCGGCCGCGTCCAGCTTGGCCTTGGCTGCTTGGTAGCGGGCGAGGGCCCGGCGGATCTCCGGGATGTCCGCCTCGGTCAGAGTCAGGGTCTTGGTCCGACCCTGCTCGGGGTAGGCCAAGGCAGGGCTCTGGTGCGGTTCCCCGCGGGCGCAGTGGCAGTTGGACCTGCCGCAGCGTCTGCTCAGGGTGAATAGGACGCCGCGCAGCATCGCTGGCGAGGAGGCAGAGCTGGGACGTTGGGGCATGAGCACCTCCGATCTGTAGCTAGTTCACCTACAGATTGGAACACAAGCCTCACCCCCTGTGCTGAACTGGACTTGAGATCGGTCCACACCCCGCTACTCCCCCGCTCCCGAAGGCGCGGCCCGCGTCGGTCAGTCAGGTGCCCAGACTGCCCGGATCTCTACCGCTACGGGTCTCAGCCCCGTCCCTTCAAAAGAGCCGCACCCATTTCAAATTGTCCGGGGTGACCACCTCGGTGACCCCGCCGATGTACTCGAAGCAGCGCACGTGGGTATCCAGCCACGACTGCAGGTCCTGGCCCAGGCTGGACTCCACGTACAGCAGTCCGCTGGCGCCCAGAGCTCCCACGAAGACCTGG
>DAHVMY010000101.1:0-2751 GCA_027319585.1 Candidatus Dormiibacterota bacterium | reverse complement strand
CTAACCCACCGTGAGGCGGGCTCTGCTGGCCCCGAAGTGGGTGGTCAGCCGATGGTCGCAGCAACCGGGGTGCCAAGTCTCCCGGTCGAGAAAGATGGGTAGGACCGTGAGCGAGCCAGGACTCCAGACCGATTCGGTCTTGCTGAGGGCTGTCCCCGTCCGGGGAAGCCTGTCATCTCTGCGCCGCGCCAAGGCGGCATGGAGCGATACAGCAACGGCTCGGTGGGCTCAATCAAGCGAACGGCCACGCCTTGCGGGGGCCAGACAAACCGGCGAGCACGCATCGAGCCGGGTCCGAACAGCCATCACGCGGCCTGCCGGGCGGGCCGGGCCAGGGCCCGAATCTCGCCGTCCCGCAGGCCGTAGTAGACCAGGGTGAGGATCCGCCGGGCCACCGCCACCCGGGCGATCCCCCGGCCCCGCCGCTCCCGCAGCCGGCCCAGCACCTCTCCCAGATGAGGATCACCACCAAGCCGCTGGGCAGCCTCCACGGTCGCCCAGCGCACCAGCTTCGACCCTTGCTTGGTGATCCGGCCCCGGTGAACCGTCCGGTCCGACTCCCGGTGACGTGGGGTCAGCCCCGCCCAGGAGCAGAGCGCGGCCGCATCTCGGAACCGGGTAACGTCGCCAATCTCAGCCACCAGGACCGCGCCCAGCACCGGGCCCACGCCCGGAATCCGCTGGATCGCCCGGTATCCCTGGTCCTTCTCCAGACGCTTCTGGATCGGCCCCTCCAGCTCCCAAAGCTCGGCGGTGATGGCCTCAATCAGGCTGCGCAGAGAGTTGACCCGCTGCAGGTACACCGGCGGCAGCGCCGTGTCATCGAGCAGCCGCAGGCCGGAGACCCCAAATAGGTCGCTCATGGTCACCTTGACTCCGAACTTCCCCAGCACCGCGTGGATCTGCGACTTGCAACTGCTGCGCAGCGCCACCAACTTGGCTCGGTAGCGGATCAGCTCCCGCAGTTCGCGCACCTCCGGGGGCGCGATCCACGCCTCCGGCAGCCGGTTCATGCGCAGGAGGTCGGCCAGGTGACGGGCATCGGTGTGGTCCTGCTTCACCCGCTGGGTCCTGAAGGCGTTCACCCCCAATGGATGGGCCAGGTGCACCCTGGCCCCGACCTGCTGGCAGGCGTCCACCGCCCAGTACCAACCGTAGGTGGCCTCCAGCACCACCTCCGGGTCGGGCCCGGCCGCCGCCAGCAGCCGCTGCAACTCCTCCGGGTCGTTCTCGATCCGGTCGCTCGAGAGCACTTGGCCCTCGGCGTCCATCCTGACCACCACCGACCGCTGCCGATGAAGGTCGATTCCGATGTACTCTGGGTCGGTCATCTGGGGGTCTCCCTCCCTGGCGGCCGCTACAACACCCGAGTGTCCCCCACTCGGGAAAGCCTCGGGGTGTGGAGACCCCTCCGCTTTCATCCCATCAAGCCCTGTGGAAATGTCTTCCAGGAAGGCGGGTCAGTTGCTCAAGCGGCAGTGCCCTCCGTGGTGGTGGGAGTTCGTCGCAGTCGACCGTCGTCGAAGTGTTCCCCGTCCAGAAGCAGGGCCAGCTGGTTGCGGCCGTTGATCGGTCTCCAGGTGGTGCTGAGGCGGAGCACCAGCTTGAACACCAGGTAGAGGGCGTTCTCCCGGGAGCGCAGCCGCTTGGTGGAGTTCGTCAGGAGCCGGACCCCAGCGAAGATCGACTCCACCGGGTTGGAGGTCCACAGGTGGGTCCAATGCTCCTCGGGGAAGTCGTAGAAGGCGGTGAAGTCCTCCCAGTCCCGCTCCAGGCAGTCCGCCGCATCGTCATGCCCGGTGGCTCGCAGCTTGGTGCAGTACTCAGCTCGCCGGCGGCAGCATTCGGCCCGGGTTGGGGCCGCGTAGATCTCCCGGATGGTGGCCTTGGCCTCCGCATGGAGCCGCTTGGGGAGCTTGTGCCTCACGTTCAGGCTCCGATGGTTCTTATGAAGAACTCTTCATAAGAACCATTATGTGGACTCTTTGCGGGATGAATGGCGTTGGTGCTCGTCGGAGTGCTGCGGGGTCGTGAGCGAGTCCACATAATCCGGCTCGGTCTGATCCGCGACGCTTCTGCCTTCAGTTCCTGTTTGAAGGAGGCAGCGATGTCGGATCCGTCGCGGGTCAGGGTGACTGGCCCACTCGTAGAGCACGCCGCCGGGCCCCAGGCGGCGTTGGAATCTCAGGGTTATCGCCACCTTGCCGTGGGCTGCCAGTTGTACGTGCTGGCTCACTTGAGTCGGTGGCTGTCGGCCGAGGGACTCGCGGCGGCCGAGCTGACACCGGATCGGGTCACGCAGTTCTTGGCTGCGCGTCGGCAGGCGGGCTACACACTGTGGCTGTCTGCGAAAGGAGTGGCGCCGCTGGTCGACTATCTGCGTGGGGTGGGGGCGATCCCGGTGCTCGAGCCGATGGTGGCGGTCACGGCCGCCGAGCGCTGCCTGGCGGCGTTCCGGACCTATCTGGTCGAGGAACGCGGCTTGGCGGAGGGCACGGTGGTGGCGGATGCGCACATCGCCGGTCTGTTCCTGGCGACCCGGCCGATGGAGGACCTCGGGCTGGGTGAGCTCACTCCAGGCGAGATCGTCGAGTTCGTCCGACGCCAGTGCGAGAGTCGCGGGCGGCGTACGTGACGGCGGGGTTGCGGGCGTTTCTGCGGTTCTGCCACCTGACCGGTCTGACGCCGCGGCCGCTGGTCGACGCCGTGCCAAGAGTCGCATCGTGGCGGCTGGCGTCGCTGCCCAAAGCG
>DAHVMY010000100.1:0-2767 GCA_027319585.1 Candidatus Dormiibacterota bacterium | reverse complement strand
CTACGAGTACGCCACCGCAGGACATGGTATCGATACCTTGGTGCCCTATGAACCAGTGCGAGTAACCGCAGCGACCAAGGACCTTTTGGGGGCAGGACCGCAATCCAACCAGGTGGCCGAGTCTGAACTGTGGCCACACCTGCTCTCCTTCCTAAGCAGGCCGTCATAAGTTTTGTCCAGGAGAGTGGCAGGACGGGACGGGCCTACCGCCAGAGATGAAGTAGCCTTGCATGGGCCGATCTTTATCAACGTCTCAGCAAGGCCACATTCAGTATGCATCTTCCACCGGCCTCTGTCAAGGGCATGCCCGACTCCCAGTTGCTCGCCCGCCTGCATCACGATGGGCGTGTGGTCCTTCGCCTCCTCATGATCTGTCTGGCCATGGCGGGCTACGCGCCCGAGGAGATCGCCGGGGTGGTCTTCTACCATCCCCGCACGGTGCGGCGCTGGCTGGAGCGGTACGCGCAGGAGGGACTTCCGGGGCTTCCGGACCGGCCCCGTTCGGGCAGGCCCCGGTTGGGTAGCTTGCAGCTGGGCACTCGCCTCATCCGATGCCTCGCCCAGCCGCGGCAGTGGACCACCTCCCGGATCCGACGGAACCTGCGCCTGCACCTCTCGGTGCCAACGATCCGGCGGCGTCTCCGCGAGGTCGCCGCCTGGCGCCGTCCCCGGCTGATCGCCAAGGGCGATGCGGAAGCCAAGCAGCGCTGGGCCAAGGTCCGCAAGGCGATCACGGCGCTCCCGGCCGGTGCAGTCGTCTTCGCCGAGGACGAATGTCACATTGATCTGCTTCCCTGGGTGCGCTCGACCTGGATTGCTCAAGGGCAACGGCAGCCAGTGCTGACGCCGGGGCAGAACCAACGCCGCACTCTGTTCGGCGCTGTCGATATCGGCAGGGGCAACTGAATATGGACTGTGACCCGACGTGCCAGCGGCGCCTGCTTCTGTGCCTTCCTGGAGCAGGTGTTGCTGGCCTACCCGGCCGCCCCTGCCATCGCCCTCGCCCTGGACAACGTGACCATCCACTCCAGCCGATCGGTGCAGGCCTGGCTCGCCGAGCATCCCCAGGTGCATCTGCTCTACGGGGCCCGCTACTGCCCCCACCAGAATCCGGTGGAAAGGATCTGGGGTGCCTTGAAGGCCGACCTGGCCAACTCGCCGCCCCCCACCATGGCTGGCCGAGTCCATCAAGCTCGCCACTTCTTCCGGCAGCGAGGTCCCGCGACACTATGCTCACCACGGCTGCCCCTTGGCGCGCTCCCTGGCTGCCACTCCACTACGGACAAAACTTATGGCCACCTGCTTAGCGGCCTAAGCGGTGTGCATCGTACGTCCTGCCCGGCGTCACAACCACCGTCCGAAATACAAATTAGCGTATGGCCCACCGCGAGCAAGCATTTCAGAATGGGTGCCGCTGTCTACAATCCGCCCACGGTCCAACATCAGAATACAATCTGCGTCTATCACCGTGGAAAGGCGATGGGCTATCACCAGAGTGGTGCAAGATCCCATAAGCCGGCGCAAGGATCCCCGTATCTCGGCCTCCCTCTCCGCATCAACCCCACTTGTCGCTTCATCCAATATCAGCACCCTAGGACTCCTTAGAGCGGCACGAGCTAACGCTAGCCGTTGCCTCTCGCCGCCACTAAATCGATACCCCCGCTCGCCGACTTCGGTATCGTAACGGCCCGGTAGCTGGCAGATTCTCTCATGGATTGACGCGGCCTGCGCCGCTGCGACGAGCTCCTCGTCGGTAGCATCAGCCTTTGCCAGCCGCAGGTTCTCCGCAATCGTACCGTGGAACAGAAACGTCTCCTGAGTAACGACGGCTACAGCGTCACGCAGGGTGTCCTCGGTCAAGTCACGCACGTCGTACCCGTCTAGCGTGACGCACCCGCCCTCCGCCTCGTACAGGCGGGCCGCGAGGTACGCGACTGTCGTCTTACCAGCTCCGCTCCGTCCTACAAGCGCCACAAGCTGCCCAGGCAGGATAGAAAACGTCAGTTGTTCGACTGCGGGCCTGCCACTACTACTGTCATAGCTAAACGAAACATCGCGAAAGGCGACTTCCCCGCGTATCTGATCCTTTGCCAGGGACGTAGCTCCTGGGCGGTCACCGACGCCAACTGGTTCGTCTAAGTACTGCCAAATCCGTTCAAACACGGCAAACAAGCCCTGCATCTCCACCTGCGCACCTAACAGCTGACCAACTGGAACAAACAACTGGGACTGAAATACGGTGAACGCTACCAAGTTGCCAAGCGAAATGCCGCCGCTACGGCCGGCGTGTAGCAACACTCCCGCAATAACATAGGCCGAAGCGGGCAAGACGGAAAAGACCGTCTGGATGAAGCCCCTAAACCGCGTGCCTATGACTTGTTGCCGCATCCACAACCTCATTAGCTGGTCTGTCTCGGCCATGTAACGACCGCGGGCAACCTCCTGACTTCCGTATACTTTGGTCAACAAATATCCGCTAAGCGACAAGGTCTCCTCCGTTAACGCAGACATGCTTGCGAATGTCCTGTGAGTTTCGGAAGTAATACGTCTCCGCACTCGTCCCACTCGAGTTGTCACCACGATGAAAAGCGGCAGCACGGCAACCGAAATCAGACTGAGTTGCCAACTTAGATATGCCATGCCCGATACCGTGGCCAGAACGCGCGTACCGTTGGACACGATATTAGGCACAGTAGAGGTCACGGCACGATTAACCGCCCCCAAGTCGTTGCTAAGCAGTGACTGTACCCCTCCGCCACGCGTCGAC